>NZ_JAAWWS010000161.1:13742-17452 GCF_012272825.1 Wenzhouxiangella sp. XN79A | reverse complement strand
GGAAGATCGAACCGCCCCGATCCGATCGCCTGTTGGAGGGAGCTTGCTCGCGAACCGCCCGACCCACCCTTCGCCCGCAAGCGGCCTCCAACAGGCAAAGCGACCGCCGGCCTCGATTCGACGGTGGCGGGGCGGATTTCCGCGCGAACCGGATGCCCTTGCGACTTGCCGTCAACCCCTCGAATACGTTAATTTCGTCACGCTAACAAGGGGCTTTTTTGAAACCGATGCCGAACGACGTCGCACCCATTGACCAGAAAACCGTCATCGGCCGGGAGTTCGGCAATTTCGTGATTGTCCGGGAGCTCGGCCGCGGCTCGATGGGAGCCGTTTTCGTCGGCTTCCAGAAGTCGCTGAAGCGGCAGGTCGCGATCAAGCTGCTGCCCAAGGGGGCCCAGGCCGCCGACTGGGGCCCGCGGCAATTCCAGGACGAGGCCGAGACGGTCGCCGTGCTCGCTCACCCCAACATCGTGCCGATCTTCGAGATGGGCGAGGACGACGACTACTACTACCAGGCCATGCAGCTGATCGACGGCGCCGATCTCGGCCGGATGATCCGAAACCGCCTGCGCCACCCGGTGCCATCCCAGCGCCTGCTGCCGCCGATCGTGGCGGTGGACCTGATCAGCCAGGCCCTCGAAGGGCTGGCCTATGCGCACAAGCACAGCGTCGTTCACCAGGACATCAAGCCGGCCAACATCATGGTCGACCGCAGCGACCTGCGCCCGATGATCGTCGACTTCGGCATCGCCCGCACGGCACGCAACGAATACTGGGCCGAAGGCATGGTGGTCGGCTCGGCGCTGTACCTTTCGCCCGAGCAGGCCGCCGGCCGTGAAACCGACGCACGGACCGACCTCTACGCGATGGGCGTGGTGCTGTTCGAGGCCCTGGCCGGCCGACTTCCGGTGCGCGAGGAGAAGGACACCCAGCTCCTGATGCGCAAGATGGAGCAACCCGACAGCCTGTTCCTGAAAGCGCCGAGCGAGTCCGCGCCGGGCATCGACGACCGACTGGAGCGGATCATCCTGAAGGCCACCGCTCCGTTTCGCGAAGACCGCTACGCCAGTGCCGACGCCATGCGCGCGGCACTGCGGGACTGGCGCTCGTCGGTCGACGCAGCGGCATGAGCACCGACACCGAAACCCTGGACCAGCGCCGCGCCGAAGTCCTCGGTCGCCAGTTCAACGCCGCGCTGACCAACGCCACCGCCTACGGCGCCGAACACCCGCAGATGCACCGGGCCTGCGAGACCTTCTGCGCCAATCTCGCGCCGCTCGTCGAGGCGCTCGGCGAAATCACGCTGATGCAGGATCGCGGCGCGGTGTTCATCGAGGACTACCGGGCCGACGAGAACTTCAACGCCAACCGCGTCCTGCAGCTGTTCCGCGAGCTGGGGCTGCAGTCGCTGACCTTCCGACCCGGGGTGGACGTCGATGCCATCGCCGCGGCCATGCAGCACCTGGTCCGGGCCGAAGAGCTCGGCGACGTCGAGGCCTACAAGGCCGTCCTCAACGAAGCCGGCGTGACCTCGATCAAGGTCAACCACATCGTGCTGAAGAAGCTCACGGCCGAAGACGAAGTCATCGAGCGCGAGGGCCTGGCCGAACTGACCGACCTGGCCGAACAGGCCTCGGCGGCGGGCGCCGCGCGCCGGCCCGACCTCGATACCGGCGACCTGCTGGGCCGCATCGAGTCGATCTTCGCGATGCGCAACCTGATCGAGGCCGATCAAGGCGACGACGACGCAGCGCTCGACGCCGACCCGTCCCAACGCGTCGTCGCCCAGCTGCAGGCGCTCGGCGGCCGGGTTGCGCGCGGCGGCCGCAGCGGCGGCGGTGACGTGTCGCTGGACGTCGTCCTGGACGCCGTAGAGACGCTGAAACGCGACCTGTCGGACACCATGGCCGACCAGAAGGAAGTCGCCCGCTTCATGAACGAACACGGCGGCGTCATCGACGAGATCGACCAGCTGACCTACCGCACCGTCGTCGCGCTGGTCTGCGACGAGTATCGCGCCGGCACCACCTCGGCGCGCCGGCTGGCCCAGATCATCCGCCGCCTGCTGCCGGACTCGCGCGACATCAAGCGCCTGCTGCCGATGCTGAAGGAGTCGCTGACCGACGAGGGCATGTCGCTGTCGACCTGGCTGCAGTTCGTCAGCGAACTCAGCGGCGAGCTGAAAAGCGAGAACCTGGTCCAGGTGCTGTCCGAAGGCGCCGAGGAGGTCGGCCTGGCCGTCGACGACATCGTCCGCGAAATCCAGCAGGACCCGGGCGAAGCGGCCCGGCTGATCGTGCTGGCCGCCGAACTGCGCCGCGGCAGCAGCGACGACAGCGACCGGCTGTCGGCCGTGCTGGCCGACCACATCGAACATGCCACCGTCGAGATGCTGCCAGCGTCCGTCGGCGGACGGACCACCGTAACCCGCTTCAACCGCGACTCGATCCGCAAGGTCCAGCAGGAACTGCTCGAGAAGGTCCGCCGCCAGGGCATGGACGAGTCCGTACTCGGCAAGGTGGCCGAAGCGCTCGACGGGCGCTTCGAGGACTTCCTCGGCAAGGCCCGCTCGCGCCAGGTCGACGATTTCCTGAGCACGCAGAAGACCATGGACCCGCGCGACGTGGTGGAAGCCCTGGAGAAGTTGGTCGACAGCCGCGCCGACATCGAACGGATGGACGGCACCCTGCGCCGCGCGCTGAAGGACCGCGGCCTCGGCGACGACGACGTGCAGAACGTGCTCGACCAGGCACTGACCCGGGTCCGCAAGCGCAATCGGATCGAGTTCATTCCCGGTGATGCGCTGGACCCGAACGCGACGCGCTACTTCCTGAACCGCGAGATCCTGTCGGCCGTTCGCTACAAGACCCACTTCAGCGGGCTGATGCTGATGATCGCCCGGATCCGGCCCGACGGCGAGGACTGGCGCGCCATCACCCCCGAGGAAATCGAAGGCGTCATGCCGCGCATCCTCGACGCCCTGCCGCTGCACCTGCGCGATCTCGACCTGCTCGGAACGCTGGGCAGCAAATTCAAGAACGTCCCGCTGGTCATCCTGCCGATGACCCCGCAGGAAGGCGCCGACCACGTCCTCGACCGCATCCTCGAGGGCCTGAACGCCTCGACCTTCGCACTCGGAAACGAGCGCGTCCAGCTCAAGGTCGTCGGCACCGCCGAACGCTTCGACCCCGAAAGGACCGAAGACGGCAAACAGTTCGTCCAGGCCCTGCGCGGCAAACTCGCCTCCCACCTCGTCACCGCCCTGCGCGCCGGCTGACCCCCCAGCGGCCCCTCGATTCCCCTGTTGGAGGCCGCTCGCGGGCGAAGGGTGGCCGGGGCGGTTCGCGCGAAAGCGCCCTCCAACAGGCAGATCTGGCGGAGGTTCCTGTTGGAGGCCGCTCGCGGGCGAAGGGCGGCCCGACCGATTCGCGAGCAAGCTCCCTCCAACAGTCGAATCCAGCACCGCCGCCAGACCGAAACCCTGTTGGAGGCCGCTCGCGGGCGAAGGGTGGCCCGACCGATTCGCGAGCAAGCTCCCTCCAACAGGCGAATCAGCGCAACGCCCGACCGAAGGCCTGTTGGAGGCCGCTCGCGGGCGAAGGGCGGCCCGACCAGTTCGCGAGCAAGCTCCCTCCAACAGTCGAATCCAGCACCGCCGCCAGACCGAAACCCTGTTGGAGGCCGCTCGCGGGCGAAGGGTGGCCCGACCG
>NZ_JAAWWS010000161.1:0-13692 GCF_012272825.1 Wenzhouxiangella sp. XN79A | reverse complement strand
AATCCAGCACCGCCGCCAGACCGAAACCCTGTTGGAGGCCGCTCGCGGGCGAAGGGTGGCCCGACCGATTCGCGAGCAAGCTCCCTCCAACAGTCGAATCCAGCACCGCCGCCAGACCGAAAACCTGTTGGAGGCCGCTCGCGGACGAAGGGCGGCCCGACCGATTCGCGAGCAAGCGCCCTCCAACAGTCGAATCCAGCACCGCCGCCAGACCGAAAACCTGTTGGAGGCCGCTCGCGGGCGAAGGGCGGCCCGACCGATTCGCGAGCAAGCGCCCTCCAACAGTCGAATCCATCGCCGCCGCTAAGACCGAAGGCCTGCGGAAGGCCGGCACCGCCGACCGAATAAGCGCCACCCCGGATTGACTCCACTCCGCGCCCAACCTAATATATGCCCACTTATACGCCCCACAACCTCTCATGGCCCAGATCACCATCTACCTCGACCCCGAAAACGAGCGCCGCCTGCGCGAGGCCGCCGCCGACGCCGGTCTTTCGGTCAGCCGCTGGGTGGCCGAACTGATCGAAGAGCGGACCCGCACGCAGTGGCCGTCGGTCGTTCGGGAACTGGCCGGCGCCTGGCAGGACTTCCCCGATCTCGAGGACCTGCGCGATCAAGAGGGGAAGGACCTCGAGCGCGAGCCGCTCTGATGTACGCGCTGGATACCAACACGCTGATCTATTTCTTCAAGGGGTCCGGGCGCGTCGGCGCCAACCTGCTGGCCCACCCACCGTCCGAAATCGCCATCCCGATCGTCGTCGTCTACGAAATCGAATTCGGCCTGGCGAAATCCACCCGGCCGAAGCAACGGAGGCAGCAGTTCGAACAGCTACTGTCCGGCGTGTCGCTGCTGCCGTTCGATCGCGCCGCGGCCACCCGCGCGGCTGAACTGCGCGCCGACCTGGAACGCCGAGGCCTCCCGATCGGCCCGCTGGACACCCTGATCGCCGGCACCACCCTGGCCCACCGGGCCACGCTGGTCACCCACAACACCCGCGAATTCAGCCGCATCCCCGGCCTCGAGCTCGTCGACTGGTACGACTGACCGACCCGATTCACGAGCCAGCTCCCTCCAACAGTCGATTCAATCACCGCCGCCGGACCGAAGGCCTGCGGAAGGCCGGCTCCGCCGGGCCGACGGTCGATCACCTGTCCGTTAAAAAGCGGGCCCGCCCGCGATTTCCCCCTCCCATCGAACTTGAACGTCCCCCACCGGTTTGTTATAACTCCGGTTACAACACCGGAGCCCGCCCATGACCCGCAAGCTCAAGCTCACCGCCATCGGCAACTCCACCGGCGTCATCCTGCCGAAGGACCTGCTGGAGAAACTGCGCGTCGACCGCGGCGACGAACTGATGGTGCTCGAAACTCCCGACGGCATCCGCCTGACCCCCTACGACCCGGAGTTCGCCGCCCAGCTGGAGATCGCCGAAGACATCATGCGCGAAGATCGCGACCTGCTGCGGAAGCTCGCCGAATGATGCCCGGCGACCCACGCTGGCTGTCGATCGAACTCCTGCTCGCGGTCCACGCGCGCCAGATCGCCGAACACGGCGGTGGCGAGGGGGTCCGCGACCGCGCGCTTTTGGAGTCCGCCCTCGCCCGAGCGCAGCAGCTGTTCGCCTACGGCGGCCCGGAGGTCGATCTGCCGGCCCTCGCGGCCGCCCTGGGCTTCGGCATCGCTCGGAACCACCCCTTCGTCGACGGCAACAAGCGCACGGCCTATGTAGCCATGCGTCTGTTCCTGAAAATCAACGGCTGGGACTTCGCGGCAACGCCGGCCGATCGGTATCGCATCATGATCCGCCTGGCCGCCGGCGATCTCGACGAACCCGAACTCACCGCCTGGCTCCGCGGTCACACCCGCCCGCAGAACGTCAGCGAACCCCCCGCCCGCTACGCCTGATCCCTTCGCCGCCGCCCGACCGAAGGCTGGTCGGAGGCCGCTTACCGGCGAAGGGTGGCCCAACCGGTTCGCGAGCAAGCTCCCTCCAACAGTCGAACCGGGCGCCGCCGTCAGACCGAAAGCCTGTTGGAGGCCGCTCGCGGGCGAAGGGTGGCCCCACCGATCCGGCCCCGTCTGCGCCCCCTCGACCCAACCCCCTGAACGCGCTAATCTGCCCCTATGCGCGGCCTCGAACCGATCCCGTGGGTCTGGCGACCTGCCCGGTTCATTTGAGATCGCTCACAGCCACTGACCCGGTCCGAGCCCACACCTTCGCCAATGGAGCAACGGCAATGACACAGCAGAAGCATCCGAACATCCATCCCGGCGAAGTCCTGCTGGAAGAGTTCCTGCAGCCGCTGGAAATCAGCCAGAACGCGCTGACGCGCGCCATCAAGGTCCCGCCCCGCCGAATCAACGAAATCGTCCTCGGCAAACGCCGGATCACCGCCGATACCGCCGTTCGTCTCGCCCGCGCACTCGGCACCTCGGAACGGTTCTGGCTGGGCCTGCAGGACGACTACGATCTCGAACAAGCGCGCGAAGAACTGGGATCCGATGCCGATTCGATCCCGCTCGTCGCCACCTGATCCAGCATCGGTTCACCAAACACCGATGCACCGAGACTGGGATCCCACACCCAGTCCGAGAAGACCCGGATAACCTGCCACCCGCCGTCCATGAGGCACAACAGCCACTCCAAACTGAGAACTGAGAACTGAGAACTGAGAACTGAACCCTGAACCCTGAACCCTGAACCCTGAACCCTGAAACCGGTAGTCTCGAACCATGCGCGGACTCGAACAAATTCCCTGGGCCTACGACGCCGGCATGCACCTGCTGCCCGGCCTGCAACGCTGGCGCAAGGACCTGGCCGCCATGGCCCGCGGTAAGGTCCTCGAAGTCGGCTGCGGCACCGGCTGGATGTTCCCGCTCTACCCCGAAGGCATCGAACTCACAGGTCTCGACCCCAACGCCGCCAGCCTGCACCGAGCCAGAACGCGCGGCCCCGACGCCCATCTGATCGTCGGCACCGCCGAACACCTGCCGTTCCCGGACCACCACTTCGACACCGTCGTCTCCAGCCTGGTCTTCTGCAGCGTCCCCGACCCGGCCCGCGGCCTGGCCGAGATCCGACGGGTGCTGAAACCCAAAGGTCGGCTGCTGATGCTGGAACACGTCCAGGCGACCGGGAAACTCGGCCGCTGGCTGCTGAACCGCATCCAGCCGGCCTGGACCTGCGTGACCGGCGGGTGTCACCCGAATCGGGATACCGAGGCGATCGTCGAGGCGGCGGGATTTCGCTGGGACTGCGGAATGCCAACCGGAAAAGGGCTCATACGACTATTCTTTGCTCGCCCATGAATACGGAACAACAAGCACATTCGGGCATTTATGCTGATTTTCACAAAAGAATACGCGCAACTGGCTACAGGATCGGCGATTTTTGGTGACAGGACAGCGTGCAAGACGGTCGCCGCGGTATTGGACGATCTACTGAGGCGCCGACCTAATATGGCGACTCGACCCTTGCGATTGCCAATTACGCCATGAGGCCCGTCAACCCAATATGGTCTCCTTCCATGCGGTCGAAGAGCGTCGCGCAACAAAACCATTCGATCGAAAGAAAACCCGATGTCGCCTGGACACACAGGAATCGAGCAAGCGTTAATGGTGACCGAAAGTAGTAGCGACTGATACTGGACAGGCTTTTGAGATGACGAACACAAAGAAAATAAGGGCCGACATTATTCCGGACGTCCTATCGATATGCAGCAACACACAGAGCCTGAAAGGGTTTCCACTTTGTGAAGACCTTTCCTATGCAATGACGGAAAGCACGAACTCGTCGAGCTGTCCATTGACGATCGAGTTTTCAGTCGACTCTTCACTACAGATCACGGACCGCAGGCAAGGGAAGGCTTTCAAGATCATAGACTCTGATCTGGTCGGAATGGAAGTTCCCCTAGGCCGATTTGCGAACGTCACATGCGCTGTTTCGCTGACTTCCGAGCCGCCGCTTTTGCGTGTGAACCGTTTTCTCTTTCGGGCCGGCAGAATGACCTTGGGCAACGTGCATTCAGTCGGGTGGCTGTTGCGTGACCTGTGCAACGTCCATTTGCTCAACAATGGATTTGCGCTGCTTCATGGCGCCGCGCTGGCAACACGGTCCCGTTCCATCGCGCTGATCGGGCTCTCCAACACCGGCAAGACCACGACGGTAAAGAAGCTCGTTTCGACTGGTCAGGCACAAACCTTCGGAGATGACCTCTTCGTCACGGACGGGCGAACTGCCATCGCCTGCCCACACACCATAATGAACATCGCGCCCTCCGAATTTTCGAAGCATCGTGATCGAGCAATGCAAGGTGCAAGGCGAAGCATTCCTTTTTATGAGTATATTGGACCAACGACGAAAGTCACGTGGAGCAAGCACCTTGGTCCGGATTCGATCGCTGAACCAACTGAAATCGACACGATAATTTTCCTCCGCAGATCGAACGTTTCGTCAATTCAGGCTCTAGACAACGATGCCGCCTTTGAGATGCTTCGCTCGTCGAATGCCGCCGAATTCACTTTTTCCTGCAACTCACTTTTCCGAGCCCACGATTTCCTTACGCGCACATCGGGTACGGCGATGGCCGTTCGAAACGAGAACAGAATCTTGAAGTCACTCTGCCAGCGCTCAGAAACCATTCTCGTCGATGGAAATCTCGATGATTTCAACGCGGCGGCGGCTCAATATCTTGGATTGAAATAAGTCGATGTCGGAGCAAAACAGCGAATCGATGCCCGCGGAAGGAATCCCATTGGTACAACACCGCGCTCGTATCCTTCGTTTTGTCCGCCTCGCTCTGGCGATCGGCTTGGTGGCCATCGTGATCGCGCTTCTCTGGCAACAAGAAACCCGTCAGCAGTTCGTGACTTCTCTGACTTCGCTTTCCATCACGGCGATGACCGGTGTTCTGCTGCTATTTATCCTGATGCGCATCGCTCAGGCCTTCAGCTTCAAGCATGCGCTCGAACTTAGCAACCGGATCATAGCTTTCGATGCCTCACTCGCACTCGTCGGCATCAAGGGCTTATTCAATCTTGGTTTCGTAGGGCTGGGACTCGCAGCGCAGACAGCGCACGGCAAGATTGCCCACCATGTTCCTGTGCGCATCATGATCCATGCGAATCTCACCCAGCTTTTCCTTCTAGTTGTCGCTCTTGGTTTAGGCCTAATCGCCGGCATCATACTTTTGCCACACGCATCCGACATCCCGGGATCGATGACCTTCCTCCTAATCGGCGCAGGATGCGCCGCTATGGGTTTGGCCGGAACGGTTGCGTGCATTTTCCCGTCTTGTTCCGTCTGGTTGAATCGAATCCCAGGAGTCCAGCACCTGCGCCTTGGTATGGAACGTCCGCACGGGGAACCCTTGCGCTCACTCTTGCTGATCGCTTGTTTTCAGGCAACGACTGTTGTAACGCGCGTCACAAGAGTACTCGTCATCGCATGGTCAATTTCACCGGATGCGGACTTCCAGACCCTGGCGATGAGCGTACTGATCGCCGATACGGTGGGTGTCGTTCCCGTCACCCCCGGTGGCATCGGCCTACGTGAACTGCTGATCGGCATGCTCGGCGCCGCAGCCGATCAATACGAGGTCTTTCTTGCAGCAGCGGTCATCGACCGTATGGCCGCGATTGTGTTGAACCTTGTTCACGGCGCCTTGGCCACGTGGCAGTCTGGCTCGGAGTCTCGGACTAACCAATAACCATGACAGGTCGAGGATCAATCCGATCGACGCTGGCCAGAAACCTGACGCAGCAACGAAGCATACGAATTTGACCGGCGCCCCCAATCAAATCGCCCCTCGATGTACGTCCTCTGTTTTTCTGCAAGCGCCTTGCGATCTTCAGACGACATTTCCATGACCTCACAAATGGCTTGGGCGAGCCGCCCTGACGAACCAACAGGCACCCTAAAAGGACCATCTTCGACAACGGCGCGAGTTGCAGGTAAATCGCCGACGATTACGGGACAGCCGCAACCAATGGCCTCGATCGTCACGAGACCTAGGCCCTCCTGATCGCCACTTTTAGCCTGAACAAACGGCGCCACGAACACCGTCGCGCGCTGGTAGAAATCGACAATCTCTGCGTGCGATCGTCCGCCAGCGAATGCAACATTCTGCTTGAGACCCAATCGATCGACCTGTTCACGCAAGGCCTCTTCGTCTGGCCCAAAACCCACGATTGTCAAGAACGCATCCGAACAAACGGTAAGTACGTCCGGCATCGCATCAATCAAAAATCGAAGCCCCTTTTTTTCGACGAGTCGTCCAACAAACAAGATTTCTTTTGAAGAACGCTCGGTATTGGCTGAAGGTGAAAATCGGTGCTCTAAATCCACACCCATAGGCTGTACGGAAATTTTTTTCTCCGGTAGTCCAAGCCCAATAAGTTCGACTTTCATCGTCTCACTGACTACTGTGACTGCTGCAGCACGTCGGACGACGAATCGTTTCAAGACGGGAAATGGCCATCGTTTCAGCGCAAATAGGTCACCACCATGCGACGTGATCACAAACGGAGGTACTCGCCGGCTGATCGACCCTAGAAGCGCAATGACCAATCCTTGCGGAATCAGCCAATGCGCATGAACTACGTCGGGACGCCATTTTCGAATTTCCTGGAACGTCGTAAAGGCCAATCCTAGAAAGAACCCCGGCAATAGCAACCACTTCCAGCGACGCGATTTCAGATTCGCCAGGATCCCCCCCTCGCCGGCGAGCGTCTGCAGTCGCTCAGGCGCATACCGAAAGCGGCGCACCTCGACACCGTCAAGTCGTCCGACCCGGTGCGCGTGCGGTCTGGCCGGCGCTATGACCCGCACCTCGAACGATTCGGACAAACGGCGCGCGAGTTCGTGAACGAATGCGGGCTCTTTATCGCCTGAATGTCGCGGATACGTGGAGGTCAGGACCAGAAGCCGCGGCTGCGCATGCGCCGACACCTGGTTGAGACAAGCACCCTCAGCCACGGCAATTCACCGCGTACTGATCCGACAGGTGGCCGCGTGCTCCCAATCTTTCCGCAGTACTGGCTTTTTTTTGATGAAATTTCTTCTTTTCGTCCAAACGCGATTCATTTGTCGCTTCTCATATCCGACCTGGGTTTAGGTTCTTTGGATTGACGCTTGATCATGAAACGGACTTCCTCCAGGAGTTTTCGGTTGGCTGCGAGAAGGTCAGCCAGAAAAGCAACGAGAAAGGTCTGAAATCCGGTGATCAGCAGCACACCAGCGAGGATCAGCGACTGCACATGTCCTGACCCTTCGCCGATAAGATAAAAATACAGAAATCTAAGCCCAATCAAGGTTCCTGCGGAGAAAAGCACCAGTCCGATCATCGCGAAGAACCGGAATGGCCGATAAATGACAAAGATGCGCAGGATGGTGACGACGGATCTTCGGATGTACGACCACATTCCCGCCATCAGGCGCGATGGGCGTAGAGCTGGATTGACCCGGACCGGAACGGACTCGATGGCCATATTTCGCTGTCCCGCCTGGATGATGGTTTCCAACGTATAGGTGTACTCGTTGAATACGGCAAGGCGGCCCGCTGCGTCGCGACTGAAGGCCCGGAATCCACTGGGCGCATCGGGAACTTCCGTGCCGCTCGCAAACCGCACGACCCAGCTCCCCAGGCGCTGAAAAAAGCGCTTCACCGCCGAAAACTCACGAATACTGTCGATCGGCCGTGCACCGATCACGATATCGGCTTTTCCAAGCAGAACCGGCGCGGCCAGTTTCGGAATATCAGCGCCGTTGTACTGGTTGTCTGCATCGGTGTTGACGATGACATCCGCCCCCTGCTCCAGCGCGAATTGAATCCCTGTCATGAAGGCGCGCGCAAGGCCCTGGTTATGCGTATGCGAAACGACGTGGTCGACGCCGTTCTCGCGAGCCAATTTGGCCGTCCCGTCGTCGCTTCCGTCGTCGATTACCAGCCATTCCACCGTATCGAAGCCTTCCACGTTTCGCGGCAGGTGGGCAAGCGCGATCGGGAGCGTTTCGGCCTCGTTATAGCAGGGAATCTGGATGATCAGTTTCAAATCGGCGGCCCTATCGGTAGTGACTCAATACGAACTCATGGCGAGTGGAAATTACCAGTTTCTCCGATTGCAGACATTTCCATCCGTTTTTACCGCACATTGAAACGGGGAGGCTGCGGCATCCTCAGCTCGAAACTGAACAAGAAAACCAGGAACAGCAGAGGTGTTTCCGGCCACGGCATAGGGCCAGCAAGTACTGAGATGCTGGCGTCAGGAATTTACATCTATCAAATTGATTTTCATAGGCATTTTTAGAACTCAGTCCACCGAACGGTACAGGACAAGGTCCGGATGAAGTGGGTGACAGACGACATCATTTTCGCACTCCGCGTAAGTTTCTCTCATTACGACCAACCCGCCCCTGGGCGGTTGGTCGGTCTGTTCCAGCATTTCGATTTCGCATTTTGGAAAATAGTACTGGAGCCGGAAATACTGATGCATTCTCAACCGGCCGCCGTTCAAGGCACTGAAATGGATTCGGCATGGCTCGGCAGAACGAAGCACCGACGCCGCTGAGCTTGGAACGGCCTCCTCGATCGTGACTCCTTCGAATGGTCGGGTTGTCAAGTGAATGAAGCAAGTAATCACCAGGAAAGGAACCAGCCCAAGCAAACGAAGGACTCCCCGGAAGTGCGTCAACCCCATTAAGAGCGACAACCCCATGATCGCGACGCAGAACCCGAGCAAGGCCGAGCGACTTTCCAAGCGAAACATCCATTCCATGACCGGCCCCGCGGCGTGGACATGGATTCTTGAGAAGTCAAACCAGTCCGAATCAGGGAGCCCAGCGAACAGAACGATCGTTGTGATCACTGGAATGGCGAGAAGCCAGATCAAGGCCGCACGGTCGACTCGTCCTTGGAAAACCATGGCGATCGCGGGGAGAAGCAGGCTTGCGAGCGCCGCGTTGACGTGGCGACCGTAGAACAAGGTATCGAACCGGGCCCCGCTTGAGAAATAGACCGCGGTTAGCCCCGCCAACAACACGAACAGACCGACGGGGAACGCTGTGTTCTTCCAGAAACGGTCGATCGGCTCAGCTGAGGCACGGATGAACCTCGCTGCTGCAGCCAAGAGACCGGCGCCCACGAGGCAGACAAGCCCGCCTGTGACCCAGGTCGAATAGACCATGACCCCGGCAGCTCTGACTACGATATCCAAGAAATACTGTGGAGACAGAAGCCGAACCGCGACTTCCGGCCCGCCTGCAGCGCTCCCGGCGAATCCTGCATCGAGCCCGGCCGACCTGACCAGAGCGTTCAACAGGAATAGGCAGGATAGCCCCAAGCCAGCGCCCAGGAGTCGAATTCGATAGGCCCGAGACCGGTCGAAGAAATGGCCGATGACAGCGCCCGAGATCAGGGCAAGCGGCAGCACCAGCATTTTCTGGTGAAGCGCGAACAGCACCACACTACCGAGAAGCAAAGAATAAAACCGTGACCAGCTTGGTCGATCGACCCAGGAGCACCATGTGGAAAAAACCATCAGCACTGCAGGAAAAAGAAGCGCTTCGGGAAGCGCGTGGTTCCGAAACAGGGTGACTGCGGGAAACGCGAGAACTGCCAACCCGGCCGTCCACGCAACGCATGGCTTCATCTCTAGATGCCGAAGAGCGATCCGCACCGCGAGCGGAAGGCAGAGCGAAGCGGCAGCGGTATTGATGACGAAGACCGCTCGGTACACCGCTTCCGATTCGCTGGTGAACCAGAGAACAGGCGCCAACAGCATCGGATAATAGGGCTGGCAAAACGCAGCCGGCGACATATCGTATGCCGGCGCGGTGCCGGAAAGCAGCCGGGCCCAAGCAAGTCGGCAAACCTCGTCAGGAAAGACAGCCGGACCGGAAGGCAGGTCTGCGAGCATGTAGAGAATCAGACCAGCAACGACCCAACACGCCGAGAAAGACCAGACGTTCCCTAATTGCGCAAGAGATGCAGCAGAAAGAGTTCTTCTTGGAAGCATGTTGCGCGGGTTCCTGGAGGTGGGGCGCACTGAAAGATCAAGTGCGATCAGATATTGAAACGGAGCGGGGCATGAGCCTCAGCAATCCTAACCGAATGGACAAGCAAGTCGGCCGCCTGTACTTGAACAACCGATTCAACTGACTGAAGAAAACAACCAAGCCTCGACCTCACTGGAAGAAGCGTAAGTTTACCGCCCCGAAAAGAAAAAAGCCCCCGCATGGCGGGGGCTCTTTCCAGCCAGTACTGCTTGCCTGCTTTACGTGCCGCGGCACTCAGCCGGAAGCTGATTGTTGTTGGCACCACCAGTAGCGGTGCAGGTCCACTGGATGTTATCGGTCAGGTTGGCCTGCGTCGGGGTAAACACCATGTTACCGGTGAGGCCGGCAACATCATACGGAACGGTCACAACGCCATCGGTACCAACAGACACCTGGCCACAGTTTTCAGTGGCAGCAGGCTGCGTGTACTGAGCATTGGCCGCGCCAAGGTTCGGAGCCGTGGTTCCATTGGAGGAAGCAGTTTCAGAAACGAACGTCTTGGCACCACCGGCAATGCTGACGCATTCCGAGATGTTGGCACGAACGGTGTAATCCTGGTAGGCCGGAATTGCGATGGCCATCAGGATGGCGAGAATGGCGATCACGATCATCAGTTCGATGAGGGTGAAGCCGCCCTGCTGCTTCAGGGTACGAATGTTCTGGATGTTCATGTGATGCTCCTGGGTCGAAAAAAGTCAGGGTTGAGCGAAACCGGGAACACTGCAAGCTCCCTCCGCAGTGATAGTAATGCAGTTTTCGTGCCAGCGGTAGGGCGCGTTTGCGGCTTTCTTGCGAGCGGCGCTGTTTCGTGACACCTCTCTCAACTGGTTCACGGAATGGAGATCGCAAGAACATCCGTGGTGACGAAAATTGTCACTTTCTGCCCCTGGAAGGCAGATTTTTCTTGAATTTCGGGCGTTTTCAGTCGCTGCGGCGGAGCTGCAACGCCAGCAGTGGACCCGAACGGCGACCTCGCTTGCGGCGTCCGCAGCGCGGATCGACTCCAACATGCGCGCCATTCCGGACCGGCAGGCGGGCCGATCTCGCGCGCGTCGCCGGTGGCGCGTCAGCACGCGGAACGCACTGAAACGAGCGATCGTTCATCGTTCAGCAGCGCTCGCTTGCGTTCGACCCCCCAACGGTACCCGCCCAGCTCGCCGTCGCTGCGTACCACGCGGTGGCACGGGATGACCACGGCCAGCGGGTTGGCGCCGCAGGCCGCGGCGGCGGCGCGGTGGGCATTCGGGTGGCCCATGCGGCGGGCCAGTTCGGCATAGGTCACGGTTTCGCCGGCCGGAATCTGCTGCAGCGCCTTCCAGGCGCGGCGCTGGAAGGCGGTGCCGGCGATGTCCAGCGGCAGGTCGGCCGGCGGTGCCGCCGGGGTGTCGACCAGGCCGGCGACGCGATCGAGGGTTGCCCGGAACGCCGGGCCGCCGCGCTGCAGCCCGGCCTTCGGGAAACGCGCGCGCAGCTCGGCCTCGAGCGCAAGGTCGTCGTCGCCGAGCAGCACGGCGCAGAGGCCGCGCGATGTGGCCGCGACCAGCACGCGGCCGAGCCGGCAGGCACTCGTGGCGTAGTCGATCCGCTCGCCGTGGCCACCCTGCCGCGCCCGTGAGGGTGCCATGCCCAGGCCCTCGCCCGCCGCCTGGTGCGCCCGGCTGGTGGAGCCGAAGCCGGCGGCATGGACGGCCTCGGTGACGGAACCGGTCTTCCCCAGCGCCGCTCGAAAGCGTTCCAGCCGTCCGGCGCGCAGGAACTCGCCGGGGGTGACGCCCAGCGCCTGCTTGAAGGCGCGCTGGAAGTGGCCCGCGCTCATGCCGGCCGCGGCGGCCAGGTCGGCGACCCGGGCGTCGGATTCGTCCAGGGCGCGGCGGCAGGCGGCGAGGAGCCGGGTGTCGAGGGCGGCGGTCATCGGGGCATGCACCGCCCCCGATCGGTCTGTTGGAGGCCAGTTGCGGGCGAAGGGCGGGCGAAGCGACAGCGGTGAGACCATTCGTTCGCGCGCAAGCGCCCTCCAACAGGTGATCCTGGTGGGCGTTTCAACTGTTGGAGGCCGCTTGCGGGCGAAGGGTGGGCGGAGCGACAGCGGCGAGACCCTTCGTTCGCGCGCAAGCGCCCTCCAACAGGCGGAGCTGGCGTGGCCTTCGGTTTCGACTGTTGGAGGCCGGCTGCGGGCGAAGGGCGGGCGGAGCGACAGCGGTGAGACCATTCGTTCGCGCGCAAGCGCCCTCCAACAGGTGATTCGGGGTGGATGGCAGTCGGCCGACTCATGCCGCCAATCTACCCCAGCCCGGCGGCGACGGCATTCCGATTCCTGACCGGCTATGCTCATCGCATCTTTCGCCGACGGACACCGCCATGCACCCCCTCGCCCGACGCATCCAGGACGCGGCTCGCCGCGAGGTGCCGCTGATCATGGGCATTCTGAACGTGACGCCGGATTCGTTTTCCGACGGCGGCCGCTTCGACCGTCTGGACACGGCACTCGCCCACGCCCGGCGGATGGTCGACGAGGGCGCGGACCTGATCGATGTCGGCGGCGAATCCACCCGTCCGGGGGCGGCGCCGGTGTCGGCCGACCAGGAGCTGGAGCGCGTGGTGCCGGTGATCGAGGCGCTGAGCGCCGAGCTGGACGTGCCGATCTCGATCGACACCATGAAACCGGCCGTGATGCGCGGGGCGGTCGCGGCCGGCGCGCAGATGATCAACGACGTCAACGGTCTGCGCGCCGAGGGCGCGATCGAGGCGGCCGTGGCGCTGGGCGTGCCGGCCTGCGCGATGCACATGCAGGGTGAGCCGCGAACGATGCAGAAGAATCCGGAATACCGTGACGTGACCGAGGACCTGCTCGGCTTCTTCCGCGAGCGGATCGCCGCCGCGCGAGCCGCCGGCCTGCCCTCCGAACACCTTGTACTGGATCCCGGCTTCGGCTTCGGCAAGACGCTGGAGCACAACCTGACGCTGCTGGCCGAGCTGCAGAGATTCCATACGCTGGGGCATCCGCTACTGATCGGGATTTCGCGCAAGTCGATGCTCGGGACGATCACCGGGCGAGAGAACGCCGACGACCGCGTCGCGGCCTCCGTCGCCGCGGCGCTGCTGGCCGCCGAGCGCGGCGGCAACATCCTGCGCGTGCACGACGTGGCCGAGACGGTGGATGCGGTGAAGGTGCTGGCGGCGGTGAAGCGGGCCGGAGGGTAACAGCGGCGACTTCGCCGGAACCGCCTGTTGGAGGGAGCTTGCTCGCGAATCGCCCCGGCCACCCTTCGCCCGCAAGCGGCCTCCAACAGGAACCTCCGCCAGAACCGCCTGTTGGAGGGAGCTTGCTCGCGAATCGCCCCGACCACCCTTCACCCGCAAGCGGCCTCCAACAGGAAGATCGAACCGCCCCGATCCGATCGCCTGTTGGAGGGAGCTTGCTCGCGAATCGCCCCGGCCACCCTTCGCCCGCAAGCGGCCTCCAACAGGAAAATCGAACCGCCCCGATCCGATCGCCTGTTGGAGGGAGCTTGCTCGCGAACCGCCCCGGCCACCCTTCGCCCGCAAGCGGCCTCCAACAGGAACCTCCGCCAGAACGGCCTGTTGGAGGGAGCTTGCTCGCGAATCGCCCCGGCCACCCTTCGCCCGCAAGCGGCCT
>NZ_JAAWWS010000160.1 GCF_012272825.1 Wenzhouxiangella sp. XN79A | reverse complement strand
GAAAGCGGTACACGGAAGAGTTCAAGATCGAAGCGGTTCGGCAGGTCACGGACCGGGGTCATTCGGTCGGCGAGGTTGCGGGACGACTGGGGATCACCACGCACAGTCTCTACGCCTGGATCAAGAAGTTCGGATCGAAGGACCGGGCCAGCCTGGAGCACGATGAGGCGCAGCGCGAGCTGCAGCGTCTCAAGGCCGAGTTGAAGCGCGTCGAGGAGGAGCGCGACATTCTAAAAAAGGCCGCAACGTACTTCGCCAAGGAGTCCGGGTGAAGTACGGGTTCATTCAGGCCCACCGCAAGGAGTTCCGGGTGCGCACGATGTGCCGGGTGCTCGAGGTGCATCCCAGCGGCTTCTACGCCTGGCTGAAGGCGCCGTGCTCGCAGCGTTTTAAGGAAGATCAGCGCCAGACCGGCCTGATCAAGCAGTCCTGGCTGGAGAGTGGCGCGGTGTACGGGTATCGAAAGATCCATGACGACCTGAGGGACCTGGGTGAAGAGATCGGCAAGCATCGGGTCTACCGGCTGATGCGCGCGGCAGGCCTCCGGGCCGAAGTGGGCTACCGGAAGCGTCGCAGCTACAACGGCGGAAAGCCGGCGGTGGTAGCGGAGAACCTGCTTGACCGTCAGTTCGATCCAGACCAACCCAATCGCGCCTGGGTCACGGACATCACGATGATCCGGACCTACGAGGGCTGGCTGTACCTGGCCGTGGTGCTCGATCTGTTCTCCCGCCAGGTCGTCGGCTGGTCGATGCAGTCGAGGATGCAGGCGGACCTGGTGCTCAAGGCGCTGGTCATGGCGGTCTGGAAGCGCAAGCACGAGCCGGGCTTGCTCGTTCACTCGGATCAGGGCAGCCAGTACACCGGGCATGAGTGGCAGAAGTTCATCGACGACCACAAGCTCGAATGCTCGATGAGCCGTCGCGGAAACTGCCATGACAATGCGGTTGCCGAGAGCTTCTTCCAGCTACTGAAGCGAGAAAGGATCAAGCGGCGCATCTACGCGACGCGGGATGAAGCTCGAGCGGACGTGTTCGACTATATCGAGCTGTTCTACAACCGCCGGCGGCGGCACGGTTCCAATGACGGGCTGTCGCCGGTAGAGTATGAGAAGGCAGCAAAAAAACGGCTCAAGAGTGTCTAGAGAAGCCGGGGCGATTCACTTCGCTGAGCGGATCGAGGCAGCGATCGAAACGGCCCCTGACCCGCTCGACGCCATCCTCTACCGCGCGGTCGAAGCGCGCGAACAGCTTCGACTGAGCGAAGCTGTGTCTCTGTTCCGGCGCTACGTTGGCGAACGACCCGGCGATTTTCAAGCGTGGCTGCAGGCCCTGGAACTCGCCTACATGGTCGGCGATGACGCCTTGCATGAGCAGGCGCTGGCGGTCTTTCGCGAGCGTTCGCTCAACGATCGCGTGGTGGCGATCCATTACCTCGTGCAGGCCTATCGCACCCAGGCGCCCCAAGGATGGATCGATCACGCCTACCGGCTCGCGACGCGCTGGCCGGACGCCGTCTTCGTCCAGTACCAGATCCACCGTGCGCTCCTGTGGGCCGGCCGGGTTGCCGAGGCGCGAGCGTTTCATGACCGATTGCTGCTGATGGATCTGCCGCCTCAAGGGAAACTCGTGCTGCAGATTCGGCAGGCCTGCGCCGAAGGACGGGTCCACGATGCGGTCGCCCTGTTCGAAGAGGATGCGGAAGCGCAGAACAACTGGTTCGTCCTGGGCACGCTGTCCCGCACTGAAGAAGCCGCCGCCGCGCTCCGGCAGGCCGAGATCGAGAACGGCACCCACGGCCTGCTGAACTACCTGCTGTATCCCCAGTTCGATGCGCGACAGTTTCCCAGCATGGTCCGCTTGCTCGAGCGCGAGCGGATCGAGATTCGGGAGCCCACGCCGATTCCGTTCGCTTGCGGCTGACCGGGGACTGCGGAGAGCGCGGACACCCACCGGGCAACGCCACCGGACAACGCCCACCGAACAGCGCCTGATCTGCCGATGCGCTCGTTCCGCTACGATGCTCCGAACGTGAAGGGGTACGAGCCATGGACGCTGCCGCCAAGTTGACGGTCGTTTCGGCCGGGGTGTTCTTTCTGACCGGGCTGATCACCGGCGTGATCAAGTACCGCCAGATCGCTGCGTCCGATAGCGCCACGGCCCATCCCTACATCGACATCGGCCACCGTGCCTCGTTGCTCTACGCGTTCGCCTGCATTCTGTTGCTGACCTTTGTCGAGATCAGCCGGCTGCCCGTGGCCGTGGAGCTGGCCGCTGTTGCTGCGCTCGTCCTGTATTTCGCAGCATCGATCCTGACCTACGTGGTCCACGGGTTGCTGCAGGACACGGACAATCAGTTGAAATGCCCGTTCAGGCTCGGGAACCGCACGGTGCCCGGTTCGGCGATCTCGATCTTCATGTGGACGCTGATCGCCGCCGAGATCGGCGGGTTTCTGGTCCTGTTCTACGGGGTGCTGCTGGAAGTCTTCTGACGGGCTTCGAGGGCCAGGCGTTACCGCGAACTCAGCGCGCCCGCGGCCGGATCGTGCTTTCCTTGTCGGGAAACCGGCCGCGCTTGTCGGCGTAGAACGCCCGGATCCGCACGAAGTCGGCCTCGAGGTCGTCGCCGGGCACGAAGGACGCGCCCATGCCGACCTGCTTGCGCGGATAGTCGATGTAGGCCATGACCACGGGCACGCCGGCGGCCCGGGCGATGTGCCAGAAGCCCGATTTCCAGTGATCGGAGAAGCTCCGGGTGCCTTCCGGCGCGATGCCGAGGACGAAATGCTCCGCGGCCGCGAAGCGCGCGGCCATCTGCCGGCTCAACTCGCCTCGCCGACTGCGATCGACCGGAATGCCGCCCCACCACCGGAAGACCGGCCCCAGCGGACCCCGGAACAGGCTGTGCTTGCCCATCCAGTGCGCCTTCAGCCCCAGCGCCCAGGCCGCCAGCAGGCCGACCACGAAGTCCCAGTTGCTGGTGTGCGGCGCGAAGACCAGCACGTAGCGGCGGGTGCCGGGATCGGCTTGGGTCAGGGTCCAGCCAAAGGCCCGGAGGAGAAATCGGGCAAAATTCTTCATTAGTGAGGTCGGCTGTTCAGGCCAGCGGTAGCGGCGACGATACCGGCAAGCGAGTCGTTGTGGGGTGTCGGTATTCGAGTATCTCGTTCAGGTCGCGATCCAGCAGCGAACTGCGCCGACTCCAAGGACTCCGGCGTGGCTGGTGGCTCAGCCCGCGGATCGGGACAAGGAGCAGTGCAGAAACGACGCGGTCGTTGGTCTTGCGGCTGAATCGTGGTCTCAGCGCTCGAAGTGCGGCTGCAGCCGACGCGCGAGGGCGACCAGCGACAGCATGACCGGGACTTCGACCAGCACGCCGACCACTGTGGCCAACGCGGCGCCGGAGTTCAGGCCGAACAGCCCGATGGCCACCGCCACGGCCAGTTCGAAGAAGTTCGACGTGCCGATCAGCGCTGCGGGCGCGGCGGTTTCGAACGGCACTTTCCACAACCACGCCCAGCCGAACGCCAGCGCGAAGATGGCGTAACTCTGGATCAGCAGTGGAACGGCAATCAGGCCGATGATCAACGGATCGGCCAGCAGTCTCGGCGCCTGCAGCGCGAACAGCAGCACCACGGTGGCCAGCAGGCCGATGGTGGACAGGGGGCGGATGCGGGCGGTGAAGGCCCGGATGCGGGCCGGGTCGCCGCTGCCCAGGGCGGTGCGGGTAAGGCTGCCGGCGACCAGCGGCAGCACCACATAGAGGATCACCGACAGCAGCAAGGTTTCCCAGGGCACGATGATCTCGGTGACGCCCAGCAGCCAGGCGGCGAGCGGCGCGAAGGCGAAGACCATGATGATGTCGTTGACCGACACCTGGACCAGCGTGTAGTTGGGGTCGCCGCGGACCAGCTGGCTCCACACGAACACCATTGCCGTGCAAGGTGCCACGCCCAGCAGGATCATGCCGGCGATGTACTCCTGCGCGGATTGCGGATCGACCCAGCCGGCGAACAGGTGCTCGAAGAACAGTACGGCCAGCGCGGCCATGGTGAACGGCTTGATCAGCCAGTTGACGACCAGCGTGATGCACAGGCCCTTGGGCGCCCGGCCGATGTTGCCGATGGCCTTGAAGTCGACGTTGACCATCATCGGGTAGATCATCAGCCAGATGAACACCGCGACCAGCAGATTGACCTGGCCGTACTCGATGCCGGCCAGGCTTTCGAACAGGCCCGGCAGCAACGCGCCGAGCGCCACGCCGGTCACGATTCCGCCGGCGATCCACAGCGAAAGGTAGCGCTCGAACGCCGTCATGGCGCTTTGGGGATCCACGCGGTCAGCGCTCATTGAAGGTCCTCGTCGATGTGTTGCTTCAAGCGGTCGAACACGGCGTCGAAGGCCTGCTCGATCTCGTCGTGGGTGCCGTGCACGGCTGCAGGGTCGGGAAGGCTCCAGTGCAGCACCCGCGAATCGCCGACCGCCACCGGGCAGGCCTCGCCCGCGGCGCGGTCGCAGACGGTCACGACCACGTCGAAGTGGCGGGTGATGAAGTCCTTCCAGGACTGGCTGCGCGGCCGGCCCGGGTCGATGCCGCGGCGTTTCAGCACCGCCAGTGCGCCCGGGTGCACGGTGCCGGTCGGCGCGCTGCCGGCGCTGACGGCGCGATAGCGCCCGCAGGGTAAGGCGTTGATCAGGGCTTCGGCGATGATCGATCGGCAGGAGTTGCCGGTGCAGATCACCAGTACGGTGCGGGGCGAAGTGGGTTCGCTCATGACCGTTGCTCGTTGTTCGGCTGCATTGGCACCGATTCGACCTTCGATTCGACGAGGCCGGCGCACAACTCGGGGCGCCCTCCGCAGCAATCGTCGACCAGAAAGCCGAGCAGCGCGCGGACCGCGTCGATCTCGACGCTGTAGATGATCGACCGCCCGTCGCGCCGAGACCCGATCAGTCCGGCGTTCTTCAGGCACGCCAGGTGCGATGAAAGGGTGTTGTTGGGCACGCCGAGCGCCGCTGCCAGCTCACCAGCGGCCTGTCCGGCCGACCCGGCAGCGATCAGGCGTCGGAACAGCCGCAGCCGGGTCGGCTGGGCCAGCCCGGCCAGTGCGCGGGTTGCGTCTTCGAATTCCATAATTCCAGAATAATGGAAATAATGGTTGCGGTCGAGTTCAGATCGTCGCCGTGCTTGCCGGCTCACCGCGGCGGGTCGATCTGCCCACCGATCGAGGTATTGAGTCGGTACCAGCCGGCCACGCTCCTGCGGGGTGCGTGGGTCGGGCGGACTTCGTGCGGGATTTCTTCGCTGAGGAACAGCACCAGCCGGCCGTCGAGCGGGGCGATGCGGGCCCGCTCGGTGGTCTCGTCGTCGGCGTAGAGGACCAGTTCGCCGCCGTGGTCCGGCTGCCAGTCGGGGTTCAGGAACAGCACCAGCGAGACCAGCCGGTTGGCCGCGCCGCGGAAGCTGTCGTAGTGGGTGCGGTAGAAGGCGCCTTCGGGATACAGGGCGAAGTGGCCTTCGAACTCGAACAGGCCCAGGAACAGGGCGCGGTTCAAACGATCCTTGAGCGCGCCGGCAAAGTCGAGCAGTTCGGCCTGGACGGCGGACTCGCGGTTCAGCCAGCGGATCCGGTCGCGGCGGACGTCGCGGGCCAGCTGGTAGTCGGTCTCGCGGCCGATGCCGGCGCGGCGGAGGCGGTCTTCGTCTTCGAGGCGGTCGAGTTCGGCGCGCAATCGGGCGGTGAGGTCGGGCGGCAGCGCGTCGTCGCCGACCCACCAGCCGTGGTCGGTCAGCGCTTCGGCAATGGCGTCCAGCGGCAGGCGGTCGGCGAGCCCCTGCGGGGCGTCAGCCCATTTCGCGCTGGACACGGAAGACTTTCGGGTTGCGCCGCATCCGCGACAGCACGCGGGCCAGCTGGGTCCGGTCGCGCAGGCCGATCAGGAAGTGCAGCTCGGCGGTGTCGCCGGTGCTTTCGCGCTGCTCGACGCGCTCGATGTTGGCGTCGGCCTGACTGATCGAGGTCGACACCGAGGCCAGCACGCCGGGGCCGTTGACGGTGACGACCTTCAGCTGGACGCTGTAGCTGCCGCGGGTCAGCGGCTCCCAGGCCACGTCCAGGCAGCGCTCGGGGTGTTCGCGTTCCAGCGCCGGGACGTTGGGGCAGTTGTGCCGGTGCACGATGATGCCCCGGCCGGGCGACAGGTAGCCGGTGATCCGGTCGCCGGGAATCGGGTGGCAGCAGTTGGCGTAGACGATCGCGTTGCGCTCGGAGCCGCCGACGGTGAACACATCGCCGGTGGTTCTCTCCGCACTCCGGCGCTGGGTGATCGGCAGCAGTTTCTGGGCCACGGTCGCGGCCAGCAGTTCGCCGTGGGCGATCCGGATCAGCAGGTCCTCGAGCCGCTCCAGCCCGGCCTTGCGCACATAGCGGTCGAGCTTGCGCTGCGAGATCTTGTCCAGCGAGCTGTCGCGCCGGGCCAGCGCCTGGTCGAGCAGTCGATGGCCGATGGCCACCGAGTCGGCCTGCTCGAGGTTCTTCAGGTGCGAACGGATGGCGGTGCGGGCCTTGGCGGTGACCACGTGGTCCAGCCATTCCGGTTTCGGCTCTACCGTTTCGTCGGTTTCGATCTTCACCGTCTGGCCGTTTTCCAGCACCGCCGACAGCGGGGCCGGCTTGTGGTCGATCAGCGCCCGGCGGGCCCGATTGCCGACGTCGGTGTGGATGGCGTAGGCGAAATCCAGCGCCGAGGCCCGCGCCTTCAGATCGATGATCTTGCCCCGGGGGGTGAACACGTAGACCTCGTCCGGGAACAGCTCGGCCTTGGCCGAGTCGATGAACTCCAGCGACTCCTTGGCCCGGGACTGGGTCTCGACCAGCTTCAGCAGCCACTCGCGGGCGCGCACGGCGGTCGAGCCGTCCGGCGGCGTGGCCTTGTACAGCCAGTGCGCGGCGGCGCCCTTCTCGGCCACCATGTCCATCTCCTCGGTGCGGATCTGGATTTCCAGCGGCACGTTGTACGGCGAGGTCAGCACCGTGTGCAGCGACTGGTAGCCGTTGGCCTTGGGCAGGGCGATGTAGTCCTTGAAGCTGCCCGGACGGGGCTTGTACAGGCTGTGGACTACCCCGAGCGCCTGGTAGCAATGCGATTCGGCCGGGCAGATCACCCGGAAGGCATACAGGTCGTTGACCTCGTCGAAACTCAGCGATTTCGAGCGCATCTTCGAGTAGATGCTGTAGATCGTCTTCTCGCGGCCTTCGACGCGCGCGGCGATGCCGGCCTCGTTCAGGCGTTTCTTCAACGCCTCGGAGACCGAGTCGATGATCTCCTTGCGGTACTTGGTCATCGAGCGCAGCCGGCGCGCGATGATCCGGTAGCGGTTCGGGTAGAGGTTCTGGAAGCCCAGGTCCTCGAGCTCGCTCTTCAACCCGTGCATGCCCAGCCGGTCGGCGATCGGCACGTAGATCTCGAGGGTTTCCGACGAGATCCGGCGGCGCGATTCCGGCGACATCGCCTCGATCGTGCGCATGTTGTGCAGCCGGTCGGCCAGCTTGATGAAGATCACCCGCAGGTCTCGACTCATGGCGAGAAGGAGTTTGCGGAAGCTTTCCGCGTCGGCCTCCTGCCGGGTGCGGAACTTCATCTTGTCGAGCTTGGTGACGCCGTCGACCAGCTTGGCGACCTGGTCGCCGAACTCGCGCTTCAGGTCGTCGAGGGTGAGGTCGGTGTCCTCGACCGTGTCGTGCAGGATCGCCGCGGTGATCGTCGGGCTGTCCATCCGCATCCCGGCCAGGATCGAGGCCACGGCGACCGGGTGCATGATGTAGTCCTCGCCCGACCTGCGCGTCTGGCCGCGGTGGGCTTCCTCGCCGACTTCGAAGGCGTAGAGCGTGGCGGCAACCTGTTCGGGTTCGAGGTAGGTATTGAGCAGCCGCTTGAGTTCACGTACCGGCGCGGGGTAGCTCATCGTTGTTCTCCCCGCGTTTTGGCGAGTTGGGGTCCTGCCTCGGTTTGAAGCCTTGCTCTGCGTCGGTTTCGTGCCATGGTTCGGGGCGCTACTGCGCGGCTCGTGCTCGGCGCTCGGCAGTGCTCGGGGCTTCGATGGGCCCAACCGATGGCGCTTCGGGTCGGCTGTGGGTGCGAGATTCTGGAATGCTCAGGGCCGTTCTGGGGCGCTACTGCGCGGCTCGTGCTCGGCGCTCGGCAGTGCTCGCGATCCTCATGAACCTGACAGTGCACTCCGGTCGCTGCGCTCCGGCGATCACCGACCACGAGCCGCTCGCTACGCGCGCGGGGGCGCTCGGGGCTTCGATGGGCCCAACCGATGGCGCTTCGGGTCGGCTGTGGGTGCGAGATTCTGGAATGCTCAGGGCCGTTCTGGGGCGCTACTGCGCGGCTCGTGCTCGGCGCTCGGCAGTGCTCGGAATCCTCACGCACACTCGAGTGCGCTCCGGGTCCTCCGCGCTGGCGATCACCGACCACGAGCCGCTCGCTCCGCGCGCGGGGGCGCTCGGGGCTTCGATGGGCCCAACCGATGGCGCTTCGGGTCGGCTGTGGGTGCGAGATTCTGGAATGCTCAGGGCCGTTCTGGGGCGCTACTGCGCGGCTCGTGCTCGGCGCTCGGCAGTGCTCGGAATCCTCACGCACACTCGAGTGCGCTCCGGGTCCTCCGCGCTGGCGATCACCGACCACGAGCCGCTCGCTCCGCGCGCGGGGGCGCTCGGGGCTTCGATGGGCCCAACCGATGGCGCTTCGGGTCGGCTGTGGGTGCGAGTTTCCGAGATTCTGCGGGGCGTTCTGGGGCGCTACTGCACGGCGAGTGCTCGGCGCGCGGCGGTGCTTGCGAGCGGGTGCCACGAGCACGGCATGGAGTGACCGCGCACGGGCGACTCCGCCGGATTCGGCGGGAGGCGTTTGGATCGGCAAGAAAGGGGGCACCCGGGGTGAGGTGCGGGCACGGTCAGCGGTGGCCGCCGAGCGGTGCATTCCCGGGTGTCCTCAGCGAAGGCGGGCCGAGCTCAGTCTTCGTCCGGCGGGGGCGGTGGCAGTTCGGCCTGCATGGCGGCCAGCCGCGCGTCCAGTTCCGCCTGGTAGGTGCGGATGTTGTCCTTGTCGATCACGCCCTCGGCGATTTCGCGCAGGGCGATCACCGTCGGCTTGTCGGTTTCCTCGTCGACCAGCGGGTCGGCGCCGTTGGCGATCTGGCGGGCGCGCTGGGCGGCCATCACGATCAGGTTGAACCGGTTCGGTTCGGAATCGATACAGTCTTCTACGGTCACGCGAGCCATCAAGAGCTCCTGCGAATGCATTTCGAAAAGCGAGCCCGTTAGTTTACGCAATCCGGGCCGCAAAAGATACCCTTCGAAGTCAGGCGGTTTCGCCGTCCTCGCGCAGCAGATCGGCCAGTCGTTCGGCCTGCACCTGCTGCTGGCGCCGGCGGCGCAGCGGCCAGGCGCGCAGGATGCCGGTCAGGTCGTCGCGGGCGCGGTCGAAATCGTCGTTGACCACGATGAAGTCGAATTCCATGCAGGCCGACATTTCGCTGCGGGCCTCGCCGAGACGACGTTCGATGACCTCGGGCCGATCCGTGCCGCGCCCGGTCAGGCGCTGCTTGAGCACCGCCAGCGACGGCGGCAGGATGAAGACCTGGCAGGCCTCGGGGTGCGATTCGCGCACCTGCGCCGCTCCCTGGACGTCGATGTCCAGCAGCACGTCCTTGCCCTCGGCCCACAGCGCCTCGACCCGCTCGCGGTCGGTGCCGTAGTAGTTGCCGAACACCTGGGCGTGTTCCAGGAAGCGGCCTTCGCCGATCCGGCGGCGGAAGGTGTCGGCGTCGATGAAGTGGTAGGCCTCGCCGTCGACTTCGCCGGCTCTGGGCGGCCGGGTGGTGTCGGAAACCGAGAAGGCCAGATCGGGGAACTGTTCGAGCAGGCTGCCGATGAGGCTGGTCTTGCCTGCGCCCGAGGGCGCGGCGATGACGTACAGCTCGCCGCCGGCCTCACTCGACATTCTGGACCTGCTCGCGCATCTGTTCGATCAGCACCTTCAGCTCCACCGATACGCCGGTGGTCTCGGTGGCTACCGATTTCGAACCCAGCGTGTTGGCCTCGCGGTTGAGTTCCTGCATCAGGAAGTCCAGCCGCCGGCCGACCGGCTCGTCCAGCGTCAGCACGCGGCGGACCTCGGCGACGTGGGCTTCGAGCCGGTCCAGCTCTTCGTCGACGTCGAGCTTGCCGAGCTGGAGCGCGATCTCCTGTTCCATCCGGCCGGGCTCGATGTCCGCGCCCAGGCCTTCCAGCCTTTCGCGGAAGCGCGTCTCGAGCGCGTTGCGCACGGCCGGCAGGTGGCGGCGGACGAGCTCGGCCTGCTCGAGGATTCCGGCCAGCCGGGGCTCGAGCATTTCGGCAATTGCCGTGCCTTCGCGCTCGCGCGCTTCGAGCAGGGCGTCGAGGGTGTCGTCGAGCAGCGTCAGGGCATTGTGCTGCTCGGACTCGAAGTCGGGCCGCTGTTCGATCAGCAGGCCCGGCCAGGCCAGCAGGCGGACCAGGTCCGGATCGGCCGACGAGCCGGCCAGCCCGGCCAGCTCGCGGTGGCGCTCGAGCAGCGCCGCGGCCAGGTCGCGGTTCAGCACCGGTGCGGCCGCAGCGGCCGCGGCGTCGGCGTGGTAGCGCAGGGTCACGTCGAACTTGCCGCGCGCGAATCGTGCCTTCAGCCGGGCGCGGATTTCGGGCTCCAGCACCCGGAAATCCTCGGGCAGCCGGAGCGAAGCCTCGTGATAGCGCTGGTTGACGCTCTTGACTTCCCAGGTCAGCTGTCCGGAATCACCGGCCCGGCTGAGGCTGGCGTAGGCAGTCATGCTTCGGATCACGGCGGCGTTCCGGTCGGTTCGAGACGCGACATGGTACCCGATCGGGCCGCGTCGACCGCATCGCCGCTGCGGTCCGGGTCGAGTCGCGTGATACTCTTTGCGGCCTGGATTCCCGGGTCCCGAACCCCGGCTCCGCGTGCTGCGGGGCGCGGGCTCCGGGACCCGGAGAACCGCCGTCCACGCCCCATTCCGAGGAGTCTGTCTTGTCCCGACCATCCGGCCGCCGCGCCGATGAACTGCGCCCGATCGAGATCCGCCGTCACTTCACCCGCCACGCCGAAGGTTCGGTGCTGATCAGCTGCGGCGAGACCCGCGTGCTGTGCACCGCCAGCGTCGAGGACCGCGTGCCGCCGTGGCTGCGCGGCAAGGGCTCGGGCTGGGTGACCGCCGAGTACGGCATGCTGCCGCGGTCGACCGGCACCCGGAACATGCGCGAGGCCACCCGCGGCAAGCAGGGCGGCCGCACGCTGGAAATCCAGCGCCTGATCGGCCGCAGCCTGCGCGCGGTGATCGACCTGCAGGCCATCGGCGAGCGCACCATCACGCTGGACTGCGACGTGCTGCAGGCCGACGGCGGCACCCGCACCGCGTCGATCACCGGGGCCTACGTTGCGCTGGTCGATGCGATCGCGACGATCCGCAAGCGCGGCAAGCTGGCGCGCGAACCGATCCACGGCCAGGTCGCCGCGGTGTCGGTCGGTATCGTCGGCTCCGAAGCGGTGCTGGACCTGGACTATGCCGAGGACTCCAGCGCCGACACCGATCTGAACGTGGTCATGAACGACGGCGGCGGTTTCATCGAGGTCCAGGGCACGGCCGAGGGCCACGCCTTCCATCGCGACGAGCTCGACCGCATGCTCGACCTTGCCGCGGCCGGCATCAAGGACCTGCAGGCCGCCCAGACCGCGGCGCTGGAAAACGCCGGCTGATGGCGATGCCGACGCTCGTCATCGCCAGCGGCAACGCCGGCAAGCTGGCCGAGTTCGACCAGATGCTCTCGCCGCTGAATTTTTCGGTGAAGTCGCAAGCCGACTATGGCGTGGTCCCGCCGCCGGAAACCGGGCGGACCTTCGTCGAGAACGCGCTGATCAAGGCCCGCGCCGCCTCCGAAGCGGCCGGCGGCCCGGCGCTGGGCGACGATTCGGGGCTGGTGGTCGATGCGCTGGACGGCCGGCCCGGCATCCGCTCGGCTCGCTTCGCCGGCGAGGATGCCACCGACCAGGACAACATCGACAAGCTGCTCGATGAACTGCGCGATCTGCCCGAAGAACGGCGCGGCGCGTACTTCTACTGCTGTCTGGTGCTGCTGCAGCACGCCGACGATCCGGCGCCGCTGATCGCCACCGGCCGCTGGCACGGCTACATTCTCGAGGCGCGGCGTGGCACCGGCGGGTTCGGCTACGACCCGGTGTTCCACGACCCGCGAATGGGCGCGACCGCTGCCGAGCTGCCGGCCGGCGAGAAGAACCGGGTCAGCCATCGCGGGCGGGCGCTCGACCAGCTGATCCGCCTGATCGGGGCGGCCTGACGGGCGCGCGGACATGGCGCTGACGCTGCCGCCGCTGACGCTCTACATCCACCTGCCGTGGTGCGTGCGCAAGTGCCCGTACTGCGATTTCAACTCGCACGTCGCTCCGGACACGCTGCCCGAAGCCGAGACCGTGGCCGCGCTGCTGGCCGACCTGGAGCTCGACCTGCCGCGCGCCTGGGGCCGGACGGTGCACGCGATCTTCTTCGGCGGCGGCACGCCGAGCCTGTTCTCGGCGGCCTCGATCGAGGCGATCCTCGAGGGCGTCGGCGCCCGGGTGCGACTGGCGCCGGACGCGGAGATCACGCTGGAGGCCAACCCCGGTGCCGTCGAGCACGACCGCTTCGAGGCCTACCGCAGCGCCGGCGTCAACCGCATCAGCCTCGGCGTGCAGAGCTTCGACGACGAGCGGCTGGCCGTGCTCGGGCGGATCCATGGCGGCGAGGAGGCAAGGCGCGCGATCGACGCGGTGAGTTCGGCGGGCTTCGACAACTTCAATATCGATCTGATGTGGGCGCTGCCGGGCCAGGACGTGGCCGGCATGCAGGCCGATCTCGACGCCGCGCTGTCCTTCGCGCCGCCGCACCTGTCGCACTACCAGCTCACGCTCGAACCGAACACGGTGTTCGCCAAGCACCCGCCCGCCCTGCCCGACGAGGACACGGTCTGGGCGATGCAGGACGCGGCGGCGGAACGGCTGGCGGCGGCCGGCTACGCCAACTACGAGATCTCGGCCTGGGCGCGGCCGGGCCGCGAGAGCCGTCACAACCTGAACTACTGGCGCTTCGGCGACTACCTGGGGATCGGCGCCGGCGCGTCCGGCAAGATCACGCTGCCGGCCGAGCAGCAGGTCCTGCGCACCCGCCGCCGGACCATCCCGGCCTCGTGGCTGCGCGCCGCGGCCGATCGCTCGTTCATCGCCGAGGCCGAACCGGTGGCGGCCGTGGACCTGGCCTTCGAGTTCATGCTCAACCGCACGCGCCTGGCCGAGCCGATGCCGCTGGCCGACTTCCGTGCCCGCACCGGCCTGGACGAGTCCGCGCTGCAGCCCGGCCTGGACCGGGCCATCGAGGCCGGTCTGCTGGAGCGGCGCGACGATGTCCTGCTGCGCACCGAGCACGGCGCGCAGTTCCTGAACGATCTGCAGGCGATGTTCCTGCCCGTGGCCGATTGAGTCAGCGGCCGAACCGGGCGCCGAGCCGCAGCCAGTAGGTGGTGCCGAGCAGGCGGTAGGTGCCGAAGTCGGTGTTGCCTTCGTCGGCGTTGGCCAGGAACGGCGGGCGGACGTCGGTCAGGTTGTCGACGCCGGCGGTGAGCTGCCAGTCGCCGAGGTCCAGCCCGGCGAACAGGTCGTGGTACAGCACGCTGCCGGCGCGGTTGACGGTGCCGGGGAAGACTTCGCCGCCGCGCTCTTCGATCGCGTCGATCCACTGCGCGGAATAGCCGACCTTCCAGCGGTCGTGCCGCCAGTCCAGCCGGTAGCGGCCCTGCCATTCCGGGATCGCGCCGAAGCGGTCGGGATCGTAGTCGCCGGCGCCGAACAGCGGCTCGGCGCCGGGGAAGGCGACCAGCTTGCGCTCGTCGACCCAGGCCAGCAGCAGGCGCTGGCCGAGCCGGCCGCCGAACGCATCGACGGTCCAGTCGGCTTCCAGATCGATACCGCGGGTTTCCTCCCGGGCCAGGTTCTGCAGCCGCGCGGAGATCGCGGTGATGGCGCCGCCGGGTGCGCGCTCGACGGCGTCGCAGAACGCCGCCGCACCCGTGGCCAGGCACTGGTTCAGTACGGTCTCGGCGCCGAGCGCGCCGATGCCGTTTTCGATGTCGATGTCGTAGGCGTCGATCCGCAGGTTGGCGCTGGCCAGCCCCGGAATCCGCCAGGCCAGGCCGACCGCGCGCACCGTGGCTCGCTCGGGCGTCAGCGCCGGATTGCCGCCGGACAGTTCGGGCGTTTCCTCGCCGGACTGGGTGAAGCTGCCGTCGGCCGGCACGCCCTGGTCGATACAGCGCTGGACTTCTTCGGGCGTGCGCTCCTCGAAGCGCGCGCAGGGGTCGATGACGATCGGGTTGGCCTGGCTCTGCGCGCCGAACAGCTCGCCGATGTTGGGCGCGCGGAAGGCCTCGGAGTACTGGGCCGAAATCGTCAGCCGCTCGCTCGCCCGCCAGGCCAGGCCGGTCTCGAACACCGCGTCGCTGCCGAAGTTCGAGAAGTCGACGCCGCGCAGGCCGAGATCCAGCTCCAGGTCCGGGGTGATCGGCACGCCGAACTCGATGTAGGCCTCGGCGGCCTCGAACGTGCCGCGCGTCGCGCCCCGGGCTGAGCCGGTGGTGTTGCCGGCCTGGGTGCGCGGGTCCGGCGTTTCGGCGCCTTCCTCTTCGCGGTACTGGAACCCGAAGGCCGTGGCCAGCGGGCCGGCCGGCAGGGTCACCAGGTCGCCGAGCAGGTTGAGCTCGACCACGCGTTGTTCGTTGTAGCCCGTGTCGCGCAGGTCCGCGCCGACGTAGGCGAGCATGGCATCGGTGATGCTGCCCGGCCCGCCGAACAGGTTCAGCGGCACGCAGCCGGGGATCGGGTCGTCCGGCGTGCCGCAGATCGCCGTGCCGTCGGCCCGGAACGACGGGCCCAGCGCGCTGCGCAGCCGGTCGTCGAGCAGGTCGCCGGTCTGGCGCTGGTCGGTCTCGTTGCGGCCCCAGGTCAGCGACGCATCCCAGCTCCACTGGCCGATCCAGCCGTCGAGGCCGGCGGCCACGCGCCAGGCGTCGTTGTCCTGCTCGAAGCGGCGCGGGCCGGCCTCGACCAGTCGCCGGCGGACGTCGACCAGGGTCTCGCCGAACGGGTTGTAGAGGTTGTTCTCATCGACCACCACGTCGGTCTCGCGGGTGGTGAACAACGGCAGCGGGGCCAGCTGGGCACTGGATTCGCGGTGGTGCGCCAGCGCTTCGACCCAGCCCCGCACGCCGTGGCCGAAGGTCCATTCGCCGCTGCCGAACAGCGTGGTCCGGGTGGAGGCCTGCAGCAGGTCCTCGAACGGGTTGAAGTTGAAGCGGTCGGCGTCGGTGAACGGCCGGAAGTCGGTGAGTTCGTCGCCGTCCTGCCCGTCGCGCAGCGTGAAGCGGCCGAACGAGCTGCGGTACTGGCCGCTCGGCGGGGCCGACGAGCCGTCGAACACGCGCTGGTTGTCGGGACCGTCGAGGGTCAGGCGGGCCGACGAGAACCCCCGGTCGCCCTTGGAGACCGACGGCTGGTCGACGACTTCGAGGCCGGCCAGCCAGCCGCCGCGCTCGCCGGTGCGTCCGGCCAGTACGCTGGCCTGCAGCGTCTCGGCGTCGTTGCGCTCGGTGATCCGGCCCTGCGCATCGAGTTCCAGGCCGTCGATGCGTCGCCGGGTCAGGATGTTGACCACGCCGGCCACGGCATCGGCGCCGTACTCGACCGAAGCGCCGGCGCGGTAGATCTCGACGGCCTCGATCCAGGCCGTCGGGATCATGCCGAGGTCGACCAGGCCCGAGGCCCCGCTGCCGCCGGGCACGAAGCGGCGGCCGTTGACCAGGACCAGGGTGCGTTCCGGGCCCAGCCCGCGCAGCTCCAGCGTCTCGATGCCGCGCGACAGCCCGCCGCCCTGGCCGCGCTGGCTGGTCCGGGTGTTCAGCGGCGAGCCGGAAAACATCGGCAGCTGCTGCAGCAGGTCGCCGAGCCGGACCGCGCCACTGGTCTCGATGAAGTCCCGGTCGATGCGGGTCAGCGGCCGGGCGCCGGCGCGGATCGCGCTCTGCACCCGCGAGCCGGTGACGACCACGCGGTCGAGGGCGTCGTCCTGGTCGGCGTCGGGGTCGGCCGGAGACTGCGCAAGCAGGCTGCCGGGAACGAGCAGCGCGAAGGCAAGCAACAGGGTCGGGCGGGCAAGCGGATGAACGGGCATCGAGGGCTTCAGCAGTTCGAGAGGGACATCGGGCACCGCGACGCCGCCGCGACCGGCAGCAAGCATACACGGCCGAGCAGGCCGATGCGGCGTGGCGGCGGCTGGCGGTGTTGTTCCACGGTATCCGATTGATCGAGTAGACCCATTCCCAGATAAGGAATTCATCGATGTCCATTCGTGCCCGTCTTTCCGCCGTCGCGCTGCTTGCGCTGACTGCCTCGCCCGCCTTCGCCGACCGAGGCGCACGGGAACTCAGCGCCGAGTGCGCGCCGTTCGGCTGCGTGCCGGGCGATTCCGGCGGCTATCCGATCACGCTGACCGAGCCCGGCAGCTACATCCTGACCTCGAACCTGACCACCACCAACGCCAACCAGACGCTGATCCAGGTCAACGCCGACAACGTGCAGGTCGACCTCAACGGCTTCGCGTTGCTCGGCCCGGCGGTGTGCTCCGGCAGCACGGTCAGCTGCACCGGCACCGGCATCGGCGACGGCATTTCCGCCAGCGGCCGGAGTTACGTGACGATCGTCAACGGCTCGGTTCGCGGCATGGGGAGCGACGGCATCGTGGTCGGCAACTACGCCCGGGTCGAGGACGTGACGATCACCAGCAACGGGGCTCTGGGCGTTTCGGTGATCGGCTTCGGCTCGGTCGGCGGCGTCTTCCGGCGGCTTTCGATCGGCCTGAACGGGGATTCCGGGATCGGTTCGGTGTTCGGCACCCATCACGTGATCGACAGCACCGTGGTCAACAACGGCAACCAGGGCGTGTTCAGCATGTACTGCTCCCAGGTCCTGATGTCCGCCAACGACAACGGCGACAGTTGCACCGCGATCGGCCCGAACCGGTGTTCGCCGTCGACCGACTGCGACTGATGGCCATGCGACGCGACAACGCGCAATGTCTGTGGCGAGCAGGGGTGCTGGCGCTGCTCTTCGCGGTGGCCGTTCCGCAGGCACGTGCCGGGGTGATCGATATCGGCGCCGAGCTCGAGGAACTGCTGATCAGTCTGGATATCGAAGCCATCCTCGTCGGGCCCGCCGGCAGCGTGACCTTCGGCGACAGCCAGGTGGCCCGGGTAAATCTCGACACCGATCTCTACGCCGGCATCGAAGCGCTGGAAAGCGGGTTGCCCACCCTCCACCGCTACGATGTCGACGCCTACGACCTCGCACTCGACGCCTTTTCCATCGACATTACCGACACGCTGGACCTGTTCGATGGCCCGACGGTCACGATGCGGCCCGGCGAAGTCTGGACCGGCGCGGGCACGTTGCTTTTCGACCCGGCCTCGGCCGGCCTGCCGGACGAGGTCAACGTCGACGCCGTGGCCTTCGATCCGCTCAGCGGCGATCTGCTGCTGTCGTTCGACTCGTTCATCCTGCAGTTCATCCCGCTGCGCGGCTCGCTGGTACCGTACCTGTCGCCGAGTCACGTGGTCGGCTGGGACGGGTTCCAGCTGACTGGGTTCTTCGACGGCGACCGCGTGCCGCGCGCGCTGAACCTGGACGCGCTGCACGTGCTCGACGACGGCCGGATGCTGATGAGCTTCGACACGCCGGGCCGGATCGACGGCCTTGGCTTCGATGACGACGATCTGCTGCTGCACGATCCGGTCGCCGACGTGTTCTCGCTGGTCTACCTGGTCGATTCGCTGCATCCGTCGCTGCCCGACGCCGATGTCGATGCCTTGTCCGGCCTGACCCGGATCGACGGCGGCACGGTGCGCTTCGGCGCGGGCTTCTTCGAGATCCCGGAGGACTTCGGCACGGCGACGCTGACGGTGCGCCGCGAGGGCGCGGCGGAAGGGCCGACCACCGTGCGCATCCGGACCGTGGCCGAGTCGGCGACCGCCGGCAGCGACTTCACCGCGATCGACGTGACACGAAGCTGGGGCGACGGCGAGACCACCATCCAGACCGTCGACATCCCGATCCTGAACGACGGCATCGCCGAGCCGGTCGAGCAGTTCCGCGTGACGCTGGAGGTCACCGATGGGGCGGCCACGCCGATCAGTCCGGCCAGCGTGGTGATCCGGATCTTCGATGACGAAACGGTGCTGTTCGCCGACGGCTTCGAGTTCCGGCCCTGAGCCGGGCCGCGCCGGCGGTGGTTCAGTGCCTGAAGTGCCGCCGGCCGGTGAACACCATGGCGATGCCGTGGCGGTCGGCGGCCTCGATGACCTCGTCGTCGCGCTTCGAGCCGCCGGGCTGGACGATGGCCTTCACGCCGGCTTCGGCGGCGGTCTCGACGCCGTCGGCGAAGGGGAAGAAGGCATCGGAGGCCAGCACCGCGCCGTCGAGGGCCAGGCCCTGCTCGGCGGCCTTGCGGGTGGCGATCCTGGCCGAGTCGACGCGGCTCATCTGGCCGGCGCCGATGCCGAGGGTCGCCTCGTCGCGGGCCAGCACGATGGCGTTGGAGCGCACCGCGGCCACCACCGACCAGCAGAACGCCAGGTCGCGCCATTCGCGCTCGTCCGGCGTACGTTTCGTGACCACCTGCATCGCGTCGCGATCCCAGGCCAGCGCATCGGGCTGCTGGACCAGCCAGCCGCCGTCGATGCGGCGCAGCTCGTAGCATCCGCGGGCCGGGTCGCCCGGCGCGATCAGGCGCAGGTTCTTCTTCGCCGATAAGACTTCGCGCGCCGCATCGCTGAAGCCGGGCGCCAGCACGACCTCGGCGAACTGTCGACTGATCGCCTCGGCCGTTGCGCCGTCGAGTTCGCGGTTGAAGGCCAGGATGCCGCCGAAGGCCGAGGTCGGATCGCAGGCCAGCGCCTTGCGGTAGGCCGCCTCCGGCGACTCTCCGCGCGCGGCGCCGCAGGGGTTGGTGTGCTTGATGATCACACAGGCCGGCGCCTCGCCCAGGCCGGCCACGGCGCTCCACGCGGCGTCGGCGTCGAGCAGGTTGTTGTACGACAGCGGCTTGCCCTGCAGCGGTTGTGCGCCGGCCAGGCCGGCCCGCGGCGCTTCGCGCTCGACGTACAGGCCGGCGGCCTGGTGCGGGTTCTCGCCGTAGCGCAGCGCGGCCGCACGGTCCAGGTTCAGGCTCAGGCGCGGCGGCAGGCCGGGTTCGTCGATCCCGGTATCGATGTCGGTGCGGGCCGACAGCCACTCGCTGATCTGGCCGTCGTACTTGGCGGTGTGCGCGAAGGCCCGGGTCGCCAGTCGGCGGCGCAGCGCCTCGTCGGGCGCAGCCGGCAGCGTTGCGATCACGGTCGCGTAGTCGTCGGGATCGCACAGCACGGTCACCCGCGCGTGGTTCTTGGCCGCGGCGCGGACCAGCGTCGGCCCGCCGATGTCGATGTTCTCGATCGCATCGGCCCAGCTGCAGTCCGGGTCGGCCACGGTGTCCGCGAACGGATAGAGGTTGACCGCGACCAGGTCGATCGGTGGCAGGCCGTGGTCGGCGGCCACTGCGTCATCGACGCCGGCTCGGGCCAGGATGCCGCCGTGGATCTTCGGATGCAGCGTCTTGACCCGACCGCCCATGATCTCGGGAAAGCCGGTATAGCCCGATACGTCCATCACCTCCAGGCCGGCCTCGCGCAGCGCGCGCGCCGAGCCGCCGGTCGACAGCAGTTCGACGCCGTGTCCGGTCAGCGCCTGGCCGAGTTCGACCAGCCCGCGCTTGTCCGACACGCTCAGCAGCGCGCGGCGGATGCGCGGTTCGCTGCCGCTCACAGGCCGTAGCGCCGGATGCGGGTGCGCAGGGTCGAGCGGGTCATGCCGAGGATGCGCGCGGCCCGCGACTGGTTGCCGCCGGTATGTCTGAGTACCGTCTCGATCAGCGGCTGTTCGACTTCGCGGATGATCCGGTCGTGCAGGTCGTCGGGGGGGGTCGGCCCCATATCGTCAAGGTACTGCTGAACGGAGCGGGCGACGACGTCGCGCAGGCACGGGCCGTTCGACTCGGGTTTCGATGGCGGCATGCGGGATTCCGGAGGCACTCGGGGGCGGTTGCAAACGGCCGCAAAGCGTACCACAGCGAATGGCCCGAACCGGCGCGGATCGGCATCGAAATGTGGAATTCATCACATTCGTCCGGCGCGCCGGGCCGGCCGCCGGAGCGGGGACGTAACCCGTTGCCGACCGCCGGGCGGTGGCCGCCCGCTTAGTGGAAACTCATGCTGAACCCGGACGGCGCGGAGCCTTCGACGACCATTTCGAGCACCACCGGCAGACGGACGTTCGGCGCCAGCATGCCGTCCGGGTCGGCGGATGGGTCGAGGTAGTCGGCCGGCTCCAGCAGCCGCTGGCCGATCACCTGCTGACTGGCGTCGAACAGCCGCAGATCGATCCGCGGCCACGGCACCGGACGCTCGGCCCGATTGACCAGGACAGCGCTGACGATCACCGCATCGCTGAGACCGGGATGACGGTGGAGGTCACGCGAGACCAGCTCGATGGCCTCCGAGGCCTCGATCGGCGGTGGCGCCCCGAAGCCCAGCGCTTCGGGCTCGACCCGCAGCGATTCGGGGCCGAACAGCTGCACGGCCAGTGCGCCGAGCGCGATCACGACCACGGTCGGCCACAACCAGCGCGCCCAGCGCGGCGGCGGGTCGGGCGAGAAATCGGGTGACGGCACGTCGTCGGCGAGATCGGCCGACGGGTCCGGCCGCTCGCTGGCCTCCGTGGCCTCGTCGCCGTCGAGCAGGGCGTCCTGCTCGACGCGCGGGGTCAGCATCGGCGGCATGCCGTCGGCCGGGATCGGCGGGCTGCCGGTCGTCGGCGGCTCGCGGTACATCGCGGCCAGCGCGTTGATGGTCCGGCCGCAGGAACCGCAGCGGACCATACCGCCGGCCTGGGCCAGATCCTCGGGCCGAATCGGCAGCACGGCCCGACAGTGTTCGCAGCGTGTATACACGGATCGCTCAGCCGGCGCCTGCGTCGTCGTCCGGATCCGACGGCGCGGGGTCCGATTCGGCCGGTTTCGGCCCGGTGTCGGTCAGTCGCCGGAAGCGCGCCAGCTCTTCGGCCAGCAGGTCGTCGAGCCCGTTGATTTCGTCTTCGAGCTCGGCGCGACGGTCGTTCAGCTCGGCAAGATTGCCGCGGGCGCGGGCGATGTCGTTGCGGAGGTGCTCCGGGACCTCGCGGCCGCTGCGCTGCATCGAGGCCGCCTGGTTCACCGATTGGTTGAGCCGGACGCGGGCCTGTTCGATCAGCGAGTCGACCGAGCTGAACTCGGCCATCAGAACGTCGCGCTGGGCGTCGATCGAATCGGTCACGGCCTCCTCGGTGGGGTAGGCGGCCAGGAACAGCCGGTCCTGCTGGGCCTGCAGTCGGTCGCGCTCGCTGGCATCGCGCTCGACCCGCATCCGCTCGGCCAGCTCGGCGCGCTCCTCGGCGGTCGGCGCGCGCGCGACTTCGGCGGTCACGCGGCCCTCGCGATCGAGCTGGGCGTGTTCCTGCTGGACGCGATCGGGCGGCAACGTCTGGCTGTAGTGCGTCTCGCCGTCCTCGTCGACCCACTTGTAGACGGTCTGCGCGGCGGCGTCGGTCAACGCCACCAGCACGACCAGTGCGGTCAGGCTGCGCATGGTCCTCACGACCCTGGGGCCGCTCCGTATTCCCTTTGATAAGCCAGCATAGCAGAGAGATTTTCGTCCCTCGCCAGCTCGCCGGCGACATTCTCGCGAAGTGCATCGACCAGGTCGCCCAGAGTTGCGATGGCAATCACATCGATGCCCGCCTTCATCAGTTCCGACCCGGCCGAGGTGGTGCCGGTTCCTCGTTCCTGGCGATCCAGGCCGACGGCGAATCCGCTGACCCGACCGCCGGCCGCCTCGATCAGGGCTCGGGCCTCGGCGAACGCGGTGCCGGCCGACAGCACGTCGTCGACGACCAGCACCCGGCCCTCGATCGGCGCGCCGACCAGCGTGCCGCCTTCGCCATGGTCCTTGGCTTCCTTGCGGTTGTAGGCCACCGGCGTATCGATGCCGTGCCGGTCGAACAGCCGGACCGCGACCGCGGCCGACAGCGGGATGCCCTTGTAGGCCGGGCCGAACAGCACGTCGAACTCGAGACCCGAGGCGGCCATCGAGTCGGCGATGGCGTCGGCGTAGCAGTCGGCCAGCCCGGCCAGGCTGCGGCCGCTGGCGAACCGGCCGGCGTTGAAGAAGTACGGGCTGATCCGTCCGGACTTCAGTTCGAAGCGGCCGAAGCGCAGCGCCTCGACCTCGCAAGCCAGCGCGATGAATTTCCGGGTCCATTCGTTCATGTCGGCAGTGTACCGCCGCCGCCCCAGTTCGCACCATCCACCGGCTACCATGAGCGCTGACACGCCGAGGCCCGCTCTTCATCCATGCGCATCATCAGCCTGAACGCCAACGGAATCCGCGCCGCCGCCCGCAAGGGCTTCTTCGACTGGCTCAAGCGCCAGCGGGCCGACGTGGTCTGCATCCAGGAGACCAAGGCGCAGGAGTGGCAGCTCGAGGATCCCGCGTTCCGCCCGGCCTTCATGAACACCTGCGTCTACCACGACGCGGAGAAGAAGGGCTACTCCGGCGTGGCGATCTACGCCAGGAAGGAGCCCGACAAGGTGCAGGTCGGCCTCGGCTGGGACGCTTTCGATCGCGAGGGGCGCTGGCTGCAGGCGGATTTCGGCACCACCTCGGTGGTTTCGCTGTATCTGCCGTCGGGGACCTCGAAGGACGAGCGTCAACAGTTCAAGTACGAGTGCATGGAGCATCTCAAGCCGAAGCTCGCCGAATGGGCGACGTCGGGCCGGGACTGGATCATCTGCGGCGACTGGAACATCGCCCACAAGGAAATCGACCTGAAGAACTGGAAGGCCAACCAGAAGAACTCCGGCTTCCTGCCCGAAGAGCGCGCCTGGATGGACGAGGTCTTCGGACCCGTCGGCATGCACGACGCCTTCCGCCGGGTCGACCCGCGGCCGGAGCAGTACACCTGGTGGTCGAACCGCGGCCGGGCCTGGGACAACAACGTCGGGTGGCGGATCGACTACCACGTGACCAGCACCGGCCCGGCCGACAGCGCCGAGCGGGCGCGCATCTACAAGGACGTCCGCTTCTCCGACCACGCCCCGCTGATCCTCGACTACGACGCGGATCTCTGAACGACACTCAAGAGCCCTTGAAACCGCAGGTTACGCAGATGTTCGCAGAAGAGAATCGATGCTGTCGATGAATCCGTGGGTAGCCAGCGTCCCGTTCCGTGGTGGCGCCGGAGCGGCCGGTGGAGTCATGGCGCTGCCAGCAGAAGCCCTCCGTTGCCTGTCCTGTTCAAGTTCTTTTGCCTTTCCTTCTTTCCATCTGCGGTCATCTGCGGTCATCTGCGGTTCCAATTGTTCTTCGGGTTCCGCTGTCCGCGGCCGGAAGGGGAAGAATGGCCACTGAAGCGACGAAGCGGGGCTGGTCCGAGGCGCTGCGGGTCTATGCGCGGCCGTCGGTGGTGCGGATGCTGTTCTTCGGCTTTTCCGCCGGGCTCCCGTTCCTGCTGGTGTTCACCACGCTGACGGCCTGGCTGCGCGATTACGAGATCTCGCGCTCGGCGATCGGCTTCTTCGCCTGGATCGGCACCACGTATTCGATCAAGGTGCTGTGGGCGCCGGTGGTCGATCGGGTGCCGCTGCCGCTGCTCACGAGGCTGCTCGGCCAGCGTCGTTCGTGGATGCTGCTGGCCCAGGTCGGGATTGCAGCCGGGCTGGCCGCGATGGCGCTGACCGACCCGACCGACAGCCTGACCGCGATCGCGCTGCTGGCGCTGCTGGTCGCGTTCTGCTCGGCCACCCAGGACATCACCATCGACGCGTTCCGGATCGAATCCGATGCCGACGAGTTCCAGGCCGCGATGGCGGGGACCTACGTCATCGGCTACCGGCTGGCGATCCTGGTGGCCGGCGCCGGTGCGCTGTACATCGCCGATTTCTGGAACTGGACGGTGGCCTACCTGGCCATGGCCGCCTGCGTGTCGGTGGGCATGCTGGCGGTGCTGCTGTCGCGCGAGCCGTCGTCGGCCGATCGGCTGGACATCGACCGCGATCCGCTGGTCCAGGCCTTTCGTGCCAACACCGCGACCACCGGCTGGCGCCAGGAGGCCGGGGCCTGGATCGTCGGCTCGGTGATCGCGCCGTTCCGCGATTTCATGCACCGCTACGGCTGGCTGGCCCTGCCGCTGCTGGCGCTGATCGGCCTTTACAAGGTCAGCGACCTGTCGATGGCCGCGATGGCCAATCCGCTGTACATCGATCTCGGCTTCAGCCTGTCGGAAATCGCCAGCGTGACCAAGGTCTTCGGTATCGTCATGACGCTGATCGGCGGCATGGTCGGTGGCGTGGTCGTGGCCCGCTACGGCATCCTGCCGATGCTGCTGGCCGGCGCGTTGCTGGTTGCGCTGACCAACCTGGTGTTCGCCTGGCTGGCCACGGTCGGCTACAGCATCCCGGCGCTGTTCGTCACCATCGGCGCCGACAACTTCGCCAACGGCTTCTCGGCCACGGTGTTCATCGCCTTTCTGTCCAGCCTGGTTTCGCGTCGCTACACCGCGACGCAATATGCCTTGTTCAGTTCGTTCATGACCCTGCCCGGCAAGATCATCGGCGGGCCTTCGGGCGTGATCGTCGACAGCGCCGGCTACGTCACCTTCTTCGTCTACGCCTCCGCGCTGGGCATTCCGGCGATCCTGCTGATCGTCTGGCTGATGCGGAAAAGGGCGCTCGAGTCCGCGGCTGATTCATGAGCGATCCGGTCGTGCGCCCCGTCGAGGACCGCGACTTCGGAGCCATCCAGGCGATCTATGCCGAGGCGGTGCTGAACGGGAGCGCATCGTTCGAGCTCGAGCCGCCGACCGTCGAGGAGATGCGAGGGCGTCAGGCGCGGCTGAGCGAACGCGGCTACCCCTATCTGGTCGCAGAACTCGACGCTCGGGTCGCCGGCTTCTGCTACGCGGGCTCGTTCCGCGGTCGTCCGGCGTATCGGAGAACCGTGGAGAACTCGGTCTATGTCGCACGCGAATTCCAGCGCCGCGGCGTCGGCAGGGCGTTGCTGGACCGATTGATCCGTGAATGCGAGTCGCGTGGATTCCGGCAGATGATCGCGGTGATCGGCGGCCAGCGCAATGCTGCCTCGGTTCGTCTTCACGAACGGGTCGGGTTCGAGCGCGTCGGCGTGCTGCGGGACGTCGGGTGGAAGTTCGATGCCTGGCAGGACGTGACGCTGATGCAGAAACGCCTCGGCGCGGCCGAATCGCCGATCGTGCGGTGAAGCGCTGGGTCAGCAGTGGCCCTGATGCAGACCCCGCAACGCCAAAGCGCATTGTCGCGCGAGCAACCGGCCGGCCCGCCTTCGGCACCGGGATTCCGTCTCTGCCATCGAACGCTCAGAGCTCCTGATCGGCGTCGGGGCTGAGCAGGTTCTCGCTCTCGGCATCCTGTGCCTCGACGATCACGCGCTTTTCGATGGTGTGGTCGACCGAGACATCGGCCGGGGCTGGATCGTCGTTGTCGCCTTTCCTGCGCTCCGCGTCGCGCTTCGGCGCGCGGTCCGGCGTGGCGCCGGCCGTGCCGGCGACGCGGTCGACGATCCTGAGGCGATAGACGGGTTCTGGCATGACGATGCCGGCCTCGTCGAAGGCTTCCTTGACCCGGCGGATCGCCTCGCTCTGCACCTTGATGAAGCTGTGGGCCTGCTGGTTGACCCAGCCGTAACAGCGCAGCACGACGTTGGAGTCGCCGAGTGCCTGGACGATGACCTGCACGGCGGGTTCGGGCAGTACCCCGGGGGTGGACTCGAGCGTATCGATCGCCACCTGCTGCGCCGATCGCAGGTCGTGGTCGGTGTCGACGCCGACGTCGAACTCGAAGCGTCGTTCGGGCCGCCGCGTGTAGTTGACGATGACGGCCTTGAACACCATGGCGTTGGGAATGCGCACGTGGTTGCCTTCCGGCGACAGCAGGATGGTCGCGCGCGAGGTCAGCGAGACGACGTTGCCGATCTGGCCCGAGACATCGACCAGGTCGTTGATGCCGAACGGATTGCGGATGCTCAGGAGGATGCTGGCGATATAGTTCTCGACCGTGTCGCGGACCGCGAAGCCGAGCGCCAGGCCGAAGATCCCGGCTGCGCCGAGGATGGTGCCGAGCAGCGCGGTCGCGTCGAGCAGGGACAGCGCGAGCACCAGCCCGAGGACGATGAACACCAGGTGTGCGACCTGGCCGATCAACTCGGCGATGAACACGTTCGGGCTGAACCGCCGATACAGGCCGTGGCGGGCACCGATCCATCGGCCGGCCAGCCAGAACAGCACGAACACCAGCAGCGCGACGCCGAACAGCGGCAGGCCGGCCATCAGACCACGAAACAGCTCGGCGAGCTCGTTGCCGGTGGACTCGAGACGGTCGTCGAGCGCGCGATTCAGGCTCAGGCGATTCTCGACCTCGACCACGCCCTCGACCTGGCCGGCCAGGCGTTCGGCCCGTGCGCTGGTGGCCTGGGCTTCGACTTCGCCGCTGAGTTCGACCACGCCGGCCGACACCGCCACCTCGACACCTTGCAGCGATTCGATCTCGGCGAAGATCTCGCGCAGCCGCTCGCCGATCCGGTGGTCGGACGCCGGCGGAGACGCCGGGTCGATCTGGCGGTCCGACGGCTCGGCCGAAGCCGGGTCCTCGACCTGGGCCGCTGCCGGCAGCCCGGCCAGCAGGGCCAGCAGGATGAGCCAGGTGAATCGGATTCTCGGCAGTCGGGCCATCGCGCGGTGTCCTCCGGGGTCGGCAGCGGTGCGGACGATGCTCGAAGTCCGCTGGGGAAGCTCTGAACAGGTCTGCGCGGGCGCGACGGAGCGCTCGTCATGACGCTTGTCATGACGCTTGTCATGACGAGCGGCGCAATCACCCGGCGTGGCTTCGACGAGCGTGGTTCGGTGATTCCCGAATCAGCGCGCCCGACCCGAACCAACGCGTCCGATGGTCATGACAAGCGGCGCCGTGTGGCCCGCAACGGCCCGTCCCGACCGGGGTTCGCCGGAGACGCCGCAGCTGGCACGCGATGTGACTCGGCCGTCGCCATGGCGACTGTCACTCGCCACGGCACGCACGATCTGCGGCGTTTCCGACTGAAGCGCGCTCCGCGCAGACGTGTTCGGATGTTTCCTGACCCGCATTATTCATGAATCGCCGCGATGATTGCGCCGGGAATCGTTCGCACAGGGGATGTTCCGACCGAGCGGAATACCCTGCTGTATTTCCGAGCGAGGACGATTCGCTGTGCGGACAAGAACCAGGCAAGGGCGCGAGCTCATTCATGAGTAATGCGGGCTAGTGTACCCCGCCACTCATTGTGTGACGTATGGCGAGTCGGAGAGCGTGCAGCTGCAAGGCCTGTCTCGCAGGGAATGGCAGCGTCCTTTCCAGGGGGCGGAACGCGGCAATGTCGACTCGCTGGACGGTACAGGACCAACGAAGGGGCTCACTCGCGGATCGGTGACGATGGCGTCCGTGGTCGGCTTCGGGGACGGCGCACTGCGCGAGATCGTCCGGCGGTTCGGTGCCCGGCGGGCGATCGACCTCGTGCGCCGGCGCATCGACGGCGAAGAACCGGAAACGCGCCCGTGGCCGGCGCGTTCCGGGGTCGATGATTCAAACGATCGTCAGGACGAGCCGTCGGTATCGCCATCGTCCTGGTGGTGGTGATGATGGTCTTCGGGATCGTCGCCGTCGAGGTGGTGGTGCTCGTGCTCGTCGGCGTGACCATCGTTGCCGTGATGGTGCTCGTGCTCGTCGGCGTGGCCGTCGTCGCCGTGATGGTGCTCGTGTTCGTCGGCGTGGCCGTCGTTGCCGTGATGGTGCTCGTGCTCGTCGGCATGGCCGTCGTCGCCGTGGTGATGCTGGTGCTCGGATTCGTGCGGTTCGTGCGAGGGATCGTCGGCCCGGGCCGCACCTGCGGCGAGGCCGAGGCCGGCGATCAGCGCCAGCAGGACAGGAATGTGCTTGTTCATTGGTATTGACTCTCGGTGTGTCACCGGTCGTGACCGCTCGAAGGGTAGTACGCCGGCAAGCGCGGTTACATCGGATTCATCGCGTCCGATCGCCCGGTTCGATCGGGTCGGCAGCGTTCTTCGCTCGCCGGATCGGCGCCGGGACGGCCGGTCGCGAGAGACGCGATCGGCCGAACTGGAACCTGCATCACATTCCACGCGTGCAGACGCGAAGCCGTTCCTCAAGATGTTGATGCAATTGAAAAAAACCTCCGGTACGCTGAGGTCATGCTCGAACATCTCTCGCAGCGCGCGCGGTTCCGTCAGTGGCTTCAGGAAGTCGCTGCCGGCAACGTGAGCGAGTATCCCGAGCCGTCCGACCTGCCCGAAGACGCCCGGACCATGCTCGAATCCGACGATTCGGTCCGGCGTGAGCTGCGGCAGATGCGCAACGACGTCGGCGTGCTGCGCAAGCGCCTGGCCGAGCTGGCCGAGGCCGACGCGGCGCGCGACGACGAGGAACTGGTCCGTCAGCTGGCCGATCGGCTGCGCGAGGCCCGTCGGTCGACCCTCTCGGCCGAAGTCAGCCAGGTCCAGTCGACCGGCGAGCTTCAGAACGCGCTGGACGCGAAGCAGCAGGAGCTCGATCATGCCCGGGATCGCATTGCCCACCTCGAGGCCGAGCTCGACCAGGCCCGCCGGGCGCTGGATGCCGAACAGAAGAAGCTGCTGCCGGTGGTTCGCTACGCCTACCGGCTGCGCCGTCTGGTCCAGAGCATCTATGCCGACGGCGAGCTCGGCGACGAGCACCGCGCCTACATCGTCGATCTCCTGAAGGCCGGCGGCGTGCCGGTCGACGGCGACCGCCGGGAAGTTACCCGCAACTGATCCGCGTCCGTCCGCCGGCCGCGCGATCGGCCGTCGGTCAGTCCTGTCCGGCCAGCCAGCTCTCGATGAGATAGCGCGCGATCGAATCGCTGCGCGGCAGGCAGATCTCGTCGTCGTCGCCCCAGGTGCCGGCGTTGCGCAGCTCGTTTGCACTGAACCAGCGGGCGTCCTCGAGCTCGTTGTCGTTGCGCTGGATCGACAGGGTGCGGGCCGAGGCGTGGAAGCCCAGCATCAGCGAGGAGGGAAAGGGCCAGGGCTGGGAGGCCATGTAGCGGACGTTCTCGACGCCGATGTTGCTTTCCTCCCGCACTTCGCGGGCCACGGTTTCCTCCAGTGTTTCGCCCGGCTCGACGAAGCCGGCCAGCGTGGAGTACACCCCGGCCGGCCAGCCGGGGGCCCGGCCGAGCAGGCAGCGCGGGATGCCGTCGCCGTGCAGCCCGCCGTCGTCGACCAGCACGATGACGGCCGGATCGATGCGCGGGAACGCCACGCCGCCGCAGTGCTCGTCCGGGCAGCGGCGCAGCATGCCGCCCCTCAGATTGGCCGTCGCCGCGCCGCAACGCCCGCAGTGCCGATGGGTGCGGTGCCAGTGGACCATCCCGCGGGCGTAGCTGAGCAGGGCGGCGCTCTGCGCGCCGAGGGCCGGACCGACCTGGCGAAGATCGACGAACCCGGCGTCATCGGCCAGTGCATTCGCTCGATCTTCGGGCCAGTCCGAAAGGTCGGCAGCCAGCACCGGCGCGTCGCCGTCGACGCCGAGCAGCACCAGTTCGGCGAATTCGGCCGCATCCGCCGGCAGCACGTGCAGGTCCAACGCATCGCCGGGTCGGGCGTCGCCGCTGCCGCCGCGCCAGCCGGCGACGAGATTGCGTCCCCGCCAGACCGGCAGCACCCGCGTTTCGGGATTCGCCAGGCTGGCCTCGCGCCAGTCGTCGCGCTCGCGCAGCGGGGAGGTCCGCCGGAGACGCAGCCCGGAGTAGGCCAGCAGCGGCGCAGGGTTGTTGGCATCGGATCCGGGCATGGTCCGGATCACTGTAGCCGATCATCGCGCCCGATCGGGGCACGCGCCGAGACGATGGAGGGTCCGACTGCCCCTGAATGATTCTTGCTCAAGGGTTGCATACCTTTCCTCAATCGGCAGCATTGCCGATATCAATTGGACGGTTCGATTTGAAAGGCGTAGGTTATGAGCCAACCCCGTTCGGGTCCACTCAATCTCATGGGAGATCGCATCATGCGTACATCCACCAAGTCCCTCGCCGCGCTTGCGCTGGCCGTGTCGCTGGCATTGCCGGTCGCCAACGCCTCGGCGATGGACGACGCCAAGAGCAACCAGTTCTGGTGGCCGGACCAGCTCGACCTGAGCCCGCTCCGCGACCAGGACGTTTCGTCCAACCCCTACGGCGAGGACTTCGACTACGCCGCCGAATTCGCGTCGCTCGACCTCGACGCCGTCAAGGCCGACATCCGCGCGGTCCTGACCGACTCGCAGGACTGGTGGCCGGCCGATTGGGGCCACTACGGCCCGTTCTTCATCCGCATGGCCTGGCACTCGGCGGGGACCTACCGCACGGTCGACGGCCGTGGCGGCGCCGGCGGCGGTCAGCTGCGCTTCGACCCGCAGAACAGCTGGCCGGACAACGCCAACCTCGACAAGGCTCGCCGCCTGCTGTGGCCGGTCAAGCAGAAGTACGGCCGCAAGCTGTCCTGGGCCGACCTCATGGTGCTGACCGGCAACGTGTCGATGGAAGACATGGGCTTCAAGACCTTCGGCTTCGCCGGCGGCCGCGAGGACGACTGGGAGCCGGACCTGGTCTACTGGGGCCCGGAAGAAGCCATGCTCGCCGCCGAGCGGCGCGACGGTGAAGGTCGACTGCAGGGACCGCTGGCCGCCACCCAGATGGGCCTGATCTACGTCAACGCCGAAGGTCCGGGCGGCGTGCCCGATCCGGTGGCGGCGGCCACGGCCATCCGCGAAAGCTTCGGCCGCATGGCGATGAACGACGAAGAGACGCTGGCGCTGATCGCCGGTGGGCATACCTTCGGCAAGGTCCACGGTGCGGCCAGCCCGGCCGACTGCGTCGGTGCAGAGCCGGCCGCGGCCGGTCTCGAAGAGCAGGGCCTGGGCTGGAAGAACAACTGCGGCACCGGCAACGGCGCCGACACGATCACCAGCGGCCTGGAAGGGGCATGGACCCAGACACCGACGCGCTGGTCGATGCTCTACCTGTCGAACCTGCTGAACTTCGAATGGGAACTGTCCGAGAGCCCGGCCGGTGGCGCCCAGTGGGTGGCCAGGGACGGGGCGCTGGACAACACCGTGCCCGAAGTGCAGCCGGGCGCCGGTCCGTCGACGCCGATCATGCTGACCACCGACGTGGCGATGAAGCGCGATCCGGCCTACCGCGAAATCGCCGAACGCTTCCTGGCCAACCCGGAGGAATTCGAGGACGCCTTCGCCCGCGCCTGGTTCAAGCTGACCCACCGCGACATGGGTCCGCGCGCCCGCTACGTCGGCAGTGAAGTGCCGGCCGAGGTGCTGAGCTGGCAGGACCCCGTGCCGAGCTGGTCCGGCGACCTGGTCGACGGCGACGGCATCGCCGAGCTGAAGGACGCGATCCTGGACTCGGGCCTGACCGTGCCGGAACTGGTCCGGACCGCCTGGGCCTCGGCCTCGACCTACCGCGCCAGCGACATGCGCGGCGGCGCCAACGGTGCGCGCATCCGGCTCGAGCCGCAGATCGGCTGGGAGGTCAACAACCCGGACGAACTGACCCGCGTGCTCGGCGTGCTCGAAGGCATCCAGCAGGACTTCAACGAAGGCCGGGGCGCCGACGTCTCGATGGCCGACCTGATCGTGCTCGGCGGCGCGGCCGCCATCGAGAAGGCCGCCGCCGACGCCGGCCACGACATCGAGGTGCCGTTCGTGCCCGGTCGCGGTGACGCGACGCAGGAGATGACCGAAGTCGACTCCTTCGCCCACCTCGAACCCTACGCCGACGCGTTCCGCAACTACTACAGCGACCGCCATTACTTCGCGCCGCTGGAAGCGATGGTCGACAAGGCCGCGCTGCTCGATCTGACCGTGCCCGAAATGGCCGTGCTGGTCGGCGGCATGCGGGCGCTGGACGCCAACGTTGGCGGCGTCGACCACGGTGTGTTCACCGATACGCCCGGGCAGCTGACCAACGACTTCTTCGTCAACGTCCTGAGCATGGACTACGCCTGGAGCAAGTCCGACGAGATGGATGGCATCTATGTCGGCCGGGATCGGGACAGCGGCGAAGCGATGTGGACGGCCACACCGGTCGACCTGGTCTTCGGCTCGAACTCCGAGCTGCGCGCCGTGGCCGAGGCCTATGCGTCGGCCGACGGTGACGAGGAGTTCATCCGCGATTTCGTCGCGGCCTGGACCAAGGTCATGACGGCCGACCGGTTCGATGTCGACACCACCATGATGGCCAGCAACTGATTCCGATCGGCTGCTGACGGACCATCGAAAACGGCGGCGCCCCGCGCCGCCGTTTTCTTTGCTGCGGTCGACGCGGAGTGCTGCTGTCGTGACGTGACCTCTGGCAGACGACCCGGCCGGGTCGGGGCGCTATCGAGGTGGCATGGATACCGTTCCCCACGCTGGCGATCGTTCGGCCCGCTTCTGGGACCGCACCGCGGACAAGTACGCCCGCCGGCCCATGGCAGACGACGCTGCCTACCGGCACAAGCTCGAGCAAACGCAGAAGCGTCTGCGGCCCGGAATGCATCGCCTGGAAACGGGGTGCGGCACCGGCTCCACGGCGATCGAGCAGGCGGCCCACGTGGAACGGATCCACGCCACGGACTTCTCGCAACGGATGATCGAGATCGGTCGCGACAAGGCGCGTGCGGCCGGAGTCGATACCATCGAGGTCGAGACCGCGTCGTTGGCCGACGTTGCGTCTCGGGGTCACCGCTACGACGCCGTGCTGGCGCTCAGCGTGCTGCACCTCGTCGAGGATCTCGACGGCGCACTGGCCGACATCCACGAACTGGTCCGGCCCGGCGGCCTGTTCGTGTCCAACACCGGCTGCCTGGCCGACGGCATGAACTGGCTGCGGCCGATCCTGGCCGTCGGTCGCTGGTTCGGCAAAGTCCCGCCGGTGCTCGTCCTGCATCGCGCCGACCTCCTCCAACGCATGCAGGACGTCGGCTTCGAAGTCGAATATGAATATCGGACCGGCAGCGGGCGGGTCGTGTTCCTGGTCGCGCGGCGGCAGTGACCGCGTGATATTCCGTCCGTCGGGCGGTCTGCGGGCGAGCATGCAGCCGGCTTCGGTCGTTCGAGTCTGTTGCAAGGCGTTGCGCCGCGCTATCCTCGGGACCGATCATTTCCAAGCCTTCCGGTGAGACCTGCATGAACGCTGTCCGAACCCTGCTGCTGACCCTGGTCCTGGCGCTGCTCCCGCAGTCCGTGCCGGCCGCGGTCGCTGATGACCACGCCGAGCTCGAACGGCTGCTGCACACCTTCCTGGCCGCCGCCGACGCCCGGGCGATCCACGAGTCCTTCTGGGCCGATGACCTGATCTACACCGCCTCGTCGGGCGAGCGCTTCGGCAAGGCCGAGATCCTGGCCGGCTTCGATGGCACCGGTGACGACGACCCGTATCCACCGAGCTACGGCGCCGAGGACGTGACCGTCCGGGTCATGGACGACGTCGCCGTGGTCACCTTCCGCCTGACTGCCGACCAGGACGGCCAGCGGATTGCCGAGTACTTCAACACCGGCGTATTCCGGCGCGCCGGCGATTCCTGGGCGGCGTTCACGTGGCAGGCAACGCGGATTCCGGCCGACGACTGACGGGTCCCCGGCTGGTGACGGACGCACCGGCCGGGTATATTTCGAAGGATGAAGTATCGATTCGGCCCCTACCTGCTGGACGCCGAAACGGGCGCGCTGGTCGGCCCCGACGGGCCGATCACGCTTCGTCGCCAGACCTTCCGGCTGCTCGAAGTGCTGCTGGATCATGCGCCCGCGCTGGTCGATCGCGACACGCTGCTCGACGAGGCCTGGGGCCGAACGGCCCTGTCGCCCAACGTCCTGCCGCAGGCGATCAGCGAGCTTCGTCAGGCGCTGGGCGACTCGGCCTCCGACCCTTCTGTGATCGAAACGCTGCATCGTCGGGGCTACCGCATCCTGCCCGATGTCGAGCCGATCGAAACGCACGGGGCGGGCGCCTCGCCGGACCGCGCCCGGCCCCCGTGGACGGCGCTGCTGTCGGTGGTGGCCGTGTCGGTGCTGGCGCTGGCGTGGTGGTGGCAGGGCGCCGATCGGCGCTGGCTCGAACGCGAGTTGCTTCCGGCCGTCGAGGCGCAGATCGAGACCGACATCACCGCCGCCTGGCGGCTGGTTCGAGAAGCCCGGGAACGCGTCCCCGACGACCCCCGCATCGAACAGCTGTGGCTCGATCTGTCGCTGCCGGTCTCGCTCGACAGCGAGCCGACGGGTGCCCGGATCGAGGTGGCCGGCTACGGCGCGGGACCGGCGGACTGGGTGCCGATCGGGACGACGCCCCTGGCCGATGAACGGCTGCCGCTGTCGGCGCTCCGGTTCCGGGTGTCGAAGGCCGGCTTCGAGTCGATCGAGGTGGCGCCCAGCGTGTTGCCGTTCGCCGAGCCGTTCCGGCTGCACCCGGCCGACGAGGCGCCGGACGGCATGGTGTACGTGCCGCCGGGACCGGCCCGGTACCATCGCGAGCGCGCCGAGCTGCCGGGATTCTGGATCGATCGGCACGAAGTCACCAATGCGGACTACCTCGAGTTCGTCGAAGCCGGCGGGTACCAGGACCCGGCGCTGTGGCCCGAACGGGTCGAAATCGACGGCGAGATGCTCGATCGCGCAGCACTGCTGCGCCGGTTCGTCGATGGGACCGGAATGCCGGGGCCGTCGAGCTGGGCGTTCGGGACGTATCCGGACGGCGAGGGCGGGCATCCGGTCAGCGGCGTCAGCTGGTTCGAGGCGTCGGCCTATGCCGAGTGGGTGGGCAAGCAGCTGCCGACCGCGTTCCACTGGTACCGTGCCGCCGGGCTGGGCGGGGACCAGGCAGCGCTGTTCTCGGAAATCCTTCCGGCGAGCAACTTCGGCCGCGACGGGACGACGCCGGTCGGCGAGGCCCGGGGGCTGGGGCCGTTCGGGACCTACGACATGGCCGGCAATGTACGGGAGTGGAGCCGGACCCGCGCCGGGAACCGCCCCTACGCCATGGGCGCGGCGTTTCACGAGAACAGCTACCAGTTCACCGATTGGCAGGTCTTCGAGCCGACCACCCGCGACCGCGGTGCCGGATTCCGCCTGATGCTGCAGGCCGACGAGACGCCTGACGTGCTGCCCGGTACCGTCACGATCGAAGCCAGATCGCCGGCCGACCCGGTCGACGACGAGACGTTCGCGATCTACCGCCGGCTGTATGACTACGACAAGACGCCGCTGAACGTCGATCTCGTGGCCGTCGGCAACGACCACGCCGACTGGCGCCGGGAGCGGATCGAGTTCGACGCGGCCTACGGCGACGAACGCGTCATCCTGCAGCTCTTCCTTCCCGAAGACGTCGAGCCGCCGTACCAGACCGTCGTCCACTTTCCGGGTGGGGACGCCCGGCTGCTCGACGACAGCAATGATGCCGGGCTGCTGCATGTCGAGCCGTTCCTGCGCACCGGCCGGGCGGTGGCCTATCCCGTCTTCAAGGGCACGTTCGAGCGCGGGCCGGTTCCGCCGTCGGGTCCGATCGGAGTGCGTGACCTGCTGATCCAGCAGGCCAAGGACCTGCGTCGCACGCTCGATTACCTCGAGACCCGAGACGACATCGATACCGATCGCCTGGCGTTTCACGGAGTCAGCTACGGTGCCACTCGTGCTCCCTATCTGCTGGCCACCGAGCCCCGCTTCGCGATCGCGATGCTGGTCTCGACCGGCCTTTCGCCGACCGAGCATCTGCCGCCCGAAATCCAGCAGGTCGACTATCTCGCTCGCGTGACGCTGCCGCTGCTGCTGGTCACCGGGCGCAACGACCTGACGATGTCCTACGAGGAATCGCAGCGCCCCTTCTTCGAGCGTCTCGCGACACCGGGCCCGGACAAGCAGCACGTCGCGCTGGACTCGGGCCACCTCCCGCCGGGCTACACCGAGCTGTCCCGCCACCTGCTCGAGTGGATCGACCGCTGGTTCGGTCCGGCCGGCGACGGGCGTTTCGCCCAGGCCGTCGATATTCACTCAAGCCCATGATTTGATCGAAATTTAAGGCGTTTCTGAGGGTTTCTTCAAGTGTTCGGCCGTGCCGTCTCCGACGATGGACCTGCGATGACGGGGTGGACCCGCCGTCGCATCGACCCATGACAAGGAGTACGACGCATGACGCTGTCCAATCGTTCGAACATCCCGATGATCCGATCGGCCGCGCTGGCCCTGGTGCTGGCCGTCGCCGTCCAGTTTTCTCCCGACGCACGCGCGCAGTCCGGCGGGATGGGCGCACCCACCGAGCGGATGTGCATCCTGCTCGGCATGCTTGGGGTGCAACCGCCGGCCTGCCGCGATGAGGCCGAGCCGGGGCTGCCGCAGGACGTCCTCGACCAGCTCGACGCACTGGCCCTCTCGATCATGCCCTTCTTCAACTACGACGTCGCCGTTTCGGCCGGCTGGGACACGATTCTCGGCGAGTGCGTGGAGAGTCCGATGGGGGGCATGGGCTATCACGTCCACAACATGGACCAGTTGATGAACGGCCACCTCAACCTGCTGCGGCCCGAAGTGCTGCTCTACGCGCCGACCGAAGACGGATCGATGCAGTTCCACGGCGTGGAGTACATCATCCCGGCCGACCTCTGGACCGAGCCGTTTCCGCCCGAGTTCCTCGGCCAGGAGCTCGAGTTCAATCCCAACGTCCCGCCGAACGGGATCTGGGCCCTGCATGTCTGGGCGGCCACGCCGAACCCGGACGGGCTGTTCGCGCCGTTCAACCCGGAGGTCAGCTGCCAGTACGCCGTCGGCGAAGACTGACAGCGTCGTTCCGTTCGGGAGAGGGCCGGTCCAGCCGGCCCTCGTCATGCCGGACGGCCCCGGTTGGCGTGCTGTCGTCGAGTTGTCGTAGCATTGCCGTAGCGGCGCTGCCCGGTGCGGCGCTATCGTTGCGGCTCCGAACGACGACCGAGCAATGCCGACATGAGAATCGATTCCCTTCGGGTCCGCGCCTTGCGCCGGGCCCGCCACTGGTCGCAGGACCAGCTGGCCGACGCCTGCGGCCTGAACCTGCGCACGGTCCAGCGCCTGGAGTCCAGCGGACGTGCATCGCTGGACTCGTTGCGAGCGCTGGCCGCGGTGTTCGAGGTCGAGGTCGACTCGTTGTCCGTCGACTGCGGCTCGGCCATGGCACCGAGCGGTGCCGTGGCTGCGATCCGCAGCGGTCTGCAGCGCTTCGACGACTTTTCGGGGCGAAGCGGCCGGCCCGACTACTGGTGGTTCATGCTGGCGGTGATCCTGGTGCTGGCCATGGGCGCCTTGCTGCACCCGGTCGTTCATGGCCTGATCGCGCTGGCCCTGATCGTGCCGATGCTGGCGGCAGGGACGCGCAGGTTGCGTGATGCCGGGGAAAGTCCCTGGTGGCAATTGTTCTGGCTGGTGCCGTTCGGCCTGGTCCTGGTGGTCTGGCTGCAGACCCGCCCGACCGCGCTCGCGCCCGCGTCTCGACCGGGCGGATGAAGCCGAGCCGCGATCCACGATCGAGCCGGATCGAAGCGGCCGCTGCGCTGCTGGTCGACGCCTTCGACGACTACAACGCACGGTTCTCCGACATCACTCGCCGCGCCGAGCGCCACTTCCGGCGCCGTGACTGGGCCCGCCAGGGGCGCGATGCGCGGGCGCGGATCCGGCTCTACGACGACTGCATCGCCGAGACCATCGGCCGGCTGGAAGGGGCGCTGGCCGAACGGCTGCTGTCTCGATCGCTGTGGCTGGACATCCATGCCCGCTATGCCGAGCTGATCGACGACCGGCTCGATGCCGAGCTGTACAAGACCTTCTTCAACACCACCAGTCGCCGGCTGTTCAAGACGCGTGGCGTCGATGCCGGGGTCGAGTTCGTGGCGCTGGACATCGAACCGACCGCGCACATCACCCGGCCGGTCGACCGGCGGATCTACGGACTGGCCGACGATCCGGTCGACGCCTGCCGTCGCCTGCTCGCCGAGCCGGACCTCGGCCTGGGCGAGGAGGCGCTGGAGGAAGGGGCCGCGGCGTTGGCCGAGCGGTTGAACGCGACGCTGGCCGACGACGGCGGGCCGCTGGCCATCGAACTTTTGAAGGTCCCGTTCTTCCGTGATCGACGGGCCTACCGGATCGGCCGGGTGCTGGCCGCCGAACGCTGGCGGCCCTGCGTGATTGCACTGGACCACCCCGACGACGGCGTGCGGGTCGATGCCGTGCTGCTCGATCGCACCGCGGTCAGCATCCTGTTCGGCTTTACCTACAGCTACTTCCACGCCGACCTGCCCACGGTCGGCGATGCCATCGTGTTCCTGCGCACACTGCTGCCGGACAAGCCGGTCGACGAGCTCTACACCGTGCTGGGCCGTGCCAAGCAGGGCAAGACCGAGCGGTATCGCCGCTTCTTCCATCATCTCGGCCTCGATCGTGACGATCGGCTGGTCGAAGCCGACGGCAAGCGCGGCATGGTGATGGTGGTATTCACGCTGCCGTCGTTTCCGCTGGTGTTCAAGGTCGTGCGTGATCATTTCGCGCCGGGCAAGAAGATCGGCCGCGAGCACGTGCTGGCCCAGTACCGCTACGTGTTCAACCACGATCGGGTCGGCCGGCTGATCGATGCCCAGGAATACCGCCACCTGGCGTTCGCCCGCGACCGCTTCGACCCGGCCGCGCTCGAGGAACTGCTGAACGAATGCGCACGCGCGATCGAATTGCGCGGCGACACCGTGCTGGTGCGCCACTGCTTCGTCCAGCGCCGCGTCCGACCGCTGGACCTGTTCGTGCGCGAACAGTCCGACGAGGTCGCACGCGCAGCGCTGCTCGACTACGGCCAGGCCGTGCGCGACCTGGCCCGCTCCAACCTGTTCCCCGGCGACCTGTTCCTGAAGAACTTCGGCGTCACGCGCAGCGGCCGGGCGGTGTTCTACGACTACGACGAAGTCTCGAAGGTCACCGACCTGAACGTCCGCCGCGTGCCGCCGGCTCGCTCGGAAGAAGAGGAATTCGCCGACACGCCCTGGTACCCGGTCAACCCCGGCGACGTCTTTCCCGAACAGTTTCCCCGGTTCATGGACCTTCCTGCCGCCCATCGCCGAGCCTTCCACGAAGCGCACGGCGAACTGTTCGATCCCGACTGGTGGAGCGCGCTGAAACAACGGTTGATCGAACGACCGGACGCCGACGTGCGGCCCTATGCCGAAGCGGCTCGATTGCAGGCCTGTCGCGATCCGGGTGCCTGAGTCCTGACTCCGGCCGGCAGCTGGTTGCCGGCGCCGTTTCTGAACGGCGCCTTGCGCGAAGGTTTCTTCTGGTCGGTTGTTTCGCTTGTGTCGGAGTGATTGCGGCTCGGTTGGGTGAACGGCCCTTCGGGTGGGTGGGTGGGTGTCGTACTTCTGGTGCGGTGAACGGCCCTTCGGTGGGCGGATGTCTTGCGTTCGGTGGTTTGCTTGCCTCTGGGTTGTTGCTTCCCTTGGCTACAAGCGTTTCGCCACGCGGGCTTCGCCCGCTTTCTGGCGAGGTACTTTTGTCAAACGCCACAAAAGTACCCAAAAGGGCTTTTTTACAAGCGCGCGTACCGGGCGGGGTTTGCCCTCCGGTGAGGGTCGTGGCGCGGAAAATCGCGCAGTGCCGTGGAGATGGAAGGGCTTGCCGGGTACAGAGGGGTCAGAGCCCGAGGCGAAGCCGGATCATTGCCGGTGGCTCGGTTCGAACACAGGCCGCTTCGGTCGACGGTTGTGGCCGACCAACGCCTCGTCGGCCTGGCCCTGACTTCTCGGATGCATCCGTGGCGGCTGTGCTTCTCGTGTCTTGCTCGCCTCTGGGTTGTTGCTGCCCAGGGCTACAAGCGTTTCGCCACGCGGACGTCGTCCGCTTTCTGGCGAGGTACTTTTGTCAATCGCCACAAAAGTACCCAAAAGGGCTTTTTTAAAAGCACGCGTACCGGTCGGGGTTTGCCCTCCGGCATGGGGTCGTGGCGCGAAAAATCGCGCAGTGCCGCGGAGAAGGAAGGGCTTGCCGGGTACAGAGGCATTGGAACCCGAGGCGAAGCCGGATCATTGCTGCTGGCTCGGTTCG
>NZ_JAAWWS010000159.1 GCF_012272825.1 Wenzhouxiangella sp. XN79A | reverse complement strand
CAAGCCGGAAACAACCATCCGGCTTCGCTTCGGGCTCTGACCCCTCTGTACCCGGCAAGCCCTTCCATCTCCGCGGCACTGCGCGATTCTTCGCGACACAGCCCATGCCGGAGCGCAACTTCCATCCGTCGCGCCAGCGGACAGGCTTGTCCCGTGACGAGGGAACGCCCCCCGCAAGGAGCCCGCCGATCAGGGCGTCATTCGATCGAGCTGCCGATACCCGATGGCTTCGGCCAGCTGCGAAGGCCCGATTGCCTCGAGGCCTTCGAGGTCGGCCAGGGTGCGCGCCACGCGGATGATCCGCTGGTGGGCGCGGGCCGACAGGCCCAGGCGTTCGGCGGCGCGTTCGAGCATCGTCTCGCAGGCCTCGGTCAGCGGCGCGTGCTCGCGCAGCGCGGCCGCGCTCAGGCGGGCGTTGATCGCGCCGCGTTCGGCCTGGCGTGTCCGGGCCGCGGCCACACGATCGGCCACCGCGGCGCTGGGCTCGCCGACCGGGTGTTCGGACAGCCGCTGGCGCGGGACGTCCACGTGCAGGTCGATGCGGTCCAGCAGCGGGCCGGAGACCCGCGACTGGTACCGCGAAACCTGGTCCGGTGTGCATCGGCAGCGGCCCGAGGGGTCGCCTGCATAGCCGCAGGGGCAGGGGTTCATCGCGGCCACCAGCTGCACGTCGGCCGGGAACTCGGCCTGGTGGGCGGCGCGGGAAATCACGATGCGACCGGACTCCAGCGGTTCGCGCAGCACGTCGAGCACGCGTCGATCGAACTCCGGCAGTTCGTCGAGGAACAGCACGCCGTGGTGGGCCCGCGAGACTTCGCCGGGCCGCGGGCGGGCGCCGCCGCCGACCAGCGCAACACCGCTGGCGGTGTGGTGCGGGGCCCGGAACGGCCGAATCCGCCAGCGCTTCGGATCCAGCGGCTCGCCGCAGACCGAGGCGATCGCCGCGGCCTCCAGCGCGGCGTCCTCGTCCAGCGGCGGCAGGATGCCGGGCAGGCGCGAGGCCAGCAGGGTCTTGCCGGTGCCCGGCGGCCCGATCAGCAGCAGGTTGTGGCCGCCGGCCGCGGCCACCTCCAGCGCGCGGCGCGCCCGGGCCTGGCCGCGGACATCGGCCAGGTCGGGTCCGGGTTCGGCGATCATCGTGTCGACCGGGCGCGGCCGGGCCAGCTCGGCCCGGCCCCGCAACGCCGCGGCCACTTCGGTCAGGTGGCCGGCCAGCCGGCAGTCGGCGTTGCGCACCAGGCCGGCTTCGGCGCCGTTGTCGGCCGGCAGCACCAGCGTCCGGCCGGCCTCGCGGGCGCGGATCAACGCCGGCAGCGTACCGACCACCGGCCGGAGCTCGCCGCCCAGCGCCAGCTCGCCGAGAAACTCGAACGCCTCCAGCGCGCTGGTCCGGACCTGGCCCGAGGCGACCAGCACGCCGAGTGCGATCGGCAGGTCGAAGCGGCCGCCGTCCTTGGGCAGGTCGGCCGGCGCCAGCGACACCGTGACGCGGCGGGCCGGCGGCTGGAACCCCGAGTTGGAGATCGCCGCGCGCACCCGGTCGCGCGACTCGCGCACAGCGGTTTCGGGCAGGCCGACGATGTTGAAGGCCGGCAGTCCGCCGGCCAGGTGCACTTCGACCCGGACGGCCGGTGCGGTGACGCCCAGCTGGGCGCGCGTATGGACAACGGCAAGCGACATCGACGGACGTCCTCGAGAAGGAAGCGGTCGATTGTCGGGCGCAGCGAGGCGCTCGCGCGTCGGAAGATTGCGGAAATCCTTGTAGGAAATCGACCCGGTATGCCCCGGGACGGCGATTCCCGGGTGCGATTCAGCCGTCGAGCGCGTCCAGCCGCTGCTGCAGCTGCTCCAGTTTCTCGCGCGAGCGTTCCAGCACCCGCTTCTGGATCTCGAACTCCTCGCGCGTGACCAGGTCCATGCGGGCCAGCTGGGCTTCCAGCACCGGCCGCAGCCGCTCGCGCAGGTCGTCGCGGGCCGCGCCCAGTTCGTCGGGCAGGGCGTCGACCAGCCGGCGGGTGAGGTCGTCGAGGGTCTTCAGGTCGGGTCGGGCCACGGCAGCGGTTTCCGGAGCGGAGAGGCCGCCTAGTGTATCGAAGCGCGTCGATCTGGCGTGCGCGGCCCCGACTTGCCGTAGCCAGGTACAAACGCCCGAAATCCGATCCCAGGAGCCCAATGACACATCGATCCTCCCCGCACCCTCGCCTGCTCGCCACGCTCGTTCCCTTCTCCGCCCTGCTGCCGCTGGTGCTGCTCCCGGCCCCGGCCGTCCCGGGCGACGCTGGCGAGCGCGGTGCGCCCGTCATTACCGTCGGTCCCGGCATCGACTGCGCCGAGTCCAGCCTGGTCACGGCCATCAACACCGCGCCGTCGGGCGCCGAGATCCGCCTCGAGAACGTGACGTTTTCCGGGGTCAATGTCGGCATCGTCGGCAAGGACCTCACCGTCATCGGCGGTTTCGAAACCTGCAGTTCGGCTTCGCCGGACTTCTCCTCGACGCTCGATGGGGCCGGCAACGGCGGTAACACCGTCGTCGACGTGTTTTCCGGCACCTCCTCGACCTTTACCGTGCGGCTGGAGAACCTGAACATCGAAAACGGCGCCGAAACGAGTCCGTTCGAGCGCGGCGGTGGTCTGCATGTCGAGGATGGCAACAACGTGGAGCTGGTCGACGTGACGTTCCGCAACAACACTTCAGCCACCGACGGCGGGGCGATCCAGCTGCGCGACGCCGGCTCGTCGGTCACGATGTCCGGCGATTCGCTGATCACCGGCAACGAGGCCCCCGACGGTGGCGGGATTGCATGCATCGGCACCGGCGGACCGGCGCTGCTGCTCATCGATCGCGCGTCGATCTTCCAGAACACGGCCGCCCGGGGCGGCGGTGTGTTCGCCGACGGCTGCACCGTCGAAACCCGGGCCGGTGGGTTCCTGCAGGGAATCTTCGCCAACGAGGCCACCACCTCCGGGGGCGGCATCGCCGCACTCGGCAACAGCTTCGTCCAGGTGCTCGGCATGCCCGGCCCGGGATCGAACCCCGAGTCCGCGGCGCTGATCGTGGACAACACCGCAGACAGTCGCGGCGGCGGCATCTGGGCGCTGGAAAGCTCGGACGTCGAAGTCGTCGACGGCATCGTTGCCGGCAACATCGCCGATCGAGGCGGCGGCGTGGACGTATCGACCGGCGCCAGCTTCGTCATGCGCCGCGGCGACGGCAACGACTGCGGGGGCGCCGGCCAGTCGGGCAGCGGGACCGCCCCGTGTCCCCGTCTGCGCGACAACCGCGCGCGGTTGGTCGGCGGCGGATTCGCGGTCGCCGACGGCACCGTCGACATTGCCCAGAGCTTCCTGTCGGGCAACACGGCCGACCTGAATGGCTCGGTCGGCGAAGTCAGCTCCGGAACGGCCACCATCAGCGCCTCGGTGCTGTTCGCGAACCCCGGCAATCAGCTCATCCGCCAGTTCGCCGGGAGTACGCTGACGGTGCGTTGGAGCACGTTTGCCGACAATCTGCCGGACGCCGGCGCGCCGCCGCTGATCGAAGTCCGGGGCGCCACTTCCACGCCGGCCACGACTCGCTTGTGGTCGAACGTCGCCTGGAATCCCGGTCGGCCGGTCTACGGGGTCGACAGCGCGAGCGGCTCGCTCGACGATGTGCAGGCCGACTGCCTGCTCGCCCATGAACTGACCAGCCTGCCGGCGGCCACCCGCAGCAGCGTGGCCGATCCGCGCTTCGTCGACGCCTCGTCGAACGACTACCACCTGGCGATCGACTCGCCGGCGATCGACTTCTGTGACGATGCGGTCAGCACCCCGGCCTTCGCCGATATGGATGATCAGGCGCGCGGTGTGGATGTCGTCCCTGGCGGGCTCAGCTTCGATGTCGGCGCCGACGAGAGCCTCGGCACCGTGTTCCGGGACGGCTTCGAAAGCGGCTGATGACAACGCCGATGCTTCGGTAGGCTCGTGTGCCCCGCCACTCACTGTGTGACGTATGGAATGCGCCTGAATCGACAGTGCAAGGCGCGGCCCGCAGTGAAGGGCCAGCCCTTGACGAGGGACGCAAGGCCGCGATGTCGGTTCAGGCGCGCTCCTTGGAAGGGCGAGCCGGGGCGCCTTCATCCGCGGCGTTCCGTCGCCTGGAAAGGCCGCTGCCATTCCCCGCGGGACAGGCCTTGCAGCCAAACGCTCTCCGACTCGCTATAAGTTACACAATGAGTGGCGGGGTACACTAGCCGGATCGAATCACCGGAGATGCGACCGTGAAACTGATCACCGCGATCATCAAGCCGTTCAAGCTCGACGACGTGCGCGACGCGCTCGGTGAAGCCGGCGTCACCGGCATGACCGTCAGCGAGGTCAAGGGCTTCGGTCGCCAGAAGGGCCACACCGAGCTCTACCGGGGCGCCGAGTACGTCGTCGACTTCCTGCCCAAGCTGAAACTCGAAATCGCCGTGTCCGACGACCAGGTCGAGCGCGTCGTCGAACTCATCCAGGAAACCGCGTCGTCGGGCCGCATCGGCGACGGGAAGATCTTCGTGACGAGCATCGAGCGGGTGGTGAGGATAAGAACCGGCGAAGAAAACGACCAGGCCTTGTAGTGCTCGGGCCGCGTCTCGCCGCCGCTGCCGGCGCTTGCTCGCGGCTCGACCCCCTCACGCACTCGAACGTGCGCTCCGGGGTTTTCCCCGCTCGTCATCACCGGCAGCGACGGCGATCCATCGGCCTTCTCCCCTTGGCGTCATTCCGGGGCGCCGGAGGCGAACCCGGAATCTCGGGAACCGTGGCGGTGTCTCGCCGCCGGACCGAAGGCGATGCTTGTGGGAGCGAGCTTGCTCGCGAAGGCTGGCCGGGCCCCTTTTTCCGGCACAGCCGGTCCCGGTCCCGGTCCCGGTCCCGGTCCCGGCTCAGTCGACGATCGCCCGCTCCGGCATCGCGGTTTCCGGCCGCGGCGCGTTTCCGACGCGGGCGAAGATCGCGCAGGCTGCGAACAGCGTGACGGCGCTGACCCACAGCACGCCGGCGTAGCCGCCGGCCTCGAAGATCGGACCGAAGCCCGCCGCCGCCAGGCTGGCGCCGAGGTTGCCGCCGGCCATGTACAGGCCGAACTGGGTGGCCGAAACGGTCGGGTCGCACAGGCGCATGGCCAGCGCCGCGAAGCCGACCAGGATCATCACGTACAGGCAGTTCAGGGCCATGATGTAGCTGATCATCACCGTCTCGCTCGACCACGAGGCGACCAGCAGCGCACCGACGGCCGACACCGCGCCCATCAGCGCCGTGGCCGTCATCAGCCCGGCGCGGGTGCCGAAGCGTTCGATCAGCACGCCGAACAGCACGATCGCTGCGATGCCCGATACGAGGCTGCCCAGGCCGGACATCGACGAATAGCGCGCGGTGTCCCAGCCGGTCTCGCTGGCCGAGATCAACGGCGCCAGGGCCAGGTAGAAGCCCCAGCAGGAGCCGGCCAGCACGATCCCGAGCAGGGCCATCAGGCTGCGCCCCTGCAGCAGCGTGCGGAAGGTGCGGCGAAGGATCTCCAGCCAGGCGCCGGCCTGCCGGGCCCGGCTGGCCGCCGCGGCTTCGCCCGCCGACCACGGGAACATTCGCTCGCCGACGCGTTCACGCAGCACGATCATCATCGCCACGGCCAGGCCGATGAACACGGCCACGGCAAGCAGGGCCGCATCGGCATTCCCGGCTCGCGCGATCAGCCAGCCGGAGCCGGCCCCGCCGGCCGCGATGCCGACCGACTGCGCCCCGAACATCAACCCGTTGGCGGTCGCACGCTCGCCGTCGCGAAGCAGGTCGACGGCCATGCCGTCGACGGCCACGTCCTGCACCGTGGTGGCCAGCATCACAATGAACCCGATCGCGGCCAGCAGCTGGACGTCGGTCGCGGCCGGCTCGAGCGCCATGGCGACCAACAGGCCCAGCACCATGACCAGCTGGGCACCGATCAGCCAGGGTCGCCGCCGGCCCATCGGCAGGAAGGTGTAGCGATCCATGAAGAAGCCGTGCATGAACTTCAGCGTCCAGGGCAGGCTTGCCGCGCTGACGTACAGGCCCACCTCCACGGCACTCGCGCCCCCGCCGACCAGCCACGCCGGTAGCGCGAGCAGCAACAAGCCGTACGGCACGCCCTGGGCGAGGTAGAGCATGAACAGGACCGCGAAGCGAAGGCGGCGGTGGTCGGCGATCGCGGGAAGGGTAGGGGTCATCGAAAGTGCGCTCCTGCGTCTTGCGTTCGACGCGGCCGAATCGGTCGACCCACCATAGCTCTCGCCCACCAGTCGCCCGACCGAACTTCGGTCCGCTTCGCTGGATGCAATCGATCGGAAAATCAGCTTGATTCGCTGGGCGACCGCGATCGGCGGAGTGAGGGAGGTTTCCGAGCCACCTTCCTCCCCGCTGACCGAAGGCGATGCTTGTGGGAGCGAGCTTGCTCGCGAAGGCCGGGCGGGCCACCCTTCGCCCGCAAGCGGCCTCCAACAGGCCTTCGGATCTGGCGCAGCGGTTGATTCGACTGTCGAAGGGCGCATCCGCACCGACCAACGAACCGACGAACCAAACGACGAATCCACCCTTCGCCCGGCAAAGCCGGCCTCCCACAGGCCTTCGGTCCGGCGCAGGCGGTGGGTTCCGACTGTGGGAGGGCAGATGTCCGCGCGAAGCGGACGGGGGGTTACGGCATGGTGTCCCGGGCCAGTTCCTCGAGCGCGTCGCGAATCACCGGCCAGGCGCTCGTGCGCGGGTCGACCAGTTCGAAGTGGCCGGCCTCGGGCACCACCCGACGCCGGACCGGCGCACCGGCGCTGCGCGCGGCGTCGTAGTAGGTATCGGCCGGTTCGCTCCAGGTCGTATCGCGCCCGCCGTTGACGAGGATCTGCGGCACGTCCAGCGGCACGAGCCGGGCCGGCGAGGCCAGCGTGTAGCGCTCGGGGTGCAGGTCCGGACTGCCGCCGATCAGTCGGGTCGCGGCATCGCCGCAGGTCCGGCGATCCGACAGGCCGACCAGGTCGGCGGCTGCGGCCAGTGCGATCACGCCGTCGATCGGCAGCGGGTCCGGCGACCGGAACGGGCTGTCGGCCGGCTGCCGATCGCGCGCGGCCAGCCACAGCGCCAGCTGGCCGCCGGCGGAGTGACCGAGCGCGATCACCCGCTCGAGGTCCAGCGGTCGGGTCTCGGCCAGCCGGCGCAGGTAGTCGGTGCCCTCGGCCACGTCGAACAGCGTGTTCGGCCAGCCGCCGCCCGGTTCGCCGATGCGCCGGAAGCCGACCGTCCAGACCGCGAAGCCGAGCTCGCGGATCGCGTCGGCCAGGCCGGCCATGTAGCCCTGGTCGTAGTCGGCCAGCCAGCAACCTCCGTGGAGCACCACGACGACCGGAAACGGGCCGTCGCCGTCGGGCATCCGCAGCTCGCCGAACTGGCGGGCATAGGGCCCCCAGGTGATGACCTCGTCGGGCGCGGGCTGGGGGTCGAGGTAGGCTTCGGCGGCCGACTTCGGGTCGGGCGGGCCGGATGGGGCTGTGGCGCAGGCGCTCAGCAGCGCAGCGGCCAGGGCGAGGACGACAGACCGGAGCATCATGCCCGGATTATGCCTCGGGCCGCCACCGGCTACAGCCAGCCCTGGTCGCGGGCGATCCGGTAGGCCTCGATCCGGTTCTCGGCGGCGAGCTTGCCGATGGCCTCGGACAGGTAGTTGCGCACGGTGCCGTCGGCCAGGTGCAGTCGCTTGCCGATCTCGGCGTTGCTCAGGCCTTCACCGGCCAGCCGCAGCACCTGGCGCTCGCGCTCGGTCAGCGGGTCCTTGCTGTCGAACGCGGTCAATGCCAGTTCGGGGTCGATGACCCGTTCGCCGGCGTGGATGCGTCGCAGCGCGTCGGCCAGCGGTTCGACCGGGGTTTCCTTCAGCAGGTAGCCGCGCACGCCGGCATCGAGCGCGCGCCGCAGGTAGCCGGGTCGGGCGAAGGTGGTCAGGATCACCACCCGGATCTCCGGATGCGCTTCGCGGACCCACTCGGCCAGCTCCAGCCCGGTGCTGCCGGGCATTTCGATGTCGGTCACGAGCAGATCGGGGCGATGCGTCTCGATGGCCTGGCGGGCCTGGTCGCCGTTCGCGGCGCGAGCCACCACCTCCAGATCGTCCTCGAGATCGAGCAGCGAGCCCAGTGCGCCGAGCAGCAGCGCCTGGTCCTCGGCCAGCAGCAGTCGGATCATGACGGGGTCTCCGGAATCCAGGCGCGCAGGCCGCCGGTGGCCAGCTCCAGTTCACCGCCCAGGGATTCGATCCTCGCCCGCATGCCGGCCACGCCGGCGCCGTCGGGGCGGATCCGGCCGTCGCCGTCGTCGCGGATGTCCAGCAGGAAGCCCGGGCGATCATCGTCGGCGGTCAGCCGGATCGTGCAGCGGCGGGCGTCGGCATGGCGCAGGATATTGGTCACCGCCTCGCGCACCACCAGCGCCAGCATGGCCTGGGTGCGCGTCGGCAGCCGGTCGGCCGGGTCGGCGTCCAGGTCGAGCTCGACGTCGGCCGCGCGCAGGCTCAGGCGGACCTGTTCCAGTGCCTCCACCAGGCCCTCCCGGCGCACGTCCTGGATCGCTTCGCGGACGTCGGCCAGCGCCCGGCGGGCGGTGGCGCCGAGCGAGGCCAGCTCCTCGCGCGCGCGCTCCGGATCGCGCTCGACCAGCTTCTCGGCCAGCTCGCTCTTGACCGCGATCAGCGACAGCGTGTGGCCGAGCACGTCGTGCAGGTCGCGCGCGATCCGCTCGCGCTCGGCCACCCGGGCCAGCCGGCGGACCTCGGCCTGGGTCAGCCGCAGCTCGGCATTCTTGCGCTGCTGCTCACCGAAGAAGATGTTGGCCGCGCCGATGACCAGGCTGATGAACACGCCCGGCAGCCAGTAGGACAGCCTGGGCTGGGCCCACGGCGTGGTTGCGGCCGCCAGCGCGGCGATTCCGACCACGATCCAGATCGTCCGACGAGGCCGTCCGACCATGTGCGCGAAGCTGGCCGCGTAGATGAACAGCACGCTGCTGCCGGAGTTGAACGGCGCCCAGGCGATAGCCAACGCGACGATGGCCGCGAGATGGGCGAACGCGGCCGCGCCGCGCCGCCGGAACGCGCTGAAGTACAGCCCGAGAAACGCCGCGATCGTCAGTACGCCCAGGCCCGCTTCCAGCGCGCCGACCGGCCGGAAGAACCATTCGACGCCAAAGAACGCCAGGTAGACCAGCCACAGGTAGGCCGTCCAGCCCTGGCCCGATTCCGGCGGCACCAGCAGGCGGTGTACGCGCTGGATCGCGGCAGTGCTCACTCGAACCGGGCCTCGATGATCGTCGACTCGAACGCGCCCGTCGGCTCGGCGACGAACACGCCGACGGCCTGGAACGCGGCCAGGTCCAGCCCGGTCAGCCCGGCCAGGTCGATCTCGATGGCCGCGGCCGGCTCCACGTCGAGCCAGATCGGCTGCGGATTGCCGCCGGAGAAGAACATCACGCGCAGCAGTTCGGCGTCGCTTTCGACGTCGAGGGTCAGCGTCGACCAGCCGCGCCGGTCGACCGGCTGCATGATGCTGGCACCGGCGCTCCACATGGCGCCAGCATACGGAAACGCGAAGCCCTCGCGCAGGGTTCCGGTCACGCGCAGCGCGCCGTCCATCGGTTCGATCGCGGCCTCGGACGCACCGCCCATGAAGTCGTCGGCCGAGGCCATCCAGGACGACGGATCGGCCAGCAGGTCGACCGCCGCGGCCGGCTCGTCGGCCGGCGGGGTGTCCGACGGCGGTGCGGCATCGATGCCCAGTGCGACTTCGGCCCCGTTCTTCCAGACCCCCACGATGTCCAGCAGCGCGGTCGGGTCGCTCGATGGGTCGCCGGCGACCAGCACCAGGTCGGCTCGGCAGCCCGGCCGCAGGCAGCCGCGCGGGCCGATCGGAAAGACGGCGGCCGGGGCCGAGGTCGCCGCGCGCAGCGCCTCGAGCGGGCTCAGGCCGGCCTCGTGCAGCCGGATTACCGCATCGATCAGGCTGAGGCCGTGCGCCGTTCCGGGGTTCGGGGCGTCACTACCGGCCAGCAGCCGGACGCCGGCGGCCTGCAGGGTCGGAATCGAAGCCGCCACGCCGGACCATTGCGCGCTGCGCTGGGCGGCATTCGGGAAGACCGCGCCGAGGCTGCGGCGCTGTTCGGACGACAGTCGGGCCCGTGCGTCGTCGAACCCCGCCAGGCGTTCCATGCCGGCCTGGCCCAGCGCCGAGGCCAGCACCGGCAGGGTCGGCACGATGAACAGGCCGCGCTCGGCCCAGTCCTCGGCGGTGGCCGGATCGACCGCTTCGTCGATGAACAGGTGGACCAGGCCGTCGACGCCGGCGGCCACCGCCAGGTCGGCTTCGGCCCGGGTCGAGACATGGGCCACGGCCAGTACGTCGCGGCGGTGCGCGGCTTCGACCAGCGCGGACACGGTTGCAGCGTCCAGCGAAGGTGTCCTGCCGCCCCAGGCACGGCCGCCCTCGATGACGATCTTGATCCAGTCCGAGCCTTCGGCCAGCCGGGCGTCGACCCAGGCCTGCGCCCGGTCGGGCCCGGCGGGAAGCGGGACGTCGATGCCGTACTGCGTGCCGTGCCCGCCCTCGGCGGTAGCCAGGTAGCCGGCCGAGAACAGATCGGCGCGGCCGGTCGGCTCGGTCGATGCCCGCGCGAGGTGCTGTTCCTCGAAGTCTTCGGGCGCGCGGAACATGTCGAGCAGCGTGGTCACGCCGAAGCGCAGCGCGTCGGACTGTGCGGTGCCGAAGCTGTGGACGTGGGCGTCGATCAGGCCCGGCAGCGCGGTCCTGCCGCTGCCGTCGATGACGGTGGTGCCGTCGGGGATCGGCGTGGTCATCATCCGGCCGGCGGCGACAACCCGACCCGCGTCGACCACGACCGCGGCGTTCTCGATGACGCGAGTCCCGTCGAACAGGCGGACATTGGTGATCGCGAAGCGGCCGGGCGGCGCGGGGTCGGGCACCGGGCCCGCATCGGCATCCCCGGCGGCCGACGATTCGGTCGGCGTGTCGACCGGCGATTCGGGCAGCGACCCGGTCGGCTTCGGGAGCACGAGCAGCACGCCGATCAGCAGCGCGATCACGATCAGTACGATCCGGAGATTCTTCATGGTAGGGCCTCCTTCAGCCACGGGTGCCGTCGAGCCGCTTCCAGCCCAGCGCGGTCAGAATGGCGAACGCGAATGTGAACACCGCCAGATGGATCAGCGACGGCGCCCAGTCGGCCGGCTTCGCGCCGGTCACGTCCAGCGCCAGCGCCGCCAGGTGGTACGGCGGCAGCCACTCTGCAATGCCCTGGAGGAATTTCGGGAACTGCATGGTGGGGATCCACAGGCCGGACAGGAAGCCCAGCGGCAGATAGATCAGGTTCAGCACGGCCGGTGCGGCGTTCGGCTTCAGCCACAGCCCCAGCGCCAGGCCCATCAGGCAGAACGGCAGACTGCCGAGCACCAGCACGGCGGCCAGCGCCAGCCACTGTCCGGTTGCCAGCCGCACCCCGCCGAACACAGCCGCCATCGTGCTCATCACGACGGCGATGATCAGCGCGAACAGCAGCGCGCCGAACGCCTTGCCCGCGATCACCGCCCCGACCGGTGCCGGCGAAGCGCGCAGCAGCATCAGCCAGCCCTGGGCGCGCTCGGTGGCAATGCCGACGCCGAACGAGAACAGCGCCGCGCCCATCACGCCGAAGGTCGCGAAGGTGCACAGCAGCCAGAGCGCCTGGCCGGGGATCATCAGCAGTCCGAAGAAGCCGTAGAACATGATCGGAAACAGCAGCGTCGGCAGGGTGTAGGACGGCGTGCGTGCCAGGTTCAGCCACTGGGCCTGGATGAGGTGCAGCGATGCGTTGACGGCGGTCATGCGGCGTCCTTGATCGAGGTGGGTTCGGTTTCGGTCAGGCTGAGGAAGGCGGTCTCGAGATCGGCGCCGATCACTTCCAGCCTCGAGGCGTCGGGGTCTGCGACCAGCAAGGCACGCACGCTGTCGGCACCGTTCGACGACAACAACGCCCATCCGCCTTCGATCCGTTCGGCATGCTGAACGGCCGGCAGGGCCCGAACGGCCGCTTCGTCCAGTGAGGAGCGGACCCGGATGCGGTCCTGCGGGACGCGCCGGCGAATCTCGTCCGGCGTGCCCTGGTGCATCACCTGGCCGTGGTTCATCACCACGACATGGTCCGCCAGCCGCTGCGCTTCGTCCATGTAGTGGGTACACAGCAGGATCGATGCGCCGGCATCGCGGCGGACCTGGACGGCCTGCCACAGACGGCGGCGGGCGGCCGGATCGAGGCCGGTGGTCGGCTCGTCGAGGATCAGCCAGTCGGGTTGGCCAACGGCCGCGAGCGCGAACAGGGCTCGCTGCTGCTGACCGCCGGACAGGTGGCCGAAACGGCGATTCTCGAGGCCCACCAGACCGGCTTCTTCGATCAAGTCATCCCGGTCGACGGGGTTCGGGTAGAAGCTGCCGAACAGTGCGAGCAGTTCGGCTACGGTCAGGTTGTCCTGCACGCCGGACGCTTGCAGCATGGTGCCGATCCGGGATCGGCAGGTGCGTGCATTCGGAGCCTGTTCGCCGAACAATCGGATCGTTCCGGACTGCACGGGTTTCAGGCCCAGCAGCAGGTGGATCAGCGTCGACTTGCCCGCACCGTTGGGGCCGAGCAGGGCGGTGACCTGACCGGCCTCCAGCCGGAGATCGACCTCGTCGAGCGCCTGGACGTCGGCGTAGCGGTGGGACACGCCGGTGAGTTCGGCAACGGGGGGGATCATGGCGGGCTCCTTGGCTCGTGCGGTGATCGTGTCGGAGCCCAGTCTCGCCGTCGGCATGGTTTCCGGCCAGTGAGCCGGCTCAGCGATTCGAGGTGACGAATGTCATTTCCGCTGCGGCCGGCGTATGCTTGGACCGTCATCCTTGCCATTGGAAAATGCCATGCCCCATGCCCTGCGCCTCGTCGTGCCGTTCGTTGTCCTGGTGCTGACCGGCTGCGCCGGCCTCGGCGTCGGCCGCGAGCCGCCGTCGGTGTTCCTGCAGTCGTTCCGGGCGGTGCCCGATCCGGCCGGTGCGGCCGGTCTGCCGGCCTTCGAGATCGAGCTGCGGGTCATCAACCCCAACCCCGAGCCGCTTCGGCTGCACGGTGCGGTGTACTCGGTGCGGCTCGACGGGCGCAAGCTGATCGAGGGTGTGGCCAACGATCTGCCCGCCATCGACGGTTACGGCGAAGGCCGGATCACGCTGAGCGCCGCGGTCGACGTGCTGGGCGGCGTCCGCCTGCTGGCCGACCTGATGAACCAGCCGCGCGATCGCTTCGAATACAGCCTCGATGCCCGGCTCGACCCGGTCGGGTTCTCCCGCGACATCCGGATTTCCGAGACCGGCCAGATCGACCTGCAGCCGCGCTGAAGCGGCGTGACCTTCGGCCCTTGCAAACGAGCCCTGTCGTTCGCTAGCGTGACGGTCCTGCTCAACGGAGACGCTGCATGAACACCCTGCTTGTCGCGATCGGATGGTGCCTGCTGTTCGTCGTCGCCTGGCCGCTGGCCCTGCTGGTGCTGGTTCTGTGGCCCCTGGTCTGGCTGTTGTCGCTGCCGTTGCGCGCGCTCGGCATCGCGGTCGATGCGGTGTTCGCGCTGATGAAGGCGGTGCTGTTGCTGCCGGCCCGCCTGCTGGGCTATCGCCCGCCGCCGGCCAGCGCCTGAGTCGCGGTCCCGCTCCCGGAGCCGAATCGGCCGAGGCCCTCGATCGAAGGCCGTGGGAGGCCGCTTGCGGGCGAAGGGTGGCCTGGCCGGTTCGCGCCGGAACCCGCCGTCGCACCGTGGAAACGCCCCGAGCGCGCTCTCCACACCTCCCTCGTCCCGGGCGGCCGAAGGCGAACCCGGAACCTGTTCCACACCTCCGTCGTCCCGGGCGGCCGAAGGCGAACCCGGGACCTGTTCCACACCTCCGTCGTCCCGGGGCGCCGAAGGCGAACCCGGGACCTGTTCTACACCTCCGTCGTCCCGGGGCGCCGAAGGCGAACCCGGGACCTCGTGACGAAATCGCCCCTCGAACCGAAGCGCCGGCACCGGGAGGTTCCGGGCTCGCCTGCTCGGCGCCCCGGAGCCTGTTCCACACCTCCGTCGTCCCGGGGCGCCGAAGGCGAACCCGGGACCTCGTGACGAAATCGCCCATCGAACCGAAGCGCCGACATCGGTAGGTTCCTGGCTCGCCTGCTCGGCGCCCCGGGACCTGTTCCACACCTCCGTCGTCCCGGGGCGCCGAAGGCGAACCCGGGACCTCGTGACGAAATCGCCCATCGAACCGGAGCGCCGGCACAGGGAGCTTCCGGGTCCGCCTGCTCGGCGCCCCGGAACCTGTTCCACACCTCCGTCGTCCCGGGGCGCCGAAGGCGAACCCGGGACCTCGTGACGAAATCGCCCATCGAACCGAAGCGCCGGCACCGGGAGGTTCCGGGTCCGCCTGCTCGGCGCCCCGGAGCCTGTTCTACACCTCCGTCGTCCCGGGGCGCCGAAGGCGAACCCGGGACCTGTTCTACACCTCCGTCGTCCCGGGGCGCCGAAGGCGAACCCGGGACCTCGTGACGAAATCGCCCATCGAACCGGAGCGCCGGCACCGGGAGGTTCCGGGCTCGCCTGCTCGGCGCCCCGGAGCCTGTCCCACACCTCCGTCGTCCCGGGGCGCCGAAGGCGAACCCGGGACCTCGTGACGAAATCGCCCATCGAACCGGAGCGCCGGCACCGGGAGGTTCCGGGTCCGCCTGCTCGGCGCCCCGGAACCTGTTCCACACCCCCGTCGTCCCGGGGCGCCAAAGGCGAACCCGGGACCTCGTGACGAAATCGCCCATCGAACCGGAGCGCCGGCACCGGGAGCTTCCGGGTCCGCCTGCTCGGCGCCCCGGAACCTGTTCCACACCTCCGTCGTCCCGGGGCGCCGAAGGCGAACCCGGGACTTCGTGACGAAATCGCCCATCGAACCGAAGCGCCGGCACCGGGAGGTTCCGGGCTCGCCTGCTCGGCGCCCCGGAACGACGGAAAGATCTTCGCGCGGAGATCCGCCCTTGTATGATTCTTCTCGCAGGTCGAGGACCGGCCTGTCGCGCTGGAGGGTGGCCGGCCAATTCGCGCGCAAGCGCCCTCCGACCGTCGAATCGATCGCAGCGCCCGGGCGTTGACGGGGTTCAAGGGGGGCGGGCATAATTTCATTTTTGCGAATATTGTCTGTTCGTCGCCGTCCGTTGGGGTGAGATCAGGCACACCAAGGGGCGCCCCGCTGAGCGACGGATCCGAGGCCATCGATGAGCGCGTGCTGCGAGCGATGGTCGATCGCTCGACCGTTTCGTTCTGGGTCATCGACGAAAACGAACGGATCCGCTACGTCAATCGAGCCGGTGCCGAGTTGACCGGCTACGCCGTGGACGAGCTGCTCGGCGCGCCGTTTTCGATGCTGATGCCCACCGAACTGGCCGGAAACCACGCCCGCTGGGTCGGCACCTACGCCAAGCGCGGCGGACCATCGGGCATCCTGGGCCAGGTTCGCGAGTTCCAGCTCCGTCATCGCGACGGTGAGCTGATCGACATCGAACTCAAGGCCTTTCCGTTGGACGCCACCGAGAACGGCCGCAAGCTGTTCGGTGGACTGATCAGCGACAACCGCGACCGCAAGGCCCTCGAAGCAAAGCTTCGGGCCCGCGCCGCCCACGACCCGCTGACCGGCTGCCTGAACCGCGGCGGCTTCTTTCCGCTGGCGCGGCGTGCGCTGGCCTACGCGGCCACCCACGATCAGCCGCTGGGCCTGTTGCTGATGGATGTCGATCATTTCAAGCGCGTCAACGACCGCCATGGCCACCAGGTCGGCGACGAGGTGTTGAAGTGGCTCGTCGAGCTCATTGCCGGCGCCTTGCGCGACGAGGACCTGCTCGGCCGATACGGCGGCGAAGAGTTCGTCGTGCTGCTGCCGGACACCGAAGCCGTCCGGGTGGCCGAGGTGGCCGATCGCGTGCGCCGGGCGATCGCCGGGCACGCCCTGTCGATCGGCAGGATCGAGGTGCCGATCACGGTCAGCGTGGGCTGTGCCACGCTGCGGCCCGACGACAACATCGATACGCTGCTCTCGCGAGCCGACGACAAGCTCTATCTTGCCAAGAAGGCCGGTCGCAACTGCGTGGTCGATGAGCGCGGCACTGCGGTCCCGCGGGAGGCCTGACCGCGGCCGTTGCGGGGCCCCGCCGCGAGGGTCAGCCGACGCCGCTGAGCACCGCCTGCGCCAGCCGTTCGGCCGCGGGCGGGTGCTGGCGCAGGAACAGTTCCGGCTCGATCAGTTCGAGCTCCATGACCTGCGGCCCGTCGGGGGCGTCGACCAGGTCGACGCGGGCATAGGCGATCTCCCGGCCGGTTCGGCGGGCGGCGCAGGAAATGGCCCGCTCGGCCAGCGCACACTCCGCTGCGGTCGGCGCATGCGGGTGGACCGTCCCGCCGTGGTCGTCCTGGACCCGGAACTCGCCTTCCGCGGCGATCTTGCGGACCGCGTGGGTCGCCTGGCCGTCGATCACGACCAGCGACACCTCGCCGCTGTCGACAATCGCCGGCGCGAAGGGCTGGATCAGCATGTCTTCTGCAGCCACCCGGGCCTGCCAGAGCGCTTCGCGCGCCGCGGCGTCGGCCCGCGCGATCCGGTAGGTCTCGCGTCCGGCCCCGGACACCGCTGGCTTGATCACCACTTCGTTCCAGCCGGCCGCTTCCATCCGCCCGGCCAGCGAGCCGTCGCCGTCGCCGCGCTCGACGACCCTCGTCGGCACGGCTGCAACGCCGGCCTCGGCCAGGTCCACCAGGTACCGCTTGTCGGCGTTCCAGCGAATCACCTCGACCGGATTGACGACGTGCACTGCGCCGTCGATCCGGTCCAGCCAGGCGCGGAATTCCGCGAATCGCTCGAAATAGTCCCAGGTCTGGCGAATCAGCAGCGCATCGAAGCGTGTCCAGTCGATGCCGGGGTCCGACCAGGCGACCCGCTCGGGCCGCGCGCCCAGGGCCTCGAAGGCGCGTTCGAGCAGGCCGTCCTCGGTCAGGATGTTGGTGACGTAGGCGGTGCGTTCGACCGGGTCGACCCAGCGGTCGTCGTTGACCAGCGCGATGCGGGGCATGGCGGGTCTACCAGCTGCCGGTGTTCGGCATCGAGGCCCAGGGCTCGGCCGGCGGCCGGTCCGGGCCTGCCTGCAGCAGCTCGATCGAGTGGCCGTCCGGCGAGCGCACGAAGGCCATGTGGCCATCGCGCGGCGGCCGGTTGATCGTCACGCCGGCGTCCATCAGCCGCTGGCAGGTCGCGTAGATGTCGTCGACCCGGAACGCCAGGTGGCCGAAGTTGCGGCCGCCGTCCAGGTCTTCGGGGTCCCAGTTCCAGGTCAGCTCGATCATCGGCGCCTTGTCGTCCCGGGCTCGCTCGACATCCTCGGGCGCGGCCAGGAAGATCAGCGTGAACCGGCCGGCCTCGCTGTCCCTGCGCATCACCTCGACCAGGCCGAGCTGCTTGCAGAAGAACTTCAGCGAAGCCTCGGGGTCGCTGATCCGGAGCATGGTGTGCAGGTACTGCATCGGGCAGAGCTCGTCGCTGGCTTGGCGCGTATTGTGCGCCAGTCTGGCCGGAGGCGGGGCCGAGGCAGTATGCTCGTGGCATGGACCTGGATCTCGCCACGACGCACCGACTGGGGGTGGCCATCGCGCTGGGCCTGCTGGTCGGCATCGAGCGCGGCTGGCGCGGACGCGACGAACCGGCCGGCGGCCGCACCGCCGGGCTGCGCACCTTCGGCCTGATCGGTCTGCTCGGTGGCGTGACCGGGCTGCTGGCCGAGGCGTTCGGTGCCGCAGTTCCGGCCGCATTGCTGATCGGTCTGGCCTTCATCGGCCTGGCCGGGCTGGCCGCCACGGTCTATGCCCGTATGCACCAGCCGGACGGCGACCAGAGCATGACCACCGAAGTGGCGCTTCTGGCCACCTTCCTGCTGGCGGTGCTGGCCGGGGTGGGCCGGCTCGAGCTGGCGGTGGCCGGCACCGTGGTCATGGTCCTGCTGCTCAGCTACAAGGAACTGCTGCACGGCTGGCTGACCAAGCTGCAGTACCCGGAACTGACCGCCGGTTTCCAGCTGCTGCTGATGTCGCTGGTGCTGCTGCCGCTGCTGCCCAACCGCGGCTTCGGGCCGTGGGACGCGCTCAACCCCTACGTGATCTGGTGGATGGTGGTGCTGATCGCGGTGCTGTCGTTCATCGGCTACTTCGCCGTGCGCATTGCCGGGGCGCGGGCCGGCACGCTGTTCACCGCGCTGTTCGGCGGCCTGGCCTCGTCGACCGCGGTCACCCTGACCTTCGCCCGCCTGGCCCGCCGGCGCAGCGGCCACGAGCGCCTGCTGGCCGGCGGCATCCTGCTGGCCTGCGGCACGATGTTTCCGCGCATGCTGATCGTCGCCTCCCTGATCCACCGCGCACTGTTCGAACACCTGGTCGGGCCGACCCTGCTGATGGCGGCGATCACCTACGCCAGCGCGGTCTGGCTGCTGCGCGATCGCAAGACCTCGGTGCGCTCCGAGGAGCTGTTGCCGCGCAACCCGCTGGAATTGTCGTCGGCGTTCGCCTTCGGTGCCCTGCTGGCGCTGATCCTGCTGCTCGGCAAGGCGTTGACCGAGTGGTTCGGCGATGCCGGGGTCTATCTGCTGGCGGCCGCCTCGGGCGTGGCCGACGTCGATGCCATCACGCTGTCGCTGTCGCGGCTCAGTCGGGACAGCCTGGCGCTGGACGTCGCGGTGCTCGGCATCGTCATCGCCGCCTCGGTCAATTCGCTGGTCAAGGCGGGCATGGCGATGACCGTCGGCGGCGTCGCGCTGGGCCGCCGGGTGGCGATACCGCTGGCCTCGGCGGCGGCGGCCGGTCTGCTGCTGGCGCTGCTGCTTGCGTGACGCGGGTTCGAGCGCGAATCGATGTCGAGGCGAAGACCCGATTGACGTCCGGCCGACGGCGATCCGCGATTCTTCGCGCATGAAGCTGCGAACGTTGATTGTCCTGCTCGCGCTGGCCCTTTCTCCGGCCCGGGCCGGAACGACGGCCTGGGCCGACCTGGTCGAGCGCGCCGAGGCGCTGCCGCGCCTGCACGCCCTGCTGATCGTGGTCGACGGAGAGCCGGTCGTTGAACACGTCCGCCGCGGTCCGGGGCTGGACCGCCCGGCGCCGATCAAGTCCTTGTCCAAGACCGTGCTGTCGGCGGTCGCCGGGGTGGCGATCGAGCAGGGGCGGCTGCCGCCGGTGGACACGCCGCTGGTCGAGCTCCTGGGGGCACCGCCGTCCGGCGCCGATCCGGCCGTGGCCGACATCACCCTGGGCCACGCGCTGTCGCTGCGGACCGGCCTTCGAGCTACCTCGGGCCGCTATTACGGCGCCTGGGTCCAGAGCGAGAACTGGGTCGATCACATCCTGACCCGGCCGATGCGCGACCGGCCCGGCGGCGAGATGATCTATTCCACCGGCGCCACCCACCTGGTCGCCGCCGCGCTGGCCGCAACCGGTGAGGCCAGCGTGCTCGAGCTCACCCGGCGCTGGCTGGCCGAGCCGCTGGACATCGTCGTGCCGGACTGGATGACCGACCCGCAGGGCATCCACTTCGGCGGCAACCAGATGGCGCTGTCGCCGCGCGCCCTGGCCCGGATCGGCGAGACCTACCGCAACGGCGGCCGGTACCGCGGCGTGCAGCTGATTCCGGACGACTGGATCCGGGCCAGCTGGACCGCCTACGGCACCTCGCCGTGGAGCGGTGATGACTACGGCTACGGCTGGTTCCTCACCGAGCTGGCCGGCGAGCGTGCCTACTACGGCCGCGGCTACGGCGGCCAGGCGCTGATCGTCGTGCCCGCGGTCGCGCTGACCCTGGTCATGACCTCCGACCCGAACCCGCCCTCGCAAGGCGGATACTTCGATGCGATCAAGCGATTCGCCGCCGAGGCCGTGAAGCGCGCACGTTGAGCCTCCGAAGAAACCGCGTTCGTTTGTCCCGCCACTCGTTGTGAACCGTACAGCGGGCCGGAGCGCATTCCACTGCAGCGTTCTGTCGCCTGGAAAGGACACTGCCGTTCCCTGCGAGACAGGCCTTGCAGCCAAACGCTTTCCGACTCGCTGTACGGTTCACAATGAGTGGCGGGGTACGCTAGGATGTTCTGGCGTTGTTCAACAGGGAGGACAGCACGATGAAAGCACGCTGGACCATTGCCGCATTGCTGTGCGCCTCGGCCGTCTGCGCCGAATCCACGGGCTGGGAAGTCACCGCGGACCGGGCCTGCATTCCCGATGTCCGCCCGGCGGTCGACGGCATCGACCTCGACGGCGCGGTCTTCGACGCCGTGACGGACGGTGAACTCACGCTGGCCGTCGACGCGAACGGCGACGGACAGGGCGATCGACTCATGCGCCTGCGACCCGAGAATCCGGCGCGGATCGACCGGCTGCGCGAGGCGGTCGCCGAAGCGACCCGGTTCGATCTCTTCAATTGGGGCTCGGCGGCGAAGACGATTCGACTGACCGATGGTTTGACCCGCCGTGCGACCTGGCTGGTCGTGCGCACGCCGAACTGTCCGCTGCCGGCCGACTGGGTCGAAGGGCGCGACCTGCTGATGCTCGAATCGCTGACCTGGATCCGCACCCCCGACGGGCCGCGATGGACCGTCGACGACCCGCCCGAACCGGCCGGAATGGCGGACGCGCTCTCGCGCTACGATCTCGTGCCGCCCTCCGAGTGCCAGGCCGGCGGTCCCGGCGCGCTGTCCTGCGGCCTGGCCGTCGGCCAGGGGGCATGCTACGCGGCGTGCACCGGCACCGATCGGTACGCCTGCTGCACGCCGGTGGCCTGCGGCTGCGAAACGATCGCGACCAGCGACTGACCGGCCCGACCGATTCGCGCGGGAATCCGTCTTCCCACCGTCGAAACGAGCCGAGCGCGCCCTCCACACCTCCGTCGTCCCGAGCGCGCTCTCCACTCCTCCGCCGTCCCGGGGCGCCGAAGGCGAACCCGGGACCCGTTCTACACCTCCGTCGTCCCGGGGCGCCGAAGGCGAACCCGGGACCTCGTGACGAAATCGCCCGTCGAACCGGAGCGCCGGCCTCGGGAGCTTCCGGGTCCGCCTGCTCGGCGCCCCGGAGCCTGTTCTACACCCCCGTCGTCCCGGGGCGCCGAAGGCGAACCCGGGACCCGTTCTACACCTCCGTCGTCCCGGGGCGCCGAAGGCGAACCCGGGACCTCGTGACGAAATCGCCCATCGAACCGGAGCGCCGGCATCGGGAGCTTCCGGGTCCGCCTGCTCGGCGCCCCGGAACCTGTTCCACACCTCCGTCGTCCCGGGGCGCCGAAGGCGAACCCGGGACCTGTTCTACACCTCCGTCG
>NZ_JAAWWS010000158.1:48305-78496 GCF_012272825.1 Wenzhouxiangella sp. XN79A | reverse complement strand
GCCAGCTCGTTGCGGTTCGGCACGCGCCAGTCGTCGAAGCCGGCCTGTTCGTGCGCCTCGGCCGCGGCCAGCGCCGCCGACCAGCTCAGCCGGGTCGCGGTCCCGGTGCAGGTCGTCCCGTCCCAACTCTGGCCCAGGGCGCAGCGCTGCCAGACGCGCCGGCTCGGGGTGTGGAGGACCGTGCCGTCGGCCTGTTCGCGGAAGTCCTCGCTCGGCGTGCTGGCCGGCACGAAGCCGTTCTCGTTGCCGCCGGCGCACTGGGCGAGGGCCGTCGGAGTCAGCGCCGCTGCAGCGAGCAGCAGTCCGAACTGCAGGGTCTTGTGGATGGTCATCATGGAATCTCCCGCACCAGCCGGACCTTCTGCCCGGTCGATTTCAGTTCCACCACCGCCGCGCCGTCGACGAAGTCCACCACCCAGGCCGAATCGGGCTGCGCGGCCATCGGCGTGTCGGTCCAGTAGGTCCCGTCGGTGAACGGGAAGTGGCCGATCGCGATCGCCGGGTCGCGCTGGCCGGCGTGGACCAGGCCGGCCAGTTCCTCGCGGGTCGGCATCCGCCAATTGCCCGAACCGCACAGGGCCAGGTCGTTGATCGCCTGCACCTTGCCTTGCGTGTCGCAGGGCGCATCGGCGCAGACACCGCCGTCGGCCGTACCGGCCAGCCCGCCGTCGGTCTGGCCGTCGGTCTGCAGCCAGCTCCAGCTGTGGGCGAAATGGCGCGGGTCGGCCGGGTCGTCGACGTGGACTTCCCACATCAGGCCACTGTGGTTGTCGGCGACGCAGGTCCATTCCGTCGCCGAGGCCGGCAGGATCTCGCCGTCCGGGCCGATCCTGGTGAAGTCGAAGCCCGCCGGACCGGAGTCCAGCTTCTCGAGAATGCCCGCGACCGCTTCCGCGTCGCGGCCGGACTCGGCGTCCTGTCCCGGCAGGGCGGCCACCTCGCAGGCGCCATCGACGCTGCCGGCGCAGGCCGTGATGCCCGTATCGCCGATCTGCCCCAATGCACAGCGAGGAATCGTGCCGACCCCCCGGCGCGCTTCGAAGCCGCCGCGGAACAGCTCGCAGGCATCGGCGTTCAGCGGGCCGGGTGGGTCGGGTGGCGGTTGCTTGACCTGCACTTCCAGCACCACGTCGTCGATCGCGACGAAGGCCATCGTGTCGGCCGAAGCACCGACCAGGGAGGCCGAGAGCTCCAGCCACTCGCCCTCCTCGATCCCGACCAGCGGAATGCGCAGCGACCCGCCCGACAGGCTCACGCCGCTGCCGAGATTGAAGCCGGCCGGCACGGCGGTGGCGTTGGCGGTCGCGCTCGCACCGGCGCGGAAGCTGGCCGCCCTGCTGAAGCCGTTGGCGCCGGTCACGTGGACGTCGAAGGCCTCGGGGATGAAGCCGCCGGTGGAGGCGAACTGCGGCAGCTGGGTGATCCGCAGCCGCAGTGCGACCAGGCCGGCGGGCGCGGCGAAGCCCTGGCTCAGGCCCGCATGGAAGGCCCCGCCCTTGACGATCCGGGCCGCGCCGCCGACAACCTGCACCTCACCGGCCGGCACGCTCGACTCCGGCGAGACCTCGACCGTCCAGCCCGCAAGCCCGTTGCCGAAATCGCCGTTGGGCAGCGGCTGATCGACGATCGCGAAGTCGGCCGCGTGGGCGCTGCCGAGCAGCAGCAGCCCGAACACCACCGGCCGGGCACTGCCGCGGACCGGCGAGCCGTTTTCCGTGCACATGTGCTGGTCTCCTCGCATCAGAGAAAATCCCCGAACCCGCAGGGCAGGTTGTTCTTGATCCTCGAGGCGTCGGTGATGATCTTGAAGATCTTCTCGATGTCGCCGGGGATGCCGAACAGCCCGTCGTTGGCCTGGGTCAGGGTCTCGGTGATGAACTTCCCGCCGGTACTGGCAAAGCTGAAGGTCGCATTCAAGGTGCAGCTCAGACCGAGGAACTCGAAGAACACGCTTTCGCCGGACGGATCGCTGAAGCGCAGCGGGCTGTTCTCGGCGTAGCGGTAGTGCCAGGGCTCCAGCGGATCCTCGGACACGAAGCGTGCGATGGCGGGGTCGTAGAGCCGGGCCCGGTAGTAGGCCAGCCCGCCGGGCACATCGAACTCGCGCCCGGTGTAGCGAACCGCGTCGTCGAGGCCCGGCGGCGGGCCGGCGACCTGGCGACCGAACGGCGTGTAGGCGAACTCCGCCAGGCGCTGACCGGCCGTGTCGACCACCGTGTGAACGGTGCCGTTGTGGTCGCTGAGCAGCCAGCGGACCTGCTGACCGTCGTCGACCGCGAACGGCCGGTCCACCGCGCGCCCGTGCAGGCGTCGCCAGACCGGCTGGCCGCTGTCGTCGAGTGCCGCGATCACGTTCTGGCCGTCGTGGATGAAGTGCCGACGCACGCCTTCGACCTCGGCCGTGACCCGCGCGCCGCCCGGCGTGTAGCGATACTCTGCCGTCGCTACCACGCTACCCTGGTCGTCGGCCAGCTGCACCGAAACCGGCCGGTCCAGTGCATCGTAGGCCAGCGTCAAGGTCTCGCCGCTGGTCGTGTCGCTGCGGCTGATCAGGCTGCCGCGCGCACTGTAGCTGTAGATCCGCTGCCCGTCATCGAGCAGCAGGTGCCCGCCCTCGCCGGTGTCCATGGACAACTCGACCGGGCCCGGCTGACCCGGCCGGGAACGCCAGTTGCCCATGCCGTCGTAGCTCGAACTGCCGCTGACCAGGCCCGGCAGCGGCGGCAGCGACCACTCGGCCAGCCAGCCGCGACCGTCGTAGACGAACTCGGAGACACCTGCTCCATTGGTGATCTGCGTGATCTGACCGCTTTCATCCCGGCTGTAAAGCAGTTCCTCGATCACGCTGGTGTCCGGGCGGCGATGGGTGATGCGCTGCAGTTCACCGGCGCAGCTGGGACAGCGATAGGCCACTTCGGTGACCGGCCCGGGCTGACTGCCGGCGAGATCGCCGAATCGACGGATTTCGACGACCAGCCCGGCCGGGTTGTAGTCGAGCTCGACGCGCTTGGGCAGCACACCGGGGCCGCTTTCCGCGACGGCGATCATGCGGTCCAGGCCGTCGTACTCGTAGACCACCTCGGCGGCGGTGGAGTCGCGAACCGCGACGATATTGCCGTTCCCGTCGTAGTCGTACTCGACCCACCAATCGGGTCCGTCGGCGCTGTCGAAGTCGATCCGGCGAATCCGGCCCGTCGGCCAGTACTCGGTTGCCAGCACACCGGCCGGGCCGCTTTCGCGCGTGTTGGCGCCGCGCGCGTTGTAATCCCAGGTCCGGGTCACGCCCTGCCCGACCCAGGTCTCGGCGCGCAGCTGGCCACCCTCGTCGAAGCTGCGCTGGATCTGCTGCCCGTCCCGGGCGACGCTGACGATCCGGCGCCCCAGCTCATCGTACTGGTGACTGCGGATGCCCCCGCGCGGGTCGGTCACGCTCGCGATGCCGCCCAGCGGCGCATGGGTGAAGCTCCAGACCTGGCCGGTCGGATCGATCACCGCGCTTCGCAGACCGCTGTCGGGGTCGTACTGGAACTCGGTCACACCGCCCAGCGGATCGGTGCGGAACCGCAGTCGGCAGGCCGCATCGAACGCCCGCTGCCAGCGGTTGCCCTGCGGATCGACCGACTCCACCCACTGATTCCGGCAGCTCTCGTAGCGCCACTCGAAGCGCTGGCCGCCGGGCAGGATCCGCGCGGTGCGATTGCCCTGCTCATCGTATTCGGTCCGGGTCCGGCCACCGGCCGCGTCGATGAATTCGATCTCCCGACCCCGGTCGTCGTAGACCCACTGCTGCTCCAGCCACTGGCTGGCGTCCAGCCAGTCCCGACGAGCGCTGAGCAGGCCGTCGGCGCGGTAGAACAGATCGCTGCGGAAGCCCCGGGCGTCGAACACGGTCTCGACCCCACCGCTCACGTCGAAACTGAATTCGGTGCAGCCTTCCAGTGTGCCGGTATGGCCGTCGGGCGGACACAGGGCCGCCAGCCGGCCCTGATCGTCGTAGACCTGGCTGGACAGCGGCTGGCCGAGCTGATCGAACAGCGCCGTGACGTGATGCGGATAGTCGGGATCGCCGTACTCGAAACTCGACACGCCGCCGGCCAGGTCGGTCACGCCGACCAGGTTGCCGATGCCGTCGTAGTCGTACAGGACCCGGCCGGGCGGATCGCCTGGCGCTGCCGCCGGCACCCGGATCTCGACGATCCGATCCCGGTCGTCGCGTACGAAATCGACCGTCAGGCCGCGCGAACTGACCACGCCGTCGGCGCTGATGTCCAGCACACCGCCGAGCGCATCGCGGACCTGCACCAGTCCCTCGGTCTCGCTGATCACGTAGACCACCCGGTCCTCGGTTTCCAGCTCGTAGATCGTCGGGTTGTAGGGGATGATCCAGTCACCGTAACCGGCGCCGAGTGCCCAGACGATCGAGGGCCCGTCGACCGCCCGCAGCGTGTCGGTCACGCCGGGATCGGGTTCGAACGCCACGTCGAACTGGAACAGGCCCGGGAAACCGCGCGGCCTGGGCGCAAAGCGGAAGCCGACGCGCTCGCCGTCGGGCTTGATCACGTAGACCCGGGTGTCGTCGCTGAAGGCCTCGGCCTGGAAGATAGCCGACGGCGAGGCGGGATCGGCGTCACGCGCCGAATCGCGCACGCTGGCCGAGAGATCCAGCCGCCAGCCGGGACCGAAGTCCTGCCGGGCGCCTGCGCGCCAGGCGGTATCCAGGCTGTCGTAGGTGCGCCCCAGCGACAGCGGCAGGCCGCCGAGATCCAGCGTCAGGTCGGCGGTTGCGAAGCGCAGCCGACCCGGCTTGTAGCCCTTGCCGACCAGCACCCGATATTCGATCCCGCCGGTCTGCGCGCCGTCGCTGGCGAGGATCGAGACCCAGTACTCGCCCTCGGGCAGCCGCGTCGGGTCGATCAGCGCGATCTGATCTTCGTCGATCGCCCCTGTACCGGCGCCGATCTCGACCGGCTCACCGTCCTGGCCGGCGCGCAGGGTCACGGTCCAGCTCAGCGCGGGCGGGGCGTTGTCATCGATGCTGGCCACCAGCGGCGTCGGCTCCAGCAGCAGCGATTCGGGCGCCGGCGAGACCAGGCTCACCACCGGCCGCTGGTCGTCATTGCAGTCCACTGCCTGCAGCGGCTGCTGCAGGCTGGCCGTGCGCCCGGCCAGGTCGGTCGCCGCGGCAGCCAGCTGCACCGTCCCGAGGGCCTCGGCGGTCCACAGGGCGCAGCCGGAGTCGAGGCTCTGCGGCACACCGTCGATCGCCAGGCTCACCGACGCGATGCCGACGTTGTCGCCGGCCTCGACGCAGATCGGCACCGCTTCGTTCAGGCAGGCCGGCTCGCGCCCGATCCGCAGACCCAAGGCCGGATCCTCGAGATCCTCGACCACCGCCACGCTGAAGCCCTGCTGGTCGCTACCGCCCCAGTCGTCGGACAATCGCACCTGGTAGTCGTAGCTACCCGGGGCCATGCCCAGCGTGGACCAGGACAGCCAGCCGGCCTCGGGATCGATGCGCATGCCGGGCGGCGCGTCGATCAGCTCGAAGTGCAGCCGATCGCCGTCGGCGTCCTGGCCGATGAACAGGTGGGTCAGCGTGCGCCCCGCCAGCACCGAGGTCGGCGGCGCGCCGGTCAGCACCGGCGCGGCATTGCCGGGTCGGACCGCAATCTCGAACTGTTGTACGGCCACCGCACCGGCTGGGTCCTCGGCGACCAGCCGGACCGGCTCGAACGCCGCGCTGCCGGCATCCGGCGTCCAGGCAAGTTCGCCGGTCGCGGCATCGAGCTGCATCGTCGGCGGTGCCTGCTCCAGTCGATACGCAAGGCCCTGGAATTCCGGATCGATGGCCTCGGCGGCATAGTTCCAGGGCTGCCCGGCGACCGCCGCAAGCGGCGCGCTGGTGACGAAGTACGGCGGCTGATTCGGCAGCTCGGCGAGCACGTTGAGCACATAGCGCTGCCGCGCCTGCTGGCCGTCGCCATCGGTGGCCAGTAGCTCGACCGGATGCGGGCCGAGATCGGCCGCCGTCGGCAGCCACTCCAGCGTCGCGCCGTCGGGCGCCAGGCTCATGCCGGCCGGGCCGTCGACCAGGGTCAGCGCGAGTGTCGGCGTCGGCGCCCCGGCGAATTCGGGCCGGTAGCGGTACAGCACGTCGGCCGCGGCCACGGTCACCGGCGTACTGGCGAAGCTCGGGCCCGGCGGCCGCGACGCCGGCTCGCCGACGAACAGGGTGTAGCTCTGGGTCGCGATCGCGCCGGACGGGTCTTCGGCCTGGAGGATCACCGTGTGCTGGCCGGCCATCGCCGGCGCCCAGGTGATGCTGCCCGACAGCGCATCGACGTTCATGCCGGCCGGCGCTGCGATCAGGCTGTAGCCCAGCGCATCGCCATCGGGATCCAGCGCCGCGGCCGCGTAGACATAGTCCGCGCCGGTCGGCACCTGGACCACCGGCGTGGTGGTGAACACCGGCGGCGCGTTGAAGCCGGCCTCGCCGACGGCCACGACGAAGCTCTGACGTGCACTGCCGCCGCGACCGTCGGAGGCGCGCAGCACCACGTCGTGGGTGCCAGCCGCACTCGGGGTCCATTCGACCCGGCCCGCATCGATGCTCATCCCGGGCGGCGCGGTCAGCAGGCTCAGGGTGACCGCATCGCCGTTGCCGTCAAGCGCCTCGACCGGGTACGACCAGGCCTGGCCGACCCGGGCCGAGGTGGTCGGAATCGAGGTGAAGTGCGGCGGCTGATTGGCCGGCAGCAGCCAGCGCGGCTGGAAGTCGATCGCGGCCCGGCCGGGGTTGGCGAAGGCCAGTTCGCGCGGCGCGGTGCGGGCGCCGGCATCCAGCAGCTCGCCATCGGCCAGCACGGTGACATAGGCCTCGCCATTGGGCGTCACGCCGTCGGCGGCAAGCAAGCGCACGCCTGGATCCAGATCGGTGCCGACCGCCATCAGCAGCGGGCCGCGCAGCGGTGCGCCCGGGTTCAGGACCGAAACCTCGACCAGCAGACGATCGTTGGTCCGGTCCCAGGTGGTCGCGGAAAACTCCGGTTCGAGCAGGTCGGTGATCTCGGCGATGTCGGCCCAGGGATCGTCCGGAGCGCCGGCGCCGAACAGTTCGATCTCCAGCACCGTCGGGCCGCAGCCTTCGACCGCGGCGATCGTGACCTGGTTGGGTCCGGGCTGCAGTTCGACCGTGGCGAAGAAGGAGCCGCTGCTGTCGAGCACTGCCGCCGGCTGACCGTTGATTTCGACCGACAGCACCGGGCGCAGCGCGTTGACCGGTGCGACCCGGCCGCTGATCACCACCGGCTGTCCGGCCGGCAGCAGGCTGCCGGGCAGCGGCGAGAGTTCCGAGAACTGCGGCACGGCCACGGCCTGCTGGGTGCCGCAGGCGGCGACCGCGATGCCGCGCGCGACCGGCAGGATGTCGTCGACATCGAAATCGGCCACGGTCGAGACACCGCCGGTGCCGACCGTGATCAGGCCGGCCATGGCGCGCACCGGATCGGGCGCGATGTCGGGCAGCAGCGGCGAAACCACGACGTCGTTCCCTGCCGCGACCTGGCGGGCGAAATAGACCGAATCGATGTCGAACTCGTCGACCGGATCGCCGCAGTACGGCCCCTCGTCGGCCACCGGCACCAGCAGCCGCACCGCATCGGACTGCCACGGGTAGCGCTCGGCAACGATCGCCGCGGCCGGCCCCCAGTTCTCGGTCGGCAGTTCGGGGAAGCCGGCGCAGTTCTCGAGATCGGCCATCCACGGCGGCGGTGGCCCCGACGGCAGGCCCGGCACCGATCCGCCGAGTTGTTCGAGCACGTTGCCGCTGAGGCAGCTGGCCGTGCCGTTCTCGGTAATGCCCCAGTAGTTGGCATTGACCGGAATGCCGTCGTCGGCCAGCGCCTGGACCAGGTCGGCGGCCAGGTCGCACATCGCCTGGTTGACCGGGTCCATCGACACCGAGGTATCGAAGGTGAACACCAGGTCCAGCGCGCTGCAGGCCGCACAGCCTTCGGGCACCGTGATCACGCCGCCGGCCGAGCCGACCCGGAACAGCCAGTCGCGCTCCTGGTTGGCCGGATTGAAGAAGTTCAGGGTGTAGCTTCCGTCGGCCAGCGCCAGCGGGCCCTGGTCGTGGCTGGCGAAGTCGGCCGCATTGGCCGGACCGAAGACCGGCGTTCCGACCGGGTCGAGCAACTCCCAGCGATTGCCTGCGGCGGCCGACATCAGGTCGAAGATCAGCGCCTGACCGTCCTGTTCGGGCACGAAGCTGTAGCTCAGCTGCGCACCCGGCATCGGGAACTCGGCCACGATCACCTCGTTGACGCCGATCGCGACGGCCGGCGGGTCGACCACGCGGCTCAGCTGCCACGACGGCGCGCCGGCCGACGGCAGGGCGCGCAGCCGAAGCTCGTACTCGCCCTCCGGCAGGTCGAACGGCCCGCGAACGGCGCTGGCCAGCAGCTGCAGGTGGACGTCGGCAAACGGCGTCCAGCCCGACGGCCGATGGGTCAGCGTGGCGAACACGTTCTGACCGCTGCTGCGCGGATCGAAGAACGCCCGGGATCCGGCCGGTCCGACATCGAACAGAAAACGTCGCTCGTCACCGGGCCCGGCGGGCGTCCAGCTTTCGAGCTGATCCAGCGCCGTGGCCTCTGTGGACGCAGGCTCGGGCGCGTGCAGGGTGAGCGCGTAGCCGGCGGTCGTCGGTGAGGCCATCTCGATCATCAGCCGGTACTCGCCCGGCTCGACGATCAAGGGGCCGATGTCGTCGCTGAGGACGAACGACAGCCGTCGGCGATCGAACAGCCGGCGGCCGGCCGCGTCCAGCAGCGAATAGCGCAGCGCGTTGTTGCCGGACTGGACCTGAATGTAGAGACGCTCCACACCCGGCTCCAGGGTCAGCTCGTACTGGTGGCGCTGGCCTGGCATCGCCATGCTGCCGGCCACCGGCAGCGGCGCCGCGCCCAGCGACAGGCTGGCGGCGAAATCGCTCACGCTGTGCGCTCGGAACCGGTAGGCCGGCGCGGCGCCCGTCGTCGCCTCGAAGATCAGCCGGTACTGGCCGGCGCGGAGCGCGAACGGCCCGACGCTGTCGTCGCTGACCCACGCCCGAGCAGGGCCGAACACCGCCCGCCCGGCGTCATCGACCAGTCGCCAGCGCAGCGACGAGACGCCCTCGAGCACTTCGAAGTGGAACGGCCCGTCGGCCGGAACATCGAGCACGTATTCATTGCGGAAGCCCGGCACGGTCGGTGCGCTGTCGATGTCCAGATCGAGGTCGATCACGGTCTCGCGCACCGGCGCATCGACGGCGCGGAAGGCGTAGTCGGCCGGACCGCCGCCGGTCAGCTCGAATTCCAGCGTGTAGTCGCCGGCCGCCAGGACGAAGGGCCCGCGATCATCGGTGCCGGCAAACGCGGCGCGGGCATTGCCGAACACGGCCTCACCGCCCGCATCGAGCAGCGTCCAGCGCAGGTTCGATGCGCCCTGCAGCAGCTCGAAATAGACCCGCTCGGTCGCGGCCAGGCTCAGCTGCCATTGCTGCGGCGCGGCGCTGGTGATGGTGGCGTTGGTCGGCGTGTCCAGCCCCAGCGGCGTGCCGCTCGGCACGAAGCCGCTGTTGCCCGGATCGTCGAGCGCCAGGCGGAAGCTGCCGGTCTCGCCGCCCTCGCCCAGCACCGTGAGCCGGTAATCACCGCCGGCGAGGCGGCGCTCGGTCAGCGCCGGCAGCGCGCTGGTGCGGGCGATGATTTCGCGCCCGGCCGCGTCGTGCAGGATGTAGTTCAGGCCGGCGGCGTTGGAACTGGCCTCCAGCGCGATGGCCAGCTGCAGGCCGGTCGGCGCGCTGAAGGCGTAGCGGCGGATTTCGCCGGGCGCGAGGATCGCGTCGTCGATGACGGTCCCCGGGCTGGCCGGAAGATCGGCCACGGTCAGCGCGCTCAGGGCGAAATCGACGAAGCCGGTTGCCGCATCGTTGCCGTCGACGGTCAGCGTGTAGTCGCCGCCCTGCAGGGCGATCGCTTCGACGTCGTCGACCGTGCCGCTGCGGGCCAGCACGGTCCGACCGAGGGCATCGTCCAGACGCCAGCCCAGACCGGTGCGATTGTCGGTGTCGCGCTGGTCGAGCAGGTACATCCCGGCCGGCACACCGACGAGCTGGAAGCGCTGCTCCCGCCCGGGCGTGTCGATGAAGGCGGTCGCGACCGATCCCGGCGTCAGCGAGGTTTCGCCGTCGATGACCTCGTGAACGGTCAGCGTGCCGCTGACCGCGGTCGCCGCACGGCTTCGCAGCGAAAGCACGTAGTCGCCGGCACCCAGGTCCAGGGGCTCGGCCAGTGCGGCCAGGCTCGTGCCCCAGTCCACCACCACCTGGCCGTCGTCGCGCACCAGGCGCCACTGCGCCGCGCTGCCGACATGACTGAACTGGAAGGCGGGATAGATCCGGGTCGGTGCGGCCAGGGCCAAGGACCAGGCGACCGACTCGGACACATCCGCGCTGGCATACGGCGCCGGGGTATCGAGTGCCAGCGCCGTCGGGACGGGCTCGATCTGCGGCCGAACCCGCAGCGAAAACGCCCCGGCGTACTGGTTTCGCCCCCGCACCTCGATCCGGTTCGGCCCGGCCGGCAGGCCGATGCGCTCGCTGGCCGCCGGTGCCGAACTCGACCAGTCGACCCGCAGATTGCCGGCCGCGTCGATCAGGCGATAGCTGAGCTGACTGGCCGACGCCGGACCGCCGAACAGCAGCCGCACTGACTGCGCCGCGGGCAGATCGAGGGTGAAGCGGTGGGTGGCGCCGACCCCGCCCAGAGTGGGCGCGGCGAGCTGGTCGAGCAGCAGCGTGCCGGCGCTGTCTTCGACCGTGTGCAGGATGAAGCCGAAGCTGCCGCTGGCAGCGGTGGTGCGGCCGCGCACGGTGATGGTGTAGTCGCCGCCCATCAGCGCGACCGGGCCGAGGTCGCCGAGGCCGGCGGAGTCCTGCGCGATGATCCGACCGAAGCGATCTTCCAGCGACCAGCTCATCTGGTTGACGTTGGTGCCGCCGGTGCGCGCCAGGTAGACGCGCTGGCCGGGGGCAAGGCCGGTCAGCGCATGGACTCGCTCCTCACCGGCGGCGATGCTGCCCTGGACTTCCAGGTCGGGCTCGATCGGCACCACCGTGGCCTGCGCCGCCCCGGCGAGCAGCAGCACTAACAACAAGGTCGCAGCGACCACGACGCGCGCGGCGGTCGCCGGACAACGGCGGCGGGAACTGGCTGGAATCGATCGCATCGTCAACGGCCCGGTCGGTTGCTGAGGCCTGCATCCTGTTCGGCCGGGCCGTGCGCTGCTTGATGGGAGCTTGAAATTATCTTGAAAGCCTTGCAGCTGGGGACTCCCGAGCGATCGCGTCACGAACTGGCACCCGGCTCGAAGCCGTCACGGAACAGAACCTCGGCCGGCTGCAGGGTGACCGTGACCGTCGCGCCCGGATAGAACACATCGTTCAACTCGTCGTCCGGCACCTCGTCCAGAACGAACGCAAACCCCTCGCCGTTGGCCAGCCGCCCCTCGAGCAGTGCCCCGCCGCGCTGGCTGATCTCCACCGGAACGCCGACGGCCAGGCCGTCGAGGGGCGCGCCGTCGAGTTCGAAATCGTTGCCGATGATGTTCAGGGTGCCGCCGGCGAACACCTCCAGCCGCTCGTCGATGTCACCGCCGGCGTAGTCCAGCCGCGCCCCGGCATCGATGTCGAAGAAGGCACCGAGAATGCCGCCGGTCATGGTCATCACGGTCGGAGCCTCGAACCCGGAGATCGCCGACAGGGCCCCGATCGTCCCGCCGCGCAGGTGGATCTCGACGCCACTGTCCGCTTGCACATCGACCAGCGTGCCGTCGTCGACGTTGATCACGGCCTGGCCAAGCACCTGCAGCCCGTCGAGAATGGTGCCGCCGAGCAGATTGATCTCGACGTTGCGTCCCGGGAGGTAGAGCTGGCCGACGGTCAGCAGTGCGCCGACTTCGCCGGCCGGCAGCACATTGAGCTGGGTGTCGTCGGCCAGGGTCTCACCGAAGCCGATGACTGCGGGCGGCACATCGATGACGTTGGCGAAGCCGGCCGGATCGGATTGTGCGGCCGCCCCGCCGGTCAGCAGCAGACCGATCAGCACCACCATCCGCCCCCCCCGTGCCGACCCGCCGGGCCGCCGATCCTCGCGCCGCAGGCTCACGGGAACACCGGCGTGCCCGGCTCGAAGCCGTCGAAGAAGATGGCCTCGGCCGGCGGCAGCGGCGTCACCGACAACGAAGCCACATCGTTGCCGGGTTCGGGATCGTCGACGGCGCCGGAGATGGTCGCCCCGACCTCGAAGAAGCCCGAGGGCTGGACCCGGACGACGATCTGCAGCGCCTCGCTGCCGCCGGAGGCCAGGGCGCCGACGGTCCAGGTGCCCGAGGTGGGCGACCAGGCCGTGCCGGCCGGGGCGCTGTGCGAGACGTACTGGAGACCGTTCGGCAACGCCACGGCAACGGCCACGCCGCTGGCCGTGTCGGGGCCGACGTTCGATGCAGTTACCGTCAACGTGACCGTCTCGCCGATCTCGACCGGATCGGCATCGGCCGCCAGCGCCGCCGCAAGATCGGCCTCCGCGCTGACCGGGATCGGCGTGATCGTGACACTGTCGGCATCGTTGGCCGGCTGGGGGTCGGCGGTGTCGGCGCCAACGGTCGCCTGGGCCTGGTAGGGCCCGATGGGCTGGACCTCGACCAGCACCTCGAGCAGCCGGCTGTTGCCGCCGGCCCCGCCGGGCCCGGCCAGCGCGCCGATGGTCCAGCTGCCGGTGGAGCTGCCGGAAGCGAACAGGAACCCGGTGCCGGGCGGCGCCTCGTGCGAAACATAGCTCAAGCCCGGCGGCAGCTCGAGCAGCACCTCGGCGCCCTCGGCGGCATCGGGGCCGAGATTGGCCACTTCCACCGACAGGGTGACCGTCTCGCCCACCGGGGCCGTGGCCGGCGTTGCGGACAGCACGAGGGCCAGGTCGGATTCCGGCTCGATCTCGCCCAGCGTGACGTCGAAGGCGTTGTTGCTTCGATCCGGGTCGAACTGCTGCATGACGATCTGGCCCTGCAGGCGCGGCTCGAACTCGGCCAGCACTTCGACCGTCAGCGTCATGGACACCGAGTCGGCACCGCCCCCCGGCGCCGAAAGGTCGCCGAGGGTCCAGTTCTCCAGCGGCGGCAGATAGCCGCCCGGCGGCGGCGCGCTGTGACCGACGTAGCTCAAGCCGTCGCCCAGTTCCAGCTGCACGCTGAGGTTGTCGGCGGCTGCCGGACCGAGGTTGTCGACGGTCAGAGTGAAGGTCACCCGCTCACCGACGTCCGGCGCCGGCTCGTCGACGCTGACCGAAATCGCCAGATCGGACTGGGGGCCGCCGGGCCGGTAGACCAGGGTTGCGGTGTTGTCGCCGGGATCGGTATCGCGCGCATCGCTGCCGAGCTCGGCGGTGACCTCCTGGCCGCCGCCGGCATTGACCAGCCCGGTCACCTGCAGCTCCAGTGTGTCCGGAAAGCCGCTGGAACTGTCGCCGACCGCGGCCAGCGTGCCGATGTTCCAGGCGCCGGTCGCCGCGTCCCAGGTCGTGCCGGGCGGCGCCACGTGGCCGGCCGAGGTCCAGCCATCCGGCAGCGGCAGGCGGGCCCAGGTGCCGGTGGCAGTATCCGGTCCGTTGTTGGTGACGGTCATGCGGAAGGTCACCGGCTCGCCGTTGGCCGCGCCCTGCGGGTCAGCGCTCAACTCGACGATCGAAAGCTCTGCGCGCGGATCGATGACGTCGATGGCGAAGTCCACCAGGTTGTCGGCCGGATCGAGCTCGTGGCGCGAGTGGTCGGCATCGGCCGTGATGGTCCCGGTGCCGGCCTGCGTCGCCAGGAACACCAGCAGCAGTTCGGCACCGGCCTCGGGGCCCTGCGGGATCAGCGTCGGCGGCGACCACAGCCCGCTCAGCCCGTTCCCACCGATCTGGACCTGGCCGTCGGGCTGGATCTGCAACTCCGGCGGAAAGGTCAGCCGCACCGCGGCGTCGGTGATCGGGAACGGGCCGCGGTTGAGCGCCCGAAGTCGGACTTCGACCAGCTCGCCGACCCGCACCTCGGACGGGAACGACAGGACCGCGAGTTCCAGGTCGGCGAATCCGTTCAGTGCGGAGGTGGCGACGTTGTTGCTGTCGTCGGGGTCGAGACTGTCGGAGCGCGCCGATCCGGAAACGGTGTACTCACCGGACGGCCGCACCGTGGCCTCGAAGTCCAGCGCAGCCGCCTCGCCGGAAGGCAGCCGGCCGACCTGCCACTGGCCGGTGACCGGGCTGTAGCTTCCCTGAGTGGGCGGGAACAGCTGGCCGAGCTGGTAGCCGCTTGGCACCGGCAGCTGGACCACGGCGTTATCCGCTGACTCCGGACCATCGTTGCGCAGCGCGACGGAGAAGAACAGCGAGCTGCCGGGCACGGCCTCGGGATTGTCGTTGACCAGGACCAGACCGAGGTCGGACTCGATCAGCGAGATGTCGAAGGCCTGTTCGGCGACGTTGTTGCCGGGGTCGGGATCGAACTCGTTGCCGACGATCGTCGCGGTGGCCCGGTGTTCGCCTTCGCCGCGCACGCGCATGGCCAGCGACAGCGTGGCCGGCGCGCTGCCCAGGCGCTGCAGCGTCCACTCGCCGGTCTGCGGGTCCCAGCTGCCGTCGCTTTCGGTATGGGACAGGTACTCGAACCCGGTGGGAATCGGCACCTGCGCCACAGCGTCGGTATCGTCGGGGCCGAAATTGAAGGCGAACAGGTCATACAGCACGGTATCGCCGACATTGGCCGCCGCCTGCGGTGCATCGAAGCGCAGCGCCAGGTCGGACTGCACCGGCGGCAGGTCGGGACCGATGAAGCTGTGGATCGGCGAGTAGAAGGTCGAGAACGCGCGCTGCTTGCTCCGGCTCCAGGCCTCGATGCGCAGGTAGAAGGTCCCGGCCAGGCCCTCGAAGCCGTCCAGCACCCAGTCGCTGCCGTCGCGGCGCATCTCGCCGCCGCCGACCGGCTCCTCGAAGAACGCATCCGAACAGCACAGCGGCGCCACCTGGACGCGCGGCGGCCAGTTCACGGCCGGCGCGGAGCCGCCGAGTCGCCAGCGAACCTGCTGGCTGACCGGATCCCAGCTCACTTCCTGTTCGACCGCACCGGGTACCGACAGCCGGTTGAACAGCGAGCCCTGGGTTTCGTCCAGCCACATGCGACCGGCCAGCAGCAGCCGGCCATCCGGCTGGATCAGCGCGTCCTCGATCAGGCTGGGCCGGAATTCGGTGTAGCTGAACTCGCAGGGGTCGGGCGAACCCGGTGTGTCGCAGATTTCGAACTCGGCCGTGACGAAGGGCGAGGGGCCGAAGCCGGGGACATCGGCACCGTTCTCGTCGATCAGGCCGATCTCGCCGTGCTGAAACACATAATGCTTGCCGTCGGCGCGCGGCAGCAGCGTCGTCAGCTTCGGCGCATAGAACACGGATTGGTCGGCGGGACGGACCGTGTCGTTCAGGATCTCGCCCTGGTCGTCGAACACCAGCAGGCCGCTGAACGCGCGTTCCTCGCCGTCGATCTGCCTGCGGATGGCGCCAAGCGCAAAGACCCGGCCGGGCGCACTGCCGACGCCCTTGGTGCCCCAGACCCGAATACTGGGGTGGCCGTTCATGTCGGCCTGACGTTCGATCCGGGCATCGAAGCGCTGGTCGAGGCCACCGTCCGGATACAGCCGCGCCAGCTGCGCGCGACGCACGCCGTCGACCCAGCCGATCTTTCCGTACAGCAGGATCCGCTGCCGGTGGTCGAGCCGCGCGGCCAGGTTCGGTCCGTCTTCGGAATTCGACGCCGAATAGGCGTCGAACAGGTCCGGATCGAGGCGGATCTCGGTCGGAACGAACGAGGTATCGATCCCGCCGCCCGGCAGCGTCCGCTCGAGCAGAAAGCGCCGATCGTCCGGATCGCCGATCGGGGTGAAGGTCAGCAGCCGACTCGCGTACGGCAGGCCCTCGACCGACGGGCCGTTCGCAAGCACGGACCCGTCCGGGTTCATCCATGCATCACCGGCGGGCACCTGGACCCCGTTGACATCGGTCCAGTCGCCGCCACTGGACAAGCGGATCGACCGATCGGGATGGACCTCGATCCGTCGAGTGCCCCAGGCGGCCGGAAAGATCGGCGAGAAACTTCCGACCAGGTTGCCGTCCTCGCGCAGGCGGCTGAGGTGCCAGTTGCTCTGTCCGGTCTGGATGGCGGTGCCGAAGTCGCCGCCGACCAGTACCGTGTCATCGGCATCGAACGCAACGCTCCAGCCCATGTCGTTACGCAGTGAGTTGGTACTCAGGCCCCCGCCCGTCCCGAGACTGCGCTCGACCACTCCGCGCGGCGTGAGCCGGGCGATGCGCGGGCGCGAGATGGTGCCGTTGAAGTTGACGAAGGCCCCCGCCACGACGATCGACCCGTCGTCCTGGACGTGCGCGGCACGCACCGTCGACGACGGGTTCAGCAAGCCGCCGAAGTCGCCGTCCACCGAGCCACCCGGCAGCAGCCGGACGATGCGGTTGCGCAGCGAAACGTTTGTGAAATCGCCGCCGACGATGACCCGGCCGTCGGGCTGCAGTGCGATGTGGTGCACGGTGTCGTTGAAATTCGGTGCGCCGTAATCGAAATCGCGCGTGCCGTCGGCGAAGTAGCGGCGCAGTCCGCCGCTGAAGTCGCCACCGATCAGGATGCGGCCGTCGGGCTGGACCGCGATCGCGCGCACCGCGTCGCCGCCGCCGACCGCACCGGCATTGCTGAAGTCCGGGTCGAGGCTGCCGTCGGGCAGCAGCCGGTACAGCCCGCGGGCGCCGAAGCTTCCGTCGAGCTGCACCGTGCCGCCGATCAGCAGCCGGCCGTCGGGCTGCACCGCCAGCGCCAGCACCTCGCCGGTGAACAACGGCGGATTGAAGCTGCTATCGACCGTGCCGTTGGCGTTCAGGCGGGCCACTCGCGAAAAGCCCATGCCGCTGACCCCGGCGAAGGCACCGCCGATGTAGACCTTGCCGGTCGCCGGATCGAGCGCCAGGGCGTGCACCGTATCGCTGGGCGCCGGCAGCGCCGCAGCCAGGTTGCCGACCACGTCGATGCGCGCCAGCCGCGTCCGGGTCAGGCCGTTGATGCTGGTGAAACTTCCACCGATCAGGAAGCGGCCGTTGGCGTCGGTGACCGCTGCGTTGACCCGACCGTTCTGCACGTCGGGCATCAGGATCGGCCGCTGCTCGCCGTCGTTCTCGATCAACGCGACCTTGCCGCGCGCAAGCCCGCCGACGCTGGAAAAGCTGCCGGCGATGAACAGCGAGCCGTTCGGCCCGGCGGTCATGGCGCGGACCTCGCCGCCGGCGACCCGGGGGTCGAAGCCGTCGTCCAGGGTCTGGGCGACAAGGCGCGGACTGGCGGCCAGCAGCAGGGTCAGGGCCAGTGCCGGGAACAAGCGATCGAGCAGCGATGGACAGCGGATCATGCGGGTTTCCTCGTTGGATGCAGCGAACCAGGGAGCAGGAACAGCAGCGCGGCGGCACCGAACAGCGCGACGGCGGCGACGATGCCGATTCGATCCCGCGGCGACAGGCCGGGGCGGGCCACGGAACGTTCGGGGTGACGCGGATCGATCTTCACGGTGATCCAGTCGCCGTGGCGGTGATTCAGTCCGGCCGCACCCGAACCGGCACCGATCGCGAAGCGGTCACCGGCATACAACCGACCGCGGTGGATGTAGCGAAAGCCGAGCACCGCCGGGTCGCGGTCGAGCATCACGACCTGGGCCCGGACCGGCTCGCTGTAGCGAAAGTCGCGCTCGCTCCAATGGGGTCGAAGGGTCGCGGCCAGCACCACGGTGCCCAGCATCAGCAGACCGAGCCCGACCGCCCGGCGGGACCTTCCGTCGGGCAGTGCTGACGCTGGATACGATGCGCTCGTGTACGCTCCGGACATGACAAGCTCCTCGTTTGATGGCACTCTCGCAACCGAACGCCCGCGGCTTCCCGGTGACGCTCGTATGGCGGATCCACGATGCAACGAGGCCGACCGACATGCTTGAAACTAGCTTGAAATTAGCGTGAAAATAAGGACTTGCATCCGCCACCGGAGGATTGGACTGCGGCGGCGGCAAAGGGGACGCAGCGCGTGAAGATCCGTTTCGATCGCTTCGAACTCGACACCGACGAAAAATCGGTCACCGGCCCGGACGGCCCGATCGCGCTGCGGCCGCAGACCTTCGCGGTGCTGGTCTGCCTGCTCGAACGCGCCCCGGCGGTGGTCTCGCGCGACCAGCTGCTCGACGACGTCTGGGGCCACCAGGCCACCTCGTTCAGCTCGGTGGCGCAGACCATCAAGGAACTGCGTCAGGCGCTGGGCGATTCCAGCAGCGATCCGCGCCTGATCGCCACGCGCCGACGGCTGGGCTACCAGTTCATCGCCGACTGCGCGGTCGTGCCCGACGCCGCCTCCCGACCGACGCCTGCGCCCGCCCCCCTGCCGCCGTCGACCGAACCCGAGGTCGCGCCGCGGTCGGTCCTGCCGCGGGCCTGGCCTGCGCTGCTGGCCCTGCTGATCGTCGGCGGGCTGTGGCTGCTGCTCGTAGGCCAGCGTGCCGTCGACGCGCCGGCGGACGCCGAGCAGCCGCCGGTGATCGCGCTGCGCGGGATGGTCAATGCCAGCGACGATGCCTCGCTGGACTGGCTCGCCCCGGCGCTGGAAACCTACCTCGGTCACGCGCTGGTCGAACTCGGCGGGTTCCGGGTGCTGACCGTGGACCCACAGGGCGATGGCGCGAACGCGGCGCTGGACGGGGTCGACTTCGTGGTCGAGGGGCGCTACCTCAGCGCCGGGATCGACGGTGCGCGCCTGGTCGCCCAGCTGCGCCGGCCCGGCAGCGGCGAGATTCTCGGCAGCCTGGAGCGAGGCCACGGCGACTGGGACGTGGCCGAACTGACCATCGGCATGGCCGACGCGATCCGCCAGCGGCTGGGCTTCGATCGCCCGCCGGCGGCCGATGCCGCCGGCCTGCGCACCCGACTGCCGCGCGCCGTGGCGGCGCAGCGTGGCTACTTCGATGCGCTGGCCGCACTGGCCGCACTGCAACCCGATGAAGCACTGCGCCGCATCGCGCAGGCCCGCACCGAGGCGCCGGATTCCCCTCGGCTGGAACACCTGGCCAGTCTCGCGCATGCCGAGCGGGGCGATCTCGAGGCCGCGCGGGCCAGCAGCCAGCGCGTGCTGGCCGCGACCCGGCTGTGGCCACGCCGCGATCGGCTCGACCTCGAGGCGATCGCGGCAACGCTGGGCTTCGACCACGACCTGGCCGCCGACCGGCTGCAGGCGCTCAACGAATTCTTCCCCGAACCCGAGGTGTCACGCCGTCTGGTCGGGGCCCAGATTGCCGCGGGACGGCTCGCAGCCGCGCGCGAAGCGCTGGACTCGCTGCGCCTGAACCTGCCCGACGATCCCCGGGTGGCCCTGCTCGATGCCGAACTGGCCGAGGCGGCCGGCGATCATGCGCAGCAGCTCGAGGCCGCGCTGCGCGCCATGCCGCTGGCCGAGGCATCGGCGCCCGGACTGGTGGTCGAAGCCCGGCTGGCCGCAGTGCGCGCGCTGATCGGCCTCGGCGACATGGAGACCGCGGCCGAACGGCTGGCGGCCGTCGACGATACGTCCGGCAACCTGCTGCAGCAGGCCCGGGCCGTGCTGCTGGCCGCCCGGATCGATTTTCTGCAGGGCCGACTGGAGCCGGCGCTGGCCTCGGCCGAGACGGCGCTGGAGGCCTTCGATGCCATTCCGGCGCCGATCGACGCCGCCGAGGCGCGCCTGACCCTGTCCGACGTGCTCGAGCGCAGCGGCCGGCTGGCCGAGGCCACCGAAGCGGCCCAGGCCGCCATTGCCGAGTTCCAGCGGCTGGCCGATCTGCGTCGCAAGGCGCGCGCCCAGGTCCGGATCAGTACCCTGCTGGCCCGCCAGCAGCGGCTGGAGCCGGCCATCGAGGGCCTGGTCGAGGCCGCCAGTCATTTCCGCCAGTTCGGCGATCGCCAGGGCGAGGCGGCGGCGCTGCTGAACCACGGCCTGCTGCTGGCTCGTTCGGGCCGGCTGATCGACGCCGAACCCTTGTTCCAGCGCGCCCTGGACGCATTCCGCGATGCCTCGGACCTTCGCGGGGAGGCCCTGGCGCTGGGCAACCTGGCCGCGATTGCCGGCGACCGGCGCGACATGCGTCGCTCGATCGAACTGGCCGAGGAATCGCTGACGCTGTTCGAACTGCTGGGCGCGCAGACCGACATCGCGCGGGTGTCCTACAACCTCGGCCTGATCCACCGCCGGGAGGGCGACCTGCTCAGCGCCGAGCTTCGCGTCCGCCAGGCCGCCGACGCGTTCGCCGCACAGGGCGCAGTGCTGATGCAGACCCGGGCCCTGACCACGCTGGGCGCGATCCTGGTCGGCGCCGGCCGGCTGGAAGACGTCGATGCCGTACTCACCGAGATCGACGGCCTGGCGATCGAGGACGCCGCCGAGCTGGCCGTGGTTCACAACGTGCGCGGCGAGCGGGCGCTGCAGCTGGGACGCGTGACCGAGGCCCGGGCCGAATTCGATGCCGGTCGAGAATTGATGGCGAGCATCGGCGCCGACAACCATCTGCTGGTCTCGCGCCTGAACCTGGCCCGCGTGGCGCTGGCCGAAGGCGCCCTGGTCCAGGCCGAGCAGGAGGGCCGAGAGCTGGCGCGACGCTTCACCGAGATCCGCGTCCCGCACCGCGAAACCGACTCGCTGCTGCTGGTCGCCGCGGCGCTGGTCGAACAGGGGCGCGACGAGGAAGCCCGGACCGTGCTGGCCGACATCGAAGCCCGTCTCGATGCCGCGCCCGACGCCGAGCAGCGCCTGCGGGCTGCGCTGTTGCGCGGCCGCGTCTCGGACGCCGAACTCGCTCGACAGCACCTGGCCTGGGTCGAAACCACCGCCGGTCAACAGGGCTTCCTGCCGCTGATGGCCGCGGCCCAGGCGTTGGGCCGCGCCGCCGACGGGCAGTGACCGCAGGCGCGGCGGTGCCGCCGGCGGCCCGCGACGTACCCGCCTTCGCCCGCACGCGGCCTTCGAGAGGCCCTCGTCCGGCAGCGCGAGAATTTCGCCTGTTGCAGGGAGCGTGCTCGCGAACCGGCCGGGCCATCCCCTGGCCGACCGAACCGCCCGCTGACCCGAGACGTCAGCGGCCGGCCGTCTCCTGCCGGTCCAGCCTTGCCGCGACCTCGTCCATCGCCGCCCAGGTCAGGGGCAGCAGCGGTACGTAGGTCCCGGCCAGCCCGGGAAACGCGACCAGGCTGTCGAAGTGCTGGGCGTTTTCGATCTCGCGGTATTCGAGTTCGTCCGCGCCGGCGGTGCGGGCGGCTTCGATGTACGGGCGGGCGCTGAACGCGGCCGGGATCAGGCCGTCCCGGCGACCGTGCAGCACGACGATCGGGATCGCCGGCAGCTCGGCCGTCGCCCGGGTGGCCTCGACGGCGCGGCGCAGCGCGCGGGCGTCGGGGCCGTCGCCGGTCCACAGCGCCCGCAGGCAGGCCAGGCGCTCGAAGTGGGGGTCGGAGGACTCGCCGTCGACCGGCTGGACCCACTCCACACCGCCGCCCGGCACCACGCCCGACGAGGTGGCCCACCACAGGTTGCGGGCCACGGCACCGGCCGCGACGGTGGCGCCCTCGGGGCCGCGCACGCCGCTGGTGTAGCCGCAGGGCATCGCGTCGACCGAGCTGCGCAGATACGACGAGGCGTAGAGCGCCGCGACCGAGCGCCAGACGTCCAGCGTGACGTTGACCGCGACCTGGGTCAGCGCGTGCTCATCGAAGCCGCCGGCCTCGAGGACTGCACGCGCCGCAGCGGGCGTGGGTTCATCGATCAGGCCGGCGGCGGCCAGCGATTCGCAGCGGGCCCGGGCCGGGCCGACCAGCATCGGGTTGGCCAACGGCAGCCCGGCCAGCGCCTGCGGATCGGCCAGCAGGCAGGGTTGAAACAGCGCGGCCTCGGTCGCGTAGTCGAACAGCGGCCGGGCGCCGGGCGGGGTCACGTTGGGCGCGGCCACCACGGCGGCGTCGAACAGCCCCGTCGGCGCCTGCTCGAGCGCGCGCAGCACCGCACCGCCGCCGTTGGACAGGCCGACGGCGATCACGCGGACCTCCGGCATCGGTTCCGGTCCGGACCACAGCGCCTCCAGCGTTTCGAGGCCGAAGCGCGCCGCCTCGATCGTGTAGCGGCCCCAGTCGGCCTCCGGGTGATCGCCGGAATGCGCGTGCGGCAGCGACACGCGCAGCCTATCCAGCGCGGGCGGTGCGAACCCCAGCGCCGCTTCGCCGCGGGCCGCGCGGGTGCCGTCCAGCGTCACGCCGGTGTCGCTGGGATGATCGAACAGGTCGGTGCCGGCGCCCTTGTCGGTGGTCGCGAAGGCACAGCCGCGCGGCAGCGCCCACGGCCCGCCGACCGGCAGCGCGCCGTAGATGCCGCGCGAGCCCGACGAGGCCGACACGACCAGGCAGGGACGCGCGGTGTCGAGCGCATCGGGCACCTGCACCATCAGCCTCGCCGGGTGCCGGCGGCCCGGCAGCCGGACCCAGCCGTGACGCTCGACGCCCGGGATCGCTGGCAGCGCTTCGAGACCCGCCCCGGAACTGCGATCGATCAGGCCGGCGTAATTGCTGTGCACGGCCAGCCGACGCAGCTCTGCGGGCGTCGGTGCGGTTCCGTCTTCGGGCAGGCGCGGTGGCTGGCGCAGCCCGTCCAAGCCGAGCCCGGCGGTCAGCAGATCGGCATGGCGACGGTCCTCGCCGCGCTCGATGTCGGCCTTCGGTGGGCCGGACCCGGCGCAGGCGGTCAACACGACGGCAGCGAGAATGGACGGCAGAACAGGGGAACGGCGCATGATCGGAACCGGCGGGATGGACACTGTCCCGCAATCTAGCACTCGCGCAGACGGGCGCAGGCTGGACTTTGGTACACCTGCCCGGACCGGGAGCCGGTGCTAGATTGGCATCGTCCCGTTACACGATCTCGACCGCCCATGAGCGCCACCCCCCGCCGCATTCTCGTCACCGGTGCCGGCAGCGGCATCGGTGCCGGCATCGCCGAACAGCTGGCCACCGACGGCCACGAACTGATCTGCACCGATCTCGACGCCGAGGCGGCCGAGCGCACCGCCGCCGGCATCCGCGACCGCGGCGGTCGCGCCCGCGGCCATGCGCTGGACGTCACCGACGATGATTCGGTGGCCGCCGTGCTGGCCGCGCTGGACGGCCCGGTCGAAGTACTGGTCAACAACGCCGGCCTGCAGCACGTCTCGAAGCTCGAGGACTTTCCGATCGAGCAATGGGACCTGCTGATCCAGGTCATGCTGACCGGCGTGGCCCGGCTGACCCGCGCCGTGCTGCCCGGCATGCGCGAGCACGGCTTCGGCCGCATCGTCAACATCGGCTCGATCCACTCGCTGGTCGCCAGCGCCTACAAGAGCGCCTACGTCGCGGCAAAGCACGGCCTGATCGGCTTCTCGAAGGTCATCGCGCTGGAGACCGCCGATGCCGACATCACCATCAACACGATCTGCCCGACCTACGTGAAGACCCCGCTGGTCGAGAAGCAGATCGCCGACCAGGCGCGGATGCACGGGCTGAGCGAGGACGAAGTCGTCGAGACGATCATGCTGAAACCGATGCCGAAGGGCGTGTTCATCAGCTTCGAAGAACTGGCCGGTATCGCCGCGTTCCTGATCTCGCCGGTCGCGCGCAACATGACCGGCCAGGCGCTGGTCGTCGACGGCGGCTGGACCGTGCAGTAGGCCGAACGACGACCGACGCATCGACGTCGATTCGCCTTCGTTCGTCCGAGCGCGTATCCTCTACGCGGAATCCCTCGCGCGGTCTCTCGGATGCTTCGAATCGTCATTGCCGACGATCACCCGCTGTTCCGGGCCGCCCTGGCCCAGGCGGTGGCCGCCACCGTCGAGGCCGTCGAGCTGCTCGAAGCGCCCGATTTCGACACCACGCTCGTGCGCCTGACCGACTCGGCGCCGATCGACCTGGTCCTGCTCGACCTCCACATGCCCGGCAGCCAGGGCCTCGCCGGCCTGGCCCGGCTGCGCGGCCTGCACCCCGAAGTCGCCGTGGTCGTGGTCTCGGCCAACGAGGATCCGCGCGTCATCCGCCGCGCGCTCGACCAGGGCGCGGCCGGCTTCATTCCGAAAAGCGCCGGTCTCGACGAACTCGGGACGGCCATCGAAACCGTGCTCGACTGCCGCAGCTGGGTGCCGGAGCGGCTGGCCGCCGCCGTCGATGCCGAACACGCCGACGACGAGGACGCCGCACTGGCCCATCGAATCGGCCAACTGACTCCGCAGCAGTACAAGGTCCTTTCGCGCGTCGCCGACGGCCAGCTCAACAAGCAGATCGCCGACGACCTGGGCATCCAGGAACGCACCGTCAAGGCCCACATGAGCGAAATCTTCCAGCGCCTGGGGGTCCGCAACCGGACCCAGGCCGGCGTGGCGTTCCGCCGGCTGGAGTTGATCGAGCCGGCGGCCCGGATCGAGGACGGTTAGCAAGTCAACAGCAAACCGGCATGCCGATCGCGATCGAACGAGGACCGGACGCGTGTGCGCCGGGCCTCGTTCGACCGGCTGCGATGCTGTCCGCAGCCGACGCCCCACCGTCCCCGGGCCTGCGCTCAGTCCACGGAAAACTCCGCCGCTGGCAGCGCGAACGCCGGAATTTCCGGCATTTCCAGCCGGCGTTTCAGGCGATCCAGCGCGGCGCGAATCTCCGACGTGCCCTGGTAGGCGAAGCCGTCGAGCTGTCCGGGCTGCGACGGGACGGTCGGCAGGTCGGGCGCGCGCGCGGTGTCGGCCAGGACGACCGGTGCATAGGCGCTCTGGATCAGCGTATCGGGGCCGGGGTCGGCCGCGCGGACGAGACGGACCTGGACCTGGGTGCGGTCCGGGAAGTGGACGATCACGGCGGCGTCGCGGTCGTCCGGACCGAGGCCGAGGAAGCGGCGAACGGCGCGGACGCGCGGGTCGTTGCGGTCGGCAAACGTGCAGCGTTCGAGCCCGTCGATCCAGCACTGGACGCGCTGGGCCAGGATCGCACGGCTGCGGCCGGCGGCGCCGTGCTCGGGGCCGACCAGGTCGATGGCCGAAGGAATCTGCTCTTCGAGCCCGAAATCGGCGATCCGGATGGCCTGGCTCGATTCACCGTCCCAGGCTTGAGCGCTTGCGTGCTGGACGCCGACAAGCCACATCCAGGTACCGAGGAAGAGGACGAAATGCGCCTTGATCGATCGAACCATGTTCGGACTCCATCAGCGTGATTGGCCGTGGGATCGAAGCTAGCGAGGATTTCTAGAGCGATCACCCTAGTGGGCCATGCGGCAAATGAGGTGGCACTCGGCCGTCGCACCCGCGTCGTATGCAAGGCCCGCGAGTGCGGGCGTCCTTGCCGGGCCGTCGAGCGAGCGGAACGCAGCATACGGTGCGGGTGCGACGGCCCTTCGGGCGCCACTCTGCCGGCGCGACTCGGCGTTGCGTTTCCTGGCAAGGGAGCGGCCATTCCCTGCGAAACGCGCCTTGATTCGCGCCGGCACAGTGGCTCTGAGCGTTACCTGATTTGTCGCATGGCCCACCAGACACGGAAGCGCCAGGCGGAAAGCGCCCAGGCCTCGGTTCTGAATGGATTCATCTCGATCGGATCCGATCGCCGCAGGTGCCGAAGGCCCGGCTCAGGCGACGACCAGGCGCTCCCAGAGCCGGTTGATCCAGGTCATCAACTCGGCGATGAAGGGCTCGCCGACCGTCTCCGGCTCGACGCTCCAGCGGTCGATGTCGGGGTGGCCGGGCGCGGCGTATTCCCAGTCGATCAGGATCAGCGAATCACCGAGGTCGAGGATGTTGGCCGGGACCAGGTCGTGGTGCACCAGCCGCGCCGGCCAGGGCGCGCCATCGAAGGCCTCGAGACGCGGCTCGAAGTCGCGCCATGCGCGGTCCAGCCGAGCGTCGAGCCGACCGGCGCTGGCCAGGCGGCCCAGATAGGCGCGAAGGTACTCGGCATAGGACCGCCGCGGATGATCGAGCTCGATCTCGCCGAGCCGCTCCAGCAGCGGCCATAGCCGGTCGCGCTGGGCACGGTCGAACAGGTCGCGCCCGGTCCATGGCTGTCCGTCCAGCCAGGGAAAGACCACGAACCGATGCGCCGGGTCCCAGTGCAGGAAGGGGCGCGACAGGCCGGCCTCGGCGGTGCGAACGACAATGTCGCGCTCGCGCTCGCGGTCGATCCCGAGCCGGCCCGGATCGGGGCAATTGATCCGCAGCAGCAGGTCGTGGCCCAGCCCGGGACCGGCGAGCCGGAAGGTGCGATTGGTCCGGCCGCCCGGCACCTCGCCCTGCACCCGCGGTCGATGGGTCAGCGGCAGCGGCCAGTCGCGCCAGCCGTCCAGGACGGCGTCGGGTCGGGTCACGGCCGGAATCATCCCCGCGCCGACGCCGCGCCGGGCGCTCGCTCGTCCCTTCGCCAGCGCTGCCAGCCGAAGACCGAGATCACCAGGTAGGCCGCATGCAGGGCGGCCGTGGCCTGCATGCCGCGGTCGAGGAACAGCACGACGGCCAGGCTGTTGATGACCATCCAGTAGGCCCAGTTCTCCAGCACCTTGCGCGCGACCATGAAGGTGGTCACCACCGCGCCCCAGGTGATCAGGGCATCGAGATAGGGCCGGGCCGCTTCGCTGTGGTTCGCCAGCACGGCCCCCGTCAGCAGCGCGGCCAGCACGATCACCGCGATGGCCCGCGCGTGGGCGCGCAGCGGCCAGCGACGCACCGGCAGCGGCGTGTCGGCCTGCCCGCCGTGCTGCCAGTGCCACCAGCCGTACACGGCCATGGCCATGTAGTAGACGTTCAGCGCCGACTGCATCAGCAGCTGCACGTTCCAGAACAGTACGCTGAAGATCGCCGTGCTGGCCAGGGCCGCCGCCCAGCACCAGCGACTCTGGCGCACGGCCAGCAGCAGGTAGGCCAGCGCCAGCGCCACGGCCAGCAGTTCCCAAGCCGAGGTCTGCGCCCAGGCCGCGGTCATGCGATCGAGCCAGGCGGGCTCAGAAGGCATAGCTGGCCGACACCCCGAAGGTGCGCGGCGCGCCGAACTGGAAGTACGGCTCGACCGCGTAGCCGTCGCGAGGATCGTTGCCGAAGCTGCCGAAGCCGCGGGTCCGGATCGTCTCGTCGGTCAGGTTGCGCGCGAACAGCGCCAGGTCCCAGCGCGGCGTGCGGTAGCCCAGCCGGAGATGGAGCAGCTCGTAGGCGTTCGATCCGACTTCGTGTCGGCTGGAAAACCGGAAATCGTCCTTGGCCTCGACCTCGCCGCGCAGCGTCCAGCCCGGCGCGAAGGCCCAGACCGCGCCCAGCGCCAGCTGGTAGCTCGGCGCCTGCGGCAGTTCGCGGCCGTCCATGTCGAACGGCGTCCCGCTGTCCGGGTCGGCCTCGATGTGCGAGAAGTTCAGGAAGTCGACGAACTCCGTTTCCAGCAGGCCCACGCTGGCGAAGGTCTCGAAGACGCGATTCACGCGCCAGTTCAACTCCAGTTCCAGTCCGTAACTCCGAGCGGCCGCGGCGTTGGTCTGGTAGTCGATGAATTCGCAGGGACAGGCCTCGCCTTCGATCGGCAGGACCAGCGCCTGGTCGGTCTGCACGTCGTCGCGGTCCTGGAAGAAGACGGCCGCACGCAGATCGATCCGGTCGTCCAGGAGTCGCGTCTTGACGCCGAGTTCGTAGTTCCACATCGACTCGGTGTCGTAGCGGCGCTGGTCGTCCGGCACCGCCGAGTCGCTGTTGACGCCGCCGGCCTTGTAGCCGCGCGAGGCCAGCGCATACCAGAGCCCGGCGCCGGTCCGGTACTCCAGCGCCAGCCGGCCGCCCCACATCCCCTCATCGGTGTCGAAGGCCGCGCCGTCACTGTCGGCGTAGCGCGCGTCGCGCTGCTCGTAGCGCAGGCCGGCAACCAGCGTCCAGCGACGCGCCAGCGGGGCATCGATGCGACCGTAGACGGCGCGGTTCTCCGTGTCGTAGTCGCTGAAGAAATCCTCGGCCTGGAAGGTGTAGACGCGCTGGAGTTCCTGGACCTGGTCGCGTCCGTAGGCGCCGACCACCCAGCCGAACTCGCCGGGTGCCGAGGCCGAGACCGCGCGGACGTCCAGCGTGGTGTTGTCGTTGGCGCGGATGTAGTTGTCGAACGAGGAGTAGGCATCGAACACGCAGTCGAACACCTCGCAGAAGCCGATGAAGCTCCAGTCCTCGTCGTAGCCGTACTCGAGGTCGGCCTCGACCCGGCCGAGCAACGCTTCGACCCGGAAATCGCGATGGGCCCGCCAGTCCACGCGCGCCGAGCCGGCCCGCGTTTCCTGGCGGTCGAAGCCGGGCTGGTCCGACAGCGTGGTGCGCGTGTTGTCCAGCGAGAAGCCGTCGTAGCCGTTGTCGATGTCGAGGAACAGGCCGGTCAGGTCGACCTGCAGGTCGGCACTCGGCTGCCAGCGCAGCTTGGTGCGGAGCGTCTGTTCGTCGATCCGGCCGTTGTCGTCGATGCCGAGGAAGGCGTTGTCCTGGAAGCCGTCGCCCTGCACCGTCGAATACGCCGCGCGGAAGCCGAGCGTGTCGCCCAGCGGACCGGACAGCATGCCCTCGGCGGCGCGGGCGCCGTAGTCGCCGAGCCGGCCGGCGAAGCGGCCGGTCAGCACGTCGGTCGGGCTGCCCGAGACCATGTTGATCATCCCGGCCAGCGCGTTGGCGCCGAACAGGGTGCCCTGCGGCCCGCGCAGCACTTCCACCTGCTCGATGTCCACGGTCGTCGCCGCACCGCCCAGGCCGGTCAGGTCGATCCCGTCGATCAGCAGGCCGACCGAGGCATTCATGGGCTCGACGAACTGGCTGCGCTCGCCGATGCCGCGGATCTGGAAGAAGCGTCCGCGCGAGGCACCGGTCGAGAAGTTCACGTTCGGCGCCAGGTTCAGCACCTGCTCGATGTGCTCGGCGTTGCGCGCGTCGAGGGTCTCGGCGCCGATCACCGTGGTGCTGCCGCTGGAATCCAGCAGCCCGCGCTCGCGGAATTCGGCCGTGACCACGATGGGCTCGTAGACCAGCACGTCCTGGTCCTCGGGCTCGGGCGGCCGCTCGGTCTGGGCGAACAACAAGGGGGAAACCGCGATCAGCGCGGCGGTGGAAAGAAGCGTTTTCATGGTCGAGAGTCTCCGGTCGAAATCCAGTGGAGACCCGGTCTGCACGTTGGGAAACGTCTGAAGCGCGGCGGCCGCGAATGCGAATGCAGACACGCTGCCTTGCGGGTTCCAGTCCCTACGCCGGCATGAACCGGATCAGGTTCGACGGGTCCATCCGGATGGATGTCTCAGGCGCGAACGCCGCCCCGCGGAAGTTCGTCGATTGTATCCGGGTTGGAGGACAGTCTGGGGGTGGAGAGTTCGGTGGCGCCGAGACGGCGTGTAGTGGTCGAGGGTCGGTTCTGGCTACTCGTGATCCTGGTCTCTGGTTGCAGCGTCGACTTCGAGTGTGACTTCAACTTCAGAAGCGTTTCGCCGCTGGCTGCGCCAGCTGATGCGAGGCAGGCTTGTCATGACCATCGTGGCCCCGATGGTCATGACAAGCGCCGCCATCCGGTCAGCGCCTCGCCGGAATCGACTGCTGGAGGGAACTTGCTCGCGAACCGGCCGGGCCGACCTTCGCCCGCAAGCGGCCTCCAACAGGAACCTCCGCCAGATCCGCCTGTTGGAGGGCGCTTGCGCGCGAACCGCCCCCGCCACCCTTCGCCCGCGGGCGGCCTCCAACAGACGGAAGCAGCGCCTCGCCGGAATCGACTGTTGGAGGGAGCTTGCTCGCGAACCGGCCGGACCACCCTTCGCCCTCAAGCGGCCTCCAACAGGAACCTCCGCCAGATCCGCCTGTTGGAGGGCGCTTGCGCGCGAACCGCCCCCGCCACCCTTCGCCCGCAAGCGGCCTCCAACAGACGGAAACAGCGCCTCGCCGGAATCGACTGTTGGAGGGAGCTTGCTCGCGAACCGGCCGGACCACCCTTCGCCCGCAAGCGGCCTCCAACAGGAACCTCCGC
>NZ_JAAWWS010000158.1:15955-48255 GCF_012272825.1 Wenzhouxiangella sp. XN79A | reverse complement strand
CTGTTGGAGGGCGCTTGCGCGCGAACCGCCCCCGCCACCCTTCGCCCGCAAGCGGCCTCCAACAGGCGGAAGCAGCGTCTCGCCGGAATCGACTGTTGGAGGGAGCTTGCTCGCGAACCGGCCGGGCCACCCTTCGCCCGCAAGCGGCCTCCAACAGACGGAAGCAGCGCCTCGCCGGAATCGACTGTTGGAGGGAGCTTGCTCGCGAACCGGCCGGGCCGACCTTCGCCCGCAAGCGGCCTCCAACAGGAACCTCCGCCAGATCCACCTGTTGGAGGGCGCTTGCGCGCGAACCGCCCCCGCCACCCTTCGCCCGCAAGCGGCCTCCAACAGGCGGAAGCAGCGTCTCGCCGGAATCGACTGCTGGAGGGAGCTTGCTCGCGGACAGGGCCCCTCAGGCCGCCGAACCCAGCACCGCAGCCAACCCTTCGAAATACTCCCGCGTCCGCCGCACCTGCTCGGCGGCGTCATTCACCCGGTTGATCGACGCCAGGAACGCTTCCCGCCCGGGATGCGCCTTGACGTACCAGCCCAGGTGCTTGCGCGCGATCCGCACGCCGCGCTCGGCGCCGTAGAAGGCGTGCAGGGCCTCGAGGTGTTCGACGAGGATGGCGCCGACCTGCTCGGGGGACTTGTCCGGAAGATGCTCGCCGGTGTCGAGGTAGTGGCGAATCTCCTCGAAGATCCACGGTCGCCCCTGGGCGGCTCGGCCGATCAGCAGGCCGTCGGCGCGGGTGTGCTCGAGCACGCGACGGGCCTTGTCCGGATCGTCGACGTCGCCGTTGGCCCAGATCGGGATGCTCAGGTCCTGCTTGATCCGGGCGATCGTGTCGTACTCGGCCGTGCCCTGGTATTTCTGATCGCGGGTGCGGCCGTGGATGGCCAGCGCGGCGATGCCGGCATCCTCGGCGATCCGGGCGATGACCGGCGCATTCTTCCGGTCCGCGGCCCAGCCGGTGCGGATCTTCAGCGTCACCGGCACGTCGACGGCATCGACCACGGCGGTCAGGATGGCCGCCACCAGGGCCTCGTCGCGCATCAGCGCCGAGCCCGCCCAGGCCCTGCACACCTTCTTGGCCGGGCAGCCCATGTTGATATCGATGATCTCGGCGCCATGATCGACGTTGTAACGGGCGAACTCGGCCATCTGATCCGGCTCGGTCCCGGCGATCTGCACGCTGATCGGTCCGGGTTCGCCGGCGTGGTCCAGCCGCTCCGCCGACTTGCGCGAGCCCCGCAGCTGCGGATTGGCCGAGGTCATCTCGGTCGTCGCCAGCCCCGCGCCCATCCGCCGGCAGAGCAGCCGGAACGGCTTGTCGGTGACGCCGGCCATCGGCGCCAGACCCAGCGCCGGGGCGATTTCGTGACGGCCGATGCGGAGAACGGGAACGGTCATGGCGATAGTGTACTGAACGCGCCGAACCGGCCCCGGCCGAACACGCAACGGACGCCGGCCGGGTATCCTGCCGCCAGCCTTTCCCACGGACGCCCGAATGCCCCACTCCGACGAATGCCGCTGGCTGACCGACACCCTGACCCGGCAGATCCCGCTGGGCGCCGCGATGGGGCTGGCGATCGCCCGGCTCGACGAGGCCGGCATCGAACTGACCGCACCGCTGGCACCCAACGTCAACGACAAGGGCACGGCGTTCGGCGGCGCGATGATGTCGCTGATGACGCTGGCCGGCTGGTCGCTGCCCCGGCTGGCCTTGCGCCGCGCCGGACTGGCCGCCGAGCTGGTCATCGGCCGCTGCGAGGTGCGCTTCCTGGCGCCGGTGACGCAGGATTTCCGGGCCGTGTGCGACTGGCCGGCCGAGGACGCAGTGGCCGAGTTCCTCGACGGCGTTCGCGCCCGCGGCAAGGGACGGCTGGCGCTGGCGCCGGAGATCGTTCTCGCCGGCCCCGACGGCGATGCGGTAGCGGCCCGCCTCGAGGCCCGGTATGCTGGCCTGGCCATGAACCCGGGAGACCTGCCCTCGTGAAGACTCAAGCCACTGCCCGCCTGGTGCTGGCGATGCTGGCCGGCCTGCTGCTGGCCGGCTGCCCGGTGACCGGCTCGCAGGAGCAGCGCCAGACCGAGACGCTGCAGCGCTACGAGGCGCTGGTTCGCTGGAGCCAGTTCGACGCGCTGGTCGATTTCATGCACCCGGACTGGCTGGTCGACAACCCGATCAGCCAGCTCGACGTGGACCGCCTCAAGCAGTTCCAGGTCAGCCAGTACCGGGTCCGGCAGATCGTCGCGATCGAGGATGGCAGCGGCATGGATCGCCTGGTGGAGCTGCGTCTGTATCACGTTCACACCGCCCGGGAACGGAGCGTGGAGTACGTGGAATCCTGGCGCTGGGACGAGGAGCGCGAACGCTGGATGCTGCATTCGGGCCTTCCGGACGTGACACGGAGCCGCTGAGTTGGCATGATCGGAGGCACCGATCGCCTCTCGTTGCTAAGGAGCCGACATGCGCACGATTGCAGTCCTGAACGCCAAGGGCGGGTGCGGCAAGACCACGATCGCCACCAATCTCGCCGTCGCGCTGGCCTGGGAAGGCCACCGGGTCGCACTCGGGGATCTCGATCCGCAGCAGTCCTCGGCCGACTGGAGTGCGACACGCCCGGAGGACTACCCGGAGATCGTTTCGCTGAACGCAGCCGAGGGGCCGGTTCGCGCGCCGTCCGGCACCGATTTCCTGATCCTCGACTCGCCGGCCGGCATTCACGGCCCCGAAATGGGCAACCTGGTGCGCCGCGCCCAGACGGTGCTGATTCCGGTGCTGCCGTCGTACATCGACATGAACGCCGCCCACCGCTTCCTCGGCCACCTGTTCTCGCTCAAGCCCATCGCCGAGGGCGAAGCCAAGGTCGGCCTGATCGCCAACCGGGTCAAGCCGCACACCATCATCTACCGCGAGCTGAAAGGCTTTCTCGAACATTACAAGGCACCGGTCGTCGGACGCCTGCGCGATTCGATGAACTACGTGCGCGCCTTCGAAAGCGGCCTGTCGGTCAACGACCTCCCGGCCTACATGGCCGAGCACGACTGGGAGGAGTGGGAAACCATCGTCCACTGGATCACCAGCCGGAAGTCCCGGGGAAAAGCGTAACGGACCTGCTGACGCAGGTCTTCCTGCGTGTTGCAGGTCCGGGCGCCGACGATCGCAACCCCTATCGACACGACGACGAGCCGGCTCATCCGGGTCGGGGCGCGCCGGCCTGGGACGATGAAGCATCGGACGACGAAGAGGAGTGGGCCTACGAAGAGTACGAGGTCGACGACGACGCCGAGCATGCTTCCGAGGACGGTGAGTCCGACGACCCCCGTCGCGACGACAACGACCTGTTCCGGATCTGACCCGCCGCGCCCGTTTCGCGCATGATCGTGCGCCGTTTTCCCGTTCCGGACCCGCCGTGTCCCGTTCCGACTGCGCGCTGAGCGCCGACAAGCACGAACTCGCCGTCCACGTCCGCGCCGGTGCCGGACTGATCCTCATCGACACCCACGACGAGCCGCGCGCCGCCGAGCTGCTGCGCCACGTCGCCCGCGAAGTGGCCCGCCCGGTTTTCCTGTGGTCGGCCGCCCGCGGCCTGAAGCGGCTCGGCAGCCAGAGCGGGCTGGACGGCACCTTCGACCAGCCGGCCGAACTGCTCCGGCACATCGACCAGCGCCAGGACGGCGCGATCTTCCTGCTGGCCGACTTCCATCCGTTCCTCAACGACCCGGTCATCGCCCGGCTGGCGCGCGAGATCAGCCGCGATCACGACCGCCCCGGCGCCACGCTGGTGCTGGTCGGCCACAACATCGCCCTGCCCGATTCGCTGAAACCCCGCGCCGTGCGCTTCGATCTGACCACGCCGTCGCGTGCCGAACTCGAGGCAATGATCCACGAGCAGGCGGTCGAATGGACCGACGGTCGCGGTCACGCCCAGGCCCGGGTCGACCCCGACATGATCGAGCGGCTGGTGCTGAACCTCAACGGCCTGGCCATGAAGGACGCGCGGCGGCTGGTTCGCAACGCCATCCACGACGACGGCGTACTCGACGAGACCGACCTGCCGGAGCTGATGAAGACGCGGTTCGACCTGCTGGATGCGTCCGGCGCGCTGAGCTTCGAACTCGACACCGAGCGGTTTACCGCCGTGGCCGGCATGCCGCGCATGAAGAAATGGCTGGAGCGACGCAAGCCGGTGTTCGTCGCCGCCGACCCGCCGAAGGGGCTCGATGCACCGAAGGGCCTGCTGCTGCTGGGCGTGCAGGGCTGCGGCAAGTCACTGGCCGCGCGCGCGGTGGCCGGCTTCTTCGGCGTGCCGCTGCTGCACCTCGATGCCGGCGCGCTGTTCAATCGTTTCCACGGCGAGAGCGAGCGCAACCTGCGCCGCGCTCTCGAGGGTGCCGACCGCATGGAGCCCTGCGTGCTGTGGATCGATGAAATCGAGAAGGGCATGGCCACCGGCGACAACGACGGCGGCACCTCCAAGCGCATGCTGGCCACCCTGCTGACCTGGATGGCCGAACGCGACACCCGGGTCTTCATGGTCGCCACCGCCAACGACATCACCGCGCTGCCGCCGGAACTGGTCCGCAAGGGCCGCTTCGATGAAGTCTTCTTCGTCGACCTGCCCGACCACGCCACCCGCCGCGAGGTGTTTGCCATCCACCTGGCCCGGCGCGACATCAAGCCCATGCTCTACGATCTCGACGCCCTGGCCGAAGCCGCCGACGGATTTTCCGGCGCCGAACTCGAGCATGCCGTGGTCAGCGGCCTGTACAGCGCCCATGCCGAGGCCCGCGAACTGACCAACCGCGACATCCTCGAAGCCATCCAGGACACCCGACCGCTGTCGGTCATGATGGCCGAGCCCATCCAGCAGCTGCGGGACTGGGCACGCGAGCGTGCCGTGCCCGCTTGACGCCGATCGGCCCGACGACGCTCAGCGCCGTTGCGCTCAGGGACTCTGCCCGCGCAGGCGCGCGAAGAACGCCTCCCGCTCCCGCTCCGACAGCGTCGAGGTCCGCTCGAACCGCACCCCGGCCGCCGGGTCGTCCGCGTCGTACAGGATGCCCCACAGCGGTCGCTGGCCGGCCGGATCGATGGCATAGCGAAAGTCGCCGATGAACGCGCGATCGTCGGTGTCGTAGCGGAAATAACGATAGGTCCAGCCCGCGGAGAAGTGCTCGAAGCGGTCCAGATCGCGGGCCAGGCGGGTGCCGGCCGGGACGTCGGCGGGGCGGTAGCGGGCCACCGTGGAGCCCTCCCAGACCATGGCCGGGCGGCCGGGCAGGATGCGGATGGCCAGCGCGTGGAAGCGTTCGCCGTCGTCGACCAGGCCGCGCCAGAGGACCAGGTTGGCGAAGCCGGGCTTGGCCAGCGCGCGCTCGATCGGCACACCCTGCTGCTCGGCCCAGTGCGTCACGATCTTCTCCGCCCGGTGCTGCTGGACCGCACCGAAGGCCAGGTAGAAGATCACCCACAGCGCGGCGATGCGCACGGTCAATCGGTTGCGGCGCCAGACGCCCACGGCCAGCAGCACCGCCAGCGGCACGCTGAACAGTGGATCGATGACGCTGATGATGTTCCAGGCCACGCGCTCGTCGGAAAACGGCCAGAACAGGCGGGTCCCGTACGACGTCATGGCATCGAGCAACCCGTGCGAGGCGACGCCGAGCAGGCTCCACAGGTAGACGCGGGCGAACTTCACTTCGGGCCGCCATCGATGGATGAACGGCCACAGGATCAACGCGACGATCAGCGCGCCGACCGGGATGAAGGCCAGCGCGTGGGTGAAGTGGCGGTGGTACTCGATCGCCAGCAGGGAATCCGACGACGAGCGGATCAGCACGTCGAGGTCCGGTGCCATGCCGGCCACCGTTCCGGTGACCAGCGCAAGCCGCATGTCGCGCCTGCGGCTGCCCGCCTGCGCCCAGAGGCCGCCGAACAGGCCTTGCGTGACTGGATCCATCGACTGCTATCCTTCGCGGCAGAGAACCGGAGTGTACGGGACCTTCATCGATGAACCGAACGCGTTTCCACGCCGCATGCCTTCGCACCGCGATCCCGATCGTCGGCCTCGTGGTGCTGGCCGGCTGCGCCTCCTCACCGTCAGGCAACGACGCGCCGGACTGCTCGGACCCGGCCCGCTTCCGGCTCGGGCTGGAAGGCGCACCGGTGCCGGCCGCCTGCAGCGTGCCGGCGCCCGACGAGGCCTACGGTCTCGGCGAGATGATCCGCGAGCGGCGGGCGACGATCGAACGCGTCTCGGCACGGCTCGACGCCGAACCGGCTCCGGATCCGCAGACCGCCGTGCAGCTTCGCCAGCAGCGGATCCGCGCCCAGGGCGAACTGCCCGATCTCGAAGCGCTGGCGCGTCTCGAGGGCTGGCTGCCGCCGGCCACCCTGCCCGACCGCTGAATCCGAAGCCCCGACACCGACCGGCCGGGCGCTCGCGCACCCGGCCGGTCGTTCGTGTCCGTCGGTCAGCCCTGCGCGGTCAGAGCGGCGACTCGCACAGGCAGTGCGCGACCACTTCCGGCATGCCGGGGCGGCTCGAGCGAGTCCCGGCGATAACGGTCAGATCGCCGGTCACCTGGTCGTACAGCGCGTTGCCGAACAGCGCCCGGATCGGGTGGGTCGGCAGATCCAGCCCGGCGCGGACCATGGCCTCGGCGCCCATCTGGGCCAGGAACTCCTCGAACGGGCTCATCTTCGGCTCGACGTAGAGCGTGCCGTAGTCGTCGGACAGGCCGGCCATGCGGGCCGCGGCATCGATCGCCTCGTCAAGCGTGCCGAGCTGGTCGATCAGGCCCCGATCGCGCGCCTGGGCGCCGGTCCAGACCCGCCCCTGGGCCACCTCGTCGACCTCTGCGGTCGTCATGTCGCGATGCTCGCCCACCAGGCCGATGAATTCGCGGTAGCCGTGCTCGATCACCGACTGGAACAACTCACCCACGGTATCCGACATCGCCAGGTCGGGACGCAGCGCGCCGGCCAGCGGCGTGGTGCCGAAGCCGTCGGTGTTGATGCCCACGGTCTCGAGCGTGCGCTGGAAGGTCGGGAACATCCCGAAGATCCCGATCGAGCCGGTGATGGTGTTCGGATAGGCCCAGACCTCGTCGGCGCCCATCGCGATCCAGTACCCACCGGAAGCCGCCACGTCGCCCATGCTGACGATCACCGGCTTGCCGGTCTCGCGCAGTGCCATCATTTCCTGGCGGATGATTTCCGAGGCGAACGCGCTGCCGCCGCCGGAGTCGATTCGAAACACCACCGCCTTGATCGAGTCGTCGTCGGCCGCCTTGCGCAGCAGCCGGGCCGTGGAATCGCCGCCGATCATGCCCGGCGACTGACTGCCTTCGACGATCGAACCGGAGGCCACGACGATGCCGACCCGGTCACGCGGAACCTTCGGCGTGCGCGGCACCGCCAGGTAGTCATCCATGCCGATCTGGCGGAAGCCCTTGTCGTCGTCGGGCGCACCGCGATCTGCAAGCTCGATGCGCGCCTCGGGGCGCGTGATCAGACGATCGACCCAACCGGCGTCCAGCGCGGCCGCGGCCGGATCACCGTTGGCCGAGACCACCATCTCGACCGGGTTCTGGGTCTGCTCGATCAGTCGCTCGATCGGCAGGCCGCGGTTGGCCGCGATCAGCTCCAGGTACTGTTGCCAGAGTCCCCCGATCCAGAATTCGGCCGCTTCCTGGTCGGCCTCGGACATGTCGTTGCGGATGTACGGCTCGGCCGCCGACTTGAACTCACCGACCCGGAACAGGTTGACGTCCACGCGCAGCAACTCCAGCGCGTCGGCGTAGTAGTTGCGGAAGCGAGAGATGCCCTCGATGAGCAGCAGGCCGTCCGGGTCCAGCCAGATCTCGTCGGCCATCGAGGCCAGGCCGAACTGCGCCTGCGTCATGCTGCTGCCGAAGGCGACGATCGGCTTGCCCGATTCACGGAAACGTTTCACGGCGGCGTCCAGTTCGGTCATCGTGCCGGCCGAAAGGCCCAGCAGGCGGTCGGTGCGCAGCAGCACCTGGACGATCCGGTCGTCGTCGGCAGCCAGCTCCAGCGTGCGCAGCAGGTCGCGCAGCCGCGTTTCAGGAAGCTGCTGGCCCAGCGCCTCGTTGATCGCACGCTCGGCCGGCGCGCCGGTGTATTCCTCGACGATCAGGCCGACCGGTGCGATGACCAGCGTGGTGTCGTCCTCGACCGTGATCCGGTCACCGGACAGCATGCCGCGGATCAGGAAGGCCAGCACCAGCAGGAACAGGATGTTGAACACGAACATGCGCAGCGTGGTCACGCCGCCCCAGAAGCCGCGCCAGAGGCGGACCAGGAAATTGGATTGCTTGGATTCGGTCATGGTCGGTATCGGTATGGGCCAGGAGTCGGGGCGAAGTATCGGAACGTACGCAGGGCAGTCTGCCACGATGAAGTCGTGATTCGTTCCAGGCCGGAACGCGAGACGATTCTTCCAGCCCGCGATCCGGGCTGCAAGGGCCAGAAGTCAGGGGAGCGGCAGGTCGTCGCGATGCGGGAGCGCCTCCCGCCCGTGCCGGATGTAGGCCCCCGACACCCGCCAGAACCGCGTGCCCATCAGCACCGCCGCCACGCTCAGCCCGGCGATCAGCCCGACCCACATGCCGTGCGGTCCCCAGTCGCGCCAGAAGGTCAGCCAGCAGCCCAGCGTCACCCCCACCCCCCAGTACGAGACCAGGCTGTAGAGCATCGGCCAGCGGGTGTCCTTCAGGCCGCGGAGCGCGCCGGCCGAGGCCACCTGCAAGCCGTCGGACACCTGGAAGATCGCCGCCCACAGCAACAGGCTGGACGCCAGCGCCACGACCTCCGGCTCGGCAGTGTACATCCGCGCGATCGGTTCGGCCAGCAGCAGCATCAGCGTGGCCGAAACGGCACCGTAGACCCCGGCGATCCCGATCCCGACCAGCCCGGCCCGGCGGGCACCCTCCCGGTCGCGCCGCCCGACCGCGTTGCCGACCCGCACGGTGATCGCCCCGGCCATGCCCAGCGGCACCATGAACGCCATCGACGCGATATTGATCGCCACCTGGTGCGCGGCGATCGGCACCGCTCCGAGCGTGGCGATCAACAGCGCCGTGGCGATGAACAGGCTGCCCTCGAAGAACACCATGACGCCGATCGGCAGGCCCACCGCCAGCAGGCCCCGGATCTCCCGCCACGACGGCCCGCTGAACCGCTCGAACAGCGCGAACGGTGCGAACCGCGGCCGCTTCGCGACATAGGCGAGCAGCGCCAGGAACTGGATCCAGAACACGATCGCGGTGGCCCAGCCGCAGCCGACCGCGCCCATCGGCTCGAACCCGAGCTTGCCGAACATCAACACGTAGTTCAGCGGCACGTTCAGCGCGATGCCCAGCAGGCCGATGTACATCGTCGGCTTGGTGTCGCCGCTGCCCTCGGAAAAGAACCGCAGCACCAGCTGGCCGGTCAGCGCCAGCGCGCCCCAGCTGATGGCGTCCAGATACCCGAGCGCGGTGACCGCCACCGCCTCGTCGACGTCCAGCAGCCCGACCACCCAATTCATCTCGCGCATCGCGAAGAACATGCCGATGCCCAGCACCAGCGCGATCCACAGCGCCTGCCGGGTCATCTCCCCGGCCTGGCCGCGCCGCCCGGCGCCGTCGAGCTGCGACACGGCCGGCGACACCGACATCAGCACGCCCAGCGAGAACAGCAGGCCGGCCGCCCACACCGACGACCCGACCGCGATCGCGCCCAGCGCCACCGTGCCCAGCCGCCCGGCCATCACCGTGTCGACGAAGTTCATCCCGAAGGAAGAAACCTGACCGATGATCAGCGGGGTGGCGAGCAGCAGCGTGCGGCGGACCTCGTAGCCCAGACCGGAACCCGGGGGCCGAGACGGTGGATTCGGAAGGTGGGATTGCACCGGAACGGACCTTTTCCTCGATCCGACAGTGTAGCCGAGCGGGCACGACGGGCGGCCGTCCGGGATGGATCCGACAGCCCGTCAGAGGCCCTGCGAGGATCCATCGAAACGGTCAGCGCGTGCAGACACCGGCTACCGCAGCTCGGCGTTCAGGAAGCGATCGATCGAATGCCACGACGGATCGGCCGGATCGAAATCCAGCGTGTTGTGATCCGCACCCGACTGGGTCGCGTGAAGTACGGGGCCGGCGTGCTGTCGCAGCAGCGGGTCCGCGAACCGGACCGGCACGATGCGGTCCTGCCCGGCGGTCATCACCGCCAGCGGCTTCCGATAGCCGCCCAGGGCTTCGATGTTGTCGTATCGATCCCGCAGCAGGAGCCCGGCCGGCAGGTACGGCATGTGATGGCGCGCCAGGTTCACCAGCGAATCGAACGGCGTGATCAGGACCAGCGCGTCGACGGCCTCGGGACGGCGGTGCGCAACCCCGGCCGCCACGCCGCTACCGATCGACTCGCCGAGGATCAGCAGCGGGGCCGGATCCTCGACCCGCAGCTGATCGACGGCCGCATCGGCCGCGCGGGCGAAGGCCTCCTCGCCGGGCTCGCCGCTGCGCGGCCCGTAGCCGGGATACTCGAACACGTAGACGCTCCACGGGCCGGATTCGGCAAACCCGGCCAGCAGGTCGGCATAGTCGCCGCGGTTCAAGGCCATGCCGGCATTGCCGTGGAAGACCAGCGCGCGCTTCGGCGACGCCTCCGGATGCGCGCCCGCGGCCTCGCGCGTCCAGCCCCACCACTGACCGTCGGGACCGGTCCAGGGCTCACCGCCGAGCGCCGCGGCCTGCGCCCGGGCCAGGTCCAGCGGAATCGTCGTCGGGTAGTAGATCAGGCTGCGCTGCTTCAGCGCGTGGAACGCCACGAGCACCAGGTAGATCGCGACCAGGGCGGCGGCTACGGCGAGCAGGGTCTTCATCGGCCGCCGGCACCTTGATGGCGCGCTGGCTCAGCGTACGGCATTCCGGATCGACCGGCCCGGGACGCGCGCTCGGTGCACCCGCAGCGGCGGCAGCCTACGAACAGACCGCGGCACTGCCCGCAGCAAGGGAACATCAGCACCTGCGCACGACCTGCGGACCTTCGGCGACATCGCTCGATGCGGCCCGCCGCGGCCTGCCGAACCGCCCGTTCGCGACCACGACCCGAGGCCAGGTCGTCCTGGTCACGATGGGCCGGGAGGTCGGCGACGGCGGACGCAATTCCGAAGTCGTCGACGATCACTCGCCGAAGCTGTCTGCGACGTTCGGGTTCGAGGCGACCACGCCGAAGCCGATCCGGACGGCGGATCTCGGGCCTCGGCGCCGCCGAGGCGGCCGGTCGCGGACGCAGGCCCCGCCTCGGACTGCAACTCATCGACGCTACGCCGCTTTTTCCGTGACGCGTCGAATGCGGGCACCCAGCTGCCCCAGCTTTTCCTCGATGTTCTCGTAGCCGCGATCGATGTGGTACACGCGGTCGATCAGCGTGGCGCCCTCGGCGACCAGGCCGGCCAGGACCAGGCTGGCCGAGGCGCGCAGGTCCGTGGCCATCATCGGCGCGCCGGTGAGGCTGTCCTTGCCGCGGATCACGACCATGTTGCCGTCCACGCGCATGTCGGCGCCGAGCCGCTGCAGCTCCTGGACATGCATGAAACGGTTCTCGAACACGGTCTCGCGCACCACGCCGGTGCCCTCGGCGATGGCGTTCAGCGCGGTGAACTGGGCCTGCATGTCGGTCGGGAAGCCGGGGTACGGGGCGGTGGTGACATCGACCGCCTTCGGCCGGCGGCCCGCCATGTCGAGTTCGATCCAGTCGGCTCCGGAATCGATCCGGGCGCCGGCCTGCTCGAGCTTCTGCAGCACCGCATCCAGCGTCCTCGGGTCGGCGCCTTTCGCATGGACCTTGCCGCCGGTCATCGCCGCGGCCACCAGGAAGGTGCCGGCCTCGATGCGATCGGCCAGGACACGGTAGTCGTAGCCGCCGAGCTCCGGCACGCCGCGGATGACGATGGTGTTGGTGCCGGCGCCCTCGACATCCGCGCCCATGTCGTTCAGGCAGCGGGCCAGGTCGGCGACTTCGGGTTCCTGGGCGGCGTTCTCGATGACGGAGGTGCCTTCGGCCAGCACGGCGGCCATCATGATGTTCTCGGTGCCGGTAACGGTGGCGGTGTCGAGCACGATGCGGGCACCGGTCAGCCGGTCGGCCTCGGCGACGATGTAGCCGGACTCGATCCGCACATCGGCCCCCAGCGCGGCCAGTCCGCGCATGTGCTGGTCGACCGGCCGGGCACCGATGGCGCAGCCGCCGGGCAACGAGACCCGGGCGGCGCCGAACCGGGCCAGCAGCGGCCCGAGCACCAGCACCGAGGCGCGCATGGTCTTGACCAGTTCGTAGGGTGCTTCGTGATGGGCCACGCGCGAGGTGTCGAGCTCGATCGTCCACTGGTCGGCCAGGCCGACCTCGGCACCCATCTGGGCCAGCAGCTCGATCGAGGTGGTGACGTCCTTGAGGTGCGGGACGTTCTTCAGTCGGCACGGCCGCTCGGTCAGCAGGCTGGCCATGAGGATCGGCAGCACCGCGTTCTTGGCCCCGGAAATCGGCACCGTGCCCGACAGCGGCACGCCACCTTCGATCCGGATGCGCGTGCTCACGAGCGCCCGGCGCCGAGTTCCTCGGGCGTCTTCAGCAGCAGCGACAGCGCGTGGATCTCGCGGCCGAGCTCCGGGCCGATGGCCTCGTGGACGCGGCGATGACGCGCCACGCGACTCTGTCCGGCGAAACCGGCATCGACGACTTTCGCGCTAAAATGCACGTTGTCGTCACTGGATACGGACACCTCGGCGTCCGGAAACGCCGCGCGCAGCAACTGTTCGATCTTCTGACTGTCCATGATGGGCCTGACCCTGGTCGGCGGTTTTCCCGAGATGATGGATAACGGGGCGCGCCCCGCGCGAGCGGAGCGTGTCCGAAGGCTCAATCCGACATGGTAAACGAATCGATGGTTCCATCCGCCCGCGCAGGACGCACCCCATGACGATCGCACTGCTGCAGCTGGCCGCCGGCTTCGTGCTGCTGATCTGGTCGGCCGACCGGCTGGTCGAGGGTGCCTCGGCGCTGGCCCGGAACTTCGGCGTCTCGCCGATGGTGGTCGGGTTGACCATCGTCGGCTTCGGCACCTCGGCGCCGGAAATGGTCGTCTCGGCGCTCGCCTCCCTGGAAGGCAATCCCTCGCTGGCCGTCGGCAATGCACTGGGCTCGAACATCGCCAATGTCGGCCTGATCCTGGGCCTGACCGGGCTGATCTACCCGATGGCCGTCGAGGCCACGGCGCGCCGCCGCGAGTTTCCGATCCTGGCCGTGGTCACCGTGCTGACCGCGGTGCTGATGGCCAACGGCGCGCTGAGCCGGGTCGACGGCGTGATCCTGATCGGCGGGTTGTTCCTGTTCCTCGCCTCGATGGCCTTCCGCATGGTCGCGCAGACCAGGAGCGACCCGACCACCGAGGCGCTGCTGGCCGAGATTCCCGAGGGCATGCCGGCGAAGACGGCGGTGATCTGGACCGTCGTGGGCCTGATCGTACTGCCGGTCTCGGCCCAGATGCTGGTCGACGGCGCGGTCGCGATGGCGGTGATGATCGGCGTGTCCGAGGCCGTCATCGGCCTGACCGTGGTCGCCCTGGGCACCAGCCTGCCCGAGCTGGCCGCGGCCGTGGCCAGCGCACTGAAGAAGGAAGACGACCTGGCCATCGGCAACATCCTGGGCTCGAACCTGTTCAACCTGCTCGGCGTGCTCGGCATCGCCGCGCTGATCCATCCGATGACGATCGAGCCGATCCTGCTCTGGCGGGACCTGTCGGTGATGGCCGGCATCTTCGTGGTGCTGGCGATCGCGGCCTACACCTCCAAGCGCGTCGGGCGCGGCGAGGGCGCGGTACTGCTGGCGGCCTACCTGGTCTACCAGTTCGTGGTGCTGTACGAGGCGCTGGGCTGAGCGGTACGGAAGGAACGGCGGGGTACACTAGCGGCATGGCGAATTCAGCTCACGACTCGACGCCGTCTTCCGATGCCGCCCCCGGCGTCGGCGCCCCGCCGATCGATGCGGCCGCGCTGCTGGCGCGCGCCAGAGAAGTGCTCGACACCGAGGCCCGGGCGATCACCGCGCTGGGCCGGCGGCTGGACGATGCCTTCGTCGAGGCCTGCCGGCGAATCCTGGCCGGCCACGGCCACCTGATCGTCACCGGCATGGGCAAGTCCGGCCACATCGGCCACAAGCTGGCGGCCACGCTGGCCTCGACCGGCACGCCGGCCTTCTTCGTCCACCCGGCCGAGGCCAGCCACGGCGACCTCGGCATGATCCGCGCCGGCGACCTGCTGGTGGCGCTGTCGAACTCGGGCGAAACCGCCGAGCTGCTGGCGCTGCTGCCGATGATCAAGCGGCTGGGCGTGACGCTGATCGCGATGACCGGCAACCCGGACTCCACGCTGGCGCGTCATTCCGATGTCCACCTCGACACCGGCGTCGACCGCGAGGCCTGCCCGCTGGGCCTGGCGCCGACCGCGTCGACCTCGGCCCAGCTGGCCATGGGCGATGCGCTGGCCATCGCGCTGCTCGAAGCCCGGGGCTTCACCGCCGAGGACTTCGCCCGCTCGCACCCCGGCGGCTCGCTGGGCAAGCGGCTGCTGCTGCACATCAGCGACGTGATGCACGCCGGCGAAGCGGTTCCGAAGACCGGGCCGGACCGGACCGTGTCCGACGCCATCGTCGAAATCACCCGCGGCCGGCTGGGCCTGTGCGCGGTGATCGACGACGACCGCAGAGTGGTCGGCGTGCTGACCGACGGCGACCTCCGCCGGGGTCTGGACGGCATCGGCGACATCCGCACCACGCCGGTGCGCGAACTGATGACCGCCTCGCCGCAGACCATCGGCCCGGACGCGCTGGCCGCCAGCGCGGTGGAACAGATGCAGGCCCGCCGCATCCAGGGCCTGCTGGTGGTCGACGCCGAGCACCGCCTGGTCGGCGCACTGAACTTCCAGGACCTGCTGCAGGCCGGCGTGGTCTGAAGGAGCCCGTGATGAACAAACCGACCCCGGTCGACGACGACCTGCTCGAGAAGGCGAAATCCGTTCGCCTGGCCGTGTTCGACATCGACGGCGTGATGACCGACGGCCGCCTGTACCGCGACGACGCCGGCCAGGAAATCAAGGCCTTCTACTCCCGCGACGGGCTCGGCCTGAAGGCGCTGATGCGCTACGACATCCGGGTCGCCGCCCTGACCGCGCGCGAATCCCGACTGGTCCGCAAGCGCATGGCCGAGCTGGGCATCGAGCACCTGGTCCAGGGCCGCGAGGACAAGGGCGCGGCGTTCGCCGAACTGCTCGACGCGACCGGTGTCCATGCCCGCCACACCGCCTACATGGGCGACGACCTGGTCGACTGGCCGGCGCTGCGCGACGCCGGCTTCAAGGCCTGCCCGATCGATGCCGATCCGTGGATCGCCGGCCAGTGCGACTTCGTCGCACCCAGCGCAGGCGGCCGCGGCGCGGTGCGCGAGCTCTGCGAACTGCTGTTGACCGCCCGCGGCAAGCTGTCGGAGTGGCGGAACAGCTTCGGGTGACGCCGCGGTGAGCCGCCGCCGGACCTGGTGGCTGGCCAGCGCCGTGCTGGTGCTGGCCGTGCTGGCGAACTGGTGGATCGGCCGGCAGATCGACGGCGGGGACGCCGGCACCGGCCGGCCGGCCGTGCCGTTCGACTATGCCCTGACCGACTTCGATGCCGTTGTGTTCGACGAAACCGGCCGACAGACGCTGCGTGTGGCCGGCCCGCGTCTGGAACACGACCCGAAGACCCGCACCGCGCTGCTGGTCGACCCCCGTTTCGTCGTGCCCGGCGAACCCGCCGACTGGCGCGGCCGGGCCGAGCGCGGCCGGCTGGCGCGCGCCGACGAGGAACTGCAGCTCGAAGGCGCCGTGGTGCTGACCCGACCGGATCCGCGCGGCGAGATCCGGATCGAGACCGAGCGGCTGGACTACGATCGCCGGACCGGGCGCCTGACCGCGCCGGAGACGGTGCGCTTCACGCAGGCGGGAAGCGAGCTGGTCGGTGGTACTCTTGTCTACTTGTTGAACGATGACCGGCTGGAGCTTCAAAACGATGTTCACGCGACCTATCGCGACGCGGGTACTGCTGCCGCTGCTGGCGCTCGTCGCGGCGACGGCAACGACGACAGTCCGGGCCCAGGACGACGCTGAGGTCGAACCGCCGATCGACATCTACGCGGTCGAGAGCCATTACGATCTGCGCGCCGGTGTGACGCGGTTCGAGAACGATGTCTCGATCACCCGCGGGGCCATGGCCGTGCAGGCCGACCGCGGCGTGCTCCGCCAGCTCGACGGCCAGATTTCGGAGGTCGAACTCGAAGGCAGTCCGATCACCTGGCGCGATGAGCTCAGCGACGGCTCGATCGTCACCGGCGAATCGACCGCGCTGCACTACGACGTCCTGGCCAACGTCGTCACCCTGACCGGCAACGCGGTCATCCGCCACCAGCAGGGCGAGTTCACCGGCGATGAACTGGTCTACGACCTGACCGCCGAGAGCCTGGCCGGCCGCAGCACCGGCAACGATCGGGTGCGCGTCATCATCGAGCCCGAGACGATGTCCGATCCGCGGTCGACGGTCACGCCGCCACCGCAGGAAACCGGGGCCGAGCCGACTCCGGAATCGACCACCGGCAACGGCGCAGGCGACGACAGCGGCAGCGACGAGGCCGCTGCGGTCCGGGTCCAGGTCGAGGCCCGGTCCGAAGCCGAGTCCGAGTCCGAGCCGGACCCCGAACCGCCGGCCGATGAAGACCCGGCCACGGACCCGGACGACCGCTGATGCTGCGCGCCGAGAACCTGGTCAAGCGCTATCGCGGACGCGCCGTGGTCCACGGCGTATCGCTGGAGGTGCACCGCGGCGAAGTGGTCGGTCTGCTCGGCCCGAACGGTGCCGGCAAGACCACCTGTTTCTACATGGTCGTCGGCCTGGTCCCGGCCGACGGCGGCCGGATCGAGCTCGATGACACCGACATCACCCGGGCCAACATGCACCGCCGCGCCCGACTGGGCCTGGGCTACCTGCCGCAGGAAGCCTCGATCTTCCGCCGGCTGTCGGTGCGCGACAACATCCTGGCCATCCTGGAACTGCGCAAGGACCTGGACCGCGACGGCCGCGAGGCCGAGCTGACCCGCCTGATGGACGAGTTCGCGGTCGGCCACCTGGCCGACCAGATGGGCGTGAGCCTGTCCGGCGGCGAGCGGCGGCGGGTCGAGATCGCCCGCGCGCTGGCCGCCGAGCCGCGTTTCATCCTGCTCGACGAACCCTTTGCCGGCGTCGATCCGATTTCCGTCGGCGAGATCCAGCGCATCGTCGCCCATCTCCGCGACCGCGACATCGGCATCCTGATCACCGACCACAACGTCCGCGAGACCCTCGGCATCTGCGACCGCGCCTACATCATCTCCGAAGGCCGCGTGCTGACCCAGGGCCCGCCGGACGCGGTACTGGCCGACGAGGACGTACGCAACGTCTACCTCGGCAAGGAATTCCGGCTGTAGCGATGGCCGCGCAGCCCGCACCCGGATCCGACGACGCGCTGGAGTTCACCGGCGAGCGCTTCACGCCCGAGTGCGTGCGCGAGATCGTCTACGAGCACTGGCACCGCTACGCCTGGGCCCGCGGCCTGGTCCGCGACAAGGACGTGCTCGACTGCGCCTGCGGCGAAGGCTACGGCAGCCACCTGCTGGCCGATGCGGCAAAGTCGGTCGTCGGCGTCGACGTCGACCCGAAGGCCGTGGCGCACGCCCGGCGCCGCTACTCCGCCGATCACCTGAGCTTCCAGCAGGCCGATGCGCTGGACCTGCCCTTCGACGAGAACCGCTTCGACGTGGTCGTGTCGTTCGAAACGCTGGAACACCTGGCCGAGCACGACGACCTGCTGGCCGGCTTCCGCCGCGTGCTGAAACCCGACGGCGTGCTGCTGCTGTCCTCGCCGGACAAGCGCACCTACTCCGACCTGACCGGCTACGACAACGAGTTCCACGTCCGCGAGCTGTACCGCGACGAACTCGAAGCGCTGCTGGGCCGCCACTTCCCGAACTATCGGCTTTCGGGTCAGAAGCTGATGTTCCACTCGCTGGTCTGGGCGCTGGACGACGATGCGCCGACCGGCGCCGAGCACCTGACCGCCGACGACGACCGCGGCGTGAGCCGGGATCCGCGTCCGCACGTCGAGCCGCTGTACTTCCTGGCCATGGCCGCCGGCGACGGCGTGGACCTGCCCGCGCCGCCGGCGCTGTCGCTGTTCACCGATACGGCCGAGAGCGTCTACGCCCACTACAACGACGAGGTCGCCAGGCACATCCGGGCCGGCGAGCTGCTGGCCGAACGCGAGCGCGAGATCGAGCGCCTGCGCGAACGACTGGCCGACCTCGAACGCGGAGCCGATTCACCGTGGACGCGCCTGCGCCGGTGGCTGACGGGTCGCTGAGCGGCGCGGCCGGGATGGTGCTGGCGCGCGTCTCCGTGCTGATCGTCAACTACAACGCCGGCGACTGCCTGCGCCGCTGCATCGACGCCCTGGCCGTCGATGCCGATTCGGCGGCCGAGATCCGCATTGTCGACAACGGCTCCAGCGACGACAGCCTGGACGGCATCGAAGCACCCGGGCTGACGATCGACCGCGCCGGCACCAACCTCGGCTTCGCCGCCGGCATGAACCGCGCCGCGGCCGGCGCCGAGCGCGAATTCCTGCTGCTGCTCAACCCCGATGCCGAGCTCCGAGCCGACGACCTGGCCCGGCTGATCGCGGAACTGGACGCACATCCCGAGTGCGTGCTGCTCGGGCCGCGCGTGGTCGGCGCCGACGGGCGCGAGCAGCGCGCCAGCCGGCGCCGCGAACCGAGCGCGCTGCGCATTCTCGGCGAAGTATTGCCCGGCATATCGGGGATCGACCGGACCCACACCCCGGCGCCCGAGCGCTCGATCGAAATCGAAGGCGTCTCGGGCGCCTGCATGCTGGTCCGTCGCACGGCGTTCGAGGCCGTCGGCGGCTTCGACACGGACTATCCGCTGCACTTCGAGGACCTGGACCTGTTCGCCCGCCTGCGGGCGGCCGGCGGCACGCTGCGCTGGGTGCCCGAGGTAACGGTCCGCCACGTCGGCGGCGCGTCGTCGAGCGGACAGCACGTCCGGATCCTGCGCGCCAAGCACCGCGGCCTGTGGCTGTACCTGACCCGTCATATCGCGACCGGCCGCCGGGCCTGGCAGCGACCGTTGTGGTGGCTGGCGCTGAAAGTCAGCGAAACCTTGCGCGCGCCGTTCGCCGCGCGCCGCGAGCGGAGGGCCTCGTGATCCCGGGCCTGGCGGGCGGCCCGGCGCCGGTGCTGGTGCTCGGCGCCACCGGCGCGGTCGGCCGCGGCCTGCTCGAGCGGCTCTCCAAGGCCGGCGTGCCGATCATCGCGGTGTCGCGCCGGGTGCCCGATGCCGAGCTGCCGAACGTGATGTGGATGCAGCACGATCTGGCGCGCGAGCCGCTGAAGGTCGAGACCCACGTGCTGCTCAGCGCCGGTCCGCTGTCGCTGGCCCGCCGTCAGCTCGAGCGCCTGCCGGCGGTCCGCCGGGTCATCGCGCTGGGCTCGGCCAGCGTCCGCTTCAAGCAGGACTCGCCGGATCCCGACGAGCGCGCGATGATGCGCGAACTGGCCGACGCCGAGCTGCGGCTCGGGGAGTGGGCCGAGCGCCGCGCCGCCGACGTCACGCTCTTGCGACCGACGCTGATCTACGGCGGCCGGCACGATCGCAACATCTCGGTAATCGCCGAGGCCGCCCGGACGAAACGCCGGCTGCCGATCGCCGGCCGCGGCCTGCGCCAGCCGGTCCACGCCGACGATCTGGCCCGGCTGATGACCACGTTGGTCGCCCGCCAGGGCCGCGGCTTCGAAGTCTTCGACCTCGGCGGCGGCGAGACCCTGCCCTACCCCGACTTCGTCCGCCGGATCGCCTCGGCCGCCGGCGCCGATCCGTCGATCGTCCAGGTCCCCGCGCCGTTGCTGACCACGGGCCTGCGCGTCGCCCACCTGTTCGGCCGGATGACGACCGTCACCCCGGCCATGATCCGCCGCCAGCGCATGGACCTGGCCGTCGACGACACCCCCGCCCGCGAACAGCTCGGCTGGAACCCCCGACCCTTCCGGCCGTCGTTCTCGCCGGACTGACTCGGCTTCGTTCGGCACTTTCGCAAGCGGCGTTCGGAGGATGGACGCAAAGGCGCGAAGAGAAAAGCCAACAGGAAAAGCCAGTCAAGAGCGTTCTCTCGCAGAGACGCGAAGGCGCAGAGGAAACCAGGCCGGGATGGAAAACCGATCTCCCCCCACGAGCCGCGAAGGCCCTCCCCGCCTGTGGGAGTGAGCTTGCGAGCGATCCCGGTCCAGCCACTGGCTTTCGCTCGCAAGCTCACTCCCACAGGCTGTTCATTCCAGGGCCGATGGCTCTATCCGTTCTTTGTCTTCTCCGCGCCTCCGCGCCTCTGCGAGAGAACGCATTCTGGTTGTTGGTTGTTGGTTGTTGATTGTTGCTTGTGGTTTTTCCTGAAACCTGAAACCCGAACCCTGAAGCCTGTGTTTCTTTCCTTTTCCCTTCGCGCCCTTTCTCCTCTTCGCGACTATCATCTAACCGAATTCGCCACCCACCCCAGAACGGAGCCCCGACCATGAACGACGACGCGCCGCTGCCATTGGATGAACCGCTTTCGCAAGAGGAGGCCCGGGTGCTGGGGTGCCTGATCGAAAAGGAGGCGACGACGCCGGAAACGTATCCACTGACCGAGAACGCGGCGCGCACGGCGGCGAACCAGAAGACCAGCCGGCATCCGCAGATGAACCTGACCGAAGGCCAGGTCGGCCAGGCGCTGCGCAAGCTGGAAACGCGCGGGCTGGCCAAGAGCGAGTACGGCGCGCGGGCGGCTCGATATGCTCATCGCGTCGAGTCGGGTCTGAAGCTGACCCGCGAGCAGAAGGCGCTGATCGGATTGATGCTGCTGCGCGGTCCGCAGACCCTGGCCGAGCTGTTCAGCCGTTCATCGCGCCTGCATCGCTTCGACGAACTCGAGGACGTCGAATACGCGCTGGAACGGCTGTGCAGCGGTGATGCGCCGATGGCGATCCGCATTCCGAAGGGCCCGGGCCAGCGCGAGGACCGCTACATGCACCGCCTGTGCGGCCCGGTGACCGCCGAGGCCGGCCGCGCCGCCCCGCAGGCCGACGATGCCCTGGCCGAATCGAGCGCCTCCCCGGACCTCATCGCCCGAATCGAAGCCCTCGAAGCCCGCGTCGCCGACCTCGAAGCCCGGCTCGAAGACTGAGGCTTCGTTCGGGCCTGGCTGCTCGATTCCCCAGATGAATTGCGCAAAGACGCAAAGACGCGAAGAGAAAGGCAGAAAAGAAAAAGAAGGTCTTTTTTTAGCCTGCCTGAATTCCGCTCGGGACCAAGGCGCGAGCAGCCCGAAACGACTGGCGCGTTCCCTTCGGTGCGAGCCGTTCCTAGGAAGCGGGCCGACCCGCTTCCCGCCGCACGGGAAGATCCGCCAACCTCCTTCCCGGACCCTGCTTCTTGCTTTTCTCTTCGCGTCTTCGCGTCTTCGCGCCCATCATCCAGATGCCGATGGCGCGACGTCGATCGAAGCGCCTACCCGTCGATGCGCTTGTACTTGATGCGGTGCGGGCCGGCCTGTTCGCCCTTGCGGCGCTTGAGGTCGGTTTCGTAGTCGGAGAAGTTACCCTCGAACCACTCGACGTGCGAGTCGCCCTCGAAGGCCAGCACGTGGGTGGCGATGCGGTCGAGGAACCAGCGGTCGTGCGAGGTCACCAGCACGCAGCCGGGGAAGGCCAGCAGGGCTTCTTCCAGCGCACGCAGGGTTTCGACGTCGAGGTCGTTGGTCGGCTCGTCGAGCATCAGCACGTTGCCGCCGGAGCGCAGCACCTTGGCCAGGTGGACCCGGTTGCGCTCACCGCCCGACAGCTGGCCGACGCGCTTCTGCTGGTCCGAGCCCTTGAAGTTGAAGCGGCTGGCATAGGCGCGAGCGGGAATCGAGTAGTTGCCGACCTGGATCATCTCGGCCCCGTCGGCAATCTCTTCCCAGACCTGGCGATCGCCGTCGAGGCTGTCGCGCTTCTGGTCGACGTAGCCCAGCTCGACGGTGGAGCCCACCGTGATCGTACCGGCGTCGGGCCGCTCTTCGCCGGCGATCATGCGGAACAGCGTCGACTTGCCGGCGCCGTTGCCGCCGATGATGCCGACGATGGCGCCCGGCGGCACCTTGAAGCTCAGGTCGTCGATCAGCAGCTTGTCGCCGAAGGCCTTGCTCAGGTGCTCGACCTCGATGACCTGGTCGCCGAGGCGGGGACCGGGCGGAATGTAGATCTGCTGGGTCTCGTTGCGGGCCTGGAATTCCTTCGAATTCAGCTCCTCGAACTGCTTCAGGCGCGCCTTGCTCTTGGCCTGGCGGCCCTTCGGGTTGGTCCGGACCCACTCCAGCTCTTCGCGCATCGCGCGCTGGTGGGCCTGTTCCTGCTTCTCCTCGACCTTCAGGCGCGCTTCCTTCTGCTCCAGCCACGACGAGTAGTTGCCCTGGAACGGGATGCCGTGGCCGCGGTCCATTTCGAGGATCCAGCCGGCGACGTTGTCGAGGAAGTAGCGGTCGTGGGTCACCGCCATCACGGTGCCGTCGAAGTCGTGCAGGAAGCGCTCCAGCCAGGCCACCGACTCGGCGTCGAGGTGGTTGGTCGGCTCGTCGAGCAGCAGCATGTCGGGCTTCGACAGCAGCAGCCGGCACAGCGCGACGCGGCGCCGCTCGCCGCCGGACAGCACCTTGATTTGCGTGTCCCAGGCCGGCAGGCGCAGCGCGTCGGCGGCGACTTCCAGCGTGCGGTCCAGGTCCCAGCCACCGGCCGAATCGATCTTGTCCTGCAGCTCGGCCTGCTCGGCGAGCAGCTCGTTCATCTCGTCGTCGGACATCGGCTCGGCGAACTTCTCGGAAATCTCGTCGAAGCGCTCGAGCAGGTCACGGATCTCGCCCAGGCCGTCCATCACCGCTTCGCGCACGGTACTGTCCTCGGGCAGTTCCGGCTCCTGCGGCAGGTAACCGATCTGGATGCCGGGCTGCGGCCGGGCCTCGCCGTCGAACTCCGTATCGACCCCGGCCATGATCCGCAGCACGGTCGACTTGCCGGCGCCGTTCAGGCCGAGCACGCCGATCTTGGCGCCGGGGAAGAACGACAGGGAAATGTCCTTGATCAGCGTGCGGTTCGGCGGAACCACCTTGCTGACGCGGTTCATGGTGTAGACGTACTGGGCCATGGCAGGAGACCTTGATCGAATGCGGACAACAATGCGGGCGGACGCGCCCGAAACAAAGGCGCGCCGCGACATCGGCGAAGGCGCTTCACCGACGCGTCGAGGCGACAAGCCGCGTAGGATACGGAATTTCCGCGCCCGGCGGGGTCTTGGGACCGTCCGCTGCGCACCCGGCCCTTCGGAGAGCACGACGAATGAACATCCTGGTCACCGGCGGCGGCGGCTTTCTCGGCCAGGCCGTGGTCCAATCGCTGCTCGCACGCGGGCACACGGTCGCGACGCTGAACCGCTCGGCCTATCCGGCCCTGGACGCGCTGGAGGTCGAGCAGCACCGCGGCGACATCGCCGATGCCGAAGCGGTGAATGCCGCCTGCCGCGGCCGCGATGCGGTGATCCACGTCGCGGCCAAGGCCGGCCCCGGCCTGTACGCCCCGGAGTTCGTCGCCGCCAATGTCGTCGGCACCGGCAACGTGGTCGACGCCTGCCGGAAACACGGAGTCGGCCTGCTGGTGCACACCTCCTCGCCCAGCGTGGTCCACGCCGGCGGCGATATCGAGGGCGGCGACGAGTCGCTGCCGCTGGCCACCCACCACCCGGCGCCGTATCCGGCGACCAAGGCCGAGGCCGAACGGATCGCGCTGGGTGCGAACGGCAGCGATCTGCGCGTGTGCGCGCTGCGTCCGCACCTGATCTGGGGCCCCGGCGACAACCATCTGCTGCCGCGGCTGATCGCGCGCAACCGCGCCGGACGACTGAAGCTGCCGGCGCCGGAAAAGAAGATCGACACCGTCTACATCGACAACGCCGCCGAGGCGCACGTCAGGGCCCTCGACGACCTGGCCGGCCCGGCTCGCTCGGCCGGCCGGGCCTACTTCATCACCAACGACGAACCGCGGCCGGTCGTCGACATCCTGCGCGGCCTGCTGGAGGCCGCCGGTGAGACACCGCGCATCGGCACCGTCAACCCGAAGATCGCGATGGCCGCGGCCACCGTCGTCGAAGCGCTCTGGCGCGGCCTGCGCCTGAAGCGCGACCCGCCGATCTCACGCTTCGTCGTCGACCACCTGACCACCGCCCACTGGTTCTCGATCGCCGCGGCGAAGCGCGACCTGGACTGGGCGCCGGCCGTGTCGATGGACGAGGGGCTGGCGAGGCTGGCACGCAGCGCGAGGGACTAGGGACTAGGGACTAGGGACTAAGGACTAGGGACTAGGGGCGAGTGGGTGAGCCACCGAGCAGCGTGCAAACTTCACTCGCCCCTCTACCCTGGTCCCTCCCGGCCCCTCGTCCCTCACGTCAACCCAGCCCCCCGGCCAGGATCACCGCCACCCCGATCACCACGAACAGCCCCGCCCCGCCCCAGCGGAACGCCGAGGCCAGCCGCCGGGACTGCATGGCGTGGCCGATCCAGATCACCGGCAGGTTGACCAGGGCCGCCCCCAGCGTGGCGCCGAGTGCAACCACCCACCAGTCCGCCAGCGACGCCGACAGGCCGACGGTGGTCAGCTGGGACTTGTCGCCGAGCTCGGCCAGCAGGAACACGCCGAAGACGCTGGCGAACGCGCGCCGGCCGGACACCGGCGGCGCTGCATCGTCGTCATCGTCCTCGTCCCCGAGCGCGGTCCAGACGCCGATGGCGACGAACAGGCCGCCGACCAGCCAGGCCAGCAGCGCGTCGGGCAGCAGGCTGTCGATCCAGCGACCGAACAGCGCCGCGACCAGGTTGGACAGCGCCAGCGCCGCGACCAGGCCCAGGCCCACGGCCACCGGACGCCGGAAGCGACGGGCCAGCATCAGCACCAGCAGCTGGGTCTTGTCGCCGAGTTCGGCCACGCCGACGGTGGCCAGGCTGATCAGCAGGGCCTCGATCATGCGCGGCGGAACGCGCGGGCCAGGCGCTCCGGAAGCGTCGGGCGCAACAGGGCACGATCGGCCTCGCTGACCCCGGCATACCCGCCGTACTTGAGCTTGACCCAGGCGTTCAGGTCGGTCTGGGCCAGGGTCCGGAACAGCGCATGGTTGAGCGGCGCGAACCGGTCTCGACGCAGCACCGCGGTGCCCAGGTCGACGATCCACGGACGTCCTTCGGCATCGACCATCAGGTTCGACTTGCGCTTGAAGTCGCCGTGCGCCACGCCGCGCTCGTGCATCGCCCGAACGACCTCGAGCAGGCGGTCGAAGAAGTCGGCTCCGACGGCTCCGTCGGCCGAGGCGTCGCGAAATGGCCGCCCGTCGATCTCGTCGAGTACCAGCCATCGATCGTCGAACAGGCCGTGGCAACGCGCGAAACCGGGCAGGCCGTCGAGGCGTCGATAGGCCCGATGCTCGCGGCGCAGCGTGCGCCGATGCAGGAAAGCGCCGGCCCCGCCGGCCGGCGTCTTGACGGCCAGCCGGTAGCCGTTGATGGCAAGCCCGAACAACCAGCCCTGGTGGCCGCGAGCCAGCGGGCGCGCCGACTTCAGCGCGCCGGCGCACAGCGCCTGGTGGATCTGTTCGGGCGCCGGCGGCGGGTTCGTGGCGGGATCGCCCAAGGGTTGCAGGCTCCGGGGTGCGGGGAAACGCGTCATAATACCGGGTTGAACCGCGCATCGCCGCGCACCCCGAACAGCGGGGACTCGAAAATTGCGCAGGGCGGCCCCATTTCGGCGCCACCTGACGGGAGGATTGAACCCATGCCGATCTATGAATACCAGTGTTCGAATTGCGGCCACCGCCTCGAGAAGCTGCAGAAGATTTCCGACGACCCGTTGACCACCTGCCCGGACTGCGGTCAGGACGCGCTGGACAAGCTCGTCTCGGCGGCCGGCTTCCGGCTCAAGGGCGGCGGCTGGTACGAGACCGATTTCAAGAAGGACGGCAAGAAGAACCTGGCCGGCGACGACAAGCCTGCCAAGTCCGATTCGTCCAAGGACGCCGGCGGCGACGCCAAGCCGGCCAAGTCGACCTCGAGCGCTTCGTCGAGCACGACCTCGTCGGCTGCGGCGTGACCGCTACGGCCTGATGTCCCGGGCCGGGCCGGCGACCTCCGGCCCGGCATCGTCCGTTCGTCCCCGATTCACTGTCGATTCACTGTCCATCCACATTCGATCCACGTTCCGATTTTCCAGGAGTCATTCCATGCGTAGCCATCTCTGCGGCCGGGTCAGCGAGGCCCTCGACGGGCAGACCGTCACCCTGTGCGGCTGGGTCGATCGCCGCCGCGACCTCGGCGGGCTGGTCTTCATCGGTCTGCGCGACCACGCCGGCATCGTCCAGGTGGTCGTCGAACCGGACAACCCGGAGGGCTTCGCGGTCGCCGAGACGCTGCGCAACGAGTTCTGCGTCAGGATCACCGGCACGGTGCGGATGCGCCCGGAAAGCCAGTGGAACGCCGACATGAAGACCGGCAAGGTCGAAGTCGTGGCCGCGACCCTGGAGCTGCTCAACGGCTCGGCCGCGCTGCCGCTGCTGATGACCGACGAGGACGGCGAGGAAGTGCGGCTCAAGTATCGCTATCTCGACCTGCGCCGGCCGCGGATGCAGAACAACCTGCGGCTGCGCTCGAAGCTGACCTCGGCCATCCGTCATCACCTCGAGACGCGCGACTTCCTCGACCTCGAGACCCCGATCCTGACCCGCGCCACGCCCGAGGGCGCGCGCGACTACCTGGTGCCCAGCCGGGTCAATGCCGGCCGCTTCTACGCGCTGCCGCAATCGCCGCAGATCTTCAAGCAGCTGTTCATGATGAGCGGCATGGACCGCTACTACCAGATCGCCCGCTGCTTCCGTGACGAGGACCTCAGAGCCGATCGCCAGCCCGAGTTCACCCAGCTGGACATCGAGATGGCCTTCGTCGAAGAAGCCGACGTCCAGGGCCTGGCCGAAGGACTGGTTCGCCAGGTGTTCGCCGAGGTGCTCCAGGTCGAGCTGCCCGACCCGTTCCCGCGCATGAGCTGGGCCGAGGCGATGCGCCGCTACGGCTCCGACAAGCCCGACCTGCGCATCGCGCTGGAGCTGGTCGACGTCGACGACCTGGTCGTCGACTCGGAGTTCAAGGTGTTCGCCGGACCGGCCGCCGACCCGACCGGCCGGGTGGCTGCACTGCGCGTTCCGGGCGGTGCCGGACTTTCGCGCAAGCAGATCGACGAGCTGGCCGCCCACGCCGGCAAGTACGGGGCGAAGGGACTGGCCTGGATCAAGATCAACGATGCATCGGCCGGCCTGGACGGCCTGCAGTCGCCGATCGCGAAATTCCTCGACGGCGAAACGGCCGCCGGCCTGCTCGAGCGCAGCGGCGCCGGTGACGGCGACCTGCTGCTGTTCGGCGCCGGTCCGGCGATGACCGTGGCGGCCTTCATGGGCGCGGTGCGGCTGAAGGTGGGCCACGATCTCGAGCTGGTCGAAGACCGCTGGGCCCCGCTGTGGGTCGTCGACTTCCCGATGTTCGAGTTCGACGCCGAGGACGGCCGCTACTACGCCCTGCACCACCCGTTCACCGCACCGTCGGTCGCCGATCCGGACCGACTCCGGGCGGAGCCGGCCGACGCGCTGTCGCGCGCCTACGACATGGTGCTCAACGGCGCCGAGATCGGCGGCGGTTCGATCCGTATCCACGACCCGGCCATGCAGCAGGCGGCGTTCGACGTGCTCGGCATCGACCAGACCGAGGCCAGGGCCCGCTTCGGCTTCCTGCTCGAAGCCCTGCGCTACGGCTGTCCGCCGCACGGCGGGATCGCCTTCGGCATCGACCGGATTGCCGCCCTGATGGCCGGCGAGGACTCGATCCGCGAAGTCATCGCCTTCCCGAAGACCACCACCGCCGGCTGCCCGTTGACCGGCGCACCGTCGACGATCGAGGCCGAGGCCCTGGGCGAGCTGCACATCGGTGTTGTCATGGGTGGTTCATCGGAGTGATTGCACGGCCCTCGTTCGAACCGACCGGCGACGGGTCGACCCAGGGTCGATGGATGATCGATTCGACGTTGATTCACGTTCGATTCACGATCGTGATTCACGCTTTCGATGCTGTATATCCATCAACACCTAGGGAATGACCCAATGAAGAAGACGATCAGTTCCATCGTTCTTTCGCTGAGTCTGGGGGCAGGCGGAGTGGTTGCACAGGATGGGGAGGGCATCGGTGCCAATGTGAACATCGGCCACCTGGCGCCCTTCGCGCCGGTCGTCGCCGACACGGCAGTGTCGATCGACGTCAACGGTTCCGAGGCCTTCACCGGCGTGGTCTACGAGAACTTCACCGGCTACACCCCGCTGACCGGCATGACCGACCCGTTCGACGTCACCGTCGACGTCCGCACGCCGCCGGGCGGTGATGTCGCGATCACCGACACGCTGAGCCTGGACAGCGGCCTCGACTACACCGTGGTCGCGATCGGCAATGTCGTCAACCAGCCGCTGGAGCTGTTCGCGCTGGTCGACACCCAGCCGGTCCGCGGCGGCACCGACGCCCGGCTGCGCATCGTGCATGCCGCACCGTTCGCCAGCGACCCGGCCGCCACCGAAGTCGATATCCGCACCGACGGCGGTGACGTGGTCGGCGGTCTGACGAATGTTCCGTACAAGGGCAATTCCGGCTTTCTGACCGTGCCGGCCGGCACCTACGACCTGCAGGTGACCACCCCGGGCGGCGCGCTGACCCTGATCGACCTGGCGCCGGTCACGCTGAATGCGGGGGACCAGGTCACCGTGTTCGCGGTCGGCGACATCGTCAACCAGCCGGTCGGCGCCATCGCCGTGTTCGGCGACGGCAGCTCGGCTGTCCTGCCGCTGGAAGCCGGCGGCGCCGCGCCGATTCCGACACTCGGGCAGTGGGGCCTGATCCTGCTGGTGCTCGGTCTGGCCGTGGTCGGCATCCGCCGCCTGGTCTGATCCGACCGACCGGCGATCGCCCGGAACCTCATCAGTTCTGTCCGACGGCCGCGCCCCGCGCGGCCGTTTTCGTGTCCGGCGAAGCGCACCGGCTATCCGGATCGCCGGGCAATGCACAGCGATCGCTTCGATGCAGAACCCGCTTCGGACCGTTGACGATCCAGGGCTTCTGCGCCCGGGCCTTCGCTCGACCTCGACGTTTTCCATCCGTCTGCCGGCTGCTACCCTGTGCGAGCCCGGGCCTCGTGCCCCCGACCGGACGACCCCGTGACCGCGTCCCCGCCCGATCGACTGCCCATTGTCCTGATCCACGGCCTCTGGTACGGCGCCTTCAGCCTTCGGCCGCTGGAACGTCGACTGGCCCGCAACGGCTGGAGGGTCCGCCGCTTCGGCTATGCAACGGTCCGGCACGCTCTCGACAGCAACGCCCGGGCACTTCGCGAGTACATCGGCACTGGCCCGGCCCACCTGGTCGGCCACAGCCTCGGCGGACTGGTCGCGCTGCGCATGCTCGAGCGCTTCGGCGCCGACCTCGCCCCGGCGCGGCTGGTCCTGCTCGGCAGTCCGGTCAACGGATCGGCCGTGGCCCGAAGGCTCGCTCGGCTGCCGGCGATGGGCCGCCTGGTCGGACGCTCGGCCGGCCCGCTGGACGCCGGCGTCCAGCATGCTCCCCGCGGCTGGGACGTCGGCGTCATCGCCGGGACCCGTGGCCTGGGCGCCGGACGCCTGATCCAGCCTCTGCCGCGCCCGCACGACGGCACCGTGGCCGAACTCGAAACCCGCCTCGACGGCGAAACCGATCGCCTCCTCCTGCCCGTCTCCCACACCGGCCTGGTCCTCTCCCGGACTGTCGCCACCGCGATCGACGGCTTCCTGTCGACCGGGCACTTTCCGGAACCGGACTGACGGAGACCTCGTCGTGCCGCGGCGCATGCGGCCCTCGGTGGAGCCGTGGCAGCCGCGACCGCTACAACCACCAGGCGATGGCGAACCAGAGGATCATGATGACGCTGATGACGACCTTGGCGACGGTGCCGACCAGGACGCCGATGCTGGCGCCGACGCCGGCGCGCAGCGAGTCGTCGAGCCGGGCACGGCCGGCCATGTGGCCGAGCACGGCGCCGACGAACGGCCCGAGCAGCAGCCCCGGAAGGCCGAAGAACAGCCCGACCAGCACGCCCAGCGTGGCCCCCAGGATCGCCGCGCGTCCCGCGCCGAAACGACGTGCGCCCTCGGCGGTGGCCAGGAAGTCGATGATCAGCGACAGCAGGGTCAGCAGGGTCAGCCAGACCAGGGTGACCGGGCGCACGGCCTCGAAGTCGCCCAGCCAGGCCATCAGCACCAGTCCGGCCAGCACCACCGGCGTGCCCGGCAGCGCCGGCAGGATGGCGCCGGCCAGCCCGATCAGCACCAGCACAACGGCGATCAACCAGCCCAGGTAGACGGCGGATCCCGACAGCAGTTCGACCAGCGTTTCCATCGTTGCAAGACGTCCGTTGCAAACCCGGTCCCATTCTCTCATCCTGACCGCCCCGACACCGACGGAGAAACCGCATGGCCTTCCTGGACCCGCTGCCCCGCGAGACCACCCCCGAACTGGCCGAGACCTTCGACCACTTCGCCGAGATTCTCGGCTTCGTGCCCAACAGTCTGCTGACGATGCAGCGCCGCCCCGAAATCGTGAAGGCCTTCGGCACCCTGACCTCGGCGGTGATGGACCCGGACGGCACCGTCGATCCGGCCACCAAGCGGCTGCTGGCCCACTTCGCCAGCCGCGCGGCCGGTTGCCAGTACTGCGAAGCGCATTCGCTGATCGCCGCCGGCATCAGCGGCCTGTCGCAGGACAAGCTCGATGCCCTCTGGGACTACCGGACCAGCCCGCTGTACAGTGACGCCGAACGGGCCGCACTCGAGTTCGCGCTGGCCGCCGGCAGCGTGCCGAACGGGGTCGATGCCGGGATCATGGCCCGACTGCGCGAGCACTGGAGCGAGGACCAGATCGTCGAAATGCTCGGTGCGATCTGCCTGTACGGCTTCCTGAACCGCTGGAACGACTCCCTGGCCACCGACCTCGAGGACGCACCGCGCGCGCTGGGCCAGCGGCTGCTCGGCGAAGGTGGCTGGACCGGCGCACGGCACGGCGTCGAGGATTGACGCAGAGCGTCGCTCGGAGCCCACGAGCGGCGGACAAGCAGCGGACGAGAACGCCGCAGGGCCTGGCGGCAGGGGCGGGGCAGGATCTGGCCCGAGAGTTGCATATCCAGGGTGAATCGTTACCCGAGCGCCTGTGCGCCGCCCCGGAGTCCACCATGCAGCATCGTCAAACCAACCAGTCCGGCTTCACCATCCTGGAGATCCTGATCGTTGTCGGCCTGATCGCCACGCTGCTCGGCATCGCCGTGCCGAGCTACACCAACTACACCGTGCGCGCAAAGGTCAGCGAATGCCTGAACCTCGCCGGCCCGGCCCGGCTGGCCGTCGCCCAGACCGCGATGCGACGCGGACAGGCACCGTCCAGCTCCGAAGCGGCCGGTATCGACTTCAGCGAAACCCGGTACTGCGCCGACCTTCGAGTGGCCGGCGACGGGTCGGTGGTGATCGAAACCCAGGACACCGGCGCGGCCGTCGATCCGGTGCTGCAGTTCCGATTCTCGATGGCCTCGGCATCGGCGGGCGCGGACTGGAACTGCGAACTGGTTTCCGGCAATCCGCAGCATGTGCCGGCCGGTTGCCGCAGCTCGGGCGACGCTGCGCCCCCGAGCGGTGACGGCGGTGGTTCCGGCGGCGGTTCCGGTGGCGGTTCCGGTGGCGGTTCCGGTGGCGGTTCCGGTGGCGGTTCCGGTGGCGGTTCCGGTGGCGGTTCCGGTGGCGGTTCCGGTGGCGGTTCCGGTGGCGGTTCCGGCGGCGGTTCCGGTGGCGGTTCCAGCGGCGGTTCCGGCGGCGGTTCCGGTGGCGGTTCCGGCGGCGGTTCCGGCGGCGGTTCCGGCGGCGGTTCCGGTGGCGGTTCCGGTGGCGGTTCCGGCGGCGGTTCCGGCGGCGGTTCCGGTGGTGGCCCTGGCGGCGGTTCCGGCGGCGGTTCCGGTGGTGGCCCTG
>NZ_JAAWWS010000158.1:0-15892 GCF_012272825.1 Wenzhouxiangella sp. XN79A | reverse complement strand
GGTGGCCCTGGCGGCGGTTCCGGCGGCGGTTCCGGTGGTGGCCCTGGCGGCGGTTCCGGCGGCGGTTCCGGTGGTGGCCCTGGCGGCGGTTCCGGCGGCGGTTCCGGCGGTGGGGGTGGCGGCGGCCGGCCTTCGATCTGCAACAGCCTGCCCTTCCTGCCGTTCTGCTGAGCCGCGGCACCGCGCAGCGAATACGCCGCCCCCAGTGGCGGCGTATTCGTTTGCAGATCCGCCGAGAACACCGGATCGATCCGGTACGATAGCGGTCCTTCCCGAATCGACCCGCTCCCGATGTCCAGATCCGAATCGCACGACAAGCTCGCGACCCGCGTGATCCACGCCGGCCAGGCACCCGATCCGTCCACCGGCGCGATCATGACGCCGATCTACACCACCAGCACCTACGTGCAGTCCAGCCCCGGTGACCACCAGGGTTACGAGTACTCGCGCACGCACAACCCGACCCGCAAGGCCTGGGAGGCCTGCATCGCCGACCTGGAAGGCGGCGTGGCCGGATTCGCCTTCGCCTCGGGCATGGCCGCGGTCGACACCCTGATGCACCTGCTCGAGCCCGGCGACCACGTCGTCGCGATGCACGATCTCTACGGCGGCACCTGGCGGCTGTTCGAACGGGTCCGGCGCCGCTCGTCCGGCCTGGATTTCACCTTCGCCGACCTGGCCGACCTCGACGCCGCGGCCGCTGCGATCACCGACCGGACGAAGCTGATCTGGGTCGAGACGCCGACCAACCCGATGCTGCAGCTGGTGGACATCGCCAGGATGGCCGAGCTGGCGCACCGGCATGGCTGCAAGCTGATCGTCGACAACACCTTCGCCACGCCGATGCTGCAACGCCCGATCGCACTGGGCGCCGACGTCGTGCTGCACTCGGTGACCAAGTACCTGAACGGCCACTCGGACATGGTCGGCGGCGCTGTGGTCGTCAACGACGAGGCGCTGGCCGAGCAGGTCGGCTTCCTGCAGAACTCCGCCGGCGGCGTGCAGGGCCCGTTCGACGCCTGGCTGGCGATGCGCGGCGCCAAGACGCTGGCGCTCCGGATGAAGGCCCACTGCGAGAATGCACACCGCATCGCCGAGTGGCTGGTCGAGCAGCCGAAGGTCGGCAAGGTGATCTACCCCGGCCTGGACAGCCACCCGCAGAAGAAGCTGGCCGAGCGCCAGATGTCCGGCTTCGGCGGCATGGTCAGCTTCGACCTCCAGAGCGATCTGCCGACCGCCCGCCGGTTCCTCGAGAACACCCGGCTGTTCGCGCTGGCCGAGTCGCTCGGCGGTGTCGAGAGCCTGGTCAACCACCCGGCGATCATGACCCACGGCACCGTTCCGAAGGAGCGGCGCGAGGCGCTCGGCATTACCGACTCGCTGATCCGGCTGTCGGTCGGCATCGAGGACGTCGGCGACCTGATCGCCGACCTCGAGACCGCGCTGGACGCAGTCTGACCTGGAGGGGCGTGGACTGAAGATTCATCCACGTTCCAGGAGACCGCCATGTCCAAACGCGATGCATGGATCGAAAAGATCTAGTGGCTCGACCCCGACGACTGTCGGCCCGGACTGGATGGCCTTGCCGCCTGGGCGGGAACTCGCTGAGCGACCGAGCAGCGATGCCATCCGGTCCGGAGCCCCGGATTGCCCGACACCTTCGAATTCCGTTGCCGTTCTCTGCAGCTAGGCGTCTCTGCGAGCGGCCGTTTTCCCGCAGTTCCAGAAATTCCGGTTTCTCTTCGCGCCCTTCGCCTCTTCGCGTCCCTCCTCTAAAGGATCGAGACACCAAGACCGAAGCTCAGATCGTTTCGATGCCGCTTTCGGTGGCCATGAGAACGACGTCGGCCGGGCGGTGAGCGAACAGGCCGCAGGTGACGACGCCGGGAATCTGATTGATCTTCGTCTCCATGCTGACCGGGTCGACGAGGTCGAGATTGCGAACATCGAGAATCAGGTTGCCGTTGTCGGTGGTGAAGTCCTCGCGCAGCTCCGGCTGCCCGCCCAGGCCGGTCAGCTTGCGAGCAACCAGTGAACGGGCCATCGGGATCACCTCGACCGGCAGCGGAAACTCACCGAGTATGTTGACGCGCTTGCTTTCATCGACGATGCAGATGAACCGTTTGCTGGCCCCGGCGATGATCTTCTCGCGGGTCAGCGCCCCACCCCCGCCCTTGATCAGTCGGCGGTGGGCATCGAATTCGTCGGCGCCGTCGATGTACAGCGCCAGGTCCCCGGTGCGGTTGAGGTCGAGGACATCGACGCCGATGGCCTTCAGCTTTTCGGTGGTCGCGTCCGACGACGAGACCGCGCCCTCGAGCCGAATGCCGCTGGCGCCCAGTTCATCGATGAAGGCGTTGACGGTCGAGCCGGTGCCGACGCCGAGCAGCATCCCGTCCTCGACGTGCTTCAGCGCCGCCCGGGCGACTTCGATCTTCAGTCGTTGCTGGCTCATGCAGGATTCTCCTTTTCCATCTTCAGGACCTGGTCCCACTGGTCCTTCGAGACCGGCAGGATCGACAGGCGGTTGCCGCGCGCGAGCAGCTGGAAGTCGCCGAACTCGTCGGCGCGGGCCTTCATTTCGGTCAGCGAGACCGTGCGCTTCAGATCGCGGACGTGCTGGATATCGACCAGCACCCAGCGCGGGTCGTCCGGATCGGACTTCGCGTCGAAGTAGTTCGAGCCTGCGTCGAACTGGGTCGGGTCGGGGTAGGGTTTCGAGACCACCTTGGCGATTCCGACGATGCCCGGGATCTTGCAGTTGGAGTGATAGAAGAACACCTTGTCGCCCTTCTTCATCTCGTCGCGCATGAAATTCCGGGCCTGGTAGTTGCGGATCCCGTCCCAGGGCTCGGTCTTGTCCTTGCAGGCCTTCAGGTGCTCGATCCCGAACACGTCCGGCTCGGATTTCATCAACCAGTAGTTCATGCGGTTCGAATCCCGTCGAAAACTACTGTTGATGGTAACGCGCGCTCGATCGAAAGGCAGAGACTCCGTTCGCGGGCGTGCTCGGTTCTTCTAGCCCGCATTATTCATGAATCGCCGCGATGATTGCGCCGGGAATCGTTCGCACAGGGGATGTTCCGACCGAGCGGAAGACCCTGCTGTATTTCCGAGCGAGGACGATTCGCTGTGCGGACAAGGACCAGGCAAGGGCGCGAGCTCATTCATGAACAATGCGGGCTAGAGCATGAGCACGAAGAGAAAAGCGAAGCAAAGGACATGGCGTCGAAGAGCGATCTCGCCGAGCCGCAGAGAAACGCCGATCCGGGAAGTGAACCAGCGAGGCAGACGGTAAATGGGGTCATCGACAAATGGGGTCATCGACCGGGAGAAGATCCTGCAGCGATTTCCTCGTTGTTGCGGCCGAGGCGTCGTTCCAGGCAGCGAGGGGTGGTCGGTGACCTTGCGCGTCTACGTGGGGCCGCGCCCCACACCTTGATGTTCGACTGCCTTTCTCTTCGCGTCTTTGCGGTCATTATCCAGGGAATCCGGCCCGCAGCGCCTGCAGCGTCACTCCCGAAACACCTGCAGCCCGCGCTCGGTGAGGACGGCGGCCAGCGGGACGTCCCAGGGATCGGCCGGGAGGCTGTCGAGCTGCTGGAGGGTGTAGGCGGCACCGACCAGCCAGGGCCCGGCTTCGGGGTGGGCACGGAGGAACGCGAAGGCGCGGTCGTAGAAGCCCGCACCCATCCCCAGCCGCATGCCGCTGGCCGAATACGCGACCAGCGGCGTCAGCACGATGTCCAGCCGCTCCGGCTCGCGGAACGGCCCTTCGACGGGCTCGGGAATGCCGAAGCGGTTCGGCTGCATCGGCGTGTCCGGCGTCCAGCGTCGGAAGCGCAGGCCGCGGCCATCGACCACCGGAAGCCAGATCCGCCGGCCGGCCTCGGCCAGCACCTCGAGCGCGGGCCGCAGGTCGGGCTCGCCGCGGAAGGGATGGAACCCGGCCAGGTCGACGCAGTCGCGCTCCTGCAGCAGGCGCAGCAGGTGGCTGGCCATCTGGCGGTCGGCGCGTCGCTTTTCGCCGGGGTGAAGCGCCGCCCGGCTGTCCAGCACCTGGCGGCGCAGGGCATCCTTGCGAACGTCAGGAGCGTCGGCCATGCCGGAACCGGGCGGTGGAAGAAAGAGGCGGGTGCCCTCCGCAGATGCCGCTGCGAAATCGGAGACCTTGAACCAGAGGTTCAGGTGGGACAGCTCTTCGCGCCTTCAGGCGGTTCGCATTCCACGAACTGCACACCAGCATCGAAAGGCGCCGTCCCGAGGTCGATAAGTAGGGACAAGGCATAATGCGATTCCGCTGGCGAACACCGCAGAGAGCACCACGGAACGAATGATACCACCGGACCCGGGAATTCACGGGTCGGCGTCTTCACTCCGGCGGCGAACCGGTGCCGTCCAGGCGGCCGGCGAGATCGAGCAGGCGCTGATCGACCTGCTCGCGGCGATCGGCCGATTCCTGGCGCAGCTTGACCAGCTCGTCGGCCAGGTTCAACGCACACATCACCGCGATCTTCTCCATCGAGGTCAGCTTGCCCGACTCGCGGATTTCGCGCATCTGGCCGTCGAGGAACAGCGCGGCCTCCATCAGCCCGCGACGTTCGCCGGGCTGGCACATGACCTTGAATTCACGGTCCAGGATGCGGACCGAAACGAGCTCCGGTTCGGCCATCAGCTTGCATTCTCCAGCGACTTCAAGCGCTCGATCATCGCCTCGACCCGTGAGCGCGCCTCTTCGTTGCGCTGGACCAGGCCGGCCCGCTCGGCCACCAGCGATTCCTGGCGGGCCAGCAGCGACCGGTTCTCGCGCTCGAGTTCCTCGATCCGCGCGACGAGTTCGCCGACGCGCTGCTCGATGACGTCGATCGCGGCTCGGGTGCGTTCTAGGCTCATGCGCTCAGGACCCCTCTTGAGTTGGTGTGCGTGCGTTGACCTGCGGTGTCTCGTCTTGCCATTTTTCGCTGGCAATACAACGTAATGATAGAACTTTGTCAGGCAGCTTGCCAAGTGGGCCCGGAATCGTTCCCCATTCACTCCCGCATCGCCTCCCGGATGGCCGGCCCGCGCCGTGAGGACGAGGGAGCCCGGTGCTACCATGTACGGCCTGCTCCACGAACGCCTCTTGATGAACGACAACGAATCGAAACTCGCCTGGCTGCTCGCGCTGGCCGCCGACAGCGACCCGGCCCGCGTGGCCGAGACCCACGGCGTGGTGATCGGCCTGCTGGTGGCCGCTCCGGGCCAGGACGACCAGCGACTGGCCGACCAGCTGGCCGGCCTGCAGGTCGGCGACTGGAACTCCGACCGGATCCAGCAGCAGCTGGGCCCGGCGATCGCCACGCTGCGCAGCGAACTGGCCTCGCCGGACATGGACTTCCGCCCCCTGCTGCCGACCGACGACCGCCCGCTGGACGAGCGGACCCATTGCCTGGCCGCCTGGGTCACCGGCTTCCTGGCCGGCTACGGCACGGCCGGCCGCGGGGCGGAACAGGGCGATGCCGCCGAGGCGCTGCGGATGCTCGAGCAGATCGCCCGCGCCGGCCTGGACCCGGAGGCCGACGACGAGATCCAGGAGGAGGCCCTGACCGAACTCAATGAATTCGTGCGCGTGGCCACGCTGCTGCTGCGCGAGGAACGGCTTCGCCAATCCGCCTGACCCGACGCCGTACGACCACCCACGCCGCATGCACGCTCGACCCGCATCCTTGCCGGTGATCCCCTGCCCGATGGACGCCGGCCCGACGCCCGGACGCTGCCGATGAACGCCCCCGATGCCTTTCTCCGCCGCCGTCGCGACCTGATGTCGCTGGCCGAACCCGACAGCGTGTTGATCGTGCCCGGCGCGCGCGAAGTGCTGCGCAACGGCGACAGTCATTTCGCCTTTCGCCAGGACAGCGACTTCCTGTACCTGACCGGCTTCGACGAACCCGAAGCGGTGCTGGTGCTGGTGCCGGGCCGCGAGGCCGGCGAGCAACTGCTGTTCTGCCGCGAGAAGGACCCGGAGCGCGAGCGTTGGGACGGCCCGCGGCTGGGTCTCGACGCGGCGCGCGAACAGCTGGCCGTCGACGACGCCTTCCCGATCGATGACCTCGACGAGATCCTGCCCGGCCTGATGGAGGGCCGCGAGCGGATCTACCACGCGGTCGGTCGCGACCCGACCTTCGATCGCCAGGTAATCGACTGGCGCAACCGGTTGCGCAAGCAGAAGCGCAACGTTCGCGCGCCGGAGGACTTCATCGGCCTCGATCACCTGCTGCATGAGCTCCGGTTGATCAAGTCGGCCGACGAGCTGAAGCGGATGCGACGCGCGGCGAAGATCTCGGCCGACGCGCACGCCCGCGCCATGCGCGCCTGCCGACCGGGCCTGACCGAGGCCGAGCTGACCGCCGAGCTGCTGCACGAATTCACTCGCCACGGCTGCCCGGCTTCGTACCTGCCGATCGTCGCCGGCGGCACCAACGCGCTGATCCTGCACTACGTGAAGAACGACCGACCGCTGCCCGACGACGGACTGGTGCTGATCGATGCCGGTTGCGAGGTCGACGGCTACGCCGCCGACATCTCGCGCACCTTTCCGGTATCCGGACGCTTCACGCCGGCCCAGCGGGCCGTGCACGAGGTGGTGTTCGCCGCCCAGCAGGCGGCGATCGACCGCGTCCGGCCCGGCAACGTGTTCGACGACATCCATGACACCGCCTGCCGGGTGCTGACCGAAGGCCTGATCGAGCTCGGCCTGCTGACCGGCTCGCTGGACGAGAATCTCGAGCAGCAGCACTACCGCCGCTTCTACATGCACAAGACCGGCCACTGGCTGGGCCTGGACGTGCACGACGTCGGCGACTACCGCATCGACGGGCAGTCGCGACAGCTGGAGAAGAACATGGTCACGACCGTCGAGCCGGCGCTGTACATCGGCGTCGAAGACGACCTTCCGGAAGAATTCCGCGGCATCGGCGTGCGGATCGAGGACGACATCCGGGTCACCGACGGCGAGCCCGAGAACCTGACCGCCTCGGTGCCCGCCGAGGCCGCCGCGATCGAGGACTGGATGAACGTCGGATGAACGAAGCGCACGGACACGACGTGGTGATTGCCGGCGGCGGTCTGGCCGGGGCCTCGCTGGCGATCGGCCTGGCCGGTCGCGGCTTCGATGTGGCGGTGATCGAGGCGATCGATCGCGACGCCAACCACCAGCCGAGTTACGACGACCGGACGCTGGTCGTCAATCGCGCCTCGCTGAACATTCTGGGCGCGCTGGGCGTGCTCGACGGGCCGCTGACCCGTTGCCCGATCCGGACCATCGAGATCACCCGCGCCGGCGGCTTCGGCCACGTTCGGCTGCAGGCCGATCGGCACGGCGTCGACCGCTTCGGTGACGTGATCGTCGCCCGCGAGCTCGGCAACCGACTGCTCGAGACGATGAGGAGCACCGACGGCGTCGCCGAGTACTGTCCGGAAACGCTGGAGACCTTCGCCGTCGACGAAGATGGGGTCGAGGTGCGGCTGGCCTCGGGCACCCGGTTGCGTAGCCGACTGCTGGTGGCCGCCGACGGCACCGGGTCGAGCATTCGCCAGGCCGCCGGAATGGCCTCCAGCCTGCACGACTACCGCCAGTCGGCGATGATCTTCAACGTCCAGCCCGACCCGGCCTCGACCGACATCGCCTTCGAACGCTTCACCCCGACCGGGCCGCTGGCCTTCCTGCCGCAGCCCGAAGGCCGGCTGGGCGTGGTCTGGATCGACCGCAGCGAAGCGGTCGAGGCGGCCATGGACTGGTCGGACGACGAACTGATCGAGCGCCTGCAGCGCCGGGCCGGCACCGGGTTCCGCGGCTTCGACCGCCCCGGCAGGCGAGCGCGCTATCCGCTGAAGCTGCTGCGCACGCCGACCCCGATCGGCCGGCGCTGCGTGGCCGTCGGCAACGCGGCGAACACCGTCCACCCGGTCTCCGCGCAGGGCTTCAACCTGGGCCTGCGCGACGTGGCCGGTCTGCTCGACGCACTGGCCGAAGCCCATGACCCGGGCGCCCCGGCCTGGCTGGCCCGCTACGCACAGTCGCGCGCCGGCGACCAGGCCGAAACCGTCCGGTACACCGACACGCTGGCCCGGACCTTCACCAACCCCAGCCTGCCGTTCCGGCTCGGCGCCGGCCTCGGCCTGGCCGCCCATGCGATCCTGCCCGGCCTCCAGCGCCGGCTGGTTCGCTCGGCGATGGGATTCCGCGAGCCGGTCTCGACGCTGGCCCGGGAGACGCCGTGAACACCGGCGGCCCGAACAGCGCAACGCCCGTGGTGGTCGTCGGCGGCGGCGTCGCCGGTGCCGCCGCAGCGCTGGTGCTGGCCGAGCTCGGCCGCGATGTCGCACTGATCGATCGGCGCGAGCCGACACCGCTGGCCGCCGACGCCCCGCTCGATCCGCGCGTGGTCGCGATCAGCCCCGGCTCGCAGCGCCTGCTGGCCACGCTCGGCGCCTGGCGCCGGCTCGATGCCGGCCGCTATGCGCCCTATGCCCGGATGCAGGTGGCCGCCGGCCGCGGCGAGGTGCGCTTCGAGGCGGGCGAGCACGGGCTCGACGCACTCGGCGTCATCGTCGAGATCCCGGCCCTGGTCGACGCGCTCTGGGCCGGGCTGCGCGGCCACCGCCGCGTCCACCTCCACGCACCGGCCGAAATCCGCGCGCTGGACCTCGAACCCGACCGGGCCCGACTGACGCTGGCCGACGGCACCCGCTTCGACGCCGAGCTGCTGATCGGCGCCGACGGCGCGCGCAGCGCCGTGCGCACCGCTGCCGGCATCGACATCGACACCGTCGACTACAACCAGAAGGCGCTGGTCACCCACCTGAGCAGCGAACAGGCCAACCCCGGCACCGCCTGGCAGCGCTTCACCGCACTCGGCCCGCTGGCCCTGCTGCCGCTGCCCCAGCCGTCCGGAAACCAGGGCCGCTCCTCGCTGGTCTGGTCGGTGCCGAACGACCACGCCGAGCGCCTGATGGCCCTCGACGATGCAGCCTTCATCGAGGCGCTGAACGAACACGCCCTCGGCGCACCGTTCGGCAAGGTCACCGCGATCGAAGCCCGGCATGCCCTGCCGCTGATCCGCCGCACCGCCCGACGGCTGGCCAGCGGCCGCGTCGGCCTGCTCGGCGACGCGGCCCGCAACGTCCACCCGCTGGCCGGCCAGGGCCTGAACCTGGGCCTGGCCGATGTCGCCGTACTGGCCGAGCAGCTGGGTGGCCAGCGCACCCGCCCGGACATCGCCCTGGCCCGCTACGCCCGCCGCCGCGGCTCCGACGCCGCGCTGGTCGCCGGCGGCATCCACGTCCTCAGCGAACTGCGCGGCTTCGGCCTGCCCGCGCTCGAAGGGCTCGGCATCGGCTTCGGGTTGATGAAGCGCTCGCGGCTGGCGCGCGGCGTGTTCGTGGATCGAGCGTGCGGGTTGAAGGAAGTCGAGGGGGGCATCCGGGTACTGGAGGCCCGGTAAGGCTCGGCCCTGGCGGCCGGCGCTGAGCGGCCTGCTGGAGGCCCCATCCGGGCGAAGGGTTGTTCTGGCCTGCAGCCGGCTTCGAATTCGAAGTCGCATCACCACCAGAAACCAAAACAGCATTCGAACCACAAAGAAAAGCCACTACCACCCCCAAAAAAACCACCCCCATCTGCAAGAATACGTCGGCGATGAACCTCCCCGAACTCCACCCCGACGACCTCCTCCAACGCGACGTCAGCCGCTTGATCGGCCAGCGCAAGCGCCTGCAGAAGATGTCACCGGACGACCCGAAGCACGAAAAGTCGCTGGCCGATTTCGCGGCCAAGCTGGCCGCATCGAAGGCGAAGGTCGAAGCGAGGAACCAGGCCGCACCGCGGCCCGCCTACGATCCCGAGCTGCCGATCACGGCCCGCAAGGACGATATCGTCGCGGCCATCCGGGACCACCGCGTGGTGGTGGTCGCCGGGGCGACCGGGTCCGGCAAATCGACGCAGCTGCCGAAGATGGCGCTGGAGGCCGGGCGCGGGCGGCGGGGGTTGATCGGCTGCACGCAGCCGCGGCGGATCGCCGCGCGCAGCGTCGCCCGACGGGTGGCCGAGGAACTGGACAGCGAGCTCGGCCAGGCGGTCGGCTTCCAGGTGCGGTTCAACGACCGGGTCTCGGACAACACCTTCATCAAGTTCATGACCGACGGCATCCTGCTGGCCGAGGTGCACGGCGATCGCCGGCTGAACCGCTACGACACGCTGATCATCGACGAGGCCCACGAGCGCAGCCTGAACATCGACTTCCTGCTCGGCTACCTCAAGCAGCTGCTCGACCGTCGGCCGGACCTGAAACTCATCATCACCTCGGCGACGATCGACACCGCGCGCTTCGCCGAGCACTTCGGCGACGCGCCGGTGATCGACGTCGAGGGGCGCAGCTACCCGGTGACGGTCGAATACCAGCCACCGAACGACGGCGAGGCACTCGAACAACAGGTCCGGCGCGCCGTGGCCCGAGCGACGAAGATCGATCCACGCGGCGACATCCTGGTGTTCCTGCCCGGCGAGCGAGAGATCTTCCAGGCCTCGCGCGCGCTGTCCAGGGCCGCCCTGCCGAACACCGAGGTGCTGCCGCTGTATGCCCGGCTGCCGGCCTCGCGCCAGGATGCGATCTTCAAGTCCGGCGTCGGCCGACGCATCGTACTGGCGACCAACGTGGCCGAGACCTCGCTGACCGTGCCCGGCATCCGCTTCGTGATCGACTCGGGGCTGGCCCGCATTTCGCGCTACGCGACCCACTCGAAAGTGCTGCGGCTGCCGGTCGAACCGGTGTCGCAGGCCTCCTGCAACCAGCGCGCGGGGCGCTGCGGACGGGTCGGGCCGGGCACCTGCATCCGGCTGTTCGACCAGGCCGACTTCGATGCCCGGCCCGAGTACACGGAGCCGGAGATCCAGCGCGCCGGCCTGGTCGGCGTGGTGCTGGAGATGCTGGCGCTGGGCCTGGGCGACCCCGAGGCTTTTCCGTTCATCGATCCGCCGCCGACCAGACTGGTCAACGAAGCCTGGTCGACGCTGGTCGAACTGCAAGCCGTCGACGAGGCGCGTGCGCTGACGCCGCTGGGCCGCCAGCTGGCCGCGCTGCCGGTCGACGCGCGCCACGGCCGGATGCTGATCGAGGCCGACCAGCGCGGCGCGCTGGCCGAGGCGCTGGTGCTGGTCGCCGCGCTGGGCCTGCAGGACCCGCGCGAGCGGCCGCCGGACCAGCAGCAGGCCGCCGACGAGGCGCACGCCCAGTTCCGGGTCGCCGGCTCGGACTTCCTGGGCCTTTTGACACTGTGGAGCTGGTGGCAGAACCAGCGAACAGCGCTGTCGCGCAGCCAGGCCGACAAGCTCGCGAAACGCAGTTTCCTGTCGCCGCTGAGGCTGCACGAGTGGGGCCAGCTGGTCGCGCAGCTCAGGGAGCTGGTCCGGGAGAACGGCTGGGCGGTCGGGCGAATCCGCACCCTCGATGAAGGCGTGGCCGAATCGGTGCATCGCGCCCTGCTCTCGGGCCTGCTGGCCCAGGTCGGCCGGCACGACGAGGACGGCGACTACGTCGGCGCGCGCGGTCACAAGGTACGGATCTTTCCGGGCTCGGCGCTGGGCCGCTCGCGGCCGGGCTGGATCATGGCCGCGGAGCTGGTCGAGACCTCGCGGCCCTGGGCCCGGACGGTCGCGACGATCAAGCCCGAGTGGCTGGAGCAGCAGGCCGCGCACCTGACCCGGTCGCGCGTGTTCGACCCGCACTGGGACCGCCGCGCCGGCCGCGTGATGGGCTACCAGCAGGTCACGCTCTACGGCCTGACCCTGGTCGAGAAGCGCCGCATCCACTACGGTCCGCACGACCCCGACACCGCGCGCGAACTGATGATCCTGCACGCGCTGGTCCGCGGCGAAATGGACTTCGAGGCCGGTTTCCTCAAGCGCAACCGGCAGCTGGTCGACGAGCTGGCCACCCACGAACACAAGCGCCGGGCGCGCGACGTGCTGGCCGACGAATCCGCCCGCGTCGAATTCTTCGACCAGCGGCTGCCGCCGCAGATCTTTACCGTCAAGGCCTTCGGCCGCTGGTACGAGGGCCTGGACGAGAAGCAGCGCGCCCAGCTGCTCTACGACCACGCCACCCTGCTCCGCGACGACGCCGAACCCCCCGGCGAGGAGTTTCCGGACCGGCTCGAGCTCGACGGCGAGGTGTTCGAGCTCGACTATCGCTTCGAGCCGGCTCACCCGGCCGACGGAGTGACGGTGATCTGCCCGCTGCACCGCCTGAACCGGCTCGACCCGGACCGGCTGCAGTGGCTGGTGCCCGGGTTGCGCGCCGATGCCGTCAAGGGCCTGATCGGCACCTTGCCGAAGTCGAAGCGGCGCGCCTTCGTACCGCTGGCCGACTACGCGAAGGCCGCGCTGGAGGCGTTGGGCGAACCGGCGGGCAGTCTGCACGAGCGTCTCGCCGCCGAACTGGCCCGGATCGGCGGGCTCGAGATCACGCCCGACGATTTCCAGCTCGAGCGCCTCGACGAGCACCTGCGATTCAACGTCCGGGTGCTCGATGAAGGCGGCAGGATCCTGGCCGAGTCCCGCGACCTCGAAGGGCTGCAGGCCGACCTCGGCGAGCGGGCGCGGCGCGACTTCATGGCCCGCCAGGCCGAGGAATGGCAGCGCGACGGCCTGACCGAGTTCGACGACCTGGTGCTCCCGGAGCAGGTCCGCACGCGCGCCGGCGACCCGGCCTGGCCGGCGCTGATCGACCAGGGCCGGGCGGTCGGCCTCCGGCTGTTCGACGACGAGGCCGAAGCCCGCGCCGCGCACCACGGCGGCATTCATCGGCTGCTGCTGGTGCGGCTGGCCGACAAGCTGAAGTACGTCGCGAAAAGTCACCGGCTGTCGCAGCAGGCCGCGCTGGCGTGGACGCGCGTCGAGGACGTCGCCACGCTGGAACGCACCCTCGGCGAACGGCTGGTCGGCGACCTGGTCGACGACGCCTGGGCGGTGCGCGACGCCGCCGGGCTGGACGCGCTGGAGAAGAGCCTGCGGCCGATCCTGGTCGACCGCTGCCGGGCCGCGATCGAGGTCCTGGACCGCGTCGTGCTGCGCTGGCACGCGGTGCGCCGCCGGCTCGACGACATCGGCCCGGCCCAGCCCTCGGCGCAGGCCGACATCGAGTCCCAGCTCGAGGACCTGGTCTACCCGAGTTTCGTCGCCGACATCCGCGCCGAGCGGCTCGGTCATTACCCGCGCTACCTCGATGCGATCGACGCCCGGCTCGACGCGCTGGAGCTCGATCCGCGGCGCGACGTGCAGCGCCAGGCCGAGACCGACCCGTGGTGGCAACACTACCTCGAGCACCTGGCCGGCGGCGGGACCTACACCGATGCGCTGGACCGCTATCGCTGGCTCGTCGAGGAATACCGGGTGCAGGTCTTCGCCCAGCAGCTGGGCACGGCGGAGAAGGTCTCGAAAAAGCGACTCGAACAGGCCTGGGGCACCGTTCTCCGCGAAGCCGCCTGAGCCTCAGCCGTCCAGCAGCGCGTCGATTCGTGCGGTGACGTCCGCCACCGTCACCAGATCCATCACGCCGTCCCGCTCGATCCGCTTGCCCCACCTGAGGTCCTCGGGCGCCTTGCCCATGAATCGCCGCGCGGCTTCGGGAAAGCGATCGACGCAGTGCTCGAGGCTGCCCAGCGGACCCGAGCGCTTCGACCAGGTCGCCGCGTACAGCCCGACCACCGGCGTGCCGAGGGCGGCGGCGAAGTGGACCGGCCCGGAATCCGGGGCGATCAGGCAGGCGGCGCGTTCGAGCATCGCCAGGGCCTGGCCCAGCGTGTCCTGGCCGACCAGGTCCAGCGCATCCCGGGTCATCGCGGCAGCGATCGCATCGGCCGTCTGCCGCTCGATCCGCGACGGCCCGCCGACCAGGATCACCGGCCGGCCGTGCCGCTCGATGATGTGATCGGCGATCGCTGCATAGCGCTCGGCCGACCAATTGCGCCCGGGGTGACTCGAACAGGGGCTGATCAGCACCGCGCGATCGGCCTCGGGTTGGTGGATCCGGGCGAACTCGCGGTCGCGCTCGGCGACCGGCGGCGCGCGGTCGATGCCGTCGGTGGCCGCACCCAGCGCCCGGGCGAATTCCAGCATCGCCTCGGCCTGGTGCTGGAGCGGCACGGCACGGATGCGCTCGTTGACCACCAGGCCGTGGCCTTCGCGCGAGCGGTCCCGGTCGAAGCCGATCCGGCGATCGGCGCGCACCGACAGCGACAGCAGGCTGGCCCGGGCCGAGACCTGCGCCTGCAGCAGCACGTCGAAGCGCCGGCCGCGCAGCGCCCGGCGGACGGACCGTCGACCGCGCCGGCCGGTCTTCTTGTCCAGCACGATGAACTCCACGCCGCCCATCGCCTCGGCCAGCCGATGTTCGCTCCTGCCGATGATCCAGGTGATCGACGCGTCCGGAAACGCGCGCTGCAGCGTCCGGACCAGCGCGATGCAGTGGCAGACATCGCCGAGCGCCGACAGCCGCATCAATACGATCGAGCGCGGAGCTGCGTTCAATGGACAGCCCGGCGGGCAGCGGGGACAATGCGAATCATCATGGAACGCATTCTACGATCCGGCTCCGACATCGTGCTGCACGATCCCCGGCGCCTGCCGTCGCCGTCGCCGGCCTGGCTTCACGCCGAGGCCTGGCTTCACGCCGAGGCCTGGGAGCGGGCCGGCGGCATCGTTGCGCGCTTCGGCGGCCGGGGCGAGGCGCTGGCCGTCGATGGCCCGTTCGGGTCGGCGGTACTGAAGACCTACCGGCGCGGCGGCCTGGTCCGCCACCTGGTCCGGCAACGGTATGCCTGGACCGGGTTCGACCGCGCCCGCAGCGTTCGCGAATGGCGCGTGCTTCGAGCGCTGTTCGATGCTGGCCTGCCGGTGCCCGAACCGCTGGCCGCCCGGGTGTCGCGCCGCGGGCTCGGCTACCAGGCCGCGCTGCTGACCCGGTACATCGACGGCGCCCGTCCACTGGACCGGGTCGCCGACGAGCTCGATCCCGGCGACTGGCAAGACATCGACGCCCTGATCGATCGCTTCGCCGCCGCCGGCCTGCACCACCCGGACCTCAACGCCACCAACCTGCTCGTCAGCCCGGACGGCCGACTGTGGCTGGTCGACTTCGACCGCGCACGCCTGCGCAACCGCCCCGCCAACCCGGGCCCGATGCACGCCCGACTGACACGATCGCTGACGAAGCTGGGGATTCGGCGGCGCTGAAACTGAACGCTCGACCTCGCCTGTGGGAGCGGGGCTTGCCCGAGATCGATGGCCAGGGCAGCCATCGCTTGCAGGCAGGCTCCCGAAGTCGAACCCATCGGAGCGCATCCTCTACGCCTCCGTCATCCCGGGGCGCTGCAGGCGAACCCGGGACCTCTTCTATTCCTCCGTCATCCCGGGGCGCCGAAGGCGAACCCGGGACCTCTTCTATTCCTCCGTCATCCCGGGGCGCCGAAGGCGAACCCGGGACCTCTTCTATTCCTCCGTCATCCCGGGGCGCCGAAGGCGAACCCGGGACCTCGTGACGAAATCGCCCTTCGAACCCCGGCAGTTCGCGCGGAAATCCGACCTCTCAAAAACGAATCCACCGCCAGCACCCGATCGAAGTCCCGTGGGAGGCCGGCTGTGCCGGGCGAAGGGTGGCCGAGCCGGTTCGCGAGCAAGCTCCCTCCAACAGTCGATCTCGGCGGCGCGCAAGATCAAATCCCTGTTGGAGGCCGCTTGCGGGCGAAGGGTGGCCGAGCCGGGAGCTGGTTCGCGAGCAAGCTCCCTCCAACAGTCGATCTCGGCGGAGCGCAGGACCGAAGGCCTGTTGGAGGCCGCTTGCGGGCGAAGGGGGGCCGAGCC
>NZ_JAAWWS010000157.1:110967-194887 GCF_012272825.1 Wenzhouxiangella sp. XN79A | reverse complement strand
GAGCGCTTTTGCCTACTTTTGTCGCGACTGACAAAAGTAGGTCGCCAGAAAGCGGACGAAGTCCGCGTGGCGAAACGCTTGTAGCCAGAACCCCGACACAGCCGCCGGACGCGGCTCCAGCAAGACGCGAAGAAAGCAAACCACCTCTCAGCCAAAGCTTGTGGCCGACCAGCGCCTCGTCGGCCTGGCCCTGGCTTCGCGGATGCATCCGGGGCCACTGTAGACCGCAGCCGGAGCGAGCCCGGGCGCTTCGCAGACACCGGCCCACCGACGCAATCCGGAAGCCCCTTCGCGTTCCGCCGCCTGTAAGAGCGCTTTTGCCTACTTTTGTCGCGATCGACAAAGGAAACCAATGCGCTGCACCCTTCCCCCTGAACCCGTTACGCTTGGCAACAGGACCGCAGCTTCGAGTGACACCATGAACCACGAGATTCCCGCCACCTTCCGCGCCTTCCGCATCTTCGACGACGAGAATGGTTATCGGGCCGAGCTGGTCGATCAGTCGCTCGACGAGCAGACCGAGGGCGATGTGGTGATCCGGGTCGCGTACTCGAGCATCAACTACAAGGACGCGCTGGCCGCCACCGGCAAGGGCAGGATCCTGCGGCGGTTTCCGCTCAACGGCGGGATCGACGCCGCCGGCACCGTGGTGCACAGTGATTCCGATCGCTTCGACCCCGGCGAAGAGGTGCTGATTACCGGCTGCGACCTGTCGGAAACCCGCGACGGCGGCTACAGCGAGTACCTGCGCGTGCCTTCGGAGTGGCTGGTTCCGCGGCCCGAGGGCCTGTCGCTGCGCGAGGCCATGGTCCTGGGCACGGCCGGTTTCACCGCCGCCCTGTCGCTGTGGCGGATGGAAGCCAACGGCCAGACGCCCGACATGGGTCCGGTCGTGGTCACCGGCGCCAGCGGCGGGGTCGGTTCGATCGCCATCGACCTGCTGACCCGGGCCGGCTACGAGGTCCACGCGATTTCCGGCAAGGTCGAGCACTTCGATTTCCTGCGTCGGCTCGGCGCCACCCAGTGCATTTCGCGCCATGACCTGCACTGGAGCGAGAAGCCGATGGACTCGGCAAGCTGGGCCGGGGCGATCGACAACGTCGGCGGCGACATGCTGTCCGGCCTGACCCGGGTCATCCGGCCCTGGGGCTCGATCGCATCCTGCGGCATGGCCGGCGGGATCGGGCTGCGCACCACGGTGATGCCATTCATCATCCGCGGCGTCAGTCTGCTGGGGGTGAACTCCTCGGGTTGCCCCTACCGCATCCGCGAGCAGCTCTGGGACCGCCTGGCCGGACCCTGGAAACCCGCCCATCTCGATGCCATCGAGGCCGACGAAGTGGGCCTGGACGAGCTGGCGCCGAAATTCGATACGGCACTGGCCGGCGGCTCGCTGGGCCGGGTCCTGGTTCGCGTCGGAGGTTGAGGGCGGGCGAGCCCTCGATGGTGGCCGGCAGCAATTTTGTAGTATAGTTTTTGGACTTCAGAAACCGACTCGAGGAACAACGATGGCCAAGATTCTGATTGTCGACGACTCCGACACGCACCTGTACACGCTGTCGAAGATCGTCGAGGAAGAGGGGCATGAAGTCATCACGGCCAGCAACGGGGAAGAAGGGGTCGACGCAGCCATCGCCAACACGCCGGACCTGATCCTGATGGACGTGGTCATGCCCGGCCTGAACGGCTTCCAGGCGACCCGCAAGATTTCCAAGAACTCCGGCACGGCCGACATCCCGATCATCTTCGTGACGACCAAGAACCAGGAAACCGACCGGATCTGGGGCCTGCGCCAGGGGGCCAGCGCCTACCTGACCAAGCCGGTCGACAAGAAGCAGCTGATCAGCGCCATCAACGACGCGCTGGGAGCCTGAAGCGATGACCATTGCCCAGGGTGAGCGCCTCCCGCAGGCGCAGCTGACATTGATGACCGAGACCGGCCCGTCGCCGGTCGACGCCGCCGAACTGATGGGCGACGGCCTGACCGCGCTGTTCGCGGTGCCCGGCGCCTTCACCCCGACCTGCTCGGCCAAGCACCTGCCGGGCTTCGTCGAACACGCCGATGCGCTGCGCGCTGCCGGGGTCGACCGGATCGTCTGCATGGCGGTCAACGATATCTTCGTGATGAACGCCTGGGGCGAATCGGCCGGCGTCGGTCAGGACATCATCATGGCCGCCGACGGCAACGGCGACTTCGCCCAGGCGCTGGGCCTGGAAATGGACGGCCGCGCGTTCGGAATGGGCATGCGCGCGCAGCGCTTCGCCCTGATCGTTCGAGACGGCGTGGTCGAACACGTGCTGGTCGAGGCGCCGGGCGAGTTCCGGGTCTCCAGCGCCGAGCACGTCCTGTCGCTGCTCGGCTGAGCCGGCGCGTCAGAGCTCGTCAGTCTCCGCCCGGCGCTTCGGTCGCCGGATAGCGCACCGGATCGACGCCCCTCGGCTCGATCCAGCCCAGCTTGAAGCTCACATACAGCCCGATCACCAGCAACAGCGACAATCCGACCCTCCAGGTCAGGCGGCGGACGGTTCGATCCCCGTCTCCCTTGTCGTTGACCAGGAAATAGAAGCTCGAAGCCAGGCTGTACAGAATGGCCGCCAGGAAGGCGAGGATGATGATCTTGCTCAGCACGTCGGGTTGCCCCGTTTCGAAAGACCGCCATCCTACCCGCTCGGCGTGGGCGGAATGACGTTCCGCGCGCTCGTTCCGCACCTGGCCGCCGCCGCGGTGGTGTGCGGCTGCGTGGCGTTGATGCTCTGGCAGATCGATCGTGCCGAAGACAAACGCCAGCGGCTGGCCGAGGTGGCCGCCGCCCCGACGCTGACGCTATCGGACGTCTCGGCCGAGACCGCGGTGCCGGCGCGGGTCCGCTCCAGCGGCCGGTTCGAGGCCGACCGCCAGCTCCTGCTCGACAACCAGGTCCACCAGCGCCAGCCGGGCGTCCAGGTGTTCACGCCGTGGCGAGGCGACGACGGCCGGCTGGTGCTGGTCAATCGTGGCTGGGCGCCCTGGTCGGATCGCCGTCCCCCGCGGCCCGACCCACGACCGCCTGCAATCCAGCGCATCGAAGGCCTGCTGGTCGCGCCGCCGGAAGTCGGACTGCGCCTCGGCGCCGGCTCCGAACTCGATCCGGACGGCTGGCCCAACCTGGTCACCTACTTCGACCCCGAACCGCTCGCCGGCCTGTACGGCCCCGAATTGCTGCCGCAGGTGATCCGGCTCGATCCCGACCACCCGGCGCACCTGACCGGCGCCGACTGGCCGGTCGTGACCTTCGGCCCGGAACGTCACCTGGGCTATGCGTTCCAGTGGGGCTTGATGGCCGCCGTCGTCGTCGCCATCTGGTCCGGATTGAGCTGGCGCGCGCACCGCGCCCGACCCCGCCGCCCCGATACCTTGGAAGACCGATGAATCCCCGACTCACGCTGGTCCTGCTGTTCGCCCTGTTCCTGGCCCCGATCCTGGTCGCGGTGCTGCTCAATTCGCGCTGGGTCGAGTGGGAGCCGGCCCCGGAACGCTCGCACGGTGAGCTGATCGAGCCGGTCGTCCCGCTGCCGGCCTTCGAGCTGGCGACGGCCGATGGCGGCTCCGTGGCACGGGAGGATCTGCTCGAGCGCTGGACCCTGCTGCAGGTCGAACCCGGTCCGTGCGCGGTGGACTGCCAGGAGCGGGCCTACCTGCTGCGGCAGGTCCGGGCCGCCCAGAACCGCCACGTGCCCGATATCGACCTGCTGCTGATCACCGGAGACGCTCCCGACGCTACGCTGGGCGCGCGGATCCGCGAGCTCGACCCGGTCTTCGACGTGGTCGGCGGCCCCGACGCAGCGCCGCTGCGCGCGGTGATCCCGGGCGCCGAAACCGGCGGTTTCTACATCGTTGATCCCCAGGGAAATATAATGGAGCGCTTCGGTCTCGAGACCGATCCGACGGGAATCCGAAAGGATCTCCGGCGCCTGTTGACCTGGACCGTTCGGGAATGAAATGAAGAACTTCCGCCGCCTCGCCTGGATCGCCACCGGGCTCTGTCTGTTCGTGATCGTCGCCGGTGCCTGGGTGCGCCTGACCCACGCCGGTCTCGGCTGCCCCGACTGGCCTGGTTGTTACGGCATGGTGACCTGGCCGAAGACGCCGGAGCACATCGAGACCGCCACCCGCGTATTCAGCGAGCACACCGTGACCCGCGCGGTCGACTCGGGCAAGGCTTTCCGCGAGATGGCCCACCGCTACGTGGCCAGCCTGCTCGGCCTGCTGATCGTGATCATGGCCGTGATGGCCTGGCGCAATCGACGGGACCCGGCCCAGCCGGTCGGCCTGCCGATGAGCATTCTCGCGCTGGTGATCTTCCAGGGCATTCTCGGCATGTGGACGGTCACGCTGCTGCTCAAGCCGGCGATCGTCACCGCTCACCTCGCCGGCGGCATGGCGACCGGTGCACTGCTGTTCTGGCTGGCGCTGAAGACCACTTCGACCTCCAAGCCCAGCCTTCCTGCACGGGCGCTGCACCCGCTGGTCTGGCTGGGCTTCGCGGTGGTCGTGGTGCAGATCCTGCTCGGCGGCTGGGTCAGCACCAACTACGCCGCGCTGGCCTGCCCCGACTTCCCGACCTGCACCGGGGCCTGGTGGCCGCAGACCGATTTCGGCGAGGGCTTCCGCATCTGGCGCGGCGTCGGCGTCGATTACGAGGGCGGCGTGCTCGACCAGTCGGCTCGCGTCGCCATCCACATGGCGCACCGGATCTGGGCGATCGCCGTGGTCGGTGTACTGGCCTGGCTGTTCTCGCGCCTGGTCCGGGTCGAAGAGCTGCGCGGGCTGGCGTTCGGGATGATCGGCGTACTGACCGTGCAGGTGCTCATCGGCATCTACAACATCGTCGGCGGACTGCCGTTGGCCAATGCCGTGGCCCACAACGGCATCGCCGCGATCCTGCTGTTCACGATGGTCGCACTGCTCCACCGCACTCGCCGCAGCGTCGCCTGAGCGATGACTGCCGCGACGCGCAAGCTGACCGCATTCCTGGGGCTGTGCAAGCTCCGCGTGGTCGCGCTGATCGTGTTCACCGCCATCGTCGGCATGGCGCTGGCCACGCCCGGCCTGGTTCCCCTGCAGCCCCTGCTGCTCGGCAGCCTCGGCATCGGCCTGGCCGCCGCGTCGGCCGCCGCCCTGAACCACCTGCTCGATCGGCGGATCGACGCGCGGATGACGCGGACCCGCCACCGGCCGCTGCCGACCCGGGAGCTGACCGAGACCCAGGTCGTGGCCTTCGCGCTGGCCCTGGCCGTGATCTCGATGGTGATGCTGATCCTCGGCGTCAACGCGCTGACCGCCGCGCTGACCTTCCTCAGCCTGATCGGCTACGCGGTGGTCTACACCGTCTGGCTCAAACGCGCCACGTCACAGAACATCGTGATCGGCGGCGCGGCCGGCGCCGCACCCCCGGTGCTGGGCTGGGCCGCGGTCACCGGCGAAGTGCACGCCTATGCGCTGATCCTGTTCCTGATCATCTTCGTCTGGACGCCGCCGCACTTCTGGGCGCTGGCCATCCATCGCCGTGACGACTACGCCGGCGTCGGCCTGCCGATGCTGCCGGTCACCCACGGGATTCCGTTCACCCGCTGGCAGATTCTGTTCTATTCGATCATCCTGGTGCTGGTCACCCTGCTGCCGTTCCTGACCGGCATGAGCGGCTGGGTCTACCTGGCCGGCAGCCTGGTCCTCAACGCCGGCTTCCTGGGCTACGCGATCGCGCTGATGGTCAGCCGCAGCGACGAACTGCCGATGGCGTTCTTCCACTATTCCGTGGTCTACCTGATGGCCCTGTTCGCCTTTTTGCTGGTCGACCACTATCTTCATTCCTTCCTCGGGGTTGCCTGAATGTCCCATCCGACCGACTCCTCCCTGCACTCGGCGCCGCTGAGCACGCTGGAACACACCGCCGAGTTCATCGGCCGCCACATCGGCCCGCGCGACGACGACGTGCAGGCCATGCTGGCTGCGCTCGGCGTCGATTCACTCGATGCACTGATCGACGAGGCGACGCCGAAGAGCATTCGGGCCGAGCGTCCGCTGGACCTCGACGAGGCCCGCAACGAGGCCCAGGTGCTGGCGCGACTGCGCGAGATGGCCGACCGCAATTCGGTACTGCACAGCCTGATCGGGCTGGGCTACCACCCGACTCACGTGCCGCCGGTGATCCTGCGCAACGTGCTCGAGAACCCGGGCTGGTACACCGCCTACACGCCATACCAGGCCGAGATCTCGCAGGGCCGGCTCGAGGGCCTGCTCAACTTCCAGCAGGCGGTCATGGACCTGACCGGCATGGAACTGGCCAACGCCTCGCTGCTGGACGAAGCCACTGCCGCCGCCGAGGCAATGACGATGATGCGCCGGATCGCGCGCAAGCACCCGTCGAGCCGCTTCCTGGTCGACGCCGACGCGCTGCCGCAGACGATCGACGTGCTGAAGACCCGGGCCGAACCGCTGGCTATCGATGTCGTGATCAGCAACGACCTGGCCGCCGACGCCGCGGCCGGCGACTACTTCGGCCTGCTGCTCCAGTACCCGGGCGCCAGCGGGCGGCTCGGCGATCCGGAGGCCGTGATCCGCTCGGCTGCCGAGCACGATGCGCTGACCGCCGTGGCCGCCGACCTGCTGGCCCTGACCCTGCTCAAGCCGCCCGGCGAAATGGGCGCGGACGTCGTCATCGGCTCGGCCCAGCGCTTCGGCGTGCCGATGGGCTACGGCGGACCGCACGCGGCGTTCCTGGCCACCGCCGAGGACCATCGGCGCAACGTGCCGGGCCGCATCATCGGGGTCTCGCGCGACCGCCACGGTGCGCCGGCGCTGCGCATGGCGCTGCAGACCCGCGAACAGCACATCCGCCGCGAGAAGGCGATGAGCAACATCTGCACGGCCCAGGCGCTGCTGGCCGTGATGGCCGGGTTCTACGCGGTCTGGCACGGCGCCGACGGCCTGCGCCGGATCGCAGGGCGCATCCACCGGATGACCCGACTGGCTGCCCGCGCACTGACCGAGGCCGGCCTGGCGCCGCTCCACGAGGACTATTTCGACACCCTGCTGATCCGGGTCGACGAACGGACCCGGACCGACCTGCTGCAGCGCGCGCTGCGCGCCGGCTTCAACCTGCGCGCCGATCTCGACGACGCGATCGGACTGAGCTTCAACGAGGTCACGACCCGCGAGCAGCTCGCTGACCTGGTCGAGGCCCTGACCGGCGCGCGCCCGGACCTCGACGCGCTGGATGCCGACCTGGCCGCAGCCGATCCGGCCATTCCGGACGCCCTGCAGCGCCGCAGCGACTTCCTGACCCACGAAGTCTTCTCCCGCTACCACTCCGAAACCGAGATGCTGCGCTACCTGAAGCGGCTGGAAAATCGCGACCTGAGCCTGGCCCACGCGATGATCCCGCTCGGTTCGTGCACGATGAAGCTCAACGCCACGACCGAGATGCTGCCGGTGACCTGGCCGGAGTTCGCCGAACTGCATCCGCTGTGCCCGCACGACCAGGCACGGGGCTATCACGAGCTGATCGACGACCTCGAGCGCATGCTGCGCGAGATCACCGGCTTCGATGCCGTCTCGCTGCAGCCCAACGCCGGCTCGCAGGGCGAATACGCCGGCCTGCTGACCATCCGCAGCTACCAGCAGGCCAACGGCCAGGGCCATCGCGACGTCTGCCTGATCCCGTCCTCGGCGCACGGCACCAACCCGGCCAGTGCGCAGATGGTCGGCTACCGGATCGTGGTGGTCGGCTGCGACGCCAGCGGCAACATCGACCAGGACGACCTGGCGGCCAAGATCGACAAGCACCGCGACGAACTGGCCGCGCTGATGATCACCTACCCGTCGACCCACGGCGTGTTCGAGGAAGACGTCATCGCGATCTGCCAGCGCGTGCGCGACGCCGGCGGCCAGGTCTATCTCGACGGCGCCAACATGAACGCCCTGGTCGGCATCTCGCGCGTGGCCGACTACGCCGACGTCTGCCACCTGAACCTGCACAAGACCTTCTGCATCCCGCACGGCGGCGGCGGACCCGGCGTCGGACCGATCGGCGTGCGCGCGCACCTGGCCGAGTTCCTGCCCGGCCACGTCAGCGGCGTGCTCGGCGCCGGCCGGGGCACCAACCCGGCCGTGGCCGCGGCACCCTGGGGCTCGGCGGCGATCCTGCCGATCTCCTGGGCCTACATCGCGCTGATGGGTCGCACAGGCCTGCGGCGCGCGACCGACGTGGCGATCCTGAACGCCAACTACATCGCGCACGGTCTGAAGGACCATTACGACATCCTCTACACCGGCCGCAACGGACGCATCGCCCACGAGTGCATCGTCGACCTCAGGCCGTTCAAGTCCGAGGCCGGCATCAGCGAGGAAGACGTGGCCAAGCGAATGGTCGACTACGGCTTCCACGCCCCGACGATGTCGTGGCCGGTGCCTGGCACACTGATGATCGAGCCGACCGAAAGCGAGTCGCGCGAGGAACTGGATCGCTTCATCGAAGCGATGATCTCGATCCGCCAGGAAATCGACCGAGTGGCCTCCGGCGAGCTCGACGCCGACGACAACCCGCTGAAGATGGCGCCGCACACCATCGCCGAGCTGACCGCCGACGAATGGACGCACCCGTATTCTCGCGAGCAGGCCGGCTGGCCGGTGAAGTCGCTGCGGCTGGGCAAGTTCTTCGCCTCGGTCGGGCGCGTCGACAACGTCTACGGCGATCGCAACCTGGTCTGCTCCTGCCCGCCGCTGGACGTCTACGCCGAAGCCAGCTGATGAACCCACAGCGCCGCCGGCCCGATCGGCGGCGATGTGTTCGTCTGACCGCAGATCGACGGCGCGGAGAATGCCAAGCCGATTCCGTCCGCCCGGCTGCAGGGCAGACGCTCACTCGATTCCTCGCTTCTCGACCTGCGACTCCTTCGGCATCGGTCGATTCCCGGCCACGGACAGGGCAAGGCGCCTGTCGTCGATCTGCGTGGTTTGCCATGCGCTCGACACGCCGTGACGCTTGACGCTTCCGGTCGAAAGTGCGCCGGAAAGCGAACCGTGCGCCCGGTTCCGATCCTCATCCGCGTCCATCTGCGGTCAAGAAAAACGGCCCGGTGCATCCGGGCCGTTTTCGGTCGAGCGGTCCGTCGGCCGTCGGCCGGCCAACGATGACCTGGACTTCAGTCGTCGCCGGGCGAGTAGCTGACCTCGTCGTCGCGACGCAGCGTACGCGTCCAGTACGGCTCCATCTCGGCCAGCGAATCGCCGAACCGGTCCCAGGTCTCGGCGGCCGCTTCCTCGCCGATCGCCGCGACCATCACGCCGTTGGCGCCGTCCCGGTCCTCGTCCATCGCCGAGAAGTTGCCGTAATGATCGACGACGAAATAATCGGCCGCCCAGCGGGTGCTGCCCTGCACGTCGTACCAGGTGCCCATGTGCTCGTACTCGGCCTCCTTCATGTAGCCGGTGATCTCACCGACGACCTCCCGGAACGCCTCGCCATCCTCGACGCGGAAATTGTGCAGGGTGACCACGCTGTAGTCATCGGCGTCGCCGCTCCAATCGGGCATCCGCTTGGCGAAGCTCCGCTCGACGGTGTCCATGTGCGGCCAGATCTGTTCGCGAACGACCGACCAGCAGGCTTCCGAGGCCGGATCCTCTTCGTCCATCTCGGCCCACATGTCCATGCGCGAGACCATCAGCATGGTGTTGAGCTTGCCGCCGACCGGCCACCACACCGACCAGGCATTCTCCCCGCCTTCCTCTTCATAGCATTCGATGTAGGCCTTCATGCCGTTCCGGAATTCCATCCCGTGACCCATGGTGACGCCGATCTCGGTCATCGAGATCATGTAGTCGTCGTGATCGTCGGCAATGGCCGGCATCGAACAGGCCGCCGTGACGACGGCGGCCAGCAACTTCGTGGTCTTGTTCATGTTCTTGCTCCCTGTGACGTTGAAGGACCCGCAGTCCCTCCCGGACGGTGTCCAGCCCGTTGCGGGGAAGGTCCATCCTCGCTTATTTTCACAGGATTAGCAAGATAATGTGATCTTTATCACACTTCGTTCGGGGCGGGCCCGCGGACCACTTCGACCTCCATGGCCTGCAGCCGCCGGTCATCGGCGGCGGTGACCCGGAAACTCCACTCCTCGATCGCCACGGACTCGCCGACTTCCGGCAGGCGACCGAACTCCGCGACCACCAGACCGCCGATGGTGTCGAACTCGTCGTCGCTGAACGCGGTGCCGAGCACCTCGTTGATGTCCTCGATCGGGGTCAGGGCCTGGACCCGGTACCGGCCGGCCTCGATCCGCTGGATGTCTTCCACGGCCTCGGCGTCGTGCTCGTCGTCGATGTCGCCGACGATCTCCTCCAGCACGTCCTCGATGGTGATCAGGCCCGAAACACCGCCGTATTCATCGACGACGATCGCCATGTGGTTCTTGTTGACCCGGAATTCGCGCAGCAGCACGTTCAGCCGCTTGGACTCGGGAATGATCACCGGAGCCCGGATCAGTTCGGCCAGTTCGACGCCGCTGTCGCGCGCGACCAGCCGGAGCAGGTCCTTGGCCAGCAGGATGCCCTGGACCTCGTCCTTGTCCTCGCCGACCACCGGAAAGCGGGAGTGGCCGGACTCGAGAATGATCCCCAGGATCTCGTCCAGCGCGGTGCCCTGCGGCACCACCACCATCTGCGAACGGGGAATCATCACGTCGCGCACCTGGAGCTCGTCGACCTCCAGCGCGCCTTCGATCATGGCCAGGGTATCGGTTTCGATCAGGCCGTTGTCGGTCGCTTCGCGAAGCAACTCGATCAAGTCGTCCCGGCTCCGCGGTTCACCGCCGAAAGCGCGTCCGATGCGCTCCAGCCAGGTGCGGCCCGCGGAGCCGCTGCTACTGTTCGATGAGTCGTCGTTCATGGAAAGGGTCGATTTCTCCGGTGGACAAGGTAACGCTCGGGACGCTCAGACGTCCCGGTACGGGTCGGCGATGCCGAGCCCGGCGAGCAGCTCGCGCTCCAGCTGCTCCATTTCGTTGGCCTGCACGTCATGAATATGGTCGAAGCCGCGCAAGTGCAAGATTCCGTGAATCACGAGGTGGGCCCAGTGATCGGCCAGCGGCTTGCCCTGGTCGCGGGCTTCGCGCGCGATCACCGGTGCGCACAGGGCCAGGTCGCCGGAAATTCCGCCCGACAGGGCCTCGGCCGGCAGTCCGGGCGGCGCCGAGCCGGGAAAACTCAGCACGTTGGTCGGTGCATCCTTGCCGCGCCACTGGTGGTTCAGCGCCCGGCTCTCGGCCTCGTCGACGATCCGCAGGCAGACGTCGGCCGCGCCCTCGGTCGGCAGCGCGGCCTCGGCGAAGCGGACCAGCTCGGCGTCGGGCGGCACGCCGTCCAGCGACACCGCGTGCTGAACGTCAATGGTCATGCTTGCCCGGCGCCTCCGCATCGGCCCGCTCGTAGGCCTCGACGATCCGTCGCACGATCGGGTGGCGAACCACATCGCGGGCATCGAAGAAGGTCTGGCCGACGCCCTCGACCTCGCGCAGCAGGCCGACCGCCTGCTTCAGCCCCGACGGCATCTTCGATGGCAGATCGATCTGGGTCAGGTCGCCGGTGATGACCGCACGCGAGCCGAAGCCGATCCGGGTCAGGAACATCTTCATCTGCTCCGGCGTGGTGTTCTGCGCCTCGTCGAGGATCACGTAGGCGTCGTTGAGCGTTCGGCCACGCATGTAGGCCAGCGGCGCGACCTCGATGACGTTGCGCTCGATCAGCCGCGCGACCTTCTCGAAGCCCATCATTTCGTACAGCGCGTCGTACAGCGGCCGCAGGTAGGGATCGACCTTCTGGGCCAGGTCGCCGGGAAGGAAACCCAGTCGTTCTCCGGCCTCGACCGCCGGACGGACCAGCACGATGCGCTGGACACGATCGGATTCCAGCGCATCGACCGCGCAGGCCACGGCCAGGAAGGTCTTGCCGGTGCCGGCCGGACCGACGCCGAAGTTGATGTCGCAGTTGGCGATCTGCTCCAGGTAGCGGCGCTGGTTCGGTCCGCGCGCGCGGATCAGGCCGCGCTTGGTCCGGATCACCGTCTCGCGCTCGCCGTCTTCCGGCTCGTCGAGGCCCGAAGCCTGCAGGCTCAGGTTGACCAGCGCCGGCGTCAGCACCTCGCGCTCGGTCTGGCGAAACAGTTTCCGCAGCACGCGGCGAGCTGCGCCAGTGGCGTCCGGCTCGCCCTGGATCGCGATCAGGTTGCCGCGCGCGTTGATGTCCACGCCCAGCCGCTTTTCGATCAGCCGAAGGTGCTCGTCGAACGGGCCGCACAGGTTGGCCAGCCGCTCGTTGTCGGCCGGCTCGAGTTCCAGGGTGACGGGGTCGCTCATCGGCTCAGGCCGCGTCGCGGGCCGGAATCCGGCCGCGCAGCGAATTGGCCAGCGCCGCGGTGATCTCGAGATCGACGAACTGCCCGATCAGCGAGGCCGGGCCCTGGAAGTTGACCACGCGGTTGTTCTCGGTGCGCCCGGCCAGTTCGTTCGGGTCCTTGCGACTGGGGCCTTCGACCAGCACCCGCTCGGTGGTGCCGACCATGGCCTCGGCAATCGCCCGGGCCTGCGCATTGAGCTGGGCCTGCAGGCGCTGGAGGCGCTTCTTCTTGACCTCCATCGAGACCGTATCCGGCAGGTTCGAGGCCGGCGTGCCGGGCCGCGCGGAGTAGATGAAGCTGAACGACTGGTCGAAGTTCAGGTCGCCGATCAGCTTCATGGTCTGCTCGAAATCGGTCTCGGTCTCGCCGGGGAAGCCGACGATGAAGTCCGACGACAGCGAGATATCGGGCCGGACCTCGCGCAGCCTGCGGATCCGGTCCTTGTACTCCAGTGCCGTGTGGCCGCGCTTCATCAGCGACAGGATGCGGTCGGAACCCGACTGCACCGGCAGGTGCAGGTAATTGGCCAGCTTCGGTGTATCGCCGAAGGCCTCGATCAGCCGGTCGGAGAACTCGACCGGGTGCGAGGTCGTGAACCGGATCCGCTCGATGCCCTCGAAGGCCGCGACGTAGCGGATCAGCATGGCCAGGTCGGCCGTGCCGCCGTCGTGGGTCGGGCCGAGGTAGGCGTTGACGTTCTGGCCGAGCAGGTTGATCTCGCGCACGCCCTGGGCCTCGAGCTGGGCGATCTCGGCGATCACATCGTCGAGCGGCCGGCTGACCTCCTCGCCACGCGTGTAGGGCACGACGCAGAAGGTGCAGTACTTCGAGCAGCCTTCCATGATCGACACGAAGGCCGTCGGGCCCTTGGCGCCGGGCGGCGGCAGATGGTCGAACTTCTCGATCTCCGGGAAGCTCACGTCGACGGCCGGCTGCTTGCGCTCCCGGACCTGGTCGAGCATCTGCGGCAGCCGGTGAATGGTCTGCGGGCCGAACACCAGGTCGACGAACGGCGCGCGCTTGAGAATCCCTTCGCCTTCCTGGCTGGCCACGCAGCCGGCCACGCCGATCACCACCTCGGGCCGGTCGGCCTTGAACGGGCGCCACTTGCCGAGCTGCGAAAAGACCTTTTCCTGGGCCTTTTCGCGGATCGAGCAGGTATTGACCAGGATGACGTCGGCGGCCGACTCGTCGTCGGTCAGCTCCAGGCCGTGCGAGGCGGCGAGCACCTCGGCCATGCGGTCGGAGTCGTACTCGTTCATCTGGCAGCCGTGGGTCTTGATGTAGAGCTTTCCGGCCATCGGGCGATTCTTGCGTGAAAGGACCGGGAAGTCTAGCAAATTCAGGAGCCTCGACCCCGATTGTCGGCGATCCCGTGTGGCTCGGCCGGGCGCGCGTTCGCGACGGGCTGATAGCCTGCAGCGCAACCACGAATTGCGGAGAGTTCCGATGAGCGAACCACACGCGGCCCAGAGCAGCGCACTGAACGACTTCATGGACGGCCTGGTTCGGCGCAATCCCGGCCAGGACGAATTCCACCAGGCCGTCCACGAAGTGGCCTGCGATCTGCTGCCGTTCATCGCCGAGCACGAGAAATACCGGGACGCGATGCTGCTGGAGCGCATGACCGAACCGGACCGGATCGTCTCGTTCCGGGTCTGCTGGACCGACGACGACAACTGCGTTCAGGTCAATCGCGGCTGGCGGGTGCAGTTCAACAACGCCATCGGACCCTACAAGGGCGGACTGCGCTTCGACCCGGAGGTAACCGAATCGGTGCTGAAGTTCCTCGGCTTCGAGCAGTGCTTCAAGAACGCGCTGACCGGCCTGCCGATCGGCGGCGCGAAGGGCGGCGCCAATTTCGATCCCAAGCAGCACAGCGACACCGAAATCATGCGCTTCTGCCAGGCCTTGATGAACACGCTGGTCCACTACGTCGGCCCGAACCAGGACATCCCGGCCGGCGACATCGGCGTCGGCCAGCGCGAGATCGGCTACCTGTTCGGCCAGTACCGCAGCCTCACGCGCGAATTCGTCGGTGCGCTGACCGGCAAGGGCGTGTCCTTCGGCGGCTCGGAGCTGCGCACCGAGGCCACCGGCTTCGGCGTGCTGTACTTCGTCAAGGACATGGCCGAGCGTCTCGACCGGGACCTGGACGGTGCCCGCGTCGCCATCTCCGGGGCCGGCAACGTCGCCTGCCACGCCGCACGGAAGGCGATCGAACTGGGCGCGAAGGTCGTGACCCTGTCGGATTCGAAGGGAATGATGCATGGTCGGGACGGGCTGGACGCCGAGCAGCTCGCCACCGCCCAGCGGATGAAGGGCGAGCATCGCTGTTCGATCGAACAGGTGGCCGACGAACTGGGCTGGCGCTACCACGAAGGAGCGAAGCCCTGGGGCGTGGAGTGCGACATCGCCCTGCCCTGCGCGACCCAGAACGAACTCGACGGCGACGACGCGAAGCGCTTGCTCGACAACGGCTGCTGGCTGGTGGCCGAAGGCGCCAACATGCCGTGCACCGCCGAGGCGGTCGAGGCGTTCCAGCAAGACGACGCGATGTCCTACGCCCCCGGCAAGGCCGCCAACGCCGGCGGCGTGGCCGTGTCCGGCCTGGAGCGCGCCCAGAACGCCCAGCACCTGGTCTGGACCCGCGACCGCGTCGATGAAGAACTGCAGCGAATCATGCGCGAGATCCACGACCGCTGCGTCCGCCACGGCGGCAACGGCGACGGGCGGCCCGTCAACTATCGGAAAGGCGCCAACATCGCCGGCTTCGAAAAACTCGCCGACGCGATGCTGGCACAAGGCGTGCTCTGAGCTTCTGCCGGACAGCCGAGTCCCTCGCACACCCCGGTCCCGGGCGCCGTCGGACGGGGAACGGCCCGATCGGGAATGTTCGGCGAAGGACGTCGCTGGCAGGGATTTCGCGCGGGTTCCGATTCTTGAGTACAGGACACCACGAACCCGACCCATGCCGAGCTTTCCGATCCTGGATGGGGCCTCAGATCCGGCCTCAGATCGAGCCGAAATCGAGCCCGCCATCGACCGCGGCGGCGAGACCGTCGCAAAAGGCGACGATCGGGCATGCCGAGCATCTTCGGCCGATGCAATGCCACCGACACCGGCGCCGCGTCCGGCAAGCCCCGGGAACCGGCCAGCGGGTTCCGGAACCTCGGCACCGAGTCCGGCGCTCTGCTCGAGAACGCCTTGCGATTCCGGATTCGGTATCGGAGACCCTTCATGAACAGGCCCGTTCGTCTTGCCCGTGCCGTGACCGCAGCGCTGCTGCTCACGACGCTTCCGTCACTGGCCCAGCAGCCGATCACCTACCGGGGGCAGTTGAACCAATCCGGCTCCCCGTTTACCGGCCTGGCCGATCTCGAGTTCCGACTCTACGACGCACCGACCGGCAGCAGCCCGGTCGCCACCCCGATCGCGCGACCGAACTGGCCGGTCGAGGACGGCCTGTTCCAGGTCGAGCTGGACTTCATTCCCGGCCCGTTCGGCGCCGGGCGACGCTGGCTCGAGGTGATCGTCGACGGCGAACCGACAGGCCCCCGCGAGGCCGTCAGGCCGGCTTCGATCACGTTGGCCCCGGCTCGGGGTCCTGCGACATCGGCCTGGTCGGTCAACGGCACGGCGACCTACGGCGATGGCCGCAGGATCGGGCCCGATTGGGGCCTGGTGAACCCCGAACGTTCCGACCGGCAGCAACCGGCGGATGGATGCAGTTCGCCGGCGTCCGGCGCGGTGGCGCCCTAGTGTGCCCCGCCTCTCATTCGCCGCAGCCCTCGAGATCACGCGCAAGGCGGGGTTTCGGCACGGTTTCCGATTGATAGAACAGCCCCCACGTGAACGGCCGCCCATGCGCACATTCATGACTCGATCGATTCCTGCCCTCTGCGCCGTCCTGATGATCGCGCTGCCCGCCCGTGCCCAGGACTGGACCATCGACTGGTCCACCATCGACGGCGGCGGCGAGATCGCGGCCGAAGGCGGCGACTGGTCGTTGTCCGGCACCTTCGGCCAGTGGGACGCCACCGCCAACGGTTCGGCCTCCGGCGGGCCGTGGGAGCTGACCGGCGGATTCTGGGGCCTGGGCACCGCGTCCGACTTCCTGTTCAAGGACTCCTTCGAGTCCTGAGCCTCCACCGGAGACCCTTCGATGACGATCCGCACCCTTCTCTCCCGCCTGGCCATCGCCTCGTTGCTGCTCGTCTGCCTGCCCGCACTCGCCCAGCAGCCGATCACCTACCAGGGCCAGCTCCGCCAGGCCGGCACGCCGTTCACCGGCATGGCCGATCTCGAGTTCCGGCTCTACGACAGCCTGTCCGGCGGCATCCAGGTCGGCCCGGCACTTACTCGCGCCGACTGGCCGATCGAGGACGGCCTGTTCCAGGTCGAACTGGATTTCGGCACCGGCAGCTTCGGGCCGGACCCGCGCTGGCTGGAGATCATCGTCGACGGCACCCTGTTGGAGCCCCGGCAGCGCGTCCAGGCCGCGCCGATGGCGATGTTCGCGCTGGCCGGCAACGAGGGGCCGCCCGGCCCCGCAGGACCAGTCGGACCCACCGGCCCGCCCGGACCGGAAGGCCCGCCAGGCGACTCGCAGTGGGCGGTCGACGGCACGTCGACCTACTACGACCAGGGCAACGTCGGCATCGGCACCGACGTGCCGCTGGCGCGCCTGCACGTCCAGCGAAACAGCACGATCAGTGCGCCGCAGCTGGCACTGGTCGAGGACGACGACGACTACGCCCGGATGAGCTTTTCCAATACCGCACCCACGACCCGGTTCTGGAGCCTGGCGGCGCTGACGCGGGGCGCCGATCCAGTCGACGATCGGTTCAACATCTTCAGCAGCGTCGCCGGGGACGTGCTTTCCGCGACCGGCCAGGGCCGGGTCGGGATCTCGACGATCAACCCTTCGGCCACCCTGGACGTCAATGGCTCGGTTCGCCTGCGTGGACTCGGCCACGATCGAAGCCAACCGCAGACCGTGGTCGTCGATGCCGCCGGCAACCTGTCGACATCCCCGCTGCGCCGAATCACCGTGCCGGCGGCAGCGTTCCGAACGCTCCGCGACGACGTCGGTTTTTTTCTCAGCATCGAACACATCTACATCAACGACGCCGGGGACACGACGCCTCTGTTCGCTCCGCTGATACTGCCCGACGGCGCGCGCATCGAATCGGTGGTGGCCACGACCTCGGACAATCGTCCCGATGCGAACCTGAGAATCGTTGTCATCAGAGACGGTCTTGTGCCCGGCGACTCCAGCGAAGTCGTTGCGTCGATCGAGACCAGCGGCTCGGCACCCGTGATCTCGTTCCCAAGCGCAACAGGGCTGGATCACGTCGTCGACGGGGCAACGTCTCAGTACTACATTCAGGTTAATCCCAGGCCCAGCGGGGCCGCGTGGGATGGTTCGTCGAATCTGCGCACCTACGCCGTCACGATCGCCTATCGACTCTGAATGATGCGCATCAAGTCGCGTCAGCGCATCGCTAATGCTCGGATGCGCCCGATGCGCTGACCGCTCACCACACCTTACGGCGCCCGCACACGGACCTTGCGCGAGCATCGATCCCGGAAAAAATCGTCGAAGGGCGTCGCGAGCGGCGGCGTGCGGGGGACGCCCCCCCCGGATCGGGTCCGGGGCAGGCTCCGCGCAGGAACCGCAGTGCACTCAGGTGTGCATGAGGATTCCGAGTACCGGACGGCGCCCGCACGCCGTCGCGCAGCAGCCTTTCGATCACACGAAAAAATCGTCGGAGGGCGTCGCGAGCGGCGGCGTGCGGGGGCCGCCCGGAGCGCAGGAACCGCAGTGCACTCGAGGGTGCATGAGGAGTCCGAGTACCGGACGGCGCCCGCACGCCGTCGCGCAGCAGCCTTTCGATCACACGAAAAAATCGTCGGAGGGCGTCGCGAGCGGCGGCGTGCGGGGGCCGCCCGGAGCGCAGGAACCGCAGTGCACTCGAGGGTGCATGAGGAATCCGAGTACCGGACGGCGCCCGCACGCCGTCGCGCAGCAGCCCTCCGGCGATTTTTCAGCCGGGGGGCCACTTCATCTGCCGCCCACCCAGCAGGTGCAGGTGGATATGCCACACCGACTGCCCGCCGCCCTCGTTGCAGTTGAAGTTCAGGCGATAGCCGTCTTCGGCAATGCCCTCGGACTGCGCGATGTCGCGCGCGGCCAGCACCATGCGGCCGACCAGCTCGGCGTGCTCGGTTTCGAGGTCGTTCAGGGTGCGGATCTTCCGCTTGGGGATGATCAGGATGTGCACCGGCGCCTGCGGCTCGATGTCGCGGAAGGCCAGCAGCTCGTCGTCTTCCCAGACGATGTCGGCCGGGATCTCCCGGGCCACGATCTTCTCGAACAGGGTGTCGCTCATGGTCGGCTCCTTCGGATTCGGGAAACGGGAATTCGATCAGTGCCGCGCGTCGAGGGCGGCCAGCACGATGTCCGCGGCGGCCTCGGCCGTCGGCAGCTTGCGCGGGTCCTCGGCCGGCCAGACGCGCGACCGGAGACCGCTGTAGAACGGGCCGGGGTCGACGGTGGTCACGGCCGGGCCGTGTTTGCGACACTCGGCGCCCAGCATCGCGGCCAGGGCGCGCACCGCCGACTGGGCCACGCCGTAGCCGGCCCAGTAGGCCGCGGCGCGGGCCTCGGGGTCGTCGATGACGAACACCACGCGGCCGTCGGGAGACTTACGCAGCAGTGGCAGAAGCGCCCGGGTCAGCAGCATCGGGCCGGTGACGCCGGCCTGCAGTTCCTGCATCCACTCGTCGGGCGGCAGGTTCTCGATCGTGCGCAGGCCCTTGAACTCGGCCGCGGCGTGGATCACCGCATCGACGTGGCCGAACTCGGCATGCAGCGACTCGGCCAGCTCGACGTAGTGGTCCGGGCCGGCGCCGGCCAGGTCCAGCGGTACGACCAGCGGCGCGCGACCTTCCGCGGCCAGGCCGTCATGCAGCCTCTCCAGCCCGCGGCGATCGCGGTCCAGCGCGATGCAGTCGGCGCCGTCGGCCAGCACGCGGCGCACCAGCGCCGAGCCCAGGGCGCCGGCCGCGCCGGTGACCAGCACGACGCGCGAGACGTCTTCGTTCATCGATGGAATCCTTGCAGCGGTCAATGAATCGCCCCATAGTATCGTCGTCCAGTCTGCAAAACCGGGTGCGATCACGAATGCCGTTCTACGAATACCGAGCCACCAGCGCCGACGGCTGCCGCCACTGCCGCGACGGCTTCACGAAGCTGCAGAAGCTCGCCGAGGAGCCGCTGGATGCCTGCCCGGGCTGCGGGGCGCCCGTCGAGCGCGTGATCTCGGCGCCGCAGGTGGTCTCCGGCAAGGCCCATATGCAGCGGCCGGACAACATCGAGAAGCACGGCTTCACCCAGTACAAGAAGATCGGCCAGGGCGTCTACGAGAAGACCGCCGGTACCGGCCCGAGAATCATCAAGGGCGACTGACGTTCAGCGTCGGCGGGCAGTTCGCCCAGGCGTGGCCAGCGGCGGCACCAGCGCGGCGTAGCCGGCCACCACCAGCCCGATGCTCCACAGCGCGACCCCGGCATCCAGCAGCAGCCCCAGCGCCACCGGCCCGAGCGCGGTCGAGACCACCATCAACGCCATGTACACCCCGCGCACCAGGCCCAGCTGGCGGGTGCCGTAGAACTCCACCCACACTGCCGCGGCCAGCACCGAGTTCAGCCCGGCGGTCAGGCCCAGCCCGGCGAACATCGCCCACAGCGACGGCCCCGGCGCCAGCCCACCCAGCGCCAGCAGGGCCAGGCCCAGCGGCACCAGCTCGATCCGCAGCAGCGGCCGGACCCCGAAGCGGTCGATCAACCGACCGGCGGCGAACGACGCGGCGAACTGGGCGGCGGCAAACAGCGCGAAGGCCTGGCCGACGGCGAGCATGGCCCACCCCTGGCGCTCGGCGATCGCCGCCTGGTGCAGGAACAGCGCGGTCACCACCACCGGCGGCACCAGCACCACGGCGAGGATGCGCAGGAAGGTCGGGTCGACCAGCAGACGGCCGCGGCCGATCCGCGGCGGCGCGACCGGGGTGTCTCCGTCGCCTTCGGCCGACGGATCACCGACCAGCGGCCGGGCCAGCACGTACAGCAGCGGTGCGACGACCAGTGCGGCGACGGCGGCCAGGCTCCACCAGACCGCGCGCCAGTGCAGCGATTCCAGCGCCAGCGCCAATGCGAAGGGAAACAGCGCCTCGCCGACGATGAAGCCGTAGCTGGCCATGGCCAGCGCGCGGCCGCGCCGCACGGTGGCGAAGCGGCCGGCCGCGACCACCGCCAGATGACCGAGCAGCCCCTGCCCGGCCAGGCGCAGCAGGAACAGCCCGCAGGCGAACAGCAGCGGCGTGGCCGCCGTGGCCACGACCGCAGCACCCGCGGCCAGCACCAGCGCCACGACCACGGCGATCCGGCGCAGCGCGACGTGATCGGCCACGGCCCCCAGCCAGAACACGGTCAGTCCGCTGACCAGGGTCGCGGACGAGTACAGCGTGCCGAAGGCCGCGTCACTCAGCCCGAACGCGGCCCGGAACTCGGCCCCGAACAGGCCGATGAAGAAGGTCTGGCCGACGCTGGAGCACAGCGCGGCCGTCAGCGCGAAGCGGCCGGCGGGCGGCAGCCCGCGGCGCGGGGCATCGGTCATCGGCAGTCCTTGGCCGGTGCGTCCGGTGGCGAGGGCCGTCAGGGTATCGCAGCCGACCGCCGACACGGGAACAAAGCGCCGGTCGGCTATCATCGGAAGCATTATCGACCCTGGAGATCCACGATGTTGCGATTCCGTTCCCGTTCGACGTCTGCCGTCCTCGCCGCGCTGGGCCTGGCGATCGCGTCGCTGCCCGCTGCCGCCGAGCGCCTGCGCACCGAGTACCAGCCGATCGAACTCGAGGCCATCGCCGAGGGCCTCAGCGAACCCTGGGCGCTGACCTTCCTGCCCGACGGCGACCTGCTGGTCACCGAGCGGCCCGGCCGCCTGCTGCGGGTCACGCTCGACGGCGACGTGACCGAGATCGACGGCGTGCCCGAGGTGGCCGCCCGCGGCCAGGGCGGCCTGCTCGATGTCGTCACCCATCCCGACTACGGCGACGGCGAGAACGACTGGGTCTACTTCAGCTGGTCGCAGGCCGGCCCCGACGGCGTCGACTCCGCGACGACCCTGTCGCGCGGCAGGCTCGACGGCGACCGGCTGGTCGACGTCGAGCAGGTGTTCATCCAGGACCGCTTCTCGACCCCCGGCCGCCACTACGGCTCGCGGCTGGCGTGGCTGCCCGACGGCACGCTGCTGATGAGCATCGGCGATCGCGGCGCCGAGCCGCCGCGCGCCCAGGACCTCAACGATCACGCCGGCACCCTGCTGCGCATGAACGACGACGGCAGCATCCCCGCCGACAATCCCTTTGCCAGCCGCAGCGATGCGCGCCCCGAGATCTGGACCTCCGGCAACCGCAACATCCAGGGCCTGGTGGTCCATCCGGAAACGGGCCAGGTGTGGTCGACGGAGCACGGCCCGCGCGGCGGCGACGAACTGAACCTGATGACGCCCGGCGCGAACTACGGCTGGCCGGTGGTCTCGCGGGGCCGCGACTACCGCACCGAGGAACGCTACTTCGACTACACCCGCCGCTCGATGGCCGGCATCGTCGATCCGGTGATCGACTGGACGCCGGGCCTGCACCCGTCGGGCCTGGCCGTGCTGGTCGACGACACCTTCCCGGCCTGGCAAGGCAACTTCCTCGCCGGCGGCCTGGCCACCGAGCAGATCCGTCGAATCGTCTGGGAAGACGGCGAGGTGGTCCACGAAGAGCGCCTGATCCAGGGCGAAGTCGGCCGCGTGCGCGACGTGCGCGTCGGCCCGGACGGCTTCATCTACCTGGTCACCGACAACGGCGAGGGCAACGACGGCGTCTGGCGCATCCGCCCGGCGGGCTGAGCAGACGCTGCCGGAATCGCCACTGCACCGCCCGGGCTTCTCGGCCCGGGCGGTTTCCTGTCAATCCTCGAATCCGCTGGCGAACAGCACGGTCTCGTCGTCGAAGATGCGGATCGAGACGGTCGCCGGACTGCCCAGCGGCGTCTGATACGACGGCCGCACCAGCACCAGCTCGAAGTCCTCGACGGGCTCGGCGTCGACGTCGTCGACCAGGCCCACGGCCACAGGCCACACCGTTGCATCGCCGTCCGCCCAGATCAGTGTCTCGTTCACCGCCAGGTAGTCCACGCCTTCGACGGCCGAACCGGCCTGGCTGACGACGGCGACCTCGATCACACCGTCCGTGCCGCCGACCCGTTCGACCTCGACCATGGCCATCCCGTCGGCCTCGTCGACCTCGATCAGCCCGGTCCGGAACCGGATCCGGCCCGTCTCGGCCGTCGTCTCGCAGGCGATCGCGACATCCGCGACGTCGCCGCCGCTCGCCGTGCCGCTGCCGTTGGTGACCGTGCAGGCCTGCTCCGGGGCCTGCGGGAACCCGACGACGGTCACGTCGTAGGTGAACCCGTCCGGAATCGGATCGGGGAACTGGAACGGTCCGTTGGTCGAGATCGGCAGCTGGGCTTCACCGTTGAGCTCCAGCACCAGGCCGCTGCCCTCGAGCCCGGTCACCGTACCGCCGATGCGGCGCGCCAGCCGGCACTGGACGACGATGTCGGTCACATCGCCCTGGCCGACCGTACCGCTGCCGTCGAGCACGCGGCAGAGCTGTTCCGGACTGCTCGGTGCCGACAGCACGGTCACGTCGTAGGTCGAGCCCGGCAGCTGCAGCTGGCCGAACTGGAACGGCCCGTTGGCCGCGATGGCCAGGTCGTCGCCGCCGTTGTTCTGCAGCACCAGTCCCGGGCCGGCCGCGCCGGTGACGGTGCCGCCGATGGCGTGGAAGGTCCGGCAGGTGACCTGGACATCGACGACGTTCTGGCCCTGGACCGTTCCGCTGCCGTTGCCGACGATGCAGTTCTGTGGCGGTGAGGCGGGCGACGAGCGCACGGTGACGGCATAGGCTTCGCCGTCGAGCAGCAGGCCCTCGAACTGGAACGGCCCGTTGGACGTGATGGTCAGGTCATCGCCGCCGTTGTTCTGCAGCACGAGGCCCGGACCGGCAGCGCCGGCGACGTCCCCCCGGACCCGATACAGGGTCTGGCACTGCACCTGCACATCGGAGACGGGCGCACCCTGCACCGTACCGCTGCCGTTGATCAGCTGGCACTGCTGCGGCGGTGAATCGGGCGTCGAGACGATGCTGACCGCGTACGCTCCGCCGTCGGCCACGGCCTGGACGAACGCGAACGCGCCGTTGGCCGTGATCGTCAGGTCCTCGCCGGCGTTTCGCAGCACGAGACCCGGTCCTTCAGCGCCGACGACGGTGCCGCCGATCGTGAACCCGCTGCTGCAGTCGACCTGGACATCGACCACCGCTTGACTGCCGAGCACGCCCGACCCGTTGACGACCTCACAGGTCTGGTCGGGCCCCGTGGGCGAGGCCGCGACCCGGACCTCCCAGGGCGAGCCGCTGGCGACCGGGGTCGCGAAGGTAAAGCTTCCGTCGGACGCGACCGGCAGCGTTTCGACGCCGACCAGCTCCAGCACCAGCCCGCTGCCGGCCAGGCCATCGACCTGGCCGCCGATCGTCGTCCGCGTCGCGTCGAAGGTCCAGACCGCGCCGGCCGAGGTCGCTGCGTTGTCGAGCGGATCACCGCCGAGGCCCGTCGAGGAACCATCCTCGGCGATCGAACCGACGGCGATCAGCCCGTTGGACAGGGCGACCGTTCTCCCGAACTGGTCGTTGAAGTCCGTGACCGACGGCTTGAGGTAGTGTTCGAACTGCCAGGCGCCGTCGAACAAGCGGAACAGGTAGGCGGCCCCGGCCCTGGTCAGGGAATCATCACTGCCGTCGCCGCCCACGCCGGACGATGCGCTGTCCTCGAGCCAGGCGCCGACCACCAGCCGGTCGCCGTCGAGGTCGATGTCGATGCCGAACTGGTCTTCGGCGTCCGGGTGCGTTGGCCGGAGCTTGCCGCGCGCCGCCCAGGCCGCGCCGCTCCATTCGAACAGGTAGACCGTGCCGGCTTCGAACGTCGCGTTGCCGGGCCCGTCCTCACGATACGCGGCAACGGCGAGCCATTCGTCGGTCAGCGCCACGGCGTCCCCGAACTGATCGCCGGTCTCCGGGTCCAGGGCCTTGATGTAGGCCGAAGGGGTCCAGGTCGTGCCGAAGCGATCGAACACGTAGACGGCGCCGGCGGCCGGCGCTTCGTTGTCCAGGGGGTTGGCGTCGACGCCGTTCGACGAGCTGTCTTCGCCCGGGCTGCCGACCACGATTCGATCGCCCCGGAGGGCGACGGCGTTGCCGAAGTCGTCCTGGATATCGGGGTTCGTCGCCTTCAGGTAGGCCTGTTGCGACCAGGTCGTCCCGTCTCGAACGAACACGTAGGCCGCGCCGGAATCCCGCGCGTCGTTGCTGGCGTCGTCGCCGTCCACGCCCGGCGCCGCACCGTCCTCGGCCGGCGCGCCGACCACCAGCGTATCGCCGTCGAGCGCCAGCGAAGCGCCGAACTCGTCGTCGGAATCGGTATTGGAGGGCTTCAGGTAGGCCTCGTAGAGCCACTGGCCGCTGCCATTGCGCGTCAGGACGTAGACCGCGCCGGAGTCGCTCGCGTCGTCGTTGAGCTGATCGCCGTTGAATCCCGTCGAGTCGCTGTCCTCGCCGATCGCCGCCACCGCCAGCGTGTCGCCGGACAGGGCAACGGCAGAACCGAAGGCATCGCCGTCTTCGGGGAACGGCGCCTTGATGTAGGCCTGGGGCGTCCAGCCGCCGAGCTCGTCCCGGACGTAGACGTAGACCGCACCGCTGCCGTTGCCGGCGTTGTTGGCCGGCGGGCCGCCGATGCCGCCGATCGCGGAATCCTCCCCGGGCGCGCCGACGACCAGCGTGTTGCCGTCCAGCGCGATCGAGGAGGCGTATTCATCACGGCTGTCGGTGTTGGTCGCCTTGATGTAGGCATCGACGGCGTAGTCAGCCACGGGCAACGGCTGGGCGCAGCGGACCTCGACGTCGTCGATCGGCCCCTCCCCGACGATCCCGGCACCCTGCCCGACGACGCAGAACTGGTCGGGCGAGGTGGGCTGCGAGGCCACCGTGACGCCGTAGGACCCACCTTGCTCGAGCGGATTCGAGAACTCGAACGCCCCGTTGCCGGCGATGCTCAGGTCGTCGCCATCGTTCAGCCGCAGCACGAGGCCGCTGCCGACCAGCCCCGTGACCGCGCCGCCGACCGGATAGGACGGGGGCGGAGGAATCACGGGACAGGTCACGATCAGATCCTCGGGCGGGCCATCGATGACCCCGGTGATCGTGAACGGTTCGCAGATCTGATCGGGGTCGGAGGGTTGCTGGATGATTTCGAACGTGTACTCATCGCCGTCGAACAGCGCCGGCTCGTTGAAACCGATCGCTGAAGCGGGGCCCGGTGAGGTAGCGTTCCGTTCGACACCGTTCAGGCGTCCGCGCATGCCGCTGCCGGCCAGGTTCTCGATATCGACGGACATCGTATAGATGGCGGGCGCGTCGTAGACGTACGCTGCACCCGCCTGCGAGAGCGAGTCGTCTTGCGGGTTGCCCCCGATGCCGACGGATGCACTGTCCTCGAGGTGCGCTCCGATGACGACGAACTCATTGCCGATCGCAACGTCGCCGGAGCCGAAATAGTCGTTCGGGTCCGGATTGTTCGCTTTGAGGTATGCCGTGTGCCAGAGGCGCCCCCCCAGGGGCTGATAGACATAGGCGGCGCCGGCATTCAACGTCGAGTTGTCCGCCTGATTGCCGTCCACGCCCGCCGAACCGCTCGCTTCGTCCCGGGCGCCGATGACGATACGCCCTCCGCGCACATCGACCCCACCGCCGAACAGGTCGCCGAAGTCGGCGTTCGGTGCCACGATATAGGCGTACTCGAAGGTACTGTCGATCGAAGCATTCTCCTTGAAGAGAAACGCTGCGCCGATCTCGCCCACGCCGTGATAGGGCGCACCGACCAGCACGTCCCTGCCGTCGATGGCCACCGAACTGCCGAAGCGGGCACGCTCGAACGCTTCGCTGGGTTTCAGGTAGTCGGCGTAGATCCAGGGTTCGTTCGGCTCGAAGGTCTCGATGTAGTAGAGGTAGGCCGCGCCGGCGTCGGGCAGGGAATCATCGGATCCGTCTCCGTCGATCCCCGTGGCCGAGCTGTCTTCGCCCAGCGCTCCGACCACGACGATGTCGCGAAGAGTGCCGGTGGTGATGCCGACCGACGAACCGAACTGGTCGCCGGCACCGGTGTTATGGGCCTTGAGGTAGGCCTCCTGCGTCCAGTTCCCCGATTCGTCGCGCACGAACACGTAGGCCGCACCGGCATCCGGCACCGTGTCGTCGAGCTGGTTGCCGTCGACGCCGGTCGAGAAACTGTCTTCGAAGGGCGCCCCGACCACGATCCGGTCCCCGTCGATGTCGACCGACGACCCGAAGCCATCCTCGGCGTCCGGGTTCGAGGCCTTCAGGTAGGCCTGCTGGGTCCAGGTGCCATTGCCGTCGCGCACGAACACGTAGACGGCGCCCGCCCCTGGCGCCGTGTTGTCGGAACCGTTGCCATCGACGCCGGAAGCGGCGCTGCCTTCGCCGGCGGCTCCGATCACCAGCGTGTCGCCCGAAAGGGCCACGGCCGACCCGAACGTGTCCCCCGAACCGGCATTGTCGGCCTTCAGAAAGGCCTGGTGTTGCCAGTCTCCGTCCGGCTCGCGAACATAGACATGCACGCTCCCCGAGCTGGTCAGCGAGTCGTCCGACGGGTCATCGGCCGATGCCGAGCTTTCCAGGGGCGCCGCCACGACGAAGGTGTCGCCGTCGGCCGCCACGCTGCGACCGAAGAAGTCCCCGGCCCCGGTATTGATGGCCTTGACGTAGAGCGGCCCCTCGACCCGTCCGTCGGTCGTAGTGATCGTGGTCTGCGCAAGGCCGGGTGTCGTCAGGAGGCCGGCGGCCAGCAGTAAGAGACACACCCCCAGGCCACGCAGCCGTTCGTGGCGATGACGCGGCCGGGGCGGCCGAACGTGGAGAGGCGGACAGTCCGATTGCATCATGAGGATCTCGAATCGCGAGAGTTCGATGGCCTATACGCACTACGGCACGACAACCCTTCGTTCGGCGATCGTCAGTAGCGCCCTGCGCCCGGCAGCGACCCGTCCCCGGCGAGCGATCGACCGCTACGTCCGCCGCAGCAGTCCCGGGACCAGCAGCGCTCCGAACAGCACGGTGCCGGCCGACACGACGACCATGGCGGCGAACGCACGCTCGTCGACGCCGACCTGCAGGCCGCGCTGCATGACGACCATCGCGATCTCCGAGCGCGGCACCATGCTCGCGGCCAGCAGCAGCGCGCCGGCCCCGCCCAGGCGCCGCCGGGCCGGAAGACCGACGCCGAGCAGCTTGCCGCCGATGGCCGCGACCAGCAGAAGCGCCGCCGGCAGCAGGACGCCGGCGAACGCGTCGAGTTCGACCATCAGGCCCAAGCCGACGAAGAAGAACGGGCTGAAGAAGTCGTACAGCCCACGGATGACCGGTCGCTCGCGCGCGACCCGGTTGTCGCGCGAAAAGGCCAGCCCGGCCAGGAACGCGCCGATGGCCAGCGACAACCCGGCCAGCTCGGCCAGGGCCGCGATCAGGAAACCGACCGCGACGACCAGGATCACCGGCTCGTGATCGGTTTCGTGGCGCTCGAAGAAGGCGGTCAGGCGCGGCTCCAGCCAGACCGAGAACACCCCGGCCAGGACCAGGAAGCCGACCAGCGTGCCGACGACCTGCAGCAGCACGACCCCGGCTTCGGGCTGGATCAGCGACTCGCCCGCGGCCAGCAGCGGGGCCATGCCGACCAGAACCGCCATCAGCACGATCGTACTGAGGTCGTCCAGCTCGGCCAGGTCGAGCAGCAGGCTTCCCTCGTGGCTGTCCAGCCGGCCGGCGTCCTGCCACAAGCCGACGCTGACGCCGACACTGGTCGCGGTCATCGCCACACCGACGAACAGCGACGAGAAGGCATCCAGGTCCAGCCACCAGCGCGCCGCGGCATAGCCGGCCAGGCCGCTGATCACGACGTTCCAGAACCAGATGCCCAGCGCATTGGGCAGCTGTGCGCGCAGGTCCTTCAGATCGGCTTCCAGGCCGGCCTTGAACAGCAGCATCACCAGGCCGGCCTCGGCCAGCAGCCGCAGTCCCGGCAACACCGTGCGGACCTCCTCGCCGGCAGCCCGGTCGAGCACGAACCCGAGCAGCAGGCCGAGGCCGATGTAGGCCACCATCGGCGGCAGCCAGCGTCCGCGCAGCCCGACCCGCACCAGCAGGATGGCGATCAGCAGCACGCCGACGGCCAGCAGCGCCAGCGTCGATGCGTGATGCTCGATGAATCCGTTCATCGGAGCGGGGTTGGGGTGCAGGCGAACACGGCGAACTCCGGCGCTCAGACGTCGGACGACGAGTCGTCGGGCGGCACCGGCCCGTGGCCGATCCACGGCTCGAACGGCCAGTCGGCACCGTCGCGGATGGCCTCCAGCGCCCGGCGTTCACGCTCGACGATGGTCTCGACGAAGAACGTCCCGTCCTTGCCCATCACCGCGAACGCGTCCAGGCCCTCCATCAGGAACTCCTGCAGCCGGCCGAAACCGGCCGCGACCGCCGGGCGATGCATCCAGCGCACCAGCCGCCGGATCATCGGCTTGCGCACCGTCTCGACCAGCAGGTCACCCAGCTCGCCGATCAGGCGGATCTGTTCCTCGCGCTCGTCCCAGGCCTCCAGTCGGCGATAGGCCCGGGCGTACTCGGGCTGGTCCAGCGGCCCCTCGATGCGCGCGGCCAGCCGGGCGTCGAGGTCCAGGCTCATCCACTGCAGCCGCATCGCCTCGCCGACCGCGAACAGCAGGTGGTCGGGCAGGAAGCGCTTCATGACCGGCAGGGCGCGCTCCAGCTGCCGATCGCGCTCGGTGACGTTCTTGCCGCCGTAGAGCTCGTCGAGGAAGAACACGCAGGCATCGCGGTAGATGTCCTGCGCGGCCAGGTCGGCATAGGTCGCGTCCAGGCGGGCCCGCTGCCAGCGCTGCAGTGCGGCCAGCGCCGGGTCCGTCGACGGCAATCGCCCGACCAGCGCCAGGCTGGCCTCCACCTGCCGGGCGAGATGCTCGGTGCCGTTGCGGTCGGTGCTGCTCATGCCTCGAGTGCGCGGATTTCCTTGACCAGCTCGTCGCGGCCGCGGCGGAACACCGCCACCGCCTCGACGTGGGCGTAGCGGATCACCTGGGCTTCGTCGAGCAAAAACACGCCGCGCTTCATGCCCAGCAGGCCCTTGCAGCCGTACTGCGCGGCCACCGCCAGGTCGGCATCGGTCAGCAGCGGGAACGGCAGATCGTGCTTGTCACGGAACCGCCGGTGCGAGGCCGCGTCGTCGCCGCTGATGCCGACAAGCTCCACGCCCAGGCCCTGAAATTCCGACAGGCCATCGCGGTACTCGCACAGCTGCCGGGTGCAGACCGGCGTGTCGTCGCCCGGGTAGAACACCAGCAGCAGGCGCTGTCCGGCATGCTCGGCCAGCGACCAGGTCGCTCCGTCCTGGTCGGGCAACTCGAAAGCGGGGGCCGGTCGGCCCGGAGTCGCTGTCATTTCGATGGCACCTCCTCGAACGGTCAGGACGTCAGGATAGCAAGCCACACGGCCGAGACGCGTCCGGCGGCGTTACAATGATCAGGATGTTCATGAGCGATTCCTCATGCTGACTCTGAATCCCGCCGGAAAACGGCGCAGCGGACGCAAAGCGCCGCGAATCGGCCTGGCCCTGGCCGGCGGCGGTCCGCTGGGCGCCATCTACGAACTCGGCGCGCTGCAGGCCGTCAACGAGGGCATTTCAGGCCTCCGTCTGCATCAGCTGGACCACTACGTCGGGGTCAGCGCCGGCGCGTTCCTGGCCGCCAGCCTGGCCAACCAGGTCACGACCAGCCAGATGTGCCGGGTCTTTCTCGGCGCCAAGGGTGCGGAATTCACGTTCGAACCCGAGTCGTTCCTGCGCCCGGCGCTGGGCGAATTCACCGACCGCGTGCGCAACACGCCGGGCGCGTTCTGGGCACTGATCACCGAAGCGATCCGGCACCCGTCGCATCTCGGCCGACTGGAATCGATCGGCGGCCTCAGCCGGGTGCTGCCGACCGGCGTGTTCGACAACGAGACCATCCACAACTTCGTCGCCCGGGTCCTCGACAGGCCCGGCCGGACCAACGATTTCCGCGAGCTCGACACCACGCTGCGAGTCGTCGCGATGGACCTGAACACCGGCGGCGCGGTGCGCTTCGGCGAACCGGGTCTCGACGATGTACCGATCTCGCGCGCCGTCCAGGCCTCGGCCGCCCTGCCCGGCCTGTATCCGCCGGTCCGGATCAAGGACCGCTACTACGTCGACGGCGCCCTGCGCCGCACCCTGCACGCCTCGGTCGCGCTCAACGACGGCGTCGACCTGCTGATCGGCGTCAACCCGCTGGTGCCGTTCGATGCCGCGCAGGACCCCGAGCGGATGCAGATCGACCAGGAACGCATGATCGACGGCGGCCTGCCGCTGGTGCTGGCCCAGACCTTCCGCGCGCTGATCCAGTCGCGGATGCAGATCGGCATCTCCAAGTACGCCAGCCAGTTCCCGGAATCCTCGATCCTGCTGGTCGAGCCCGATCGACACGACGAGCGATTGTTCTTCACCAACATGTTCAGCTACTCCAGCCGCAGCGACCTGGCCGAACACGCCTACCAGCACACCCGCCGCGAGCTGCTGACCCGCGCCGACGATCTGGAGAAGTTCCTCGCCCCCTACGACCTGGCCCCGGACCGCGCGGCACTGGAAGAACACCGCACGCTCAAGACCAGCCTGGCCCAGGAACCGCCCTACCTCGCCCCGCTGGGCAACAGCCTGGCGCGCAACCTCGACCGGCTGGATCGGCTGCTCGAAGATCTCTGAGGCCGAGGCCCACAGGCGCTGAAGAAAAGAAAAGGCCCGGGACGTCCCGGGCCTTTGTCTTGTTGCAGGGGCCTGCCGGCTACGGGCTCTCGAACCCGTCCTCGAACACCGTCTCGGTCTGGACCGTCGCGCAGCTCTGGACGCGGATGTCGTCGATCCACCAGCCCGGCTTGCCGACCGACGAGTCGGTGGCCAGGCGGAAGCGCAGCTGGACGGTCTCGCCGGCATAGGCGCCGAGATCGACAATCGAGTTCATCCATTCCTGGGGATCGCCGCACCAGGCATCCAGGCCGGCGGCCGGGTTGCTGAAGCCATCGTCCATGGGGCCGTCGTACGGGTCGGTCAGCATCACGGCATTCGGCAGCTGCGACCAGCTCGCACCGGCGTCGGTGCTGATCTCCAGCAATCCGCCATCGAAGCAGCCCGAGCCGCCGTCTTCCATCTCCTGGCGATTCCAGAACTGGAAGCTGTGTGCGCTGGTGTCGGCCGGCAGTGCGATCGGCGGCGTGGTCAGCAGCTGATCGCTGACCGACGGCACATCCTCGCCGTGCCAGGCCTGGGTGCCGCTGTTGACCTGCGCGCTCTGCAGCACCCAGGTGCTGCCCGTTCCTCCAGTGGTCCAGCCCGGGGCGCCGGACTCGAAGTCCTCGATCAGGTGCACCTCGGGCGTGCTGCCGATCGAGCAATCCCCGGGCAGCGCCACGGTGATGAACGAGCGGGTCGACGACACCTCGCTACCGCACTGGTTGGCGACCGACACCCGCCAGTACAGCTCGGTGTTGCTCGGCAGCGGCGAAGTGACCGCCGATGTCGCGTCGGTGGTCGTGGAGAACAGGATGTTGGAGAACGCCGGATCGTCGGCCACTTCGACCGTGTATTCCGACGCCTGCGCGACCGCGCCCCATTCCAGGGTCGCCTGCTGGGGAACGTTGGTGGCGCCGTCGACCGGTGCACTCGGAGACGGTGCCGCGGGCGCCGCGGTGAAGACGCTGAGAGCCAGCTCCACGGATCGACTCGTTCCGCCGCTGACGCCATCGACGGTCACGGTGTACTCGCCGGCCACAGCCGCGCCCGTGTTGGCGATGGTCAGCGAGGTGGTGTTCGGCGGCGTGACGTTGCTCGATCCGAACGTGGCCGTGGTTCCGGCCGGGTTGCCCACGGCGGAAAGCGAGACCGGATCGGAGAAGCCGAGCACGGCGCCGACATCGATGGAATACGCCGCATCGTCCGGTGTGCAGATGGCTGCCTCGGCCGGCGAGCCGGACAGGGTGAAGGTCGGCTCCTGGACGCAGTTGTAGCAGACCAGGGCGAAATCCTGATCGGTGGAGTCACCGACGTTCGGCACGCCGTCGCCGGCGATGTTGAAGGCCGACACGGTCACGGTCAACGCGCTGACGGTGCCGGCGTCGAAGAACACGGCCTCGTAGTTGTTGGCGCTGTCGGCGCTGCCGCCGGTCGTGCTCCACGGGCCGCTGAACACGTTGCCGAGGTAGGTCTGTCCGGCGGCCTCGACCGAGAGGTTCAAGTCGTTGACCTGCGGGCTGGTGCCGATCGCGCCGGCCTGGTCGGTGTAGACCATCATCACCCGCACCGGGCGGGTCGGATCGGCCGCCGAGACGCTCATGCTCCAGTCCTCGCCGCTGTTGTCGAACAGCACGTCCTGGTTGACGGTCACCTTCAGGGCGTCGTCGAACATCAGGTTCATGTTCGGCATGCCGTAGCCCTGCACGTTGCTCGGCAGGTCGTCGCCCCCCGACACACCGGTCAGGTAGGTGGGATGGGCCAGCACGTAGGCCTTGAGCAGCGCCGGGCTCGGCGTGACCGGGGCGCCGGGGTTGGCCGGCTGGATGCCGGTGGCGTTTTCCAGCCACCACCAGGCCAGCGACGTCACCCCGGCCACCGCCGGCGTGGAGTGGCTGGTGCCGCTGGAGGCGGCGAACACCGACTGGCCGCTCGGGCGGAAGGCGTCACACACGACGCTGCCGTCGTAGTTGCCGCTGGTGCTGGCGGTCCCCTGGATGTGCGTTCCCGGCGCGATCGTCTCGGGCTTGACGCGTCCGCCCGGCGACGGACCGCGGCTGGAAAACCCGATCACGTCCATGGCGTTGTCGGCGCCGCTCGGCCCGGTCCCGCAACCGTCGGTCCAGTTGCCGTCCTCGTCGGAAGGTCGCTGGTTCTCCGACGCACCGACGGTCAGCATGTTCTTGCCGTTGCCCGGGGTGCCGACCGTGCCGGTCGACGGACCGGAATTGCCGGCCGCGAACAGCACCATCAGTTCCTGGTTCATGGCCGCAGCCGGATCGGCATCGCGAACCCCGACATCGTAGGCCTGGGAGCCGTCGTCGTAGCTTCCGGCGCAGCCCGAACAGCCCCAGGAGTTGGTGCTGATCCGCCCGCCCTGCTGCCAGGTGTGCTGGATGGTGCCGGTGTCGGTGCCGCCGCAGCCCGTCAGGTCGAAGCCCGGGGCGAAGATCCGGGTGCTGGCCAGCGACGCGAACGGGTTGACCCCCTGGCCGCGCTGATAGCCGTTCGGGTCCTCGAACGGAAAACCGGTCCGCTCGTCGTAACCACCGACGATGCTGGTGTTGATGTGACCATGACCGCCGATGCTCTCGGCGCTGCTGACGCTGTGGCAGCTGGTCACGAACTGCAGTCGCGACGGGTTGGCGATGTCGCCGTCGACGTGCAGCGTCGGGTCACCGGAATTGACGGCACCGTTGCCGGTCCCGTCGTCCACCACGACCACGGTCGGATAATCGGCGTGGTCGGTCGAAAACCCGAGCCCGGTCAGCCAGCCCAGGTAGCCGGTGCCCGACGGACCGCTCTGGTCGCCGTTGAAGTTGCCGGCCACGATCTGGTTCTGCACCTCGTCGAACAGCTCGCGCGGAAGGTATTCCTCGACCCAGTAGACATCGGGACGCTCGGCGATGGTCCGCAGATCGTCGATGCGCACCTCGTAGCGCGCGTTCTGGAAGCCCAGGACCGGCGACCAGTCGGCCAGCTTGCGCTCGGCCAGGCCGTCGAGGAACTGCTGGGTATCGGCCGCCGCCGGGTGGCGGATCATCTGGATCGTGACCGGAACCACGCGATCGGGCGACTGCGCCTTGTCGATCCGGCGGCCGATCGCCGGCCCCAGCTTGAAGAATGCCGGCAGCGGCTGGCTGAACTGCAGCACCGAGCGCTGGGCCGCCATGGCATCGAGCTGCTCTCGTGCCGCGTCATCGGCCCAGACCAGGTAGCCGTAGTTGGCAACGTAGTGCACCGGCGTGGCGCCGGCGGCCTTGACCTGGTCGAGCCATTGGCTGCGGACCGGCCCGACGAACTGGATGATCTGCAGGGTCTCGCCCCGCGGCGCGACTCGGCTCCATCCCTCGGGCACCTCGATCGCCCCGGTCAGAGTGTCGAAGGGCTGGGCGTCGAACAGCAGGCGGTTGGCTTCGGGCAGCGGCTGGACGCCGTCGGGAAGCCCGCTGCGCTGCCAGGCCCGGAACGCGTCTTCCGGCAGCGCATGCAGCCGGTAGTTGCCGTAGTCGGCCATGGTGCGCAGCTCGGCGTTGGCCGGCAGGCGCGCCGATTCCGGGGCGGTGAACTTGATTTCGCCGGCGATCAGCGCCGAGCTGGACATCAGAAGAACGAGCAGTGCAGCCGGAACGGGGCTGCGAAACGAGAAACGCGTCATGAAAACTCCCTTGGAATTCGAACCGGGCACCGCCGCGACGTCGGCGAAGCCGGCGGCCAGTATAGGCAGCCGGTCCGACCGCCGCAATGGAGCGGGTGTCTGCCGGCACGCGATTCATCGACCGACCTTGCACGACACCGTCCAGACCGTGCAGGCACCCGATCCGGCGACCTCGGTTCGGCGACCGAACGAACCGCGGCCTTCAGGCTCGTCAATGCCGCCGGCCGGGCAACCCGAGTGCGATCAGCCGGCCTACCGGGCCGCTCGACGCAGCCGCCGGGCCTGTCGCCAGAGACCGAATGCCGCACGCGGTCCCGACGCCGACAGGCGCTGCTCGAGTGCCCGTGACGGTTTGCGCACCAGCAACAGCCCGAGCCGGCGGTCGAGCTCGGCGGTGAGCACGGCGTGGCGATGGCGCCAGGCGGCCGCGGTCGGCAGCGCCTGGCGCCCGGCCTCGATCGCCTGCACGCCCTGACCGGCCAGGTGGGCCAGCAGCGCGCGGACGCGGTGCGGCGCGTCACCCTCGGCGACCTGGGCCCGGGTGAGCTGGAACTCCGCCCGCAGCTCCAGCGGCACCGACCAGCGACCGTGGCGCGCGTCCAGCACCAGGTCGCGGGCCAGCCGGATCCGGTAGGCCGCTGCGGCCATCCGCTCCAGTTCTTCGACCACCGTGGTGTCGACACCGTCGGGCGCGACCAGCGCTGCCTCGGCCTGCGCGGCGGGCGCGGCCAGTGCGCGGGCATGTCGGTCGAGCTCGGCTTCGGTATCGAAGCGCGGCGCATCGATGGTGGCGCGGACCGCCGCGACCAGTCCGCCGAGCATTCGGGTCGGCGCGCGCTCGGCCGCGCCGCTTTCGAGATAGGCCTGGATCACCGGGTGCGGCAAGTGGTCGTCGAGCGCGTCCATCCACCAGCCCAGCTTGCGCCGCGCGACGTCGGGCTCGGAGACATCGCCCGGCACCGCGGCGATCTCGCCGATCAGCGCGCGCAGCGCAAGCAGCGCGTCGCGATCGGCCGGATCGGCGTACGGCAGGGTCAGGGTGAGCGGGTGCCCGGGCACCAGGTAGCGCGCCCGACACCAGTCCAGCGACGACTCAGTGGATGCTTCCGCCATCGGGCACCTCGGGGGCGTCGTTGCGGATCAGCTGTTCCAGGTCCAGCCGGTCGAAGGCGTAGTTCTCGTTGCAGAACTGGCAGTCGACGTCGACCTCGCCCCGGCTCTCGAGGATATCGGTGAGCTCGGCCTCGCCGAGGCTGCGCAGCACCGCCATCACGCGCTCGCGCGAGCACGGGCAGTGGAAGGCCAGCGGCCGGGCCGGGAACAGCCGGCGCGGCTCTTCGTGGAACAGGCGGTGCAGCAGGGTCGCCGAGTCGGTGGCCTGCAACTCGTCGACCGACACGGTGTCGAGCAGCCGGCCCAGCCGGTTCCAGCCGTCCGGGTCCGGCGCCTCGCCGGGCAGCTTCTGCAGCAGGATTCCGGCCGCTGCGCCGTCGCGGACGATCACCCGGATGCGGGTCTCGAGCTGCTCGGACTGGCGGAAGTAGGCTTCCATCGCTTCGGCCATGCCGCTACCGAGCAGCGGCACGATGCCCTGGTAGGTCTGGCCGCGATCGGACGGCTCCAGCGTCATCGTCAGCGTGCCGCCGGCGGCCAGCCTGCGAAGATCCACCGACCCGGCCGACCCGGCCGCAAGGGCCTTGGCATCGAAGCGCGCCAGCCCGCGCAGGCCGCCGTCGTCGGTGCAATCGGCCATCAGCAGCGAAAGCGCCGAGCCGCTGCGCAGCTGCAGGCTGATCCGTCCTTCGAACTTCAGCCCGCTGGAGCACAGCGCGGTGACGACCAGCGCTTCGCCGAGCAGACCGGCCACCGCCGGCGGATACGGCCCGCGGGCCAGCACCTCGGCGAGTACGCGATCGAGGTGGACGACCACGCAACGCGCGTTGGCCGCTTCGAGCAGCACGCGCTGGAGATGATCGCCGGTCGGCGGCTCGCGCGGATCGTCGCTCATCGCAGCGTTCCGGTCTGGATCTCGGCCAGCGCGGCGAGCAGGTCGATCGGGCGCCGGATCAGGGCATCCGCGCCCCATCCGGCCGGATCCTCGCTGGCTGCCAGGTAGCCCCAGGCCGCAGCGACGGTCCGGCTTCCGGCGGCGCGGCCGGCCTGGATGTCGCGCCGATCGTCGCCGACCATCACCGCCTCGCCGGGCGCGACACCGAGCAGGCGGCAGGCCTGTTCGACCGGGTCCGGAGCCGGCTTCGGACGATCCGTGTCGTCGCCGCCGACCAGCGCAGCGACCCGGTCGGCCCAACCGGCCCGGCGGATCAGCGGCTCGGCCAGCGCGCGCAGCTTGTTGGTGACCACGCCGATCTTCAGGCCCATCGCGTCGAGTCGCTCGAGCAGGTCGGGCACGCCGTCGAAGGGCCGACTGTCGTCCCAGCAGTGGGCGCGGTAGTCCTCGAGGTAGGCCGATCGCCAGACCTCGCGCTGCGCCTCGTCGAGTTCGGGCACGCCGGCAGCCATCAGCGCCAGCGCACCCTGCCCCGCCAGCGGCGGCAGGTGGCCGAGATCGATCTCGGCCAGGCCCAGCCGCGCGCGCAGCCGGGCGACCGCGCCGACCAGGTCGGGCGCGGTATCGGCCAGCGTGCCGTCCAGGTCGAACAGCACGGCGCGCAGGGCGGAGCCGGTCATGCCTCGGGCTTGCGGGCGTGCAGCAGGTAGTTGACGCGCGGCCGTCCGTCGATGCGCACGCTGCGCGAGAACGGGTTGTAGTGCATGCCGGCGATCTCGACCACGTCACCGCCGGCAGCGCGCACGAAGCCGGCCAGTTCGGACGGCCGGATCAGCCGATCGTAGCGGTGGGTGCCGCGCGGCAGCAGTTGCAGCAGGTACTCGGCACCGACGATGGCCGTGGCCCAGGCCAGCGGCGAGCGGTTGATGGTACTGAAGAACAGCTGGCCGCCGGGCCGGGCCAGCGCGAAGCAGGCGCGGACCACGCTGGCCGGCTCGGGCACGTGCTCGAGCATTTCCAGGCAGGTGACCACATCGTAGGCGCCCGGCGACTCCGCGGCCAGCGCCTCGGCGGTGACCTCGCGGTAGTCGACCTCCAGACCCGACTCGATCCGGTGCAGCTGGGCCACCTTCAGTGCCTTGCCGGCCCGGTCGATGCCGGTGACGCGCGCACCGCGTTCGGCCATCGCTTCGGTCAACAGGCCGCCGCCGCAGCCGACGTCGAGCAGCGCGGCGCCGTCGAGCGCCGCGCGCTGTTCGATCCAGTCGGCGCGCGGACCGTTGATGTCGTGCAGCGGGCGGAACTCGCCCTCGGGATCCCACCAGCGCGACGCCAGCCGGTCGAAGGCCCGGGTCTCGCGCGGGTCGAGGTTTTCCCGGTCGGTCACGAGGTCGCCGGCGGGACGGGCTTCGGATTCGGATTCGGGGGCAGAAGAGCTGTTCATGCGTCGGCCTCGGTCGGGAGGGTCGCGATCCGCTGGCGCCAATTCCGGGTCTGGGTCAGCAGCGCGGCCTCGTCCAGCGTGGTCAGCGACCGGTCGTTCAGCAGCCGCCGTCCGGCCACCCAGACATCGGTGAACTGGCACCGCGGCGCGGCATAGACCAGCTGGGAGATGACGTGGTGAACCGGTTCGGTCTCGATGCAGTCGAGCCGGATCGCGGCCAGGTCGGCCTGCTTGCCGGCTTCGATGCTGCCGATCCGATCTTCCATGCCCAGCGCCCGCGCGCCGTGAAGAGTGGCCATCGACAGCGCGCGCGCGGCGGGCACGGCCTCGGGATTGCCCGAGCGGCCCTTGGCCAGCAGCGCGGCCAGCCGGGTCTCGGCCAGCAGGTCCAGGTCGTTGTTGCTGGCCGCGCCGTCGGTGCCGATGCAGACGTTGACGCCGGCGGCGTCCAGTTCGGCGACCGGGCAGATGCCGCTGGCCAGCTTCAGGTTCGAATCCGGGCAGTGCACCACGTGGACACCGGCCCGGGCCAGCCGCAGAATATCGGCGGCGCTCAGCTGGGTCATGTGCACCGCCAGCAGGCGCGGCCCCAGCAGGCCGAGCTTCTCGAGCCGGTCCAGCGGATGCATGCCGTGCTCGCGCCGGCTGGACTCGATCTCGCCGGCGGCTTCCAGCAGGTGCAGGTGCACCACCAGGTCGAGCTCCTCGGCCAGCGTCCGGATGCGCTCGAAGGCCGAGTCGTCGACCGAATAGGGCGCGTGCGGGACGAAGGTGACGCCGACCAGCGGCTCGCCCTGGAAGCGCTCGTGGACCTCCAGCCCGCGGCGGAAGTACTCGTCCTCGGTCTGCGCCCAGGCGGTCGGAAACCGGATCACCGGCATTCCGACCACGGCCCGCATGCCGACCCGGACCGCGACCTCGGCGGTGACGTCGGGGAAGAAGTAGTTGTCGTTGAAGGTCGTGGTACCGCCCCGAAGCATCTCGGCAATCGCCAGCTCGGTGCCGGCACGCACGTAGTCCGGCCCCATCAGTCGACCTTCGGCCGGCCAGATGTGGTCTTCGAGCCAGCGCATCAGCGGCAGGTCGTCGGCCAGCCCGCGCAGCAGCGCCATCGCGCTGTGGGTGTGCATGTTGACCAGCCCCGGCATCAGCGCGCGGCCGGGCAGATCGATGCGCTCGGCGTCCGGACAGGCCGCGTCGAGCTCGGCGATCGGCACCAGCGCTTCGATGCGCTCGCCGTCCAGGACCACCGCGGTCCCGGTCAGCACCCGACCTTCGGGAACGACCGGGACCACCCATTCGGGCAGCAGCGCCTGACGACCCATCGGGCGATCAGTCCTTGACGCGCGAGACGTACTCGCCGGAACGGGTGTCGATGCGCAGCACTTCGCCTTCGTTGATGAACAGCGGTACTCGGACCACCGCGCCGGTCTCCAGCTCGGCCGGCTTGCCGCCGCCCCCGGAGGTATCGCCGCGCTCGCCGGGGTCGGTCTGGACCACCTTCAGCTCGACGAAGTTCGGCGGCATGACGGTGATCGGCTCGCCGTTGAACAGCGTGATCTGGCAGCGGTCCTCTTCCTTCAGCCACTTGGCGTTGTCGCCGATGGCCGACGCGTCGGCGGCCAGCTGCTCGAAGCTGTCCGGGTCCATGAAGTGCCAGAACTCGCCGTCGGAGTAGAGGTACTGGACCTCCTTTTCGAACACGTCGGCGCCCTCGAGCGTTTCGTTGGCCTTGATCGTCTTCTCGACCACCCGGCCGGTCTTCAGGTTGCGGACCTTGAAGCGGGTGAAGGCCTGACCCTTGCCCGGCTTGACGAATTCGGTGTCGGTGATGGTGTGGGGATCGCCGTTGATCAGCACCTTCAGGCCGTTCTTGACGTCGTTCAATCCGTAACTTGCCATGTTGTCTCCACTGGTTTGCTTGCCGGTCTTCTACAATGGGGCTCGCTGCGGGACCGGCCCGCGCCCGTTGCCTGCGACCGACCCGTCGCGTTTCGAATCAAGCCCGCTATGATACCTGTCCCGGAGCCATCCTCGTCGACCCTGAACTGGCAGCAGCAGCTGCGCGACGGGTGGCGCGACGGCCATGCACTGCTGGCCCATCTCGGTCTCGATGCCGGTGCCGTCGGACTGGACCCGGACAGCCCGTTTCCGCTGCGCGTGCCGCGCGCGTTCAGCGACCGGATGCGGCCCGGCGACCCGGACGACCCGCTGCTGCGACAGGTCCTGCCGCTGACCCGGGAGCGGATCGATGTGGCAGGCTTCAGCGCCGACCCGGTCGGCGATACGGCCAGCCGCGCCGGGCACGGCCTGCTGCACAAGTACACCGGTCGGGTCCTGGTGATCACCACCGGCGCCTGCGCCATCCACTGCCGCTACTGCTTCCGGCGCGAGTTTCCCTATTCCGAAGCCCAGGCCGTGCCGTCGGAGTGGGACGCGCTGGCCGACTACCTGCGCGCGCACCGCGAAGTCAGCGAGCTCATCCTGTCCGGCGGCGATCCGCTGATGCTGACCACCGATCGCCTGCGGCGCCTGACCGACCGGCTGCTCGATCTCGGTCACATCCGCCGCCTGCGCATCCACAGCCGGATGCCGGTGACCCTGCCCGCCCGGGTCGACGCCGGCCTGACCGACTGGCTGGCCGGGCTGCCCTGGGACTGCGTGGTGGTCGTCCACGCCAACCATGCACAGGAGTTCGACGGCGCGGCCGCGGCCGCGCTCGGCCGGCTGCGCGATGCCGGCGCCTGGGTGCTGAACCAGGCCGTGCTGCTGGCCGGCGTCAACGACGACGCCGAGCGCTTGCAGGCGCTGATGGAGACCGGCTTCGAGGCCGGCGCCCTGCCCTACTATCTGCACCTGCTCGACCGGGTCGCGGGCAGCGCGCACTTCGACGTCGACGAGCCGCGCGCGCGCGGCCTGGTGGACGCCCTGCGCGTCGTGCTGCCCGGCTACCTGGTTCCCCGGCTGGTCCGCGAACGGGCCGGCGCGCCGTACAAGCTGCCGGTGCTGTAGCCGGGCGCGCCGCGGACGTCGCGCCGGCGGCGCGGTCGGCGTAGAATGCGGCGGCAACGGGGGAAGGACGAGAACAGAACCATTCGAACGGGAATCCGAACGAGGCTGGATCGGACCGGATCGCGGCGCCGTCCACGGAACGGAATCTCGCCGACAACGCGGCGGAGGAGCAGGCATGGCGGAACGCCAGGATCGACTCAATCTACTGATCGTCGACGACGACCCCGGCATCGTCAGTGAACTGGAGACTGCGGTCGGCGATGCGACGCTGATCTTCCAGTTCGCCGATACGCCCAACGCGATCAGCCGGACGCTGGACGAAGGCCGGATCGACCTCGCGGTCATCCACGTTCATGCCGGCAGCCACGCGCTGCTCGATCCGCTGGTCCGCGCGCTGCGCAACCAGTCCGCGGCGCCGCCGATCCTGGCGCTGGCCGACCCCGAGCCCGAGTCCGCCGCGGCCGCCGCCCAGGTCTCGATGGAGGGCATCGCGCGCGTCGACGATCCGCGCAACGCGGCGCGGCTGATCCGCGAACGCGCCCGGCTGATCGCGACCGGCCGCGAGCAGACCGAGGCGCTGCGCCAGGTCAGCGACATCCAGGAACGCTACAACCTGCTGCTGGAATCCTCGCGCGAGGCCATCGCCTATCTGCACGAAGGCCTGCACATCTACGCCAACCCGAGCTACCTCGAACAGTTCGGCTACGCCGGATTCGACGAGCTCGAAGGGTTTTCCATCCTCGACCTGCTGCCGGCCGCCAACGACGGCACCGACCTGAAGACCCTGCTGCGCGCCCTGTCGAAAGGCGAGATTCCCGACGCGCCGATCGACGTCCAGGCCCAGCGCGCCGACGGCAGCGAATTCCGCGCCCGGGCCGACTTCTCGCCGGCCCGCTACGACGGCGAGGCCTGCACCCAGATCATGATTCGCGAACAGGTCGCCCTCGGCGACTCCGAGGAACTGCAGCAGGAGCTCGAAAAGCTGCGCTCGCGCGACCTGGTCACCGGCCTGATGAATCGCCAGGCGTTCATCGCCACGCTCAGCGAGGTCACCGCCTCGATCGACGACGACACCCATGTCGCCGTTCTTCTGGTCGCCATCGACGACTACGCCAGCCTGCAGAAGAAGGTCGGCGCCGCGGCCTCGGACCAGATCATCAAGCAGATGGCCGAACTGTTCGGCGAAGTGGTCGACGAAGGCCTGTATCCGGCCCGGCTGTCCGATCACGTGCTCGCGCTGTGCCAGTGCACCGCCGATCGCGGCGACACCGTTGCGCTGGCGACCCGGCTGGTCGAACACTTCTCCGGCAAGATCCTCGAGATCGGCGGCAAGTCGCCGACGATCACCGTCAGCGTCGGCCTGTCACTGGGCACCGGCCAGATGTTCAGCGGCGATGAGCTGCTGGCCCAGGCCCAGGGCGCACTGCACGAGGCCGAGCGCACCGGCGGCAACTGCTACGTCCGCTACCGGCCCAGCGCCGAAGCGGCCGACGGCGATGACCTGGCGCAGTGGTCGGAGCGCCTGCGCCACGCGCTGAACAACCGCGAATTCCGGCTGATCCACCTTCCGATCACCAGTATGGAAGACGACGAGTTCCGGATCATCGAGACCGAAGCGCGCCTGCGCGTCGAAGGCAGCGACGAGGTCATCCTGCCGTCCGCGTTCCGCGCCGCGGCGGTGAAGACCGGCCTGGCCACCGACCTGGACCGGGACCTGCTCGAACGGGTGATCGGCGGCGAAGGCATGGACGATGACGATGCCGACGTGCTGGTCGGTCTGTCGCTGCCCAGCATCACCGAGGAGACCTTCTGCGACTGGCTGCAGGAACGCATCGAAAGCGGGCAGATGCCCGGCCAGCGCCTGATCGTCGGCGTCCGCGAACCCGAGATCCGCGAAAGCCTGCGCGAGGTGCAGCGCTTCGCCAATCGCTTCGTCGCTCGCGGTGTCCGGCTGGCCCTGCTCGGCGTGGAGCTCGAGACCCGCATCGACATGCTGTTGAAGAACCTGAGCTTCGACTTCATCAAGCTCGAAGGAAACCTCGCCGGCGCGCTCGGCAAGGGAGACGCCGCCCGGGCCGCGCTCGAGGCGCTGACCCGAGACGCCAAGAGCCATGCCGTGGAGGTGATCGCACCGCCGGTGGAGAACACCGCCGACCTGGCCGCACTGTGGCAGTTCGGCATCACCCTGGTCCAGGACGACTTCCTCCGCGACGAGTGATCCGCCGCGATGCGCGCCGAACCGGCCCGGCGAGGTGCCGGGCCTGCGGCTCAGACCGCGCCGTCGTGCAGCGCGCGGATCCGTTCGTCCAGCGGCGGATGGCTCATGAACAGGCGCTTGAAGCCCATGCCGGTCCGGCCGCGCACTCCGAAGGCCTCGACCGCCTCGGGCAATTGACCCGGCTGCTGGCTCTGGCGCAAGCGTTCCAGCGCCGCGATCATGTTCTGCCGACCCGAAAGCCGGGCCCCGCCGGCATCGGCCCGGAACTCGCGCCAGCGCGAGAAGGCCATCACGATGATGCTGGCCAGGATGCCGAGCACGATCTGCAGCACGAACACCACCAGGAAATAACCCGGTCCGTAGCCTCGTTCGTTGCGGAACACGGCGCGATCGATGATCTGGCCGAGGACCCGTGACAGCAGCAGCACGAAGGTGTTGAGCACGCCCTGCAGCAGCGTCATGGTGATCATGTCGCCGTTGGCCACGTGCGACACCTCGTGGGCCAGCACGGCTTCGACCTCGTTCCTGCGCATCGCCCGCAGCAGCCCGGTGGAGACCGCGACCAGCGCCTTGTTGCGCGAGGCGCCGGTGGCGAAGGCGTTCGGCTCGGCCGCCTCGTAGATCGCCACGTCGGGCATGCCGATGCCGGCCTCGCGCGCCTGGCGCTCGACCGTGCTCACCAGCCAGCGCTCGACCTCGCCGGACGGCTGCTGGATGATCTTCGCGCCGGTCGACATCAGCGCGATCTTCTTGCTCATCAACAGCGAGATGAAGGCGCCGCCCATCCCGAACAGGAAGGCGAAGATCAGCGTATAGGCGAAGTTGTAGTCGATGCCCTGGGCACGCAGCCAGGGCTCGATCAGGTTCATCACGAACCCGAGAACGACCAGGATGGCCAGGTTGGTGGCCAGGAACAGTCCGATTCGTCGCATCATGTCGGCAGACCCGAGTCTCGAAGGAAATCAGCCCGAATATGGACGCTTCCGTCCCGGAAGACAAGAGACCGCCGACCGGTTACCGCGGCCGCTTCGCGCCGTCGCCGACCGGCCCGCTGCATTTCGGTTCGCTGGTCGCGGCGGTCGGCAGCTACCTGCAGGCGCGCAGCCACGGCGGCCTCTGGCAGGTCCGGATCGAAGACATCGATCCGCCGCGGGTCGTGCCGGGGGCAGCCGAGGACCAGCTGGCCACGCTGGCCCGCTTCGGCATGGCGCCCGACGGGCCGGTCCGCTACCAGCGCCGGTCCACGCCGCGCCACGCGGCCGCCGTCGAGCGCCTGCTCGCCGACGGCCTGGCCTTTGCCTGCGGCTGCAGCCGGGCCGACCTGCCGTCGTCGGGCGTCTATCCGGGTACCTGCCGCAGTGGACTGCCGCCGGGCCGGACGGCGCGCAGCGTGCGGTTCCGGGTGCCGGCCGAGCCTGTCCGGGTCCAGGACCCGCTGCGCGGCGCCTGGGAGGAGCGCCTCGAGCAAACCTGTGGCGACGTGGTGATCCGGCGCGCCGACGGCTTTCATGCCTACCAGCTGGCGGCAGTGGTCGACGACCTGCACGAGGGCATCACCGAAGTCGTCCGCGGCGCCGACCTGATCGACTCGGCCGGTCGCCAGCAGGCGCTGCACCGGGCGCTGGGCGGAACGCCGCCGCGCTGGCTGCACCTGCCGCTGGTGGTCGATTCCAGCGGCCGCAAACTGTCGAAGTCCAGCGGCGCCGATCCGGTGACTGCGCGCCCGGCCGCCGAAGCGCTGGCCCTGGCGCTGCGCGTGCTCGGTCACCCGCCGCCGGCCGGACGGCGAACGCTGGACGCACTGTGGGCCTGGGCGCGGGCCAGCTGGGCCACCGGACGTATTCCGACCGAACCGTTCGAGCTGTAGCCAGGGCGGTCGAGCGACCGGACCGGGTTCCGGTCGTCCGGCGCGGTCGCTATACTCCGTCGTCTTCCCTTCGTCTCTTGCAGGCCTCATGACCTCCAACCACCTCGATTTCGAGCAGCCGATCGTCGAGCTGGAAGCCAAGCTGGCCGAGTTGCGCAACGTCGGTACCAGCCAGGAACTCAACCTCGACGAGGAAATCCAGCGGCTCGAAGCCAAGTGCGCCGAACGGATCGAGTCGGTGTTCTCCGGCCTGACCGACTGGCAGGTCTCGCAGATGGCCCGCCATCCCGAGCGGCCCTATACGCTGGACTACATTCCCCGGGTCTTCGACCGCTTCCAGGAACTGCACGGCGACCGGATGTTCGCCGACGATCACGCGATCGTCGGCGGCCTGGCCGCGATCGACGGCCGCGCCTGCATGGTGATCGGGCACCAGAAGGGCCGCGACACCAAGGAGAAGATCCACCGCAATTTCGGCATGCCGCGCCCGGAGGGCTATCGCAAGGCCAAGCGCCTGATGGAGATGGCCAACCGCTTCGGCCTGCCGATCTTCACCTTCATCGACACCCCGGGCGCCTACCCGGGCGTCGGCGCCGAAGAGCGCGGCCAGTCCGAGGCGATCGCGCGCAACCTGCTGGTCATGGCCAGGCTCCGGGTTCCGATCATCTGCACGGTGATCGGCGAAGGCGGCTCGGGCGGCGCGCTGGCGATCGGTGTCGGCGACCGGACCAACATGCTGCAGTACTCGATCTATTCGGTGATCTCGCCGGAGGGCTGCGCATCGATCCTCTACAAGAGCGCCGACAAGGCCGAGATCGCGGCCGGCGCGCTGGGCCTGACCGCGGAAAAACTGAAGGCCCAGGGCCTGATCGACAGCGTGATCCGCGAACCACTGGGCGGCGCTCACCGCAACCCCGACGAAATGGCCCAGCGGCTGAAGGAACTGCTGGTCAGCCAGCTCGAGACGCTGGATCGCATGACCGACAGCGAGCGGCTCGAAGCGCGCTACGATCGCTTGATGCAGCTGGGCGCGCTGGAACGCGAGTGAACGACCGGCCGCGGCTCGATGCGGCCGCCTGGACCGACGCAGGTCGGCTGATCGTCGCGTTCAGCGGCGGCGCCGACTCGGTCTGCCTGCTGAAACGCTTGATCGAGGCCGGCCTGGCGGCGCGCCTGTCGGCGATTCACGTCGACCACCGACTCGATCCGGACAGCCCGGCTCGGGCCGCCCGCGCCGGGCGCATCGCGGCCCGCTTCGGTGTGTCGTTCGAAACCCTGGTGCTGGATCCGGCGGCCTTCGACCTGGCCTCGGGCCCCGAGGCGGCCGCTCGCCATGCGCGCTACGCCGCGCTGGCCGGCCGGCTCGGCGACGACGACACCGTGCTGACGGCCCATCACCTCGACGATCAGGTCGAAACGCTGCTGCTCAAGCTGCTGCGCGGTGCCGGCCCGGCCGGACTGGCCGGGATGCCGGTGCGTCGGCCGCTTGGCCGGGGCTGGCTCGGCCGCCCCCTGCTGGCCTGGCCGCGCGAGGCGCTCCAGCAGGAACTGCACGACGCCGGCCAGGACTGGATCGAGGACCCGACCAACGCATCGACCGATCCGGATCGCAATTACCTGCGGCACGAGGTGCTGCCGCGGCTGGAACAGCGCTGGGGTCGGGGCTACCGCGGCGCGATCGAGCGCGCCCGCGTGGCGCAAGGCAACGCGGCCGACGCCGTCGAGGTCCGGGCCAGGGCCGACCTGGTGTCGCTGCGCTGCGATTCGCCGTGCGGCCGCGAGTCGACGCTGGATCTGGCGGCCTGGTTGCGGCTCGAGTCGGCCCGCGCCTTCGAAGCCCTGCGCCGCTGGCTGGCGCCGGACGCGCCGCCACCACCGGACCGGTTCGACGAGTTTCGCCGCCAGTGCAGGGACGCTGCTGCCGACCGCTGCCCCGCCGTGACCGTCGATGCCGTGCAGCTGCGCGCCTGGCGCGACCGGTTGTGGCGGGATCGCTGTCCGGACCCGGTCCCGGCGAACTGGTCGATCGAGCTGGTGCCGGGCACGACCGAACTGGCTCTGCCGCACGGCCTGGGCCGACTCTCGGGCCTGCCCGTCGGCGGGCAGGGGAACGAAGCGGTCACGGCCGGCGCGTTCCGGGCCGGCGATCGAATGCGCCTTCGTCCCGACGGCCCGACCCAGCGCGTCGCGGAATTGCTGCGGATGGCCGGCGTTCCGCCGTGGCGCCGGCATCGACTGCCGGTGCTGCGGGTGGCCGGTCGCGTGGCGGCCGTCGGCGGGCGCTGGCACGATCCATCCCGGCTGGCCGCGGCGCCGGACTGGCATGCCGCCCCGGCCGGCTTGGTACCCTATGCCTCGCCCGCGCAATGAGCCGGGTCGGACCCTCTGCGGAGCAGCACCCATGAGCGAAGCCCCCGAATCCTCGTCGACCACCGCCGAGCCGTCGTTCGAAGCGAAGCTGGCGGAACTGGAATCGCTGGTCGAGGCGCTGGAGACCGGCGACCTCGAGCTGGCCGAGTCGCTGGAGCGGTTCAAGCGCGGCGTGGCGCTGAGCCAGGACTGCCGGACGATGCTCGACGCAGCACAGCAGCAGGTCGAAACGCTGCTCGACGACGACAGCCTCAGCGCGCCGGAGGCTGGACCCGACGAAACGTCAGATTGATCCGGGGCCCGACCGGACGGGCGGTCTTCGGCACCTGGTGCTGCCAGGTCCGCTGAAGGTCGCCGGACATCACCAGCAGACTGCCCGGCGCAAGTTCGAGTTCGATCTTCCGCGCCGGCTCGGCGCGCGAGCGCAGCACGAACCGCCGCATGGCACCGAGGCTGACCGAAGCGATCACCGGCCGATCGCCCAGCTCCGGCTCGTCGTCGGCGTGCCATCCCATCGAATCGCTGCCGTGGCGGTACAGGTTCAGCAACGCGCTGTTGAACGACACACCCAGAAGCTGCGAAAGCCGGTCGCGCAGCGCAGCGACCTCGGGATGCCAGGCTTCGGCATGGTAATCGTCGTTGGAATAGCGATAGACCACCCCGGGGTCGCCCTGGAACGCGATCCGCCGGGGCTGCTCGAGCCTGCGCCCGAACATCCGGATCGTCCTGGCCTGCCAGTCGACCCCGGCGTGCAGCCGTTCGAACAGCACGGCGGCCCGTGCGGCCGCGATCCAGTCGGGCCGATAGGCCAGTCCCGCCGCGTCCCGCTGGTGTTCGGGCAGCAGCGTCTTGACGCTTCCCTCACTGTTTCTTGATCGCACCTTCATCAAAACTCGACAGGAAAACGATGTCGTACCCCGAGACTTGCGCAGTCCGAACCACGGACCGACTATAAATCCCACTCAAGGAGTGCACCATGAACGCTGCTACTCGCATCGCCTTTGCCTCGCTGCTGGCCCTTGCCCTGGCCGCACCGGTCCTGGCCGATCATCACGGCAACAAGAAGGACATCGTCGACACCGCCGTCGAAGCCGGTTCCTTCACCACCCTGGCCACCGCGCTCGAAGCCGCCGGCCTGATCGAAACCCTGAAGGGCGAAGGCCCGTTCACGGTCTTCGCCCCGACCGACGAGGCCTTCGCCAAGATCCCGGCCGATCAGCTCAACGCGCTGCTGGCCGACACCGAACAGCTGACCGCGGTCCTGACCTACCACGTGGTTGCCGGCAAGGTCACGGCGGCCGATGTCGTGGAACTCGACTCGGCAACCACCGTCCAGGGGTCGGACATCGACATCACCGTGTCGGATGCCGGCGTCAAGGTCGACGACGCCAATGTCATCACCACCGACATCATGGCCAGCAACGGCGTGATCCACGTCATCGATTCGGTCATTCTTCCGTAAGGTGTCCACCGCCGGCACGCCGGCGACGATCGATTCGAGCGGGCGGCCTTCCGCCCGCTTTTTTCGTGTCCGACGCAAGCGCTCGAACGGCCTGCGGCGAGCCCGGCGCGGACCCAGGAGCAAACGCGAATTATTCAATAATGAGAATGACTTACGAATGCGAATGATCATCGCGGCGTGACGATCGAATCGCGGTTCAGCGTCCGTACATACAGTAAACTGCACACTGCATCGACGCTCAAAACCCACAACGGCATCACGCCCAAGGAGATCCCATGTCGAAGTGTTCCCGGAGAAATCTGTTCAAGCTGGCCGGCGCCGGTTCGCTGGCCCTGATCCTGCCGACGATGACGCGCTTCGGCGACGCCTTCGCCCAGGAACAGCTCGACCCGTCCGATCCGCAGGCTTCGGCGCTGGGCTATGTGCACAACACAGAAGACGTCGACAACGGCAAGTTCGCCTCGCACGACGTTTCGCAGAATTGCGCCAACTGCCAGCTCGCCCAGGGCGGCGACGGCGAATGGATCGGCTGCGCGATCTTCCCGGGCAAGCTGGTCAACAAGGACGGCTGGTGCAGCGCCTGGGTCAAGGCCGCCGGCTGACCGACCCGGCATCGCGTTCCATCGATCGGCCCGGCCCCTGCCGGGTCGATTTCGTTTCGGGCCAGGCGACCGCGGGCGTCAGCGGGACCGGACCAGCAACACCGAGGCGCCGACCACCAGCAGCAGCGGCGGCACCAGCACCACCGGCGCAGGCGGCAGATCGGTGACCAGCGCGAAGAACCCCGCCATGCCGGCCAGCAGGTGATAGCCCAGGCCGACGCCGACCGACGCGACCAGCTTCAGACTGAAGCCCCGCCCCTTGCCGGGTGAGGCGGCCAGCGCGGCCGCGATCAGCACCATTCCGAGCCCGGCCAGCGGCAGGGTGATCCGCCGCCACAGCACCAGCTCGAATTCCGAGGCATCCTGGGCCCGTTCCTCCAGGCTGGCCACGTAGGTCCACAGGTCGGTCAACGGCAGGCTGGCCGGCGGCTGGCGGAACAGCTCCAGCTGCCGGGCGGTCAGGAAGGAGTCCCAGCGATACTGCTCATGACGCACGATTCGCGGCCCCTCCGAGCCATCCAGGGTCTTGATCTGCACCTCTTCCAGCGTCCAGCGCTCGGGCGCCGGTACCGCCCGTTCGGCCCGGATCTGGCGTTCCAGCCGGCCCTGGTCGTCGAATTCGTAGATCGCGATGTCGCCGGGCAACTGACCGGGATCGAACCGGCGCACGTTCATGAAGTCGGCGTTCGAGCGCACCCACAGGCCGTGCCAGGGGTGCCACAGGCTGGTGTCCCCGGGCGCGCCGGCTTCGACCCGGTCGCCCGTCGCCGGGCTCAGCGTCGGTGCCAGGAACTGCAGTGCCGCCAGCGCCAGCAGCGCCGCGCCCAGCGCCGGGACCAGCGCAAGCCGGGTCACGTGCAGCAGCGACATGCCCGCGGCGCGGACCACGACCAGTTCTCGCTGGGCCTGCAGCGCGGCCAGCACGCTGGCGGTGGCCAGCACGGTGACCACCGGCAGCAGGTCGATCAGGCGGATCGGCACCGCCGCACTCGCCTGCCACAGCGTCGCCAGTGCACCGCCGCCGTTGTCGGCACCGAGCGCTTCGAGCAGCGCGATGAGCCAGACCAGCGCGCCCACCGCCAGACCCATGCCGAGGTAGCCGCGCAGCAGGCGACCGAGCAGATAGCGGTCGAGCACGCTCATATCGGCGCCCCGGGGCCGCGCCAGGACCGCCAGAGCCGGCCCAGCACCAGCGGCAGCACGACCAGCGGCGCCCAGAACAGGCCCGGCCAGATCGACATGGTGCCGGCATCCACGCGATTGGCCAGGGTGCCGATCGCGGCGAAATACAGCGTCACCAGCAGCGTGGCCAGCAGTACCCGCGAGGTCTGGCCGTGACGCGGTTCGATCCGCGCGATCGCCAGCGCCAGCAGCGCCAGCACCGGTACCGACAGCGGCATCAGCGTGCGCCACTGCAATTCACCCCACTCCAGCGGACCGGCGGCATCCAGCAGCTGTTCGAACGACAGCGCACGACGCTTGCGCGACGGCTCGACCGATGCCGGCGGATCGAACTGCACGCGCAGCCGTTCGCTGGAGCCGACCAGGTCGGTCGCGCCGTCCTGCTGCAAGCGCCAGGACCGCACGTTGCCGCTGAATTCCAGCGCGATCGAGCCGTCCACGGCGGTCTGCTGCTCCAGCCGCTCCGCGCGCAGCAGGTTGCGATAGGTCGGGGTCTGCTGATGAACCATCACATCGACCAGCGCATCACCGTCGCGCGCCTCGGCAAAGATCACCCAGGCCGCGTCGCCGATCTCGAAGCGCCCCGGCTCGACCCGGCCGAGATCGACCCGCGCGACCAGCTCGCCTTCCATCGAATACAGCGTCTCGTAGGCCCACGGTCGGAACAGGTGGGTCAGCGCGGCCACCAGCAGCAGGCCGATCAGCGCGATCGCCAGCACGGCCCGCACCACCGGCGTCCGGCCGACGCCGGCGGCGGCCATTGCGGTCATCTCGTAGCCGCTCTGCAGCCGGCCGAGACCGGTGATCGCGCCGAGAAAGATCGCGCCGGGGATCAGCACGTCGAAGAACAGGCCGAGCTTGAGCGTGGCCAGCTTGGCCACCGCGTCGATGGTCAGGCGCTCGATCACCGCATCGGCGAGGTAGCTCGAGAAGTAATAGGCCAGCATCACCAGCAGCGCGACGAAGAACACGCCGAAGATCGGTCGCAGCAGCTGCAGGGCGACGTAGCGCTCGAGCCGGTTCACGACGCGCGTTGCCGGAAGACCGATTCGACCAGCACCTTGTCGGCCGGCGTATCGACATCCACCGCCGCTTCCGGCCACGGCACGATGACCGGTGCGGCGCGCGCATCGAGACGCCGCGACAGCGCCTCGAACGCGCCGGCCAGGCTCAGTCGCCGCAGCAGGTAGCGCAGCAGGTCGACCGGGCCGAGTCGGCCGACGATCCGCCACGGCTTCTTGCGATCGCGCTCGAACGCCTGCCAGGTCTCGACCACCCGGCGGCCCTGCGCGGTCCGGAACAGGAACAGGTTGGTGCCGCAGACCGAGCGGTCGGCGAAGCGGTAGCGGGTCCGCCGGCCTTCCGGAAAGCGGGCCCGAACGGCATCGGCATCGGCCAGTCCGACCACCGCGTCGGCGCCGGTGGCTTCGGCCGCGGCGAGGAAGCCGCGCAGCCACTCCCGAGTCAGCAGCGGGTGGTCGCCGGTCAGCAGCAGTACCGGTCCGTCGGCCGGCAGGGTCGCCAGCGCCGCAGCCACGCTGGCCGCCGGACCCGATGCGGGTTCGACCGTCTGCAGACTGCCGGCGCAGCCGCCGAACGGCTCGGCGACGGCCGTGTATTCGGGCCGCGCCGGGCAGACCAGCCGGATTGCGACATCGTCCCCCAGCCCGCGGGCCGCATCGAGCACGTGGGCCAGCATCGGCCGCCCGGCGACCGGGACCAGCACCTTTCCGGCCACGCCGGCGGACGCAGCCAGCGGGTCCCCGGGACCGCGATCGCCGGCCAGCACGATGATCGCCGGCCTCGACGCCGCCGCCGGAGCCGTGGCCTTCGAGACCGGGGCAGTCATTCCGACGACCCGATCGAGCGTTCGAAGACGCGATAGCGCTTGGCCACATGCATGTCGATCGATTCGATCAGCGAGCGCATCCCGCGATTCTGCTCCAGGATCCACGACTGCTCGGTCCATTCAACGCCGTCGGCCTTCAGGTGATCCCGGGTGTCGGCGACCATCGCGTAACTCAGCGCCGCGCCGGTGATCGAGCGCTGGTACTTCGGCGCCACCCCCATCAGCGGCACCCGGGCGCGGGTGCTCCGGCGGCGCCAGATGCGCCACAGCAGGCGGGCCGCACCGAACGGGAACAGCCGGCCGCCGAGATCGCGCACCAGCTCGTTGAGATCGGGCAGGGTCACCATGAAGGCGGCCGGCTCGTCGTCGAGCCAGGCGATCTGGACATAGCCCGGCCGGATCAGCAATTTCATGTCCTGCACGGTGTGATCGAACTCGGCCTCGGTCATCGGCACGAAGCCCCAGTTGTCGGCCCAGGCCGCGTTGAACAGTTCGCGCATCAACCCGGCCCGCTCCATCAAGCGTCCGCGCTCGACCCGCTCCAGCCTCAGCCGGTCGCCGAGCCGGCCCAGCACGCGCCGCATCCCGCGCGGATCGCGGAACTCCAGGTCGCCCTGGTAGGCCAGCAGTTCGGCGACCGACTCGAAGCCGAGTTCGACCAGCCGGTCGGCGTAGTAGGGCCGTGCGTGCCCCATCATCATCATCGGCGGTGAGTCGAAGCCGTCGACCAGCAGCCCGCTCTGCTGGTTGATCGACAGGTCGAACGGACCCTGCATGCGGGTCCGGCCACGCTCGGCCAGCCAGCCGCCGGCCGCGCGCTCCAGGGCCCGGAACACCTCGATGTCGTCCTCGGCTTCGAGCTGGCCGAACCAGCCGAGGTCCGGACGACCCCGGTCGTCGTTGAGGCGATCGATCTGGGCACTGATCCGGCCGACGGCCCGGTCGCCGCGCAGTGCGATGAAGGCCTGTGCCTCGGCGTGGGCGAAGAACGGATTCCGCGGCGCCCACTGCTGGCGAAGCTGCAGGTCGAGCGGACGCACCCAGTTCGGATCGCCGGCGTACAGACGCACCGGCAGGGCGTGGAATCGCCGCCAGTCGGCCGGCAGGCGGACCGGACGCACCTCGATCGTCGACTCCGGCGTCGTCATGGGCGTGGACGCACGGGTGGCAATTTCGGGGTCGAATGTTGCAGAATTGCGGGCATTAACACGATTTGAAGTGCACTTCGCCTAACGTGTCGCGGCAAGGGACGGTCACGAACGTGTTTCCATTGACACGTCAGCGTCTTATAATGGTCGATTAGATTTGCCAATAAACTCTCGCTGGCGATTCTACGCGAGAACGCAGAACAACAAGGGAACATCGGTTTGAGCCTGAAGCCAACCCCCACGCAGAATTCGCTGCCGCTGAAGACCTCCGGCTACCGAAGCCTCGCCGAAGCGCTGGACTATGCCGCCCAGGGAACCACGGGCTGCAACTTCCACAATGGACGAGGCCAGCTGACGTCCGTGCTGACCTACGGCGAGCTCCGGGAGCGGGCGCGCGAAACCGCGCTGCGCCTGACCGCGCTCGGCCTGCCGCGCGGCAGCCGGATCGCGCTGGTCGCCGACACCCAGCCCGAGTTCCATGTCATGTTCTTCGCCTGCCAGTACGCCGGGCTGGTCCCGGTGCCACTGCCGGCGGCGGTGCACCTGGGCGGCAAGGAAGCGTTCGTCAAGCACCTGCGCGCGCTGCTGATCGACTGCCGGGCCCGGGCGGCCTATGCCTCGCGTGACTTCCAGGCCTTCCTCGCCGAAGCGGTCGAGGGCCTGGACCTGGCGGTCAGCGGCACGCTCGAGGCCTTCGAAGCGCTCGAGCCGGCCGATGCCCTGCCCGATCCGCCGGCCCCGGACGACCTGGCCTACCTGCAGTACACCTCGGGCAGCACCCGCTTTCCGCGCGGGACGATGATCACCCAGCGCGCCGTGCTGACCAACCTCGCCGGCATCCTGCAGTACGGCGTCCAGATCCGCCGCGGCGACCGCTACATGTCGTGGCTGCCCTTCTATCACGACATGGGCCTGGTCGGCCTGATTCTCGGCCCGGTCGTCTCGCAGCTTTCGGTCGACTACCTCGGCACGCGTGATTTCGCGATGCGTCCGCGGCTTTGGCTGGAGCTGATTTCACGCAACGGCGCGACCATTTCGTACTCGCCGCCGTTCGGCTTCGCGCTGGTCGCTCGCCGGCTGCGCGAGGGCGACCTCGACCGCTTCGACCTGTCGGCCTGGCGGGTGGCCGGCGTCGGCGCCGAGATGATCCGCTCGAGCTGGCTGGATCGCTTCGCCGAAGCGCTGGAGCCTTCGAAGTTCTCGCCGTCGGCCTTCCTGCCCTGCTACGGCATGGCCGAGTGTTCGCTGGCGGTCAGCTTCGCGCCGCTGGCCCAGGGCCTGGAAGTCGATCGGCTCGACGCCGACCTGCTCGCGCGCGAGCGCCGCGCCGCGCCGATCGACGCCGACGCCGATGCCGACACCCGCGTCACCGAGTTCGTCAACTGCGGCCGACCGCTGCCCGACTACGAAGTCGAGATCCGCGACACGTCCGGGCGCATCCTGCCGGAGCGTCACTGCGGCACGATCTACCTGCGCGGCCCGAGCGTGATGTCGGGCTACGCCAACAACGAAGACGCCACCCGCGAAGCGCTGACCGACGACGGCTGGCTGAACACCGGCGACGTCGGCTACCGGGCCGGTGACTCGCTGTTCATCACCGGGCGGGCCAAGGACCTGCTGATCATCAACGGCCGCAACATCTGGCCCCAGGACCTCGAGTACCTGGCCGAGCAGCAGCCCGAAGTTCGCCCCGAAGACGCCTCGGCGTTCGCGATCCCGGCCGAGGACGGCAGCGAGGTCGCGGTGCTGGTCGTGCAGTGCCGCGAGCAGGATCCGTTCCGCCAGGCCCGGCTGGTCGAGCGACTGAGGCAGCAGATCCAGTCGGAGTTCGGCATCGCCTGCCTGATCGAACTGGTTCCGCTGCACACCCTGCCGCGGACCTCCTCGGGCAAGCTGTCGCGCAGCGGTACGCGGCTCGACTTCCTGAAGCGCAACGGGCTGGAAAACACCGAGGTGCTGCCGCGCGAGCTGGTCGATCGCACGCCCCACACCCAGGCGTTGAACACGGCCGACTGAACCATGCCGGTCATCGCACTGACCGGCGCCACCGGCTTCATCGGGCGCGCCACGCTGGCGCGCCTGCTGGCCTCCTCGAACCCCGCCCGAATCCGCGCCCTGGTGCGCGATCCCGACCGACTGACGGTCGACCATCCGAAGCTCGAACACGTAGTCGGCGACCTGGCCGATCGCGCCGCGCTGCAACGCCTGGTCGACGGCGCCGACGCCGTGGTCCACCTGGCCGGCGCGATCGCCGGCAGCCGGCAGCGGGACTTCGAGCGGGCCAACCTCGACGGTACCGCCCTGCTGGCCGACGCGATCGCCGACCGCGCCCCGGGCGCCCACGCCCTGCTGGTCTCCTCGCTGGCCGCGACCCGGCCCGAGCTGTCCTGGTACACGGCCTCGAAAGCCGGTGCCGAGCGGGCATGGCGCGAGCGACTGCCGGGGTCGTCGACCGTGCTTCGACCGCCGGCGGTCTACGGTCCCGACGACCCGGCGCTGGCCGATTTCTGGCGAATGCTGGCGCGCGGCTGGTTGATCCGGCTCGGCCCGGCGACCGCGCGCTTTTCGCTGGTCCATGTCGACGACGTCGGTGCCGCGATCGAGCGCCTGCTCTACCGAGGCCCTTCGACCGCGCCGTTCGCGCTGGCCGGTCCGCAGCCCGACGGCGGCTGGACCTGGTCCGAGGTCGCCCGGCTTGCCGCAACGGTTCGCGGCGGTCGGATCCGTACCCTGGCCATCCCCGGTCCGGCGCTGCGCACCGCCGGCCGGCTGGCGCTGGCCGCGAACCGGCTGCGCGGCCGCGCCGCGCTGCTCTCGCCCGGCAAAGTGCGTGAATTGCGGCACGTTGACTGGGTCTGCGATAATCTCGCGCTTTCCGCGCACCTGGACTGGCGGCCGCACCGGCGCCTGGACGAAGCGCTTGAATCCCTACCCGGATGGACCCGCGCATGACCGACGCCCGAACCGACATTCACCAAGCGATCCAGGACGCGGTCGCCGTGTCCCTGCCGCAGCTCGGCACTGTGGATTTCGACGCCGTGCTGACCAGCGAAATCGGCCTGGATTCGGTCCAGATCATGGACCTGGTCATGGAAATCGAGGACCGGCTCGATGTCTCGATCCCGGTGGAGGTACTGGCCGAGGCGCGTACCCTGAACGAACTTGCCGGCCGGATCGAACCGCTGTGCAAGGACGGTGAAGCATGAGCCTGTTCGACAAGTTCGCCGACGTGGCGAAGGCTCGCGCGGACCTGGATCGCGCCGAGATTCCGCCGGTGGCCACACCGATCGACGCCGTGCACTCGGCCACCGAAGGTACGATCGGCGGCCGACGGGTCATCCTGGCCGGAACCAACAACTACCTGGGCCTGACCATGGACCCCGACGTCGTCGAGTCGGCCCGTCGAGCGCTCAGCGAGCAGGGCACCGGGACCACCGGGTCACGCATGGCCAACGGCAGCTACGCCAGTCACGCCGCGCTGGAGCGCGACCTGGCCCGGGCCTGGGGCTGGCCGTCGGCCATGGTCTTCTCGACCGGCTACCAGGCCAACCTCGGGGCGATCTCGGCGCTGGCCGGCAAGGACGATTACCTGCTGCTCGACAGCGATTCGCACGCCAGCATCTACGACGGCGCGCGGCTGGGTCACGCCCGGACCGTGGTCTTTCGCCACAATGATCCGGCCAACCTCGACCGCCGCCTCGCCCGCCTGGGCGACGACGCCCGGCACGCGCTGATCGTGGTCGAAGGGCTGTATTCGATGATGGGCGACCAGCCGCCGCTGGACGCATTCATCGAAGTCAAGAAGCGCCACGGCGCCTGGCTGCTGCTCGACGAGGCGCACTCGTTCGGCGTGTTCGGCGAACGCGGCCTGGGCGTGGCCGAGGACCGCGGCGTGCTCGACGACATCGACTTCGTCGTCGGCACCTTCTCCAAGAGCCTGGCCGGCATCGGCGGGTTCTGCGTCAGCCGCCACGCCGAGCTGGAATACGTCCGGCTGGCCGCCCGGCCATATATCTTCACCGCTTCGCCGTCGCCGGCCGTGATCGCGGCCACCCGCACGGCGCTGGACAAGGTCGTTCACGGCCAGGCCCTGCGCAAGCAGCTGTGGCGCAACATCCACCAGCTCTACGGCGCGCTGAACGAGCTCGGCTACACCCTGGGCAGCGCCGACCCCGGGCCGGTCGCAGCGATCGTGATGCCCGACCGCGAGTCGGCGCTGGCCCACTGGTACGGCCTGCTCGACGCCGGAGTCTACGCCAACCTGATGATCCCCCCCGCCACGCCGAAGGGCCTGAACCTGCTCCGGATCAGCCTGAGCGCGGCGCACAGCCCGGACCAGATCGACCGCATCATCGACGCCTTCGGCCGGCTGCAGAAGGCGGCCTGATCGACCGGCACCGGCGGCCCGGCCGCTGCCGGTATCCTTGGGGACTTTCGACCCCGAGGAATTCCCGTGGCCCCATCGTTCCCTCGCCGCCCCGCGCCGACCCGCTGGCGTCGCCTGCTGGCTTCGGCACTGGCCCTGGCGGCCGCTGCCACGGCCGCCGCGCAGACCCCCGACCTGAAGCAGATCATGGCCGATCCGGACTGGATCGGACCGCCGGTGGAAGCGGCCTGGTGGCAGCTCGACGGACGCCACTACACCGCCAGGATCAAGCGTGCGGATTCCGACATCCGCGACCTGCTGCAGGTCGACAGCCGGACCGGCGCTCACCGGGTGCTCATGCCCGATGAACGGGCCGGCCTCGACGGACCCGACCCGGTCTACGACGACGCCCGTCGGCGTGCACTGACGATCCGCGACGGCAACCTGTACCTGCGCGAGCTCGACACCGCGGCGCTGGTCCAGCTGACCGCCAGCGGCGATGCCGGCGCGGCCCGCTTCGGCAGCGCATCGAACCGCGTGCTGGTCCGTCTCGGCCGCGACTGGTGGCGGATCGACCTCGATACGCGGGTCATCCAGCCCCTGGCCGACCTGCGCTTCGAAGATCCACCGGATGCCGAGCCGGACGATGCCCTCGAGCAGCACCAGCTGGAACTGTTCGAGACGCTGGCCCGCGAGCGCGAACGCCGGATCGATCAGCGCGAGCACGAGCTGGGCCTGGTTGCGGCCGATCCGAGCCGGGCGCCGGCGCCCTGGTACCTCGGCCAGGGCATGGAACCGGTCGTCTCCGCACCTTCGTCCGACGGTCGCTGGTTGCTGGTCGCGGTCCGCAAGGCCGGCAGCGCGGAGGGCCGCAACGACGCGATGCCGCGCTTCGTCACCGAGTCGGGCTACGTCGAGATCGAGGACGTACGCACGCTCGTGGGGCGCGAACCACCGACCCCGCAGCAGCTCTGGCTGCTCGACCTGGCCACCCGGACCCGGCACGAGCTCGACCTGGGCAGCCTGTCCGGCATCGACGAGGATCCGCTCGCCGAACTGAAGGCCGAGCAGGACATCGAAGCGCACGACGCGGACAATCCCCGCCCCGTTTCGGTGGCCGGCGTCGAGTGGCACCCGGACCGTTCGATCGTTGCGGTCCAGTTGCGCGCGATCGACAACAAGGATCGCTGGACGGTGACGATCGATGCCGGCGGCGACGCCGACCAGGGCCCGACGCTGACCGAACGGCACCGCCTCACCGACCCGGCCTGGATCAATTGGTCGTTCAACGAGTTCGGCTGGATTCCGGGCAGCCGGACGCTGTGGCTGCTGTCCGAGCAGTCCGGCTACAGCCACCTCTACACCGCAGGCCCGGGCGGCCCGGCCCGGGCCGTGACCGGCGGCGAGTTCGAAGTGTTCGACATCGCCTTCGGCCTGGACCCCGATATCGCCTGGGCATTGACCAACCGTGCCCACCCGACCGAGTACGATCTCTACCGTATCGACCTTCGCCGCGGCGAGCTGACCCGCCTGTCCGAACTCAAGGGCGTGGAGAGCTTCACGCTCGGCCCGGAACTGAAGCGGATCCTGCTTCGCCACTCCGGGCCGTACCTCCCGGCCCAGGCGGCGGTGATCGACATCGACGGCGGAGAACCGACTGCCGGCACCGACACCCGCAGCGAGCGCTACAGGACCATCGACTGGCAGCCGGTGGAGTTCGTGGGCATTCCGTCCCGTCACGTGGATGCGCCGATCTGGACGAAGTTCTACCCGGCCCGCGGCGACTTCGAAGGACCGCGCCCGGTGGTGCTGTTCGTACACGGCGCCGGTTACACCCAGAACACCCACCACCGGTTTCCCTACTACTTCCGCGAGCAGATGTTCCACAATCTGCTGACCGAGCGGGGCTACCACGTGCTGGACATGGACTACCGGGCCAGCCGCGGCTACGGGCGTGACTGGCGAACCGCCATCTATCGCCAGATGGGCACGCCCGAGCTCGAGGACCTGATCGACGGTGTGGACTGGGTGGTCGAGAACCACGACGGCGATCCGGCCCGGGTCGGCGTCTACGGCGGATCCTACGGCGGCTTCATGACCTTCATGGCCATGTTCAAAGCGCCGGAGACCTTCGCCGCCGGCGCCTCGCTGCGGCCGGTCACCGACTGGGCGCACTACAACCATTTCTACACCTCGAACATCCTGAACACGCCCGAGGTCGATCCCGAGGCCTACCGGCGCTCCTCGCCGATCGAGTTCGTCGACGGCCTGGCCGGCGACCTGCTGATCAGCCACGGCATGCTCGACGACAACGTGTTCTGGAAGGATTCGATCCGGCTGGTCCAGCGCCTGATCGAGCTCGAGAAGCAGGACTGGGAGCTGGCCTCCTACCCGCTCGAACCGCACGGCTACGTGCACCCGGAAAGCTGGCTGGACCAGTACCGCCGGATTCTGAAGCTGTTCGAACAGTCCATCGGCGACAACGCCGCACGAGGAGACGATCGATGACCCCGACCCGACCCTGCTCGGCCCGACTGCGCGCGGTGCTGACCGCCCTGCTGCTGGCCGCCGCCGGCGGCCTGGCCGCGAACCCGCCGCTGACCGCCCACGACATCTTCGGGCTGGAATACGCCGACGCCCCGGCGCTGTCGCCCGACGGCGAGCGCGTGGTCTACGTGCGGCGCACCCTGGACGCGATGCGGGACCGCAACCGGGGCCAGCTGTGGCTGATCGACGCCGACGGCGTGCAGCAAGCACTGACCCCGGCCGAAGGCCACGCCGGCTCGCCGGCCTGGTCGCCCGATGGAACGCGCGTTGCCTGGATCGGCCACGGCGGCGACGGCGACGTCCAGCTCCGGGTGCTCTGGCTGGACTCCGGCCGGACCACCGCGCTGACCGCGGGCTCGCACGCCCCGTCGGACCCGAGCTGGTCGCCGGACGGCGAGCGAATCGCGTTCCGGCGCTTCGTGGCGACCGAAGCGCCACGCATCGTCGAGCCGCTGAAGCCGCCGGAAGGCGCGGACTGGGCGCCGCCGGCACGGGTCGTCGAGCAGCCGGTGTTCCGGGTCGACGGCCAGGGCTTCCTGCCGCACGGCCAGACCCAGCGCTTCGTCGTACCGGCCGACGGCGGCCCGGCCCGTCAATTGACCGAAGGTCCCTATCCGCAACCGGGCGCCGCGGCCTGGTCGACCGACGGGCAATCGCTGGTGTTCGCGACCAACCGGCGCGAGGACTTCGCGCTGGAGCGCAACGACACCGACCTGGTCCGACTCGACCTGGCCACGCTGGAGATCACGCCGCTGACCGACCGCTTCGGCCCCGACAATGCCCCGGCGGTTCAACCGGGCGGCGACCGCCTGGCCTGGCTGGGCTTCGACGATGAACGGCTCGGTTACCACAACACCGAGCTGTACCTGATCGACGACGGCGAACCCCGATCGCTGACCGCCGACCTCGACCGCTCGATCGACGACTTCGCCTGGGACGCCGAGGGCAAGGCGCTGTACGTTCATTACAGCGACCGCGGCACCGGGGTGATCGACCGCATCGACCTCGACGGAACGCGGACCCGGCTGGTCTCCGGCGTCGGCGGCACCACGCTGGGTCGGCCCTACGCCAGCGGCGCCTTCGACGCCGGCAGCGACCGCCTGGTGTTCACCGCCACCACACCGGCCCACCCGGCCGACCTGGTCCGGGCCGACGTCGGCCGCCGCGGCGTCGAAACGACCCGGCTGACCCGGCTCAACGCGGAACTGCTCGACCACCGCGAGCTGGCGCCGGTCGAGGAATTCCGCTACCGCTCCTCGCTCGACGGTCTGGAGATCCAGGGCTGGGTCGCCCTGCCGCCCGGCCACGACGGTGAGACCGCGCTGCCGCTGATCCTGGAAATCCACGGCGGCCCGTTCGCCGACTACGGCGACCGGTTCTCGATGGAAGTCCAATTGATGGCCGCGGCCGGCTATGCCGTGGCCTACCTCAACCCGCGCGGCTCGACCAGCTACGGCGCCGACTTCGCCAACGAAATCCACCATGCCTACCCCGGCGACGACTACCAGGACCTGATCGACGGTGTCGACGTGCTGATCGAGCGCGGCATCGCCGATCCCGACCGCCTGTTCGTGACCGGCGGCTCCGGCGGCGGCGTGCTGACCGCCTGGATCATCGGCACCACCGATCGCTTCCGGGCCGCGGTGGTCGCCAAGCCGGTGATCAACTGGACCAGCTTCGTGCTGACCGCCGATTTCACCCCGTTCTTCCACAAGTACTGGTTCCCGGCTCCGCCGTGGGAGGCCCAGGACGAGTACTGGAGGCGATCGCCGCTGTCGCGCGTCGGCAACGTATCGACCCCCACCATGGTGTTGACCGGGGAGGCCGACTGGCGCACCCCGATGTGGGAATCGGAACAGTACTACCAGGCGCTGAAGCTGCGCGGCATCGACTCGGTGCTGGTCCGGATTCCCGAAGCCCCGCACGGCATCGCCGGCCGGCCCAGCCAGCTGGCGTCCAAGATCCGCCACATCCTGGCCTGGTTCGGGCGCTACGATGAGAAGGTGCCGGATCCGTCCAGCGAGGATTGACGCCGGCGTGCATTCACTCACACGGAGACTTCGACCCTCGCCATGAACGTACTGATCACCGGCAACTCCAGCGGCCTCGGCCTCGGACTCACGCGTGAACTGCTCGACCAGGGCGCCATCGTCTGGGGCATGAGCCGATCGGGCTGCCCGATCCACGACGACGACGGCCTGCGCGATCGCAAGGTCGACCTGGGCAACCTCAACGCCATCCCCGAGGCCATGGACCGACTGCTGTCGGACTGCCTGCGGCTGGACCTGCTGGTCCTCAACGCCGGCATCCTCGGCCGGATCCAGGACTTCCACACCACCGACGTGCACGACGTCGAGCACCTGTTCCGGATCAACGTCTGGGCCAACAAACTGATTCTCGACTGGTTCATCGAGCGCCGGATCCCGGTCGAACAGGTCATCGCCATCTCCTCCGGTGCCGGTCACAATCTCAGCCGCGGCTGGGGCGCCTACGCGATGAGCAAGTCCAGCCTCGACGACCTGATCGCCCTCTACGCCCACGAGATGCCCGACACCCACCTGACCTCGCTGGCACCCGGCCTGGTCGACACCGGCATGCAGGACTACCTGTGCGGCGAGGTCGACAGCGAGGAATTCCCGTCGGTGCAGAAGCTCAAGAACGCCCGCGGCACCGAGGCGATGCCGTCGCCTGCGGAGTCGGCCGCGCAGATCCTGGGCCTGCTGGAGAAGCTCAAGACGGGTGAAAGCGGCCAGTTCGTCGACGTGCGCACGCTCGACGACTGACCGGCCGGGCAAGGCTCCTGCGGCCGGTCGGCCGACCGCAGGACCATTCGGTCAGAAGCTCAGGCGCAGGTTCGCCCGATAGATCGTGGCATCGAACTCGAAGGTCTCGGCACCGACCGAAATTCCGAACAGGTCGCCGATGCGGAACAGCAGGTCGGCGCCGCCGATGAATTCCGGGTCCTCGAAACCGTCGGCCTGGGCGCCGACGTAGCCGCGAAATTCGATCGGTCCGTTGCCGGGCGCGGCGCGCACGCCGAAGTCCAGGCGACCCCCGTCCTGGTCGGTGCCGGCCAGTTCGATGCCGGCATACGAGAGCTCGACGAAGGTCGAGACCGACTCGGACAGCGCACTGTGGAAGCCGATGCCGGCCTTGTAGTAGTGCAGTTCGTCGGAGCCGAAGTCCCAGCGGTCCAGTCCACCCTGCAGATAGAAGCGATCGCCGAGCGCCGCCGAGCCGCGCAGATTGAACCCGTCCTGCGAATCCAGGTCATCCGGATCGAACCAGGAAACGCCGCCTTCGATCCAGGACCAGCTCATGCCGTCCCGGGCATGGGCAGTCGAGAGGGGTGCGGTCATCACGGCTGCGACCAGTGCAGCGGCGGGGATCCAACGATAGTCCATGAGATGTGTCCTCTACTGAATGGAAAGTATGCGGACGCAGCCGACGCACGGCGACGGGGACCACCGGCGTCGATGCCGGATGCTCGATTTCGATCACGATGGACTGCCACGCCCGAGACGATATTCGCATGCGTTTCCGGGACCGTCAAGCCCGGCCGGCGCCTGTCGTATTTCGCAGCCGGTTCTCGTACTCTAGTGCACCCCGCAACTAGATCCATGAACATTCAACCCGAGGGACTCCGACCATGATGGACTTCAAGCTCGGCGAGATCATCTCGCTGCTGCTCAAGACGATGCCGTTCCTGATCTTCCGCTTCCTGATCTACTTCGGCATCACGCTGGCCTACGTACTGATCACCGGTGTCGGCGCCGGGATCGGCTATGGCGTCGGCACGATCGGCGGCGAGCCGGAGGCCGGCGGGCTGTACGGCGGCCTGATCGGCTTCGGCGTGGCCGGCGCGATCATGTACTTCATCCGCGAATACCTGCTCTACCTGGTCAAGGCCGGTCACATCGCGGTGCTGGTCGAGCTCATGGAAGGCCGATCGCTGCCGGGCGGCAAGGGTCAGATCGACTACGCCCAGGGCATCGTGCGCGAGCGCTTTGCCGAGTCGTCCATCCTGTTCGGCGTCGACCAGCTGATCAAGGGCGTACTGAAGGCCTTCAACCGGGTGTTCTTCACGATCACCAACTTCCTGCCGATCCCGGGCATCCAGGGCATCGCCAAGTTCATCAACACCATCGTGAACCTGTCGCTGACCTACCTCGACGAGGTGATCCTGGCCTACAACATGAAGGTCCGCTCGGACAATCCCTGGGCGACCTCGCGCACCGCCCTGGTGCTGTACGCGCAGAACTACAAGGCCTTCCTGAAGAATGCCTTCTGGCTGGCCTTCGTGATCTGGGGCCTGACCTTCCTGGTCTTCCTCCTGATCCTGGCGCCGGTCGCCGGGCTGGTTTCGCTGTTCCCGGGGGCCGCCGGTCCGCTGGCGCTGATCATCGCGGTGGTGTTCGCCTGGGGCATCAAGCAGGCGGTCATCGAGCCGGTCGGCATGACCGCGCTGATGCAGGTCTTCTTCAAGGTCACCGAGGGCCAGCAGCCGAACCCGGAATGGGAGGGCAAGCTCGACGGCGCGTCGAAGAAGTTCTCGAAGCTCAAGGACAAGGCATCGGACTGGGAGCGCGAGCACGGTGCCTCCGGCTCCGGCGAACCCCCGGCGCCGACTCGACCGGCCGCCTGACCCGACGCTGCGAACCGGGCGCCCGGCGCCCGGTTCGGGCTCACGACCCGTCCTTGCCCAGTTCCTGCTGACGTTGGTCGGCGGGAGTCCGTGGGCCACCCTCCAGCAGCTCCAGCCGTTCGCGGATCCGGCGCAGTTCATCGAGCAGTTCGCGGCGCGCCTGCGCTTCCTCGTCGTCGTGGATCGAGTTGGTTGCCGTGACGATGATCGCGATGAACAGGTTCAACACCATGAAGCTCGAAATCAGGATGAACGGCACGAAGTACAGCCAGACCAGCGGAATCTCCTCGAGCATCGGCCGGGCGATGCCCGACGACCAGGATTCCAGCGTCATGATCTGGAACAGCGCGAAGAAGCTGCGGCCCAGGGTGCCCCAGTACTCCGGGAACCGCTCGCCGAACAGCATCGTGCCCATCACCGCGAAGATGTAGAACACCAGCAGCAGCAGCGCCGCCGTCCAGCCCATGCCGGGCAGCGCGCGCATCAGCGACTCGATGATCATCTTCAGTCGCGGCACCTGGCTGAGCAGGCGCAGCACCCGCAGAATCCGCAGTGCGCGCAGGATGTCCAGCGGGCCGGTGGCCGGCACCAGCGAGATGCCGACGACCAGGAAATCGAACACGTTCCAGCCCGAACGGAAGAAGCGCGGACCGAACGCGACCAGCTTGATCGCGATCTCGACGACGAAGATCGCGAGGATGCCGCTGTTGAGCGCAAGCAGCAGCGTCCCGAAACGGGCCATGACCGCGTCGCTGGTCTCCAGGCCGAGGATCACCGCGTTGAAGATGATCAGGCCGATGATGACGTTGCGCGGCCCGCGCGATTCGATCCAGCGGCCGAGGCGAGCCCGCCAGCGCAGGCGCGCGAAGGGGGACGGTCCAGGGGCTTCGCTGTCGGCGTTCACGATTGCATGTCCTCGGGATGGGTGCGGCGACGACGCGCTCGTCGGTGGCCTTCGACCCAGTCGCCGGCCGCGATCATACGCTCGGCGAAGGCCTCGGCATCGCCCCGGTCGACGGCCGCGATCAACTGCTCGACGGCAGCGCGCAGCGCCTCGAGCACGTCGGCCTGGGCCGGGTTCAGGCGCTGGATCTCGAAGTACAGCGCCGGGTTCTCGCGGGTCACGTCACGGGCGATCGCCAGCTGCCGACCGAAGGTGGTCGAAGCGACCTCGGCCAGTTCGTCCGGCGACCGCCCGGAGCCGGCCACGGCATCGGCAAACACCAGGTTGATGGCGTGCGAGAGGCCGAGCACCCAGGCCATCAGGCCGTCGTGGGCGTCCAGCGGCACGTCGACGCATTCGGCCATGGTGTCGGCGAACAGCGCCCTGGCCGCGTCGACGGCATCGCGGCGGCCGCAGTCCATGAACAGCACGTGGCGTCCGGCCAGCAGGCGGGTGTCCGGACCGAACATCGGGTGGATCGATGCCACCTGCAGACCGGCGCCGGCGGCGCGCTTCAGCGGCTCGATCAGCGGCCCCTTGACCGAGGCCAGGTCGAGGACCAGCGCATCGCTGCCGCGCTCGATCAGCTCGTCCAGTCGATCGGCCGAGGCCTGGATCGGCGCGGCCAGCACGATCAACTCGGCCGACGCCGGCGCGTCCTCGAGAACGCGCACGGCATCGTCGCCCGGCGTTTCGACGGCCGGGTCGGCCACGATCACGCGCCAGCCCTGCTCGGCCAGGAACCGGGTCATCCAGTCGCCCATCCGGCCCAGGCCGCCGACCACCACCGCGGATCGCCCGCTGCCCCGTCCCGAACCGGCCACCCGTTCGGCCTCCTGGCGGGTCAACGAGGCCTCGATCAGCGCCGTCAGCAGCGTCTCGGCAAGGTCGGGGTCCAGCCCGACCTCGACGGCGCGTGCGCGCACGCCGTCGAGCACCTGCCGCTCGCGCCGGAAATCGCGCAGCGCCCGACCGGCGGACTTCTTGATCCGCCCGATCTCCGAGACCACCCGCTGCCGCTCGGCCGCCCGCTCGATCAAGGCCCGATCGATCCGATCCAGCTCGGCGCGCAGCCTGTCGAGTTCCGGTTCCTTCGCGTCAGTCATCGCAGCTCAATGGGAACGATCCCGGAGAAAACCAATGTCGAATCGTCCGCCCGGGCAAGCACCGGATGATCGAAGAGCATCGACCCGGCGCGCTGCGGATGGCCGCGCCCGGATCGAAGTCCGGGACAGGCTCCGCGCAGGAACCGCAGCGTACACCGCAGGGACGTGAAGATTCCGAGCACGGCGTCTCCAGCGCAAGATCGAACGGTGATGATCGGTGGAGAGCGTCGCGGGCCGCGCGCCGCGGGTGGCCACCGGAGCGGAGGGACCGCAGTGCACGTGCAGCTGCATGAGGATCGCGAGCACTCCCGGGCGTTCGCATCGAATCCGATCGAAGGCAATTTTCGGGGAGCGCCGTCGCGAGCGCTCGATGGACGGTGGCCGCCGGAGCGCAGGAACCGCAGCGTACGTTCCAGGTACGTGAGGATCCCGAACACCGCCTCTCCGGCGCCAGATCGACGGATGATGATCGGCGGAGAGCGTAGCGAGCAGCGCGACGCGAGTGGCCGCCGGAGCGGAGCGACCGCAGTGCACGTTCGGGTGCATGAGGATCGCGAGCACCGCCGGACGCCCGCGGCGCGTTGCGCAGTAGCTCTCCGCCGATCATCACGCGCGGCCCATGAACTCGCCGGTCTCCGTATTCACCTTGATGCTCTCCCCCGGCGTGATGTAGTCCGGCACCATCACTTCCAGCCCGGTCTCGGTGGTCGCCGGCTTGGCCGAGCGGGTCGCCGTCGCGCCCTTCATGACCGGCGCGGTGTCGGCCACGGTCAGTTCCACCGATTGCGGCAGCTGAAGCGCGGCCGGCTGGCCGTCGATCAGCATCACGTAGATGCCGCCGAGGCCGTCGCGGATGTAGCCGGCCGCGTCACCGACGGCCTCGGCATCGAGCAGGTACTGGGTGAAATCCTCGTCGTCCATGAACACGAACTCCTCGCCGTCGCGGTAGGAGAAGCTCGACTGGCGGCGGACCAGGTCGGCCTCCTTCGCCACGTCGTCGCCCTTGAGCGTCAGTTCCTGGCGATCGCCGCCGGGGATGGACTCGAGCTTGAAGCGGTACAGCGTGCCGCCGCCGCGCGCGGTCGGCGCCGAACGCGAGACATCGCGAACGGCCCAGACGCGACCGTCGTGCTCGATGACGTTGCCGCGCTTGATCTCGTTGGCCTTGGGCATGGGTGCATCTCCTGCAGGATCGGCAAAGGCCGCGATTATCGTTCATTTCCGGACGCCGAATCCTGCATGTGCGATGTGCATAATCGAGCGCAATCCTCGATCCGAACGGCCGACCGATGCGACGATTTCCACTCAAGCGGCTGCTGATCACCAGCAGCCTGACCCTGGTCCTGATGATCGTCGCCGCGTGGTTCGGCGGCCGTTGGTACTTCGCCGGCACGGTGCTGGACACCGACGGGCGGGCCACGCTGACCGGGCTGGACGCGCCGGTCGAGATCGAGTTCGACGCGCGCGGCATTCCGCGCATCCGCGCCCGGACCGACGCCGATGCGCTGCGCGCGCTGGGCTGGCTGCATGCGGCCGAACGCGGCTTCCAGATGGAACTGATGCGCGCGGTGGCGCGCGGCGAACTGGCCGAAAAGGTCGGCGCCGGGGCGCTGGACAGCGACCGGCTGCACCACCGCTTCGGCTTCGCCCGGCGGGTGGAGCTGGAGCCGCCCGAGCTTTCGCCCGGGACCGGGCGGCTGCTGCAGGCCTACGTCGACGGCATCAACCGCCGTCTCGAGCGCGGCGACCTGCCGCCGGGGCTGGTCCTGCTCGGCGGTACGCCACGGCCGTGGACGGTCGCCGACGTGCTGACGCTGGCCTACTACCAGACCTGGTATCCGACCACGCTGGTCCAGCGACTGGCCGAGGCCTGGCGGGCGGCCGGCCGGACCGGCGCGCCCGACATGGCCGAGTGGCTCGAAACGCTGCCGGACTGGGGCGTGCCGAGCGTGCCCGGCCAGCGCATGACCGAGGCCTCGAACACCTGGGTCGTGGCGCCCGAGCGCTCGGCCAGCGGCCGGGCGCTGCACGCCTCCGACCCTCACCTGGACACCACCATGGCCCCCGGGCTCTGGTACGCCGCCGGCCTGCACAGCCAGGAAACGCTGGACGTCGTCGGCGTCACCGTCCCGGGCCTGCCGTTCGTCGCGATGGGCCACAACGGCGAGGTCGCGTTCGCGTTCACCGTCGCACCGGTCGACCTGTTCGAGTTCTACAGGTTCGAGCGGCTCGACGGCGGCAAGACGCTGCTGCGCGGCCCCGACGGCCCGGTCACGATCCAGGAGCACAGCGTCGACATCGTCATCGGCAACGCCGAGGCCACGGTGCGCGAAACCATTCGGACCACCGAGCACGGCGTGATCGTCGACGAGAACGACGAGACGGTGACGGTGATGCGCTGGGCAGGCTTCGAACTGCCGATCGGCGACCTGGTCGAGAACGGGCTGGCGCTGAACCGGGCGCGGACCTTCGCCGACTTCCGCGCCGCGGCCAGCAACATGGGGGCGTTGTCGGTCAACTGGAGCTATTCCGATCGCGCCGGCAACATCGGCTACGTGCAGTCCACGCCGGTGCCGATGCGCACCCACGATCGGTTCTACGTCACTCTGGACGGCGCCGATCCGCGGAACCACTGGGCCGGTTTCCTGCCACCGGACGCGCGTCCCTACGCGCTCAACCCGCCGCAGGGCTGGCTGGCCAACGCCAACAACCACGCCGCGGTCGACGTCGCCTGGCCGATGCCGGGCTTCTACAAGCACCTGCGCATGCGCCGCGCGGCCGACTGGCTGAGCGGCAACCAGATCCTCGACCGCGCGACGATGCATGCGATGCAGCTCGACATCGTGTCCGAGCGAGCCTTGCTGTGGAAGGACTGGCTGGCCGGGGTCGCCGAGCGCACCGGCCGCACGCCGCTGGCCGCCGAACTGCACGGCTGGGACGGCACGATGGCGGCCGACTCGATGACCGCCGGGCTGTTCGCGCTGTGGTGGCAATACCTGCCCGACCGACTGTTCGCCGAAGGCCCGGTCGATCCGCACCACGGCCGGACCCTGCTGGACGACTGGCTGGCCGCGCCGGACGCGGCGCCGGTGAGCGTCGTCGAGCGCGACGTTGCGGCCGCACGGGCCCTGGACGACGCGCTGCGCGGCCCGCGCCGGCCGCTGGGCGCGATCCAGACCCTGACCATCGCCCATCCGCTGGCCCGGGCCGGGCTGCTCGACCGCTGGCTGGACCTGGCGCGCGGCCCGCTGCCGATCGGCGGCGGGCCCGGCGCGCTGAACGTGACCTACCACCGCTGGGACCCGCACACCGAACAACTGCGCGCCGCGGCCGGGGCGTCGATGCGTTTCGTCATGGACTGGGCCGACGTCGACGGCTTCACGCTGAATCTGGCGCTGGGCCAGTCCGGCCACCCGCTGTCACCGCATTTCGACGACTTCCTGGCCGACTGGCAGTCCGGCACGCCGTGGACCGTACCGTGGTCGAGCGCGGCGGTCGATGCGGCCACCGCGTCCACCCTCCGGCTGCTGCCCGATTGATCGGTCGGCCCGATCGTTCCGTCGATCGGGCCCGACTGAATCCGGCGCGCCGGGCGTGGTCCAATGGTGCGAGTCGGCAGTCACCGCACCGTCGCGTCGCGGTGGTAGCCTGCCCCGACGTATCCGCAACCGAATCGAACCTCGAGGAGTGTTTCGACCATGAACGACCCAAGGCATCAAGCGCGCGTCCATGCCGCGACCTACACCGGCACCGCTTCGTCCACCGACATCGATGACGACGCGCGTCGCGTGCTGCGCAATACCTGGAACCTGCTGGCCATGACCCTGCTGTTCTCGGCCGGCACCGCGGCGCTGTCGATGAGCCAGGGCTGGAGCCATCCGGGCATCCTGATCACGCTGGTCGGCTACTTCGGCCTGCTGTTCCTGACCATGGCGCTGCGCAACTCCGCGTGGGGCCTGGTCTCGGTGTTCGCCCTGACCGGCTTCATGGGCCTGACCCTCGGCCCGATCATCAGCAGCTACATCTCGGTCTTCAGCAACGGCAGCGAACTGGTGATCTCGGCCTTCACCGCCACCGCGGTCGCCTTCGTCGCGCTGTCGGCGTTCGCCGTGACCACGAAAAAGGACTTCAGCTTCATGGGCTCGTTCCTGTTCGCCGGCATCCTGGTGGCGTTCCTGGCCGGCCTGGGCGCGTACTTCTTCCAGCTGCCGGCACTGTCCCTGGCCGTCTCGGCGATCTTCGCCGTGCTGATGTGCGGCCTGATCCTGTTCCAGACCCAGCAGATCGTGCGCGGCGGCGAGCGCAACTACATCATGGCCACGGTGACGCTGTTCGTGTCGATCTACAACCTGTTCACCAGCCTGCTCCACCTGTTCGGCTTCGCCTTCGGCGAGGACTGACCGGACGCGGGCCGGGCGCATCGCTGCCCGGTCCGGCATTTGGCCCCCGCCCCGGGGGCTGGTAAAATGCCGGATTGATCAACGAATCGACGGCTCCGCCGGTGCCCTGCGCCGGCGGCTTGCTTTTCCGGAGGTAGACATGTCGACCATTCTCGAGAAACTGGGCGAACTGCGCGCCAGCGGCGGCGAGGTCCGCACCCACGGGCTCAGCGACCCGATCATCGAACGCTTCGCGGCCCGCGATTCCCGCCTGCACCAGGCCGTCGACCAGGCGCTGAGCGTTGCTGAGTGCTGGAAATCCGCCTACCCCGAACTGTGGGCTGCCGACGACGTCGAGCAGCAGCGGCAGCTGCAGTCCGGCTACGTCAACTTCTACGCCGACGACGCCGTGAACCCCTACGTCGCCCTGGCCGCCAAGGGGCCGTGGATCGTGACCACCAAGGGCGCGGTGCTGCACGACTCCGGTGGCTACGGCATGCTCGGCTTCGGTCACGCGCCGGAACAGGTGCTGGCGGCCATGAACCAGCCGCACGTCATGGCCAACGTCATGACCCCCAGTTTCAGCCACCTGAAGTTCGTCGAAGTGCTGCGCGCCGAGCTCGGCCACAGCCGCGACGACGGCTGCCCGTTCGAGCGCTTCCTGTGCATGAACTCCGGCTCCGAGTCGGTGACCGTGGCCGGCCGAATCGCCGATATCAACGCCAAGGCGATGACCGACCCGGGCGGCGCGCGCGAGGGCGCGACCATCAAGCGCCTGTCGCTGACCGGCGGTTTCCACGGCCGCACCGACAAACCGGCGCGCTATTCCGATTCGACCCGCAAGACCTACCAGGCCCACCTGGCCTCGTTCCGAGGCGACGAGGGCCTGGTCACCGTGCGGCCGAACGATTGCGAGGACCTGCGCCGGATCTTCGCCCAGGCCGAGCGCGACAACGTGTTCTTCGAGGCCGCCTTCATGGAGCCGGTGATGGGCGAAGGCAACCCGGGCGCGGCGCTCGATCCCGAGTTCTACGCGCTGGCCCGCGAGCTGACCGAGCAGCACGGCACGCTGCTGCTGGTCGACTCGATCCAGGCCGGCCTGCGCGCCCAGGGTGTGCTGTCGATCGTCGACTACCCCGGTTTCCAGGATCTGGCTGCACCGGACCTGGAGACCTGGTCGAAGGCGCTCAACGCCGGCCAGTACCCGATGTCGGTGCTGGGCATGACGCCCAGGGCGGCGGCCATCTACCGGAAAGGGGTCTACGGCAACACCATGACCGCGAACCCGCGCGCGCTGGACGTCGGCACCACGGTGCTGTCGATGATCACGCCCGAGCTTCGCCGCAACATCGTCGAGCGGGGACGCGAGTTCGTCGAGAAGTTCGAGCGGCTGAAGACCGAACTCGACGGCCGGATCACCCGGGTCCAGGGCACCGGCCTGCTGTTTTCCGTCGAGCTGGACGGCAGTCGATACAAGGCCTACGGCAGCAATTCGACCGAGGAATACCTGCGGATGCACGGCATCAACGTGATCCACGGCGGAGAGAACTCGCTGCGCTTCACGCCGACCTTCGGCATCACTTCCGAAGAAGTCGACCTGATCGTGGAGGCCACGCGCGACGCACTGCTGAAGGGGCCGGTCAAACAGGTCGACCAGGCAGCCTGACCGGGCGTGCGGCCACGCCACCGAACACGAAAAACGCCCCGGCCGGAACCGGGGCGTTCTTCGTTCCGCGGTCCTCGCCGGCGAACCGCGTCGGAAGCCGGCGGTTCAGAACCTGAAGTGCAACGACACGCCGCCGTTCCAGTACGGGATGTACGGGACATGAGGGACCGGTGGCCGGATCACCACCACCGGACCATGGCCCGAATGGCCGTAGTGACCGCGATACCGCGGTGGCGGCCCGTGTCGGTAGCGCGGCGGATGACCGTACCGAGCACCGTGGCGATACCCATGTCGGTAGCCGTGTCGGTAGCCGGTGCCGTGCGCAGGCCGGTGGCCAGGGTACGACCCGTGACGACGTTCGTAACGATATCCGTGGTGTGGGCCATGACCGCGGTGGCCGTAGCCCGGACCATACCCGTAGCGATCGCCGTAGTGGCCCGAAGGGCCGTAGCCGGGACCACCCGCCGAGGCCAGCGCCGAGACCCCGAGCAGGGCCGCGGCCGTCAAGGAAAGAACCCGATGCATGCGTTTCATGTCGGCCTCCGGGCCTTTGGGGACGGGTACACTCTAGGCCGCTCCCGCTGAATCAGGACTGAACCGATGCTCGAACTCCACGCGCACGACGGCGGCATTCGCGAACTCCGCCTGGCCCGCCCGCCGGTCAACGCGTTGAACCCGGAGCTGGTCGAGACCCTGCTCGAGGCCGTGCGCTCGGCCCAGGACGACGGCACCGAAGCGCTGGTGCTGTCGGGCCGCGAGGGCCTGTTTTCGGCCGGCCTGGACCTGCCCGAACTGCTCACCCTCGACGCCGACGGCATGCGCGCGTTCTGGGGCGACCTGTTCGGCCTGCTCGAGGCGCTGGCGCGCTCGTCGATTCCGGTCGTCTCGGCCATCACCGGCCACAGCCCGGCCGGCGGCACCGTGCTGGCCCTGTTCACCGACTACCGGGTCCAGGCCGAGGGCGCCTACAAGCTGGGCCTCAACGAAGTCGAGGTCGGACTGGTGGTGCCGCCGGTGATCCAGCGCGCGCTGGCCCGACTGATCGGGCCCTATCCGGCCGAACGGCACCTGGTGGCCGGACAGATGATTTCCGCCGCCGAGGCCGATGCGATCGGCCTGGTCGACGAGCGCGTGCCGACCGACAAGGTCGTCGAGCGGGCCCTGGCCTGGTGCCGCTTCCACCTCGCCCTGCCGCGTCACTCGATGCAGGCCACACGCGCGCTGTGCCGGACCGACCTGTGCGCCTTGTTCGACGACCCGATGGCGCTGGACATCGAGGGCTTCGTCGAAGGCTGGTTCAGCGAGGCCACGCAGGCCACGCTGAACAAGGTCGTCGAACAGCTGAAGGCCCGCCGCTGATCGTCGATTGCGCGATCCGGCCGGGGCTGGCTACACTCGAGCCATGAGCGACAGCCTGCCTGCCGACCAACGTCCGTTCGCTGCTCCGTGCCGAGCGCTCGAGCTCACCGCCGCGTTCGAGTGGGTCCGGGCCGGCTGGCGCGACTACCGCGCGAGCCTTCGGGTCAGCCTGGTCTACGGCCTGCTGGTGTTCACCCTGAGCCTGGTCGTCACCGTCCTGTCGTGGAAGGCCGGTCGCTACGGCCTGGTCATGGCGATGCTGTCGGGCTTCGTCTTCATCGCACCGCTGATGGCCACCGGCATGTATTCGGTCAGCCGCCAGCTCGAGCGCGGCGAGCGGCCGTCGTTCTCTCGCTCCGCCCGGCGGATGAAGATCGTGGTCCGCGATGCGCTGATCTTCGCGCTGGCGCTGACCGTGATCTTCCTGGTCTGGGTCCGCGCGGCCTTCATGCTGCACGTATTCTTCCCGGTCGGTGTCGAGGAAAGCCTGGAGGGCCTGCTGACCTTCCTGGCGATCGGCTCGGCGGTCGGCTCGATCTTCGCCGCCGTGGTGTTCGCGATCTCGGCCTTCTCGCTGCCGATGATCGTCGACCGCGACGCCGACATGGTCACCGCCAGCGTGACCAGCATGAATGCGGTGCTGCGCAACAAGCCGGCCATGGCGGTCTGGGTGGCCTGCATCGTCGGCCTGACCGGTCTCGGCTTCGCCACCGCCGGCCTCGGCCTGATCGTCACCATCCCGCTGCTGGGCTACGCCACCCACCACGCGTACCGCAGCACGATCGACGCCTCGGCCTGGCCGCCGTCGCCCTGAGCCGGAAACTCGACCCCGGCATTCGCCGACTCGCCCACCGACGCTGGACAGAAGCACCAACATCCCGGGGCCGGCGAAGCAGGAACCCGGGACCTCGTGACGAATCGTCTCGCCCGGCAATCCGAGCGTTCGTCGTCCCACGGAGCGGCGCGCTGTTCGACGACAGCACCTTCTCGGGGGAGTCCCGGGTTCGCCTGCGGCGCCCCGGGACGAGCCTGAAAGGAAGAACACTGCGGGATGACCCGAAGCCGCGAGCGGATTCAGGTCACTTCCACTTCAACTCGTAGAGATCCAGCCTTCGATCCCGCAGGTTGCGCACCGAACCCTGCGAGCGGATCTCGCGCAGGTTGTCGAGGTCGAGGTCGGCAATCAGCATGGTCTCGGTGTTGGCGGTGGCCTCGGCGGCGATCGCGTCGTGCGGAAACGCGAAGTCCGAGGGCGTGAACACTGCCGCCTGGGAGTACTGCATGTCCATGTTCTCGACCTTCGGCAGGTTGCCGACCGAACCGGAGATCACCACGTAGCACTCGTTTTCGATCGCGCGGGCCTGGGCGCAGCGGCGCACCCGCAGGTAGGCGTTCTTGGTGTCGGTCCAGTACGGCACGAACAGGATGTGCAGGCCCTGCTCGGCCAGCAGCCGCGGCAGCTCGGGGAACTCCACGTCATAGCAGACCAGGATGCCGATCTTGCCGAAGTCGGTGTCGAACACCTTGACCTTGTCGCCGCCTTTCAACCCCCAGTAGCTGACCTCGTCGGGCGTGACGTGGATCTTGTACTGGCGGTCCCAGGTGCCGTCACGGCGGAGCAGGTAGCAGACGTTGCGCAGCTGCTCGCCGTCGTACTCGGGCATCGAACCGGCCACGATGTTGATGTTGTAGGAGACCGCGAACTTCAGCATCTGCTCGCGGATGGCGTCGGTGTAGCCGGCCAGCTGACGCACCGCCTCGGCCGGTCCCTGGTCGTTCCAGGGCGCCATCATCGGCCCGTTGAAGAACTCCGGGAACAGCACGACATCGGCCTGGTAGCCGGACACGGCGTCGACGAAGTACTCGATCTGCCCGTAGAGATCCTCCAGCGACCGGGTCGGTCGCATCTGCCACTGGACCGCGCCGACCCGCACGTCGGACGGACGGCCGCCGATGATGTCGCTGTCTTCGGTGTGATAGATGTTGACCCACTCCAGCAGCACGGCGTAGCCGTCGGACTCCTGGTCGTCGGGCAGGTAGCCCCGGATGATCTTGCGCACCTGGAAGTCGTTGGCCAGCTGGAAGGTCAGGATCGGATCGACCAGCTCGCGCGCCCGCACCCGGGCCACGTATTGCTGCGGCGTCATCTCCTCGCGGTGCGCCCGATAACCGGGAATCCGTCCGCCGACCACGATGCCGCGCAGGTTCAGCTGCTCGCACAGCGCCTTGCGCGCGTCGTACAGTCGCCGGCCGAGCCGGAGCGCCCGGTAGTGCGGGTGAACGAACACGTCGACGCCGTACAGCACGTCGCCCTTCGGATCATGGGTGGTCAGATAGCCGTTGCCGGTGATGTCCCAGTACTTGTGGTTGTGACCCCAGCGGCTGTACTTGACCCTAAGCGAAATCGCCGCAGCCACCACCTTGCCGTTGTCCTCGATGCACAGCTGCCCTTCCGGAAAGCGGTGCATCTGCGAGTCGAACTGCTCGCGCGTCCAGGCCCCGTCGAGCTTGCCGGGATAGACCCGGTCCATGATCTCGGCGATGTCGGCGTAGTCGTCGGGCCGGGTCTGGCGAAGCTTCAGTCGGTGCTGATCGGATTCCGTGCTCATGCGAGAGAGGGCGGCGATACGCCGCGGGTCGGGACTGCCGTGCAGGGTACACCCGGCACGCCTCGCGTGCGTCCTGACCCGGCCCACGAACGGTCGGCGACCCGGCCAGCGCCAGCGCCGGAACCAGAGCGGATACCCGCAGCACCGGCAGCCCGATCGACCACCCGGATTCGCCGTGCCCGAACGGCTCGGAGGAGGATGGTGGCTGACCATGGATTGTCACCCGATCGTCAACCGCGCGTCATCGGACTGCAAGCGTGCGTCATCACGATGACGAACACCGACCGGAGAACCTCGATGCTTCCGTCCGACCGACTCCGCATTCCGACCCACGTCCGCACGCTGTGGCTGTCCGATGTCCACCTGGGTTACCCGGGGGCACGCGCCGAGGCCCTGCTCGAGTTCATCCGCGTGATGCGCTGCGACACCCTGTACCTGGTCGGCGACATCATCGATTTCTGGTCGCTGAAGAAGCGCCGCCACTGGCCACAGGCCCACAACGACGTGGTCCGTTCGATTCTGGGCAAGGCCAAGCACGACACCCGGGTGGTCTACGTACCGGGCAACCACGACGACGTCGTACGGGACTACGTCGAGCTCAAGCTCGGCAACGTCGAGATCCACGAGCGGATCATCCACGAGACCGTCGACGGCAGGACGCTGCTGGTCATGCACGGCGACCAGTTCGATGCCGCCGTGCTGCACTCGAGGCTGGCCGCGGCGTTCGGCGCAGCCGCCTACGACGGGCTGATGGGGTTCAGCCGTCTGCTGGACCGGGTCCGCGATGCGATGGGACGCGAGCACTGGTCGCTGGCCGGCGCGATCAAGTCGCGGATCGGTCGGGCCCAGGCCTACATCGAGCGCTTCGAGAACGCCGCGGTCCGCGAGGCCCGTCGGCACGGGGTCGATGGCCTGGTCTGCGGCCATATCCACCGCCCGGCCCTGCGCGCCGAGGGAGAGACCATCTACATGAACTGCGGCGATTGGGTCGAGAACTGCACCGCGCTGGTCGAGCACCGCGACGGCCGCCTGCAGCTGCTGCGGCCCGGCGCGGCCGAAGCGCCGGTGGAGCACGAACTGGCCCGGAGCGAAGCGGCATGAAGCTGCTGCTGGTCTCCGATGCCTGGGCGCCCCAGGTCAACGGCGTGGCGCGGACGCTGAGCCAGACCCGCGAGACGCTGATCGAGCTCGGTCACGACGTCGTGGTCCTGTCGCCGGAAGGCCAGCGCACGCTGCCCTGTCCCGGTTATCCCGAGATCCGGCTGACGATCGGCGCCCGCCGCGCCGCCCGCCGCTGCCTCGACCGGGACGGCCCGTTCGACGCCATCCACATCGCCACCGAAGGCCCGCTGGGCTGGGCCGCGCGGCGCGAGTGCCTGAAGCGCGGGCTGGAATTCACGACCTCCTGCCACACCCGGTTCCCCGAGTACCTGCGGATGCGCGCACCGGTTCCGCTGGCCTGGAGCTACGCCCTGCTCCGCCGCTTCCACGGGGCGGCGCGCCGCACCCTGGTTCGCTCCGAAAGCCACGCCCGGGTGCTGCGCGAACGCGGCTTCGAGCACCTCGCGGTCTGGCCCGGCGCGGTCGACACCGCGCTGTTCCGGCCGCGAGGCAAGGACGCGCTGGACCTGCCGCGACCGATCGCGATGTACATGGGCCGGGTCGCGCCGGAAAAGAACATCGAGGCCTTCCTCGAACTCGACCTGCCGGGCTCGCGGGTCGTGGTCGGCGGCGGTCCGGCGCTGGATACGCTGCAGCGACGCTTTCCCGACGTCCACTTCCTCGGCTACCGCCACGGCGAAGCGCTGGCCGAGACGCTGTCGGCGGCCGACGTGTTCGTGTTCCCGAGCCGCACCGACACCTTCGGACTGGTCATCCTCGAAGCCCAGGCCTGCGGGGTGCCGGTCGCGGCCTACCCGGTGCCCGGACCACTGGACCTGGTCACCGACGGCGCCAACGGCGCGCTGGACGACGACCTGGCCGAGGCGGTGTTCCGGGCCCTGGCCGTGGCGCCGGAGGACTGCATCGAGAACGCGGCGGGCTACTCGTGGCGGCAGGGCACGCTGTGCTTCGTCGAATTGCTGGCCGCGGCCTGTCCGCCGCGCGCCGAGCGCGTCGACCCGGCGCGCGATGCCACCGCGCTGGCCGATCCCGCGCAGTGAGGACTCAACGAGTCGCGCGCTCGGCGCGGCGGAGCCAGCGCAGGGAATGCACCGCGATCGCCAGTCCGGCCAGCGCGTTGGCGATCGCCACGGCCAGGTAGACCGTACCCGAGCCGTCGATCCGCGAGGCGATCCAGACCAGCGGCACGTAGAAGACCAGGATGCGGGTCAGCGAATACCCCAGCGCGGTCAGCGGCCGACCAAGACCGTTGAAGCCACCGGCCGCGACGATCGCCACGCCGTACCCCCACAGGCTGATCGGAACGATGTGCAGGTAGCGGGCCGCCTCCTCGGCCACCGCGGGCTCGGAGGCAAAGATCCCGGCCAGGGCCTTTCCGAACACCGCGAACACGCCGGCCAGCAGGACCGACCAGCCGGCACACAGCAGGAACGCAACGACCAGCGCACGCCGGGCGCGGTCGATCCGATTGGCGCCGAGGTTCTGGCCGGTCATCGGGCCGATCGCCGAGGACAGCGCCAGCATCGGCAGAATGGCGAAGGCCTCGAGCCGGGTCGCCACGCCGAAGCCGGCCACGGTCTGCGACCCCAGCACCGCGATCAGGGCCGTGGCAACCGCCATGCCGGCCGGGTTCGATGCATTGCCGAGCGCGGCCGGAACGCCGATGGCGAGAATCCGCCTGGCCGAACCGACGAACGCCCGCCGGTCGGGCAGACGCAGCCGGACCAGGCCCTCGCCGCGGACGACCAGCCAGAGCGCGAAGCCCGAGGCGCCGAAGCGCGCAAGCAACGTACCCAGCGCCGCGCCCTCGATGCCCAGCGCCGGTAGCGGGCCGGCGCCGAACACCAGCAGCGGGGTCAGCGCGACGTTCGCCGCGGCATCGCCGACCATGATCGCGCTGGGCCGGACGGAATCGCCGCTGGCCCGGACCATCGCGTTGCTCAGCATGGTCACGACCACGAACGGAAGCGATACGAACCAGATCCGCATGTAGGCCACGGCCAGGCCCAGCACGGGTTCACGCGCGCCGAGCAGCATCAGCAGCGGCTCGGCAGCCAGCAGCCCGATCGCGGCCAGCACCGTGGCCAGACCGGCCCCGAGCATCAGTGCGTCGGTGGACCGGCGGCGCACCGAGTTCCAGCGGCGACGACCGATTCCCCGCGCGACCACCGACGCGGTCCCGGCCGAAAGCCCGATCGCCAGGCTGGTCAGGGTCAACGCGATCGGAAACGCGAACGACAGCGCAGCCAGCGGATCGGTCCCGAGCCGACCGACGAAGTAGGTATCGACCAGCTGCACCGACAGGACCGCCGCGATGCCGAACATCATCGGCCCGGCCAGGCCGAGCAGCTTGCCGCCGACCGCGCCTTCGGTCAGATCGCGATCGGATCGGCGCCGACCGTCGCTCCGGTCGGCGTCGTCGTCGCCCTGGGCCGGATTGTTCATGCGAACACGCCTCTGCCGAGCCGGGCTTCGGCCCGGTCGACCTGCGAGAAGGCCTCCAGTGTCCACGCAGTCCGTGCAGACCGCGCGAGCGGGGTCGTCCGTATAATCGATGCATGGCCATCGCCCCGCCCGGCCCGGACACCCCGGTCTACTCGCCGATCGAACTCGCCCGCGAGGTACGCACCCACCTCGAGGCCGGCTTTCCGCGCGTCTGGCTGTCGGGCGAGATTTCCAACCTGTCCCAACCGGCCTCGGGTCACCTCTACTTCACCCTCAAGGACGCCCGCGCCCAGGTGCGTTGCGCACTGTTCCGCGGCAGCCGCGGCAACGTCGCGACCCGGCCGGCCAACGGCGACCAGGTCCTGGTGCGCGGTCGGATCAGCCTGTACGAGGCCCGCGGCGACTGCCAGCTGATCGCCGATGCGATGCTGCCGGCCGGCGCCGGCGAACTGCAGCAGGCCTTCGAAGCGCTGAAGAAGAAGCTCGAAGCCCAAGGGCTGTTCGACCCCGCGCGCAAGCGCCCGCTGCCGGAGTATCCGGACCGCATCGCGGTGGTCACCTCGCCGACCGGCGCGGCCCTGCGCGACATCCTGACCACGCTGCAGCGGCGCTGGCCGGCCGCGGCGGTTCGCGTCCATGCCAGCCCGGTCCAGGGCGAAGCCGCGCCGGCCCGGTTGATCCGCGCGCTGCAAGCAGCCGATCGCGGCGGCCACGATGTCATCCTGCTGGCCCGTGGCGGCGGTTCGCTGGAGGACCTGTGGGCGTTCAACGACGAGGGACTGGCGCGGGCGATCGCCGGGGCCTCGACGCCGATCGTCTCCGGCGTCGGCCACGAGACCGATTTCACCATCGCCGATTTCGTTGCCGACCAGCGGGCCGCCACGCCGACCGCAGCGGCCGAAGCGGTCACGCCCGACGGCCCGGCCCTGGTGCGCCGGATCGCCGGGCTGTCCGAGCGGCTTCGGCGCGCCGCCCAGCGCTGTCTGCAGCAGGACTGGCAACGCCTGGACGCACTCGACCGGCGGCTCGGTCGGCGCCACCCTCGGCGCGCGCTCGAGGGTCACGGCGAGCAGCTGGCCGCGCTGCAGCGCCGTCTGCGGCGCGCCGCCGCGCGCGGCCCGGAGCGCGCCCAGCGCCGACTCGAAGGGCTCGAGCTTCGCCTCCAGGCCCGCCATCCGGCACCGAGACTGCGCGAGCAGCAGCGTCGCGTCGCCGAACTGCGACGCCGCCTGGTCGAGGCGGTCGGGCGCCGCCTCGAACGCGCCGAAGCCCGGCTGGGCGCCGATGCACGCGCGCTCAACGCGGTCAGCCCGCTGGCCGTGCTCGACCGCGGCTACGCGGTGCTGCTCGACGAGCACGATCACGTCCTGTCGCAGCGCGACGACTTCGCTCCCGGGACCCGATTCCGGGCCCGCATCCGCGACTTCGCCGTCGACGCTGAAGTGCGCGAAGTGAGCGACGCCGAATGACCGGCGGCAGAAAGCGTCTGGCCGGCATCGCGACCACCGAGCAACTGATCCGCAAGAGCCGCTTCATCGGCGTCTGCGGCCCGATCGAATCGGCCGAGGACGCGGCCCGCTTCGTCGAGGACCACGGGGCCGAAGGCTGCCGGCACGTCGCATTCGCGTGGAAGCTGGACGACCGGGTCCGCTTCGACGACGCCGGCGAGCCCGGCGGCACCGCCGGCCGGCCGATCCTGGCCGCACTGGAGCACTTCGAACTGGACCGCTCGATCGTCGTCGTCAGCCGCTTCTTCGGCGGCACCAAACTCGGCACCGGCGGCCTGGCGCGCGCCTACGGGGGCACCGCAATGACCGTCCTGCAGGACGCTCCGACCGCGGCCATCGTCACGATGGTCGAGCGCATCATCGAGGGCGGCTTCGAAGCCGCCGACGCCCTGCACCGCCAGGTCGACGAACTGGACGGCGAAAAACTCGACGAACGCTGGACACCGAACGGCGTCCGCCTCCACGTCCGCCTGCCGGCCGAAAACGCCTCGGCGCTGCTGCGCGGGGTGCGGGAAATCACTCGGGGACAGGGGCTGTGCCGGGAAGCGTCCGTGTAGCTCGTTCGAACGGACGCCAACGGTGGATGGGGTGGTGGCTTCCCTGGGCCACACGCGGTCGGCCACGAGGGCTTCGCCCTCGGGTGAGGGTCGTGGCGCGAAAAATCGCTTCGTGCCGTGGAGTGGGAAGCGCTTGCCGGGTACAGGGCTTTCTGAACGCTTGGCGAAGCCGGATGGTCGGTTCCGGCTCGGTTCGGTGAACGGCCCTTCGGTGGGCGGGTGTTCTGCTTCTGGTGTTCTGCTCGTCCTGGGGTGATTGCTTCCCGGGGCTACAAGCGTTTCGCCACGCGGACTTCGTCCGCTTTCTGGCGAGGTACTTTTGTCAAACGCCACAAAAGTACCCAAAAGGGCTTTTTAAAAG
>NZ_JAAWWS010000157.1:0-110917 GCF_012272825.1 Wenzhouxiangella sp. XN79A | reverse complement strand
CCGCGGAGATGGAAGGGCTTGCCGGGTACAGAGGGGTCAGAGCCCGAAGCGAAGCCGGATGGTTGTTTCCGGCTTGGTTCGGTGAACGGCCCTTCGGTGGGCGGGTGTTCTGCTTCTGGTGTTCTGCTCGCCTTCGGGTTGTTGCTGCCCCGGGCTACAAGCCGTTTCGCCACGCGGACTTCGTCCGCTTTCTGGCGAGGTACTTTTGTCAAACGCCACAAAAGTACCCAAAAGGGCTTTTTTAAAAGCGCGCGTACCGGGCGGGGTTTGCCCTCCGGTGAGGGTCGTGGCGCGAAGAATCGCGAAGTGCCGCGGAGATGGAAGGGCTTGCCGGGTACAGGGGCATTGGAACCCGAAGCGAAGCCGGATCATTGCTGCTGGCTCGGTTCGGACACAGGCCGCTTCGGTGGACGGTCGTGGCCGACCAGCGACGGCTCGGCCTGGCCCTGGCTTCTGGGTTGCATCCGGGGCCACTGTAAACCGCAGCCGGAGTGAGCCAGGGCGCGGTCCGACCACCGGCCCACCGACGCAGTCCGGCAGCCACTGCCCGTTCAGCCGCCTGTAAGAGCGCTTTTGCCTACTTTTGTCGCGACTGACAAAAACAGGTCGCCAGAAAGCGGACGAAGTCCGCGTGGCGAAACGCTTGTAGCCAGACCCCCGGCACAGCCGCCGGACAGGGCTCCGGCAAGACGCGAAGAAAGCAAACCACCTCTCAGCCGAAGCTTGTGGCCGACCAACGACAGATCGGCCTGGCCCTGGCTTCGCGGATGCATCCGGGGCCACTGTAACCCGCAGCCGGAGCGAGCCAGGGCGCGGGCCGACCACCGGCCCACCGACACAGTCCGGAAGCCCCTTCGCGTTCCGCCGCCTTCGAAGAGCGCTTTTGCCTACTTCTGTCGCGACCGACAAAAACAGGCCGCCGCACAATGCGAAACGCTTGTGGCCCGAACCCCGGCAACAACAACTGACGCGGCTCCAGAGAAAACCTGCAGAAAGCGAATACTGTCGAACAACGCCCAGCGCAATCAAAAGTCAAACTTCTGCAATCACTCCTCGTCGACCGGCTCCAGCAGGTCGTCGAGCCTGGGCGCCAGGTCGTCGGCGCGGCGGGCCGGGATGGCATAGGCCCACGGGGACAGGCGGCCGTCGACGGCAACGGCGTTTGCCAGGCGCTCGGCGGACGCCTGCTGCGCAGGCGGCTCTTCGGCCGGACCTTGCGTGTCCGCATCGTCGGCGTCGCTGACCGGTTCGATCGGGGGGGGCACGGCGTCTCCGGCGTCGGCAACCGTGAAGTGCACCCAGGCGGTCGCGTCGTCGCCGTCACCGTCCCGCCAGGTGTGCGCGCTGAAGCGCAGGCCGTCGGCGGTGAGCAGTTCGGTGATCACGGTGTCGTCGGGGTGCGGCGGGTCGAAGCGGCGGACGTCGTCGAGGTTCAGGCCGCGGATGCCGTTGGCCAGTGCGTCGCGCTTCCAGGCCGGGCCGGCGCTGCGGCCTTCCGGCACATCGCGCAGGACCCAGTCGCCCGCCTCGCCCGGCTTCTCGAGCACGACGGTCTCGCCGTCCGGGTGCGTGACGGTGATCGCGACCAGGTCCTCGCCGGGGATGTCCATGATGCCGGGCTCCAGCCACGACACCGGATCGGCGGCCAATTCGATGACGCGGTCGGCCAGCCAGGCCCGGGACTCACCGGCGATCCGGACGTAGCTGCCGCTGTCGGTCGGGTCGACCTGGCCGACGATCAGCGACGGCAGGTCGGTGCCCGGGAAGTCGATCCGGCGGCCGGTGGCCTCGGCATCGCCGGTCTCGGCCACGCCCAGCCGGCCGTACCAGTCGGGATTGTCGGTGCGCGGCTCGTCGCGCTGGGCTTCGGCCAGCGTGCGCAGCAGGTCGACCACCTGGCGGAAGTCGGCCTCGTAGCCGTCGCGCTCGGCCACCTGCCAGCGCGCATCGTCGCGCCGGAGCCGGACCGTGGTCGCTCCGCCCGGCGCGACCACGTCGACGGCATCGATCGCATTGACCTGTTCGGCGAGCCCCGGCAGCAGCGGGCCGGCCTCGACGGTCGGCGCGCCCCGCTCGTCGCCCAGCAGCATCACCAGCGCGATCGCGACCAGCGTGGCGGCCGCGAGCGCAAGCAGCAGATTGCGGTTCATCGACGTCCTCCTTCGTGCTGCGCCCGGCGCCGCCGCCAGGCCACGACCAGCGCGACCAGCGTGACCAGCAGCGGCATCAATACGATGTTGATGACCTTGATCCGTGTGCCGAGCGCTTCGATATCGCGGTCCAGCTCACGCCGGACCTGGCGCAGTTCGCGGCGAATCTCCAGGCGCTGATCCATGAACCGGTCGATCGCGGCTTCCTGTTCGGGCGTCAGGATGCTCAGGTCGGCGTCGCCGCGCGCCTGCTGCAGCTCGGTCAACTGCGCTTCGGTTTCGCGCAGTTCGGCTTCGAGCTGCTGTTCGGTGGACCGCAGGCGCGCCTCGGCCTCGCGGCGGAGGTCGTCGACCAGGCCGAACGGCCGGTCCGAGGTTGCCCGGCCGCGGATCGAGATCAGGTTGGCGTCACCGAGCAGGTTCTCGACCGCATTGACCGCCAGCGCGCCGTTGTCGGCAAAGGGTTCCAGCAGCACCTGGCCGAGGAAGCGCTGGCGCTGCACCCACAGGGCGTCGGCCAGCAGGTCGGTGTCGGCGACCAGCACGGCGTTGATCGGACCCTCGCCGATCCAGTCCTCGCGCTCGCTCTCGGGCCAGGCGGTGGTCGCGGTGCCGGACAGGCGTACCGCCAGCGTGCGCGTGAGACCCTCGTCGCCGAGCTCGTCGAGCAGCGTCGACGGGTCAGCGGCCATCCGCAGCCGTTCGGCCGGCAGCAGGCCGGCGGCGTCGCTGGACTGGATGAGCGGAATCGCCTCCAGGCCGTCGGCCAGGCCGGCCAGGTCGAAGGCACCGGCCGAGGCCACGTTGACGGTCTCGAGCTGGGCCGTGACCAGGTCATCGACGTCCATGTCGGCGCGCGTCAGGCCGAGAATGGCGGGATGCCGCACCGGCGGCTGCCCGGGCTGCAGCGTGACCTGCAGTGCGCGACCCGGGTCGGCGACGAACTGTTCGACGTCGAAACCGATTCCCCAGGCCTCGAACAGCTGCGGCAGCGATGAATCGCGCTCGGCCATGAAGCGTGCGGCCGGGTCCATCGGGTTGTCGCCGGGGTCGGCCTCGGCATAGGGATCGACGAAGGCCAGCAGGCGTCCGCCGCCGAGCACGAACTGGTCGATGTCGCGCACCAGGCCTTCGGAGAGCTGCTTCGGGTGGACCAGGACCAGCGCGTCGAGATCGTCCGGCAACGAGGCCGCGGTCGGCTGCACGGTCTGTACATCGAACAGCTGGGTCCACTGGTCGTGGATGGCCCAGGCCGGGGACCGCTGCCCGGTCTGCGGATCCATGCCGCCGGTGATCGGCAGGCCGCTGATCAGCCCGACCTTGGCCCGGTCCGGCGTGGCCAGCGCGGTGATCATCCGGGCCAGGTCGTACTCGAGGAAGCGTTCGCGCTGCGGCGAGGCGAACGGCAGCACTTCGAGCCCGTCGATGCGGTTGGTGCCGACCACGCCCAGGTACAGCACGTCGCCGGCCTGGCTCAAGGGTACGGCCTCCAGCCCGTAGCGCGCCGCGTCGTCTTCCTGTTCGGAAAACGGCACCGGATCGATCCGGGCGATCTCCAGCTGCCCGTCGGCGCGGCTTTCCATTTCCTGCATCAGTTCCCAGACCCGGTCGGCGTAGCGCCGGATCTGCGGCAGGTCCTCGCTGGCCCCGTCGCTGAAGTACAGCCGAAGCGTGACCGGCTCGGCCAGCGACTCGAGGATGTTCACGGTGCCGTCGGACAGGGTGTAGAGCCGGTTCTCGGTGAGGTCCACGCGCAGGTTCTTGAACAGCAGTCCGGCGAGCACGGTCAGCACGACGAACAGCACGGCAAGAAGGACCAGCGCGCCGGTGGAGTAGAGATTCTTCATGCTCACTGCGCCTTCTTCAGTTCGATGACGATGCGGTTGGCGGTCAGCCAGAAACCGATGACCAGGGCGAAGTAGACCAGGTCACGCAGCTCGACCACCCCGCGCGAGATGGAATCGAAATGCCCCAGGAAGCTCAGGTTGGCGATCGCGTCGACGGCCGCCTGCGGCAGCCAGCCGCGGAACAGGTCCAGCACCAGCGGCAGGCCCGACAGCAGGAAGCCGAAGCAGACCACCACCGACAGGATGAACGCGACCACCTGGTTGCGGGTGACCGCCGACAGACAGGCGCTGATCGCCAGGAAGCCGCCGGCCATCAGCCAGCTGCCGAGGTAACCGGCCAGGATCACGCCGTTGTCGGGGTCGCCGAGCACGTTGACGGTGATCCAGATCGGGAAGGTCAGTGCCAGCGCCAGGCCGATGAACAGCCAGGCGGCGAGGAACTTGGCGGTGACCGCCTCGCCGGCCGTCACGGGAAGGGTGAGCAGCAGCTCGATGGTGCCGGACTTGCGCTCCTCGGCCCACAGCCGCATGCCGATGGCCGGCACCAGGAACAGGTACAGCCAGGGATGGAAGGTGAAGAAGGGCTGCAGGTCGGCGATCTCGCGCTCGTAGAAGCCGCCGAGGTAGAAGGTGAAGGCGCCGGCCATCAGCAGGAAGATGACGATGAACACATAGGCGACCGGCGTGGCGAAGTAGCTGGCCAGTTCGCGCTTCAGCAGCACGCCGAGGGTACGGTCGAACGGGCGCATCAGGCGGCCTCCTCGCGAGCGGTCTGCTGGGTGATGGTGCGGAATACGTCATCCATCCGACCGGCCTCGAGCTGCACGCGCTCGACCGGCCAGGCCGACTGCTCGGCCAGCGCCGAGACGGCCCGGAACAGGTCGCCCTTGCCGGACGGGAACACGGTGACCAGGCCGCGCCGGATCTCGACCTCCCCGGCCTCGTCCAGCCCGCTGAGTGCCGAGGCAGCCGCCTGCAGGTCGGGCGTGGCCAGGCTCACGGCGCGTGCATAGCGCGAGCGGGCCAGCAGTGCGGCCGGGGTGTCGTCGGCCAGCAGTCGGCCGTGGGCGATGATCATCGCCCGCGAGCACAGCGCGTCGACCTCTTCGAGAATGTGGGTGGAGATCACGATGATCTTGTCCGGCGCCATGTCGCGGATCAGCCGGCGGACCTGCTGCTTCTGGTTGGGGTCCAGGCCGTCGGTCGGCTCGTCGAGGATCAGCACGGGTGGATCGGACAGGATGGCCTGGGCCAGACCGACTCGGCGCTTGAAGCCCTTCGACAGCGTCTCGATGGTCTGGTGACGGACCTCGCCGAGCTCGAGCCGATCGATGACCTGCTCGACGCGCGCGATCGCCTCGCGGCCTTGGAAGCCGCGGGTGCCGGCGGCGAACTCGAGGAAGCGCAGCACCGAAAGCTCGCCGTACAGGGGCGCGCCTTCGGGCAGGTAGCCGATCAGCCGACGCGCGGCCAGCGAGTCGCTGCGGATGTCGTGGCCGTGAATCATCGCCGTACCGGAGGTCGGCGGCAGGAAGCCGGTCAGCATCTTCATGGTGGTCGACTTGCCGGCCCCGTTCGGGCCGAGGAACCCGAGCACGGTGCCGGGTTCGACGCTGAAGGTCAGGCGGTCGACGGCGGTGAAGTCTCCGTATCGCCGGGTGAGCTCTCGGGTCTCGATCATCTCGACAGGCTCCGGATCAGGTAATGGACCGCGCTTCGATTGGGGGTATCGCCGGGAGTTTTCAAGACCCGGTTTCGTGGCGGCGAATCGGATAGCCTAACCGTTTCGCCCGTCCGACCCGCAACCGGGTCGCATCGGGCGCCCGAATCACGGATCGCTTCGTTCATGCAGGTCGACATCCTGGATCATCTTCCCGCCGGACTGCTCGAGCATCCGGCCCACCACCTGGCTCGGCACCTGAACGGGCCGACCTTGATCCATCTGCCCGGCCGCCGGCCCGAGCCGCTGTTCGTCTCGGTCATCCAGCACGGCAACGAGATCTCGGGCTGGGACGCGGTGCGCCGGCTGCTGGCCGGCCGCTATGGGCGCGATCCGCTGCCGCGCAGCCTGGCCCTGTTCATCGGCAACGTCGAGGCGGCCGCCGAACGCAAGCGACGGCTCGACGGCCAGCCCGACATGAACCGCTGCTGGCCCGGCTCGCACGATGCGGCCACGCCGTGGCACGCAGAGCTGGCAAGGATCACCGAGCACATCCGTCGACTCAAGCCCTTCGCCAGCATCGACATCCACAACAACACCGGCGAGAACCCGCACTACTCGGCGGTCAACGCGATCGAGCCGGAGCGGCTGAACCTGGCCAGCCGCTTCTCGCGCACGGTGATCTTCTTCACCGAGCCGGCCGGCGTTCAGTCGATGGCCTTCGGGAAGTTCTGCCCGGCGGTGACGCTGGAATGCGGCCAGCCGGGCAAGCGCGGCGGCACCGACCATGCAATGGCCTATCTGGAAAACGTGCTGAACATGGACGGCCTGTCGCAGCGCTACCCGAACCCCGAGGACCTCGACCTGTTCCAGGTCACGACCACGGTGCAGGTCGACAGCGACTGCAGCTTCAGCTTCGGCGAATCCGACGCCGAGCTGGTGCTCGACGCCCACATCGACCGGCTGAACTTCACCGAGGTGCCGCCGGGCACCGCCATGGCACGTCACAACCGCGCCGACCGCTCGCTGCTGGTGGCGATCGACACCGACGGTCACGATTGCACGCGGGACTGGTTCCGGATCGAGGACGGCCGCGTCGTCCTGCGTCGACCGGCGATGCCGGCCATGCTGAGCACGCATGCCGAGGTCGTCCGCCAGGACTGTCTGTGCTACCTGATGGAGCGGATGCGCATCCGCCGGCCAGCGCCGTATGCCGACCGACATGTCGAACTGCCCGAAGCCCGGCCCTGACCGCCAGCGCTGCAGGCCTGCCGGAGGACCTGACGTTCGGCACCTGCGCCCGGTGTCCTGCAAGCGATAGAATCCCGGTCTGATTCGGGACTCGGGAGCTCGCTGATGAACCTCTGGACCGCACTGGTCGCGATCGCCGGCATCATCGGTATCGTCCAGATCACCCGCTATCGCCTGGAAAGCCGCCGCGCCGAAACGGCCGAGCCCGACCCGCACGCTCGCGAGACCATCGAGCGGCTGGAGGAACGGGTCCGCACCCTCGAGCGCATCGTCACCGACGACAAGGAAGCGCTGAAGCGGCGCTTCGACGACCTCTGAAGGGCCGACCATGAGCGTGCCCGCCGACGACGATCGGCCTTCGCTGGCCCAGCGACTGGTCCGCCTGTTCCTGAAGGGCCTGGCGACGATCATCCCGATCGCGCTGACCCTGCTGATCGTGTTCTGGCTGGCCGGTCTGGCCGAGGGCGGCGTCGGCGCGATGATCCGCTGGGTGCTGCCGGACGACCTCTACATTCGCGGCATGGGCCTGATCGGGGGCATCCTGATCGTCATGGCCATCGGTCTGCTCAGCCAGGTCTACCTGTTCCGCAAGCTGATCGACCTCGGCGAAGCCGTGCTCGACCGCCTGCCGCTGATCAAGCCGGTGTTCCGGGCCACCAAGGATTTCGTCGATTACTTCAGCGATAACGGCGGAAAGAAGTTCGACCAGGCCGTTCTCGTCCGCCAGCCCGAGCTGGGCCTGGCCATGGTCGGCTACGTCACTCGCGAGGACTTCTCCGACCTGCCGTTCGGAAAGGAAGGCGAAGTGGCCGTCTACCTGCCGCTGAGCTACCAGGTCGCCGGCTACATGATCATCGTGCCCCGCGACTGGCTGGAACCCATCGACATGCCGTTCGACGAGTCGCTGCGCTTCGTGCTGACCGCGGGAATGTCGCGGCGGGCAGGGCCGAGGGACTAGGGCCGAGGGACTAGGGGCGACTGTGTTGTATGGGCGGGTTCGCGACGCTCCTCCGTTCTTCACTCGTCCCTCGCCCCTGGTCCCTCTCCTGGTCCCTGACCACCCGAACCTCGGCCCCGCCCGATTCCCAGCGCGGGTCATGGGCGGCTTCGAGCGTGTTGCTCTCGTAGTCCCACATCACGCCGTGCATGTTGCCCCAGGGCCGGGCCCGGACTTCGACGTCGTGGCCGCGGGCTTCGAGTTCGGCGATTTCATCGTCGGTCAGGGCATCGCGCTCGACCGAGATGCGGTCGGGCAGGTACTGGTGGTGGAAGCGCGGTTTCGAGACCCAGGACTCCGGGCCGTTGCCGTCGAGAAAATCGAGGATGCCGAGCAGGACCATGGTGATGATGCGCGAGCCGCCCGGCGTACCGAGCACGGCAAGACGATCGGGGCCGTGGATGATGGTCGGGCTCATCGACGACAGCATCCGCTTGCCGGGTTCGATGGCGTTGGCGCGGAACCCGATCAGGCCGTAGGCGTTCGGCTCTCCGGCCTTGGCCGCGAAGTCGTCCATTTCATTGTTCAGCAGCACGCCGGTGCCCGGCGGGGCGTACCCGGCACCGTACGGCAGGTTGACCGTCAGCGTGGCCGAGACGCGGTTGCCCTCGGCGTCGATCAGCGAGAAATGGGTGGTGTTGGTCGAATCGTCCAGCCGGTCGGGATCGGCCGCCAGGTGGGCCGACGGCAGCGCGCGATCCATCCGGATGGTCGTGCGCACGCCGGCGGCGTAGTCGTCGCCGAGCAGCAGGTCGGTCGGGATATCGGCGAAATCGGGATCGCCGAGATACAGCGCGCGATCGCGATAGGCCCGGCGCATTGCCTCGGCCAGCAGGTGCACGCGGTCTACACGATCGAGCTCGAAGTAGCCGAACGGCTCGATCAGCTTCAGGATCTGGGCAATCGCGATGCCGCCCGACGACGGCGGCGGGGCGGTCAGCAGCGTGTAGTCGCCGAACTCGATGGTAATCGGGTCGCGTTCGACGACCCGGTAGCCGGCCAGGTCGGCCAGCGTCCAGATGCCGCCCTCGGCGCGCACGCCCTCGACCAGCTTCTCGGCGGTCTCGCCGCGGTAGAAGCCGTCGGGGCCGTGCTCTGCCAGCCGCTTCAGCGTTGCCGCCAGGTCGGTCTGGACGATGACATCGCCGATGTCCGGAAGCTCTCCGCCGGGCATGAAGATCGCCGCGGTCTCCGGCCACCGCAGCATCACGTGGGCACGCCAGTTCAACAGCTGCTGGTACTTGAGATCGACCGCGAAGCCCTGCTCGGCCAGCCGGACGGCCGGCGCCAGCGATGCCGACAGCGGCAGCCGGCCGTAGGTCTCGGCAATGTGCGCCCAGGCCGCGGGGGCGCCCGGAATGCCGGCGGCCAGCGCGCCATCGATGGCCAGTTCGCGGACGAACTCGCCGTTCTCGTCGAGGTACATGTCGGCGGTGGCCGCACCGGGCGCGGTTTCACGGCCGTCGACCATCGTGGCGAAACCGTCGGCGCGCTCGAGCAGCCAGAAGCCGCCGCCGCCGATGCCCGACGAAGCCGGCTCGACCACCGCCAGCGCGGCCGAGACGGCCACCGCGGCGTCGAACGCGTTGCCGCCGGCGGCCAGCACCTCGAAGCCGGCCTCGGTGGCCTCGGCATGGGCGCTGGAAATCGCCGCGGCGCCGGGGCCCGGACGGGCGGACTCCTGGTCGCCGAGCACATGGACGGGCGCCAGCAGAAGGAGAAGGGGAAGCAGAAGGTTCGGGCGGATGCGCATGGCTCCTCCGGGAAGGAATTCGAACAGGGGGTTCAGGCGTAGTGCCGTTTCAGTGCGGCGGCGACCCGCTCGTCGACGAACTCCGACACATCACCGCCGAGGCGGGCGATTTCCTTGACCAGGCTCGAGGAGATGAAGCTGTACTCCTCGGCCGGGGTCAGGAACACGGTCTCGGCGTCGCGGATCAGGTGGCGGTTCATCGACGCCAGCTGGAACTCGTACTCGAAGTCCGACACCGCGCGCAGGCCGCGCAGGATCACGCCGGCGCCGCGGCCGGCGACGAAGTGCGCCAGCAGATCACTGAAGCCGACCACCTCGACGTTGGGCACGCCATGGGCCTCGAGCACCGATTCGGCCAGCTCGATGCGCTCGGCCAGGGCGAAGGTCGGCTGCTTGTGCGGGCTCTCGGCGATCGCGACGATCACCCGGCGGAACATCCGCGAGGCCCGGGCGATCAGGTCGGCATGACCGTTGGTCAGCGGGTCGAAGGTGCCCGGGTAGATCGCAACGCTGTAGTCCAGCTCCGACGGGTCGAGCGGTTCGGTCATCGGTAGAGTTCGCCAGGTGAATGAGAACAGCCCGCGATTATACCGGCCGCGACTCCTCGGCCCGGTCGCCGTCCCGGTCCGGGGCCAGCAGCTGCATCCGGACATCGCCCTGGACCTTCTCGCGCAGCCGCAGCCAACCCGGACTGTCGCCGACCGGATCGGCGGATCGAGCAGCGCTTTCGACGTACACCCGAGCCTCGTCCGACAGCCGGCCGGGCCGGCCCAACGCATCCAGCGCGGCCCGGTGCAGCCCGGCGTCGAAGGGTGGATCGACGAACACCAGGTCCAGCGGCGCACCCTCCGGCGCATCGAGACGCTGCAGCCAGCCCAACGCGTCGACGGTGTGCACACAGACTCGTTCGGCGCCGGGCCAGCCTTCGATGGCCCGCTTCAGCGCATCGCCGGCGCGTCGATCGAGTTCGACCAGGTCGACGCGAGCGGCCCCGCGCGAGGCCGCCTCGAAGCCCAGCGCCCCGCTGCCGGCGAACAGGTCGGCCACGCCCCGCCCGGCTACCCGCCCCTGCAGCCAGTTGAACAGCGTTTCGCGGGCCCGGTCGCCGGTCGGCCGGAGCCCCGGCCGGTCGAGCACGGCGAGCCGCCGGCCGCGCCAGTCGCCGCCGATGATCCGGACCTGTCCCGTGCGTTTGGATCGAGCCACGGTGCTAGCATAGCGGGCTTGTCACGCAGTGCTGCAAGCGCGGCCCGTCAACGATGTTCTCGATCTTCCGACGCAAGAAATCCGGCGACGGCCTCGAGCCGACCGCCGTGGTCGAAAAACCGCAATCGGGCCAGGACCCGCTCGAGGCCCGGATGGAGCGGACCCGCTCGAACCTGGCGAGCCTGTTCGGGCTGATCCGGGGTTCGGAGTCGATCGACGACGACCTGCTCGACGACATCGAGACCACGCTGCTGACCGCCGATCTCGGCGTCGCGGCGACCACCCGGATCATGGACCGGCTGCGCGACGGCGTGAAGCGCGGCCTGGTCGCCACGCCGGCCGACGTGCTGCCGGCGGTCCAGGCCGAGCTCTACGCCCTGGTCGAGCCCTGCGAGCAGTTCCTGGCCGTCGACCCGAGCAGGAAGCCGTTCGTGATCCTGATGGTCGGTGTCAACGGCGTCGGCAAGACCACCACGATCGGCAAGCTGGCCCGGCGCTACCTCGACGACGGCCTGAAGGTCATGCTGGCCGCTGGCGACACCTTCCGCGCCGCCGCCGTCGAGCAGCTCAAGGAATGGGGCCAGCGCAACGACGTGCCGGTCATGGCCCAGGGCCAGGGCGCCGATTCCGCGGCGGTGATCTTCGACGCCCTGCAGTCGGCGAAATCGAAGGGCGTCGACGTGCTGATCTGCGACACCGCCGGCCGGCTGCACACCCAGGACCACCTGATGAAGGAGCTGGGCAAGATCCGCCGGGTGATGGGCAAGGTCGACGACACCGCGCCGCACGAGGTCATGCTGGTCGTCGATGCCGGGACCGGCCAGAACGCGCTGGCCCAGGCCCGGCAGTTCGACCAGGCCGTGCAGCTGACCGGGATCACCGTGACCAAGCTCGACGGCACGGCCCGCGGCGGCATCGTGTTCGCGATCGCCGAGGAGATGAACCTGCCGATCCGCTTCATCGGCGTCGGCGAGCGCGCCGTGGACCTGCGGCCCTTCGACGCCGGCACCTTCATCCACGCCGTGCTGCCGGTCGAGACCGACTGACCCCGGGCCCGATGGCGCCCTTCGCGACGCGGCTGCTGCGCTGGTGGCGCGCCCACGGCCGCCACGACCTGCCCTGGCAGCATCCGCGCACGCCCTACCGCGTCTGGGTCTCGGAAATCATGCTGCAGCAGACCCGGGTCGAGACCGTCATCGGCTATTTCGACCGCTTCGTGACCGCCTTCCCCGACGTGACCGCGCTGGCCACCGCCGAGCTCGACGACGTGCTGGCGCACTGGTCCGGCCTGGGCTACTACGCCCGCGCCCGCAACCTGCACGCTGCGGCCGGGCTCATCGTCGAACGGTACGGCGGCGAGTTTCCCGCCCACGTCGACGCGCTGGCCGCCCTGCCAGGCATCGGCCGCTCGACCGCCGCGGCCATCGTCGCCCAGGGCTTCGATCAGCGTGCGCCGATCCTCGACGGCAACGTCAAGCGCGTGCTGGCCCGCCATGCCGGCATCGCCGGCTGGCCGGGCCGCAGCCCGGTCGAGAAACAACTGTGGATCGAATCCGAGGCGCGGACACCCAAGCGCCGAGCCGCCGACTACACCCAGGCGATCATGGACCTGGGCGCCACGCTGTGCACCGCAAAGACGCCGGCCTGCCCCGACTGCCCGGTACGCAGCGACTGCATCGCCTTGCGCGACGGACGTACGCAGGAACTGCCAACGCCGAAGCCGAAGAAGTCGCTGCCGACCCGCGAGCAGCGCTTCGGCGTCTACCGCGACGGCCGGGGGCGCGTGCTGCTGGAACGCCGCCCGCCGACCGGGATCTGGGGTGGTCTGTGGTGCCTGCCGGGCGATCCCGCGACGGCCGGCACGTCTGCCCGCCCGCCGGAACTGCCCGAAACCATCGACCACGTGTTTTCGCACTTCCGGCTGCAGATGAGGCTGGAGTACCGGGTCGTCGACGACCCGGATCGCGTCGCCGACGGCGCCGAGCGCCGCTGGATGCCCCTCGACAAGGCGCTGGCCACCGGCCTGCCCCGGCCGGTCCGCGCGCTGCTCGAACAACTCCGTGCCGCGGCCTCTACAATGGACGTCGAATCGAACCCGGAACCGTCGCCATGAGCCGCACCGTGCACTGTGTCTACCTCGGCCGCGAGGCCGAAGGGCTGCCCCGCAAGCCGCTGCCCGGCGAACTGGGCGAGCGGGTCTTCAACGAGATTTCGGCCGAGGCCTGGCGCAAGTGGCTGGCCCACCAGACCATGCTGATCAACGAGAATCGACTCTCGCCGATCGACCCCGAGCACCGCAAGTACCTGATGGACCAGGCCGAAGCGTTCCTGTTCGGCGGCGAGGTGGACCAGGCCGAGGGCTACGTGCCGCCGGAGGACTGAGCCTGCCGGCGAGCCCGGCCGCTATCGATCGGTCACGATCGCCTCGCGCCAGCCGGCGTGGTCGAACGGCGCGATCCGCGCGATCCGGCAGTCGCGACCCTGCAGCACCACCCGATCGGCCGTGGTCAGCCGGCCGGCACTACCCTGGACCAGGCGCATGCCGATCGCCTCGCGCGCATCGGCAATGCACGGCTGCATCAGCTGCACAGCAAAGAACCGATTGCGGTTGACGCGCAGCATCACCCAGTCCCGGTCGAGCACCCGCCAATCGACCAGCTGGCTGAAGCCGATCGAACGCTCGGGCTCGCCGACGAACTGCATGAACGGCGCCGTCGGCTCGGTCTCCCGGTTCGCAGCGCACGCGGTCAGAACCAGCGCTGCACACAGCGCCAGGCAGCCCTTCAGGAACGACGTTGCCATGGTGGTCTCCTTCTCCTTCGATTGAGTTCTTCTGACGCTCGCCGCTCACGGTTCGTTCCCGTCTCGCTCGCGGCGCTCCGAGGCCCCCTGCGCTGTGGCATGGTAGCCCGAACCCTGCAAGGAAGACGCCGATGCGATCGATCGCCCTGCTGGTGGTTTCGGCCTGGCTGGCCGCGTTGCCGGTCCACGCCGAAGTCCTGCCGGTGACCCACCCCGCTGCCGCCGGCGCGCTGGCGCCCGAGTTGGCCGAATCCGATCGCGGTGCGGTGCTCACCTGGCTGGAGCCGGACGACGACGGCCACGCCCTGCGCTTCGCCGAGTTCGACGGCGAGCGCTTCGGCACAGGGCGGACGATCGCCCGCGGCCACGACTGGTTCGTCAACTGGGCCGATACCCCGCGCCTGTTCATCGCGCCCGACGGCGACTGGATCGCGCACTGGCCGGTCAAGAGCGGACGGGCGACCTATGCCTACGACGTGGTCGCCGCGCGCTCGACCGATCGCGGCGCGACCTGGTCGCCGCCCGTCACGCCGCACCGCGACGGCACGCAGACCGAGCACGGCTTCGTCAGCTACTTTGCCGACCCCGACGGCACCGCCCACCTGGTCTGGCTGGACGGCCGGCATACCGGTGCCGCGACCGGTCACGCCGGCCATGGAACCGGCGGCCCCACCCGTGACGAAGCGGAAGAAGGCGCGATGACCCTGCGCACCGCCAGCATGGTGGGCGCCTCCTTCGGCCCGTCGATCGAACTCGACGACCGGGTCTGCGACTGCTGCCAGACCGCCAGCGCCTCGACCGAGGCCGGACCGGTCGTGGTCTACCGCGACCGGTCCGACGACGAGGTGCGCGACATCCATATCGTGCGCCGCCTCGACGACGGCTGGACCGCACCCGCTCCGGTCGCGGCCGACGGCTGGGTCATTGCCGGCTGCCCCGTCAACGGGCCAGACATCGCCGCCGACGGCGACCGGGTGGCGGTGGCCTGGTTCACGATGGCCGACGGCGTGCCGGCCGTGCGGCTGGCAGTCTCGATCGACTCGGGCGCCTCCTTCCAACCGGCGCAGACCTTCTCGGCCGGCACCGCACTCGGTCGGGTCCAGCTGGCCCGGGTCGACGACGGCTTCCTTATGCTGTGGATGGACGAGGCCGAAGCGGGCGCCGTCCTGCGCCTGGCCCGCTTCGGCGACCGGGGCGAGGCCCGCTGGACCCGCACCGTCGCCGAACTCGGCGCCGGCCGCAGCAGCGGCTTTCCGCGCATGGCCGTGGTCGGCGACCGGATTCTGCTGGCCTGGACGAGCTCAGGAACGAATGCCGCCGGCGATCCGGCCCCGCGAATCGCCACCGCCCTCGTCGACCTGGAATCCGCCCCGCCGGGTTGACTTTCGCACCGGTTCCGGGTGTAATACGCGGCTTCCGGTCGCCGGCCCCCGATTCGCCCGAATCACCCCGCGCGGCCTGCTGGTTCGAGAAAATGGCCAGGTAGCTCAGTTGGTAGAGCAGGGGATTGAAAATCCCCGTGTCGGCGGTTCGATTCCGTCCCTGGCCACCATCTCCAACTCACTGTTTCTATTCAGCATCTGGCCGCGTACTGGCAATGCAGGTAAGCCATTGCGCCGATGCCGTGTAAGCCATATGTAACCTAGATCGGAAAATCAACCCCAGTTCTGGACACTCCAGCGCGCGTAGTTGTGCAACAAACCAGCGCCTGAACGTGCGTAAAAACTGCTCAAGCGGGCCGCGCTCCCCAATGTGTCCAGAAACTCGACAGCTCCCCTCTTTTCTGGCTGCGGAAAACTCCTCACCACCGCTTTGTTTACGGCCCCCAAAAACCCAGCCATTGCGGTCTTTTTTCTAGGGAACCTCTGAACAAGTCTGCACGGGCGCGACGGGGTTTCGCCGGAGAAGCCGCATCTCGCGCGCGACGTGGCTCGGCCGTAGCAACGGCTACTGTCACTCGCCACGGCACACACGATCTGCGGCTTCTTCGACCGGCTTGTTCAGCGATCCGCGCTCCGCGCAGACTTGTTCAGAGGTTCCCTAGAAGAATTCGATTGCCTCTGCAGGCGAGATGATCCGGATGTCGCGCCACGGGTTCATGGACAAAAGATCTGCGTCGCCGGTGACGATCAGCGGAGCTTCTGCATTCAATGCAGTCTCGAGAATCATGTCGTCGTCACGATCGCGGCAGCCCATCGGAGCGCCGGTGATCCCGACGATCTCGGCGATGGCGTCCAGTTCAGCGAGAAATTTCACGCGCAAGGATCGATCGACGTATCGGTCGAACTTCGATTTCAGCATTCGGGTGGCCAGCTCGTTCATGGTCGGCTCGGAGAACACCAGCACGCTTCGAGCTCGCACCAATCGAGCGAGCAGATTCGCGGGTGCGCCGCTCGGCGAGAGCACGGCGCTGATCAGCACATTCGTGTCGAGAACGACGCGCTCAACGATCATCGACCAGGAGTTCGGCGAGGACCTCGTCGGTCATCCCATTGTCTGCAGACTGTTTCTGCATCGCTTCGACCGTAGCGGCCAATCGATCCCAGGCAATGCCGCGCAGACGCTGATACTGCTCCTCTGACATCAGCACGCCGGCCGATCGGCCCCGCCGAGTCACGCGCACTGGGCCGCGCTGCGCGGACTCCAGCAACTGGCCGAACTGATTCTTGGCGTTTTTTGCATTGACTTCTTTCATGAAGCCATTGTAGCTACTTCGGCCACTTCAGAACAACCACAGCGAGCCACGAAAGATTCCGGCCCGATGTAGGCTATCCCCCGTCGTCCCGCCGGCCAATGACATGTTGCGATCCGTTGTTCTGTGCGTGCTCGCCCTCCTGCTCACCGCCCCTGTTTCGGTCCACGCCGACTCGGACTGGACCCAGGTCGTGATCGTCCGCCACGCCGAGAAGGCCGATGACGGAACTTCGGATCCTGCACTGACGCCCGAGGGCGAAGCGCGCGCCGAGCGGCTTGCCGATCTGATGGCCGATGCGGGCATTAGAGCGGTGTTTTCGACGCAGCGCCGGTACGTACCGGACACCCACTGCGAAACCCCAGCGAACCGGACACCCACTTCGAAACCCCCTCTGCGACCCGGAGGTCGATCCACATCATGAAGACTCTGATCCTCCCGCTGCTGCTTCCGCTGCTTGCTTCGCCGCTCTCGGCCGACGATCCCGGCGACTGGACCCAGGTCGTCATTGTCCGCCACGCCGAGAAGGCCGACGGCGGGACGTCGGATCCGCCCCTTGCGGCAGAGGGCCGCGCGCGGGCCGCGCGGCTGGCGGAGCTGATGGCCGATGCCGGCATCGAAGGCGTCTACTCGACGCAGTACGCTCGCAATACCGAGACCGCGCGTCCGCTGGCCGAGCGGCTGGGAGTCGATGTGCAGGTGCGGCCGATCGAGTCGGGCGGGATCGAAGCACATTCGAGGGCGCTTGCCGACGAGGTGCTGCGCGAGCACGCCGGCGCCGCGGCGCTGATCGTCGGCCACAGCAACACCGTCGACGACCTGATCGAGGCCTTCGGCGGACCGGCGATCGGCGACCTGGACGAGGCGGATTACGAACGGATCTTCATCGTCCACACCCGGCCCGGCGCACCGGCCCGGCTGCTGCGTACGGCCTACCCTGCCTCGGAATGAACTCGAACGAGCGCGATGCGTCGGGCGCGCACACCACAGCGCTGACCTTGGCGGACTTCGACCGGGTCGACCTGCGGGTCGGCACGGTGGTGGCCGCCGAGCCGTTTCCGGAGGCCCGAACGCCTGCCATCAAGCTGCGGATCGACTTCGGTCCGGAACTCGGCGAGCTGAAATCCAGCGCGCAGATCGCCGACCACTACACGCCCGAATCGCTGATCGGCCGCCAGGTGGTGGCGGTCGTCAATTTCCCACCGAAGCAGATCGGACCGATGATGTCCGAGTGCCTGGTGACCGGCTTCCACGACGAGAACGGTGCCGTCGTGCTGTGCGTGCCGGACGCGGAGGCTCCACCCGGCACCCGCCTCCGCTGATTCAGGCCTGTGTCGGCAGCGACCAGTCGATCGGCGCCTGCCCTTGCTGTTCCAGCCAGGCATTCGCCTCCGAGAAATGCCGGCAGCCGAGGAAGCCGCGGTGGGCCGACAGCGGTGACGGGTGCGGGGCGGTCAGGACGAGGTGGCGACCCCGGTCGATGCCCTGCCCCTTCTTCTTCGCCTGGGCACCCCAGAGCAGGAATACCACCGGGTTGGGCCCGGAGTTGATCACTTCGACAACGCGATCGGTGAACGTCTCCCAGCCCCTGCCCTGGTGGGCGCCGGCGTTGCCGCCTTCGACGGTCAGCACGGCATTGAGCAACAGCACGCCGTGCTCGGCCCAGGTCTGCAGGCAGCCGTGGTTCGGGATCTCGAAGCCGACGTCGTCGCGCAGTTCCTTGTAGATGTTGACCAAAGACGGGGGCACCGGCACGCCGGGCAGGACCGAGAAGCACAGACCGTGCGCCTGGCCGGGACCGTGGTACGGGTCCTGGCCGAGGATCACGGCCCTGACCTTCGACGGCGGCGTGGAGTCCAGCGCGTTGAAGATCTGCTCACCCGGCGGGTAGATCGCCGCGCCCGCCTGCTTGCGCTCGAGCAGGAACGTCCGCAGCGCCTCCATGTACGGCTGCTCGAACTCACCACCGAGGGCCGCGAGCCACTCGGGATGCAGCCGGATTTCGCGCGAGGTTTCGGCGGTCTTGGACATCGTGACGCGTGCCATCATGTAAGGTTGCACGCATGCTACCGGAAGGTCGCGGCGCGGGCGGAACCGGTCCGCCCGGGCGCCTTCCGGACCCACCCACATCGAAAGGACGTTCCATGACGATCAAGACCGACGCGGTCATCATCGGCGCCGGCCCGGTCGGGCTGTTCCAGGTCTTCGAGCTCGGGCTGCTGGGCCTGAAGGCAGAGCTGATCGACTCGCTGGCCCAGGTCGGCGGGCAATGCAGCGAGCTGTATCCGGAAAAACCGATCTACGACATCCCGGCCTGGCCGGTGATCGGCGCGCAGGAGCTCATCGACAAGCTCCGCGAGCAGATCCGACCGTTCGAGCCCGGCGTGCACCTGAACCAGGAAGTCACCGGCTTCGAGGCGAAGGACGATGGCCGATTCCGGGTCGAGACCTCGAAAGGCAAGGCGTTCGACGCCGGTGCGGTGATCATCGCCGCCGGGCTCGGCGCGTTCCAGCCGCGGCGGCTGCGGGCCAAGGGCCTGGATGACCTGTCGGCCAGCAACATCCACTACAAGGTCACCGACCGCTCGCAGTTCGCCGGCAAGCGCCTGCTGATTCTCGGCGGCGGCGACTCGGCGCTGGACTGGACGCTGGACCTGGCCGACCTGGCCGAGCACATCACGCTGGTCCACCGCCGCCACGACTACCGCGCGCAGCCGGCCTCGGTGGCGAAGATGAAGGAACTGGTCGAGGCCGGCAAGGTCACCGCGCAGCAGGGCACGGTCGGCGAGGCCCTGGGCGTGCCGGGCCGGATCGACGCGCTGGAACTCAACACGCTGGAACGCGAGAAGGTCCGCGTGGAAGGCGATGAAGTGCTGGTCTTCTGGGGCCTGGCGCCGAACCTGGGCCCGATCGCCGACTGGTCGCTGCAGATCGAGAAGAAGCAGATCCCGGTCGACACGGAGAAGTTCCAGACCTCGATTCCCGGCGTGTTCGCGATCGGCGACATCAACACCTACCCCGGCAAGAAGAAGCTGATCCTGTCCGGCTTCCACGAGGCCGCGCTGGCCGCGTTCGGCGTGCAGAAGCACCTCGACCCCGAGGCCCGGCAGTTCCTGCAGTACACCACCACCAGCCCGATCATGCACAAGCGGCTGGGCGTGGCCGAAGAAAAGAGCGGCTGAGCCGATGCTCGGCCGGCTGCTGCGTCGGCGCCGGGCGCGCGAAGCCGCGGCGCTGGCGCCGACGCCGGACGAGCTCGCGGCCGTGGTCGCGGCCTGGCCGTGCCTGCAGCGACTCGATGCACGCCAGCGCGAACGGCTGCGCGAGCTGTCGGGTCACATCCTGGCCGGCTTCGAGTTCCACGGCGCCGGCGGGCTGGAACCCGACCGCGCCGACTGCCTGCCGGTCGCCGTGCATGCGGCCCTACCGGTCCTGAACCGCGGCCTGGACTGGTACCGCGATTTCCGCACCTTCATCCTCTACGCCGACGAATTCGAAGTCGAACTCGAAGAGACCGACGAGGACGGCCTGGTGCATCGCGGGCGGGACCTGCGCGCCGGCGAGGCCTGGGAGCTCGGGCCGGTGGTGCTGTCGCTGGCCGACGTGGCCGAGTCGGGCCAGGGCCTGGGGTTTCATGTCGTGGTCCACGAACTGGCCCACCAGATCGACCGGCTGTCCGGCGACATCGACGGCGCCCCGCCGCTGCCGCGCGGCCTGGCGCATGCCGACTGGGTGCGTACCCTGACCGGGGCCTGGGACCGCCTCAACGCCGATCTCGAGGCCGGCCGCGAACCGTTCCTCGACCCCTATGCCGCCGAGAGTCCGGCGGAGTTCTTCGCCGTGGCCTGCGAAGCCTTCTTCGATGTCCCGGCCGGGCTGCGGGCCGAGGAGCCGGAGCTCTACCGCGTGCTGTCTCACCTGTTCGACCAGGACCCGGCGGTACACTGATCGAGGGAACGCACGGGAGCGCGGGATGACGGGGCAGGAACCGCTGGCGATCGGTGGGATGCTGACCGTGGCCGGGGTTCTGATCCTGATCAGCGTGCTGTTCAGCCGACCCTCGGAGAAGATCGGCGTCCCGGCCGTGCTGCTGTTTCTCGGCCTGGGCCTGCTGGCCGGCGCCTGGCTGCCCGAACCGTTTTCCGATTACGACCTCGCGTTTCGCGTCGGCACCGTGGGGCTGGTGCTGATCCTGTTCGACGGGGGCCTGAATACCCCGTGGCGCACCGCACGCGAGCACCTTGCGCCGGCCGCTGTGCTGGCCACGCTGGGCGTGGTCGGCACGGCCGGCCTGGTGGCGGTGGCCGGCCGGCTGCTGGGGCTGAGCTGGATCGAGGCGCTGCTGGTCGGCGCGATCGTGTCCTCGACCGACGCCGCGGCGGTGTTCTCGGCGCTTCGGGGCTCGAACGTCCAGCTGCGGCGCCGCGTCGGCGCCACGCTGGAGCTGGAATCCGGGCTCAACGACCCGATGGCGGTGATCCTGACCCTGACCCTGACCGGCGTGCTGCTTGCGCCGGAGACCTTCTCGGCCACCGGCTTCCTGATGAAGATCCTGACCCAGCTGGCCATCGGTCTGGCCGCCGGGCTGCTGATCGGCTTCTTCGGCCAGCAACTGCTCAGACGGATCCGGGTCCCGGCCGCCGGCCTGTATCCGGCGCTGACGCTGGCGCTGGCGCTGCTGGCCTTCGGTGTGCCGACGCTGTTCATGGGCTCGGGCTTCCTGGCCGTCTACGTCGCCGCGCTGGTGCTCGGCAACCAGCGCATGCCCTACCGCGCCGGCATCCTGCGCGTTCACGATGCGCTGGCCTGGCTCGGCCAGATCACGATGTTCCTGGTGCTCGGGCTGCTGGCCGTGCCCGGCCTGCTGGCCGAATCCGGCCTGCGCGGGCTGATTCTCGGACTGGTGCTCGCGCTGCTGGCCCGTCCGCTGGTCGTCTGGCTGTGCCTGCTGCCGTTTCGCTACACCCCGCGCGAGACCGGCTTCGTGGCCTGGACCGGGCTGCGTGGCGCGGTGCCGATCCTGCTGGCCAGCGTGCCGGTCATGAGCGGCGTGGCCGGCGGCGAGGGGTTGTTCCACCTGGTGTTCTTCGTGGTCGTGATCAACGCCCTGATTCCCGGTGCGACGGTGCGCTGGGCGGTCGGCTGGTTCGGCGTCGAGCGAGGCGGCCAGGCGCGCCCGCCCCCGGTGCTGGAGATCACCGCCACCGAGAGCCTGCCGGTCCGGGTGATCTCGTTCCTGATCGACCCGGTCGCGCTGGTCGCCGGCAGCCGTGCCGGCGACCTGCCGCTGCCCGAGGGTGCCGACATCCTGCTGCTGGTCCGCGACGGACGCGTGCTGCCGGTCAATGAATCCACGCGGCTCGAGCCCGGCGATCACGTCCACCTGATGATCCGGCCGGCACAGGCGCGCGCGGTGGAGCTGCTGTTCGGGCTGCGCGAAGAGGACTGAACCGGGTCGGGTCTCAGCCCGGGCCGAGACGCTGGCCGAGGTCGTGCAGCAGGGCGGCGGTCGCGCCCCAGATCCGGTGTTCGGGATGGTCCAGGGTCAGGATCTCGAAGGTCCGGTCCTGCCAGCGCAGCCGATCGCAGCGCCAGGCCGCCGGGTCGCGGACCCGGGCCAGCGACACCGAGAACACGACCTCGACCTCGTTGCGGTCGGGCACCGGCTCGAAGCCGGCGTCGATCCAGCCGACCACCGCGGTCATCCGGAACCCGGTGATGGTGTCGTAGCGGCCGAGCAGGCCGGCCGGCCGGACCCGTTCGGGGGCCAGGCCGGTCTCTTCGTGGGCTTCGCGAAGTGCCGTTTCGACCACGGTCTCGCCGAGCCGGTCGCGACCGCCGCCCGGAAACGCCACCTGCCCGGCGTGCTTGGCCAGGTGGGCCGCACGCACCGTCAGCAGGACCCGGGGCTCGGCCTCGTCGGTCACCGGCACCAGCACCGCGGCCGGGCGGGGACGCACGGCGGCATCGTGCCCGGGATCGGGCCGGTAGCCGCCGACCGGGAGATCGCGGATCGGCGTATCGAGGGGATACAGGCGGGTGCGGAAGGCGTCGGAAAGCATCATGCGGGACGGACCCGCGGAGGGTTCGGCCCGGCGCCGGAAGGCCGGCGCTGCGGACCGCATCGCGACCGTGGACGCGATCGATCAGTCGCCGAACAGTTGCTCGGCACGTTCAGGCAGCTCGGCGATCACCGCGCGACGCTCCTCGACGGTCATGGACAGCCAGCCGGCAATCTCCGACGAGGTCCGGAAACAGCCCATGCAGCGGCCCTGCTCGTCGAGACGGCAGACGCTGATGCAGGGCGATTCGATCGGTTCGAGTCGCTGCGCGGGATCGCTCATCGGCTCAGTTGCCGTTTGCGGGGTCCGGCTCGCCGATCCTGACCAGCCGCAGGTCGAACTGCAGCGCTTCGTTCGGGCCGATCAGCGGCGGATCGCCGCGCATGCCGAAGGCCAGCTCCGGCGGCAGGAACACCTGCCACATGGCGCCTTCGCGCATCAGCGGCAGCACTTCCTGCCAGCCTTCGAGCACGCTGTCGACCTGGAACACGGCCGGCACGCCGCGGGCGAACGAGCTGTCGAACTCGCGGCCGTCCATCTTGGAGCCGCGGTAATGGACCGTAACGGTGTCTTCGAGGTTCGGGCGGGCGCCCTCGCCCTCTTCGATCACCCGGTACTGGACACCGCTGGGCAGCGCCACGATGCCGCTCTTGCCGCGGTTCTCGGCCAGCCACTCGTCGGCGCGGGCCTGGTTCTCTTCGGCCAGCTGCTGGAACTGCTCCATGCGCTCCTGGCGCATGCGCTCGTTGAAGGCGGCGAGCACTTCGCGCATTTCCGACACGGCGACCTGCGGTTCGCGGCCGGCGTTGGCGTCACGGATGGCCGCAAGCACGGCCTCGAGGTCGACGTCCCACTGACTGGTCTCGGAACCGAATTCGTAACCGATCGCGTAGCCCAGCTTGCCGGCGTCGGATTCCAGATCCTGGGCCTGGACGACCATCGGCGCGAAGGCCAGGGCCGGCACCAGCAGTTTGAACACGATGTTGCGCATAGAACTCTCCAGAAAGGGAATTGGAACGGCTCGGATCAGCCCGGCATTCTAACCGAGAGCGCCTCGGCCCGTCGGGCAGCGGATTCACGCGCCGCGCCGAATCAGACCGGCGATGCACGGCTTGGTTCCTTCGCAAAGGGCTGGTCAGAAAAACCGTTTATCGGCTTTCTGCACCGCTTTAGCCGAACACCGCTTCGCCAAGCCCTTGATTCGTCTCGGGCCGAATCTTGGCACGAGACTTGAATCTCCACGACAGACGGGCACCCCGCCCCCCAACCGGAACCACTGCCAAGGAGAGTTCGATCATGGGCATCTTTTCGCGACTCGGCGACATCATCAACGCCAACCTCAACTCGGTGCTGGAAAAGGCCGAGGATCCGGAGAAGATGATCCGGCTGATGATCCAGGAAATGGAAGACACACTGGTCGAGATCCGCTCCGCGACCGCCAAGTGCATCGCCGAGAAGAAAGAGCGTGCGCGGCTGCTGAAACGGCTCGAGGAACAGAAGATCGACTGGGCCTCGAAGGCCGGGGTCGCCCTGGACAAGGGCCGCGAGGACCTGGCCCGCGCCGCGCTGGCCGAGAAGACCGCGCTCGGCGACCGCATCGAGCACCTCGAAGAAGAGCTCGATCAGTACGACGAGCAGCTGACCAAGTACGACGACGACATCGCGCGGCTGCAGGCCAAGCTCGACGACGCGCGCGCGCGCCAGCGCACCATCGTCATGCGCCATCGCTCGGCCGAACATCAGCTCAAGAGCCGCCGCCACATCCACAATCAGAAGATCGACGAGATGCTGCACCGCTTCGACGCCGCCGAGCGTCGCGTCGACCACATCGAGTCGGAAGCCGAGGTGCTGGACATGGGCCGCAAGGCCAGGAGCCTCGACGAGGAGTTCGAGTCGCTGGCCCGCGATGAACGGGTCGAAGCCGAGCTCGATGAACTGAAGGCCAGCCGCAGCGCCGCGTCGAAGGCCAAGGCCAAGGGCACCAAGGAGGCCTCCTAATGGAGTGGACGTTCGTTCCGATTGTCCTGTTCCTGGTCATCGTCGCGCCGATCTGGCTGATCCTGCACTACGCGACCCGGAACTCGGCCAGCAAGCGCCTGACCAGCAAGGACGAAGCGCTGCTGGAAGACCTGCACGCCAGTGCCCGCAAGATGGAGGAGCGCATCCACAACCTGGAGCGGATTCTCGACGCCGACACGCCCGAATGGAGGAACACGCAATGAGCGCTGCCACCTATCACAACCGGAATCGCCTGTACCGCAACCGCGAGCGCGGACTCATCGCCGGGGTCTGCGCCGGCATCGCCGACTGGACCGGCTTCAACCTGACCGCGCTGCGCGTGGTCGTGGTGCTGCTGGCCATTCCGTTCACCGCGGTCATGGTCATCGGCTACCTCGTGCTGGCGCTGCTGCTGCCGGTCAAGCCGGCCGACCTGTACAAGGACGCCGAAGACGAGCGCTTCTGGACCGAGACGCGGCGCGCGCCGGTCGACTCGGTTTCGGCCCTGAACCAGCGTTTCCAGCGGCTCGACGAGCGGCTGCAGAAACTCGAGAAGTGGCTGACTTCGCGCCAGTACCGGATCCGCTCGGAGCTCGACGAGCAATGAACCGCCCGGCCGAGATCGTCGCGACCCATGTCGCGGGGCTCGCGGCCATCACGCTCCTGATCGCGGCAGCCAGCCCGGACTGGCTGCCGAACCGCGACCTTCCCCCGCCCCTGGTCTACGCCGACGCGCTCGGCCACGCGACGCAATGGCTCCTCGATCGACTGATCCAGCTGGGCGCCTGGCTCGAATCGGCCTTCGATTCGGCGCGGTTCTCGATGGCTTGAGCCGCCCCGGCAGCCGGTCCACGATCCGGCCGGCTGGGGTAGACTGCCGGCCGGTTTCACGCCACGGATTTCCCGACATGCCCTTCGACAACCTCAGCGTCGACGCCGGCGGGCCGATCGCCCGGATCGCCGTCGATCGCCCCGAACGCCTCAATGCCCTGAACGCTGCCACGCTGGCCGAGCTCGATGCCGCCTTCGCCACACTCGACGCCGATCCCGCGGTCCGAGTGATCGTGCTCCGCGGCGCCGGTGACAAGGCCTTCGTCGCCGGCGCCGACATCACCGAGATCCGAGAGCAGTCGCCGATCGAGGCACGCGCCTTCTCGCGCCGGGGCCAGGCCCTGATGAGCCGCATCCACGACCTGGAAACCCCGGTCATCGCCGCGATCAACGGCTACGCGCTCGGCGGCGGGCTGGAGCTGGCGCTGGCCTGCCACCTGCGCATCGCCGCCGACTCGGCGAAGCTCGGCCTGCCGGAAATCAAGCTCGGCCTCATGCCCGGTTTCGGCGGCAGCCAGCGGCTGGCCCGACTGATCGGACCGGCCCGGGCGCTGGAAATGATGCTGGGCGGCGACCCGATCTCGGCGTCGACCGCGCTGGAGTTCGGCATCGTCAACCACGTGGTCTCCTCGGAGCAGCTCGACGGCGCCGTGACCGAGCGCGCCCAAGCCCTGGCCGCGGCCGCGCCGGAAGCCGTGCGCGGCATCCTGCAGGCCGTGCGCCAGGGCCTGGACGGACCGCTGGACGCCGGGCTTGCGCTGGAAACGGCACGCTTTGCCGTTTGCTGCGCGACCGAGGACATGAAGGAAGGCACCAGCGCCTTCCTGGACAAGCGCGCGCCGAGCTTCAGCGGGCGCTGAGCGGCATCTCGTCGGCGTCGGCGTCGACCTTGTCGGGCGCCTCGACCGGCTCCGGCTCGGTCAAGCCGGCCGGACCGGCGTACTTCAGTTCACCGGCCCGCAGCCAGGCGTCCAGACGGTTGCCCTGCGGCGGCAACGGACAGGTCGTGAAGGCGTTGAAGGCGCACGGCGGGTTGTACAGCCGGTTGAAGTCCAGCACCACCCGACCCTCTTCGTCCGGCCAGTCGGTATAGAGGAAGCGCCCGAGGCCGTAGGTCTCGCCGCCCGAGGTCCGGTCGGCGACGATGTAGAACAGGTCGTCACCGGAATCGATGGCCTCGAGGCTGTGCCGCACGCCGTCGAGCTCGAATTCGACCCGGCCGGGGTTCGGCTCGTCGATCAGCTGACCGAGCACGTTGGCGATGGTCACCGTGCGCCCCGGCTCGTGGGGCACCCAGGTGCCGGTAATGCGCAGTGCCGGGTCGATCGGGAAGTAATCCAGCCCGGCGAAGCCGGTCCGCGTCTCCGCCTGCGGGTCGCGGATCCGCAGGCCGATCCGCTCCCCGGGCGTGACCAGGTGGACCCGCACGCCCTCGGCCTCGATCCGGGTCGGCTCGTCGCCGGCGACCAGGGTGGCCGACACCGCGATCTCCCCATCGACGGTGACCGAACCGACGACTTCCTGACCGGAGACCCGGAATCGGACCTCGGTTCCGTCCACGGTCAGGGTGCCCCAGCGCGCGGGGCCGCGCGGAAGGACGATGTCGGCCGCATCGTCGGCGCCGAGCCGGTACTCGCCGGGCTCGAGCATGACCAGACCGACCAGGCTCAGGTAGCCGTACGGTTCCAGCAGGCGGTTCAACCTGCGCTCGCGCCAGTCCATCACGTCCCGGCGGAACTCGGCCTCCGCGTCGTCGATCGAAGCGTATCCTCCGGACGCGTCGGACTCGGCATCGCGACCGCCGTCACAGCCGGCCAGGGCCAGCAGAGCGATCAACAGCGCGACCAGAGCACATCGGCCACCGAGAATTCGGGGTTCACGCGCGTCCATAGACGTCCTCCAGTCGCTCGATGTCGTCCTCGCCGAAGTAACTGCCGGTCTGCACTTCGATGATGTGGACGTTGTCCTTGCCGCGATTCTCCAGTCGATGCAGCGCGCCGGCCGGGATCTGGACGGTCCGGTTGGCGCCCAGCTCCAGTTCCTCATCGCCGACCCGGACACTGGCCGTGCCGGAAACCACGGTCCAGTGTTCGCTGCGATGCTCGTGGCGCTGCAGCGACAGCACCCCGCCGGGCTTGACCACCAGTCGCTTGACCTTGCAGTCCTCGGCGTCCTCGAGCACGGTGAAGCTGCCCCAGGGGCGATGGACGGTGCGATGGTAGACGGCCGATTCGTGGTCGCGCCGGGTCAGTTCCTCGACCACCGACTTGACCTCCTGGGCGCGGCCGCGGCGGGCGACCAGCACCGCATCGGGCGTGTCGACGATGACCAGGTCGTCGACGCCGACCGCGGCGATCAGGCGCTCGCCGCCCTGGACGAAGGTGTTGCGGGCATCGACCAGCACCGCATGGCCCGGCCCTTCGACACGGTTGCCCGAGCCGTCGGATTCGTACAGCTCGCTGATCGCCTGCCAGGAGCCGATGTCACTCCAGCCGCAGGCCATCGGCACCACGGCCCGCTTCGGAGCGCGCTCCATCACCGCGAAGTCGATCGAGTCGCTGCGCACCGCCTCGAAGCGCTCGGCGTCGAGTTCGACCGGGTCGGCCTGGCGGTCGGTCTCGGCCCAGGTCGCCTCGACCGCGGCCAGGATGTCCGGCGCCTGCTCGCGCAGCGCGGCCAGGATGGCGTCGGCGCGGAACGCGAACATACCGGCGTTCCAGAGGTAGCGGCCGCTCTCGAAATAGCGCTGGGCGGTGGCCGCGTCCGGTTTCTCGACGAAGGCCTCGATCTGCTGACCCAGATCGTCGATCGTCTCGCCGGCGCGAATGTAGCCGAAGCCGGTCTCGGCATGGGTCGGCTGGACGCCGAGGCAGACCAGCCAGCCGTCGGCGGCCAGCGAATCGGCCCGGGCCACGGCGGCCCGGAAGGCCTCCAGGTCGCGAACCAGGTGGTCGGCCGGCAGGACCAGCAGCCGGGCATGGTCGCCGTGCTGTTCGCGCACCCACAAAGCGGCCGCGGCGATCGCCGCTGCGGTGTTGCGGCCGACCGGCTCGAGCAGGAAGCGATGCTCGGCGTCGGGAGCAGCCTCGCGGTAGAGGTCGCGGGTCAGGAAGAAATGGTCGCGGGCGGTCACGGTCAGCGTCTCGCTGCAGTCGACCGCCGCCAGCGCCCGGCGCACGGTGGACGAGGCCAGCGTCTGGCCGTCGGCCAGCCGCATGAACGGCTTCGGGTGGGCCTTGCGCGAGACCGGCCAGAGCCGGGTGCCGGCCCCACCCGACAGGATCACGGGAATCAGCATGCTGCATCCTCCTTCCAGTTCGTCAGGCAGGCGTCGAGCCCGTCGCCCACGCTCGGCAGGGGTCGGCCGACCAGGCGCTCGTAGCGGCTGCAGTCGAGCACCGACCAGGCCGGTCGGCGGGCTTTCTGCGGCCAGCGCGCGCTGGCGATCGGTTCGACCGCGACCGGCGCATCGATCACACCGGCCTCGGCAGCACGCGCCACGGCCAGTTCGGCGAAGGCGTGCCAGGAATAGCGACCGCGACCGGCCACGTGGAAACGCTGGACGCCGTCGCCGAGGTCATCGTGGCGACGGATCAGCTCGATCACGGCATCGGCCAGGTGGCCGGCCCAGGTCGGCGAGCCGACCTGGTCGCTGACCACGGTCAGCGGCTCGCCGCGCCCGGCACGGGTCAGGATCGCCGACAGGAAATTGCCGGGGAAATGGCTGTACAGCCAGGCGGTCCGCACGATCAGGGCGCGCGCGCCGCTGGCCTCGATGGCCCGTTCGCCCTCGAGCTTGGTCCGGCCGTAGACGCTGTCCGGCGCCGGGCGGTCGTCCTCGGCCCAGGGCTCGTCGCGGGTGCCGGAAAACACGTAGTCGGTCGAGAAATGGACCAGCGGTACGTCCTGGGTCGCGCACCATTCGCCGATCCAGCCCGGCAGGTCGCGGTTGATCCGCAGCGCCATTTCCGGATGGTCCTCGGCCCGGTCGACCGCGGTCCAGGCCGCCGGATTGACGACCAGGTCCGGTCGGACCCGGGCCAGCGACTTGTCGAGCAATCGGCGATCCGACAGGTCACAGCGAAAATCACCGGCTTCGCGGTCGGTGCCGATCACGTCGCCGAGCGCGGCCAGGCGCGGGGCCAGGTGGCGGCCCAGCTGCCCCGCAGCGCCGGTCAGCAGGATGCGCATGTCGGTAGTTCCTCCGGTTCGCGCTCGTTCAGCCCGGGCGCTGCGGCGTCCTTCGCCGACAGCGCCGAGGGCACCAACGGCCACTCGATGCCGATCGCAGGATCGTTCCAGGCCACGACCGAATCATAGTCCCGACGATACGGGCGTGTACACAGATAGCTGAAGGTGGCGTGCTCGCTGAGTACCTGGAAACCGTGGCCGAAGCCTTCCGGAATCCACAGCTGCTGGTGGTTGTCGGCCGACAGTTCGACGGCGACCCAGCGCCCGAAATCCGGCGAATCGCTGCGCAGATCGACCGCCACGTCGAACACCGCGCCTTCGGTCACCCAGACCAGCTTGCCCTGCGGTTCCGGCCACTGGAAGTGCAGCCCGCGCAACACGCCGCGCGCCGACCGGCTGGTGTTGGCCTGGCAGAACGAATCCGGAAGGCCGTGTTCGGCATAGCGTTCGCCCCGCCAGTTCTCGAGGAACCAGCCGCGCTCGTCGCCGAACACCTCGGGCTCGACCACGCAGACGCCCGGCAACGAGGTCGGCCTGACCTTCATTCGTCGTCCCGCGGGTCACCGGGGAAATCCGCGACCCGCCGCAGGTAGTCGCCGTAGCCCGACGAGACCAGCGGCCCGGCCAGCTCGAGCAGCTGCGCGCGATCGATCCAGCCGCGTCGGTAGGCGATCTCTTCCGGGCAGGCCACGCGCAGACCCTGGCGCGACTCCAGCGTTTCGATGTAGCTGGCCGCCTGCTGCAGCGATTCGTGCGTCCCGGTATCGAGCCAGGCATAGCCGCGGCCCATCCGTTCGACGACCAGCTCGCCGGCCTCGAGGTAGACGCGGTTCAGGTCGGTGATCTCCAGCTCGCCGCGCGCCGAAGGTTGCAGCGCGGCGGCGCGCTCGACGGCCTGGCCGTCGTAGAAGTACAGCCCGGTCACGGCGTAGTTGGACTTCGGCCGCTCGGGCTTCTCCTCGATCGAGACCACGTGGCCGGCGCGGTCCGTCTCGACCACGCCGTAGCGCTCCGGATCGCGGACCGGGTAGCCGAACACGCTGGCGCCGTGCTCGCGAGCGTTGGCCCGCTCGAGCAGTTCGCGCATGCCGCCGCCGTGGAAGATGTTGTCGCCGAGGATCAGGCACGACGGCCGATCGCCGACGAAGTCGGCGCCGACCCGGAACGCGTCGGCCAGCCCGCGCGGCTCGTCCTGCACCGCGTAGCGCAGATCCAGCCCCCACTGCGAGCCATCGTCGAGCAGCCGGCGGAACAGCGCCTGCTCGTGCGGCGTGGTGATCAGCAGGATCTCGCGGATGCCGGCCTGCATCAGCGTCGACAGCGGGTAGTAGATCATCGGCTTGTCGTAGACCGGCAGCAGCTGCTTGCTGACCACCCGGGTCAGCGGATACAGCCGGGAGCCGGCGCCGCCGGCCAGGATCAGTCCGCAGCGGTTCATGCGGCGGCCCCGTCGCGGGTACCCAGGCGCTCGCCGCGGTAGGCGTCCTTGCGCAGCGGCTGCCACCAGGCCTCGTGCTCCAGGTACCAGTCCACGGTCCGGGCCAGGCCGGTCTCGAAGTCGACCGACGGGTGCCAGTCCAGTTCCGCGGCGATCCGCGAGGCGTCGATCGCGTAGCGGCGGTCGTGGCCCGGCCGGTCGTCGACGAACCGGACCTGTTCGCGTCGCGGACGCTCGCCGGGCCGACGCTCGTCGAGCAGGTCGCACAGCGCATGGACCACGTCGAGGTTGGTCCTCTCGGCGTTGCCGCCGACGTTGTAGGTGCGGCCCGGCCGGCCGGCCTCGAGCACCCGCTCGATCGCCCGGCAGTGATCTTCGACGAACAGCCAGTCGCGGCGCTGCTGGCCATCGCCGTAGACCGGCAGGTCCTTGCCTTCCAGCGCGTTGATGAGCATCAGCGGGATCAGCTTCTCCGGGAACTGGCGCGGGCCGTAGTTGTTGGAACAGTTGGTGACCAGCACCGGCAGCCCGTAGGTTCGGTGCCAGGCGCGGACCAGGTGATCGGAAGCGGCCTTGCTGGCCGCGTACGGCGAGCTGGGGCGGTAGGGCGTGGTTTCGGTGAAGGCCGGATCGTCCGGACCCAGGTCGCCGTAGACCTCGTCGGTCGACACGTGCAGGAAGCGGAAGCCGTCGTGCCCGGCGCGCCAGTGCTCGAGCGCTGCGTCGAGCAGCACCTGGGTGCCCTGGACATTGGTGCGGATGAACGCGCCCGGATCGTCGATCGATCGATCGACGTGGCTCTCGGCGGCGAAATGGACGATCGCCGCCGGCTTTTCGCCGGCCAGCAGAGCGCGCACCGCGTCACGATCGCCGATGTCGGCCTCGACCAGTCTGTGCCGCTGTTCGTCCAGCCCGGCCAGCGAGGCCGGGTTGGCCGCATAGGTCAGACAGTCGAGGTTGACCACGCGCCAGCGGTCGCCGGCCAGCACGTGGTGAACGAAATTCGCGCCGATGAAGCCGGCGCCGCCGGTAACCAGCAGGGTGTCCATGTCGGCTGCCTTGGCTGGCGCCGGGCCATCGGGGCCCGGCGGTGGTTCAGAACGGGATGTCGTCGCCCATGTCGTCGTCGGCCGCTGGAGCCGACGCCGGCTGGCGCTGCGGCTGCTGCGGCTGCTGCGGTCGGCCTCGCCCGTAGCCGCCGCCTTCGCCCATCGGTGCATCGCTGCCGCGGCCGTCGAGCATCTGCATCTCGTTGGCGACGATCTCGGTGGTGTAGCGGTCCTGACCGCTCTGGTCCTGCCACTTGCGGGTCTGCAGACGGCCCTCGATGTAGACCTTGGAGCCCTTGCGCAGGTACTCGCCGGCGATCTCGCCGAGTCGCGCGAACAGCACCACGTTGTGCCACTCGGTGTTCTCTCGCTGCTCGCCGGTCTGCTTGTCGCGCCACTGCTCGCTGGTGGCCAGCCGCAGGTTGCAGACTGCCGTGTTGGACTGGGTGTAACGGACCTCGGGATCCGCGCCGAGGTTGCCGATCAGGATGACCTTGTTGATTCCGCGCGCCATGAAATCGTCGCCTTGCAGTTGTTGTCGGAACGGCTGGCCAGTCTAGCACACGGTCCCGCCCGCTCCCGGGGTTCGAACCGACGTGTACCGCCGGTTGCCGTTCGGCCCGTATAATCCGATCAATGAGCCATGCGCACCCGATTCCCGAGGCCCGCACGATCGACGCGGTGATGGACCACACCCGCACCGATCGCGCCGCGATGGACCAGCTGATCCGCGATCGGCTGCGCTCGGACGTGCTGCTGGTCAACCAGATCGCCGAATACATCATCCAGGCCGGCGGCAAGCGATTGCGGCCGCTGGTCCACCTGCTGTCCGCCCGGGCCTGCGGCTACGTCGGCACCGGCCACATCCAGCTGGCCGCGGTGATCGAATTCATTCACACCGCAACGTTGCTGCACGACGACGTGGTCGACGAATCCGACCGCCGGCGCGGCCAGCAGGCCGCGCACACCGTGTGGGGCAACGCCGCGTCGGTGCTGGTCGGCGATTTCCTGTATTCGCGAAGCTTCCAGTTGATGGTCGAGCTGGAATCGCCACGCGTGATGGCGATCCTTGCCGATACCACCAACACCATCGCCGCCGGCGAGGTGCTGCAGTTGATGCAGCTCGGCGATGCCGACCTCGACGAGTCGGGCTATCTGCGGGTCATCGGCGACAAGACCGCCTGCCTGTTCGCCGCCGCGGCGAGACTCGGCGCGGTCATCGGACGGGCCGACGACGGCCTCGAAGAAGCGCTGTCCAGCTACGGATATGCGCTGGGCCAGGCGTTCCAGATCACCGACGACTGGCTGGACTATTCGGGCCAGGACGGCGCGTTGGGCAAGAACCTCGGCGACGATCTGGCCGAAGGCAAGGTCACCCTGCCGCTGATCCAGGCGCTGCGTCGGGCCGACCTGGCCGACCGCGAGTTCCTGACCGGGGTGATCCGCTCCGGCGGCACCGAGGACCTGGACCGGGTCCGCGAAATCCTGCGCGCCAGCGGCGCACTGGACGAATCGCTGGCGCGCGCCGTCGAATACTCCGACCGCGCCGTGCAGGCGCTCGATGCGCTGCCGCATTCGCCGGAGCGGGATGCGCTGGCGACGCTGGCCCGCTTCGCCGTCGACCGCTCGCTCTGAACCCCGCGGGCCGAGGGCCCGAACCCCACGCCCAAGGTCCCTGTCGCCGCTAATCGCGCCCGCCGCGCGCTCGCCGCAGCGCCTCGACCGCCGAGCGGAACGCCTCGCCGCGCGCCTCGAAATCGCGGAAGCGGTGGTAGCTCGGCGCACCCGGCGACAACAGCACGCGGTCGCCGGGTCGAGCCAGGTCGGCGGCGGCCCGCACGGCCGCGTCCAGGCCCTCGACCTGGCGGATGTCCCCGCGCTCGACGCAGCCCAGCGCAACCAGGCGGCCGGCCAGATCCGGGCCGGTGTCCGGCAATCCGACCAGGCCGCGCAGCTTCGGCAGATCACCGGCCCAGGCTCCGTCATCTGCGCTGCGCGCCTGGCCGCCGGCAATCAGTACCGCCGGACGCGGATCGGCACGCAGTGCGGCGCGGGTCGCGTGCGGGCTGGTCGAGATCGAGTCGTTGATCCAGGCCACGCCGTCGATCGAGCCCAGCGCCTCGAGCCGGTGGGCCAGGCCGCGGAAATCGCGCGCCGTGGCCAGGGCGTCGCCGCGGTCGATGCCCAGCGCGTCGGCCACGGTCGCGGCCAGCACCAGGTTGTCGAGGTTGTGCCGGCCCGGCAGGGCCCATTCCTCCCGGCCGAAACGGCGCTGGTCGTCGAGGTAGAGCCCGTCGTCAAGGGCGTGCAGGCCGGGCGCCTGATTGACCGGGCGCGCATTGGCGAATCCGGCGACGGCACCGGCCAGGACCGGGTCGGCCGCGTTGAACCACAGCGGCCGACCCTCGAGCAGTGTGGCCAGGCGCAGCTTGTCGGCGTAGTAGGCCTCGATCCCGCCATGCCAGTCGGCGTGCTCCGGGAACAGCCGGGTCACCGCGCCGAGGTCCGGGTGTCCGTGCAGGTCGACCAGCTGATAGCTCGACAGTTCGAGCACGAACACGTCGGCCTCGACGTCGAGCAGTTCGATCAGCGGGCGGCCGATGTTGCCGGCCAGCTCGACCCTGCGGCCGTTGCCTTCGAGCAGGTGGGCCAGCAGCGCCGAGGTGGTGCTCTTGCCCTTGCTGCCGGTGACGCCGACGACCCGCGGCGCGCCCGGGTCCGTCGAACGCTCGGCGAACCAGATCGACGAGGAGGTCGTCATCGGCCGTCCGGCCTCGCGACAGGCGGCCAGGCCCGGGTGATGCGGCGGGACGCCGGGCGAGCGCAGCACGAGGTCGAACCGGCTGGGGTCCACGTCCAGCGGGCCGACGGTCAGCGGCGCGACCGGCTCGACCTCGGGCGGGCTCTCGGCAAAGACCTGCAACCGCGCGTCCGGAACCCGATGGGCCAGCACCCGCTCCGTGGCGCGGCCCTCGCGACCGTAGCCGATCAGCGCGATCCGCGCGCCGTCGAGATCAGCCAGCCGCCAGCGCACGGAATCGCTCCGGAATGCGGTCGGGACCGTCGGGCCGGCACAGCAGCTCCAGCGAAGGCACGTCGCGCTCGCCGAGTCGGTCGGCCAGCGCGCGCACCACCGGGTGCGCCTGCCACCGCGGGTCCGCGGCCAGGGCCAGGACGGCGGCCCGCGCCTCGTCGGCCTCGCCGACGCACTCGAACGGTCGATGGCCATCGAGCTCGAGCAGTTCGGCGAAGCCGTCGATCGCGTCGACGTCGGCCAGCAGATCGCGACCGAAGATCGCGCCCATCCGCGGCGGGTCGAGGAACGGGGCCATTGCGAGGTACACGAAGCGGCACTTCGGGCAGGCGCCGCACCACCGCTCGGTGCGCGGACCATCGAGATGGAAGTTGCGATTGCAGCTGGAAAACACGTCGTGGTAGCGCTCCAGCCCGGCGAACTCACGGGTGATGGCCAGCTCGCGGTCGCGGCGCAGCAGCGAGAACACCCGGAGGTCGGCCGCGACATGGCGCTGCAGCCAGTCGTCGAAGGCCGCCTCGAAGACCAGGCTCTTGGCCCACTGGTGATTGACAGCCCGGCCGCCGACCTCGAGCGTCGGCGTGTCGGCGGAGCGTTCATTGGCGAAGACCACGTCGCGTACATCCCACAGCACCGCGGCCACCGCGAGAACCGCGGCATTGATCGCGGTAATCGGCACGTGTCCGTTCAGCGCGCCGGCATCGTTGAGCCGGCGCAGCGCCGGATCGAGCCGTCGGCCGATCACCCGGTGCGCAACGCCGGTGCGTTCGGCGACCCGGCCGATCAAGCCGGCGCCGCCGACCTGGACGGTCTCGAACGGCAGGCCGGTGACCCGGACGCGCTCCAGCGCGACCAGCGAGTCCTTTCCGCCGCCCATCGGCACCAGCACGCGCTCGGCCAGCCCCAGCTCGGGCGCCGGCGGCGCGTCGTTCGAGACCACCGGAAACGCCGGCCACCACGGCGCGTCCAGGCCGTTTCGCCAGGCCAGCTCGGCCAGGCCGTCGCGATACACGGCGGTCAGCAGCGCGGCTTGCTCGGGATCGGGCAGCGGGCTCAGCTCGACAGTGCCTCGGCAGGCGGTCTTCCAGTAACTGACCCCGGCGATGCGATGCAGCAGGCGTACGGCGGCGTCGAACGCGGTGCGCCGCAGCCCGGTCGGCGCCGGGCCGGGACCGAATTCGAAGCGTTCCCCGAGCCGCTGCGTCGAGGCGCCGCGGATCAGCGTCCAGCGCAGGTCAAGATCGCCGCGATCGGCATCGAACGTGGTGGAATCGAACTGCAGCCGGACCGGCTCGGTCGACGGCACGACTTCAGGACTCGGCGGTCGTCGCCGTTGCGCCATCGGCGTCGTCCGGCTCCTGACGCGGCCAGGCGCGCAGAACGGCGTTGACCAGAGTGGCCAGCGGAATCGCGAAGAACACGCCCCAGAACCCCCAGATGCCGCCGAACACCAGCACCGCGACGATGATCGCCACCGGGTGCAGACTGACGACCTCGGAAAACAGGATCGGTACCAGCACGTTGCCATCGAGCATCTGGATGATCGCGTAGGCGATCAGGACCCAGCCGAACTGCATGGTCAGCCCGAATTCGATGAAGGCGATGATCGCGACCGGAATCGTCACCACCGCGGCGCCGATGTAGGGGATGATCACCGAGAATCCGACCAGCATCGAGATCAGCATCGTGAACGGCACACCAAGCGCCAGGAAGGTCACGTAGGTCACGACCCAGACGATCAGGATTTCCAGCACCTTGCCGCGCACGTAGTTGCCGATCTGCGCGTCGACCTCGTGCCAGACCGACATCGCCAGCCCGCGATTGCGCGGCAGGTAGCGGCGGAACCAGCTCAGGATCTGGTCCTTGTCCTTCAGGAAGAAGAACACCAGGATCGGCATCAGGACCAGGAACACCACCAGGCCGATCAGGTAGACCAGCCCGGACGGTGAGACGACGGTGCTCGAATACCGGCCGACTTCTTCGCCGATCTTGCCGAGAATCTCGTTGACCTGCGCTTCGCCGACGATCTGCGGATAGCGCTCGGGCAGTTCGGCGACGTAGGTCTGGATCTGTCGGATGTAGCTCGGCAGCGCGGCCAGCGCCTGGCCCAGCTGGCGGGTGATCATCGGCGTGATGTAGAAGAACAGCACCAGCACCGTGGCCATGAACGCGACGAACACCGCCAGCACCGCCATCAGTCGCGGCACGCCGAAGCGCTGAAGCCGAAGCACCAGTGCTTCGAGCAGGTAGGCGACGACCACGCTGGCGAACACCGGTGCCAGCATCTTGCCGAAGGTCACCACCAGCACTACGCCGAGAATCAGCAGGATCGCCAGGATGACGACCTGCGGGTCGGAGAAGTTCCGTTCGTACCACTGGCGAATCTGCGCGAACATGGCAGGGATTATAGCGCCCGGATACTGCGGAACCGTTTCATCCGCGCATCACGCCGCGGTCCCGGGACAGGCCCGGGCGCGGGACGCGGATCGGGAGGCGGTCAGAACGAGAAGTTCAGCCGGGCAGCGACTTCGACGGCCTGGTCGAGACGGTCGCTGACCACGCCGAGGACGTTGCCCCCGAACGCGAACTCCGGCGGCGCATAGGTGGCCGACAGATCGATCCGGGCGCGCTTGCCCAGGCCCTTGCCGATGCCGACCAGGATGCTCTGCTGGGCCAGCTCGTCGGACAACGCGCTGGCCAGCGCCGGCGCGGTCGGCATCGGCTGCGAACGGGTGTGGTAGTCGACGCGGAATTCGAGATCGCTCTCGTGCTGCCAGCGCAGCCCGAAGCTGTAGACGGTCAGGTCGTTCCACTCGAAGTCGGGGCTGGTGCTGTCGCCGAGCAGCGCGTTGAAGCGCGCCGGCAGCGATCGACTGGGAAAGGCACCGACCTCGCTGTAGAACACCTGCGAGACGGCCATCGTGAACACCGTCCGACTCGATGCGCGCAGATCCAGGCCCATCTGCATCCGCGAGGGAATGTCGAGATCGGCCGAAAACCCGTGGACGCCGCGCAGGCTGGCCAGCTCGTCCATGTTGATCCGCGACTGGTAGGCGGCGCTGAGCATCAGGCGAGGCGCGACTTCGGTCTCGAATCCGAGCCTCAGGCCGGCGCCCTGCGAGCGTTCGCGTTCCTGGGCGTACAGGCCGGCGGCCGGCGCCAGGTCGGGATCCGGAAACGGGTTCAGCGCCCCGCCGCTCATCTGGTCGAACACCTGGGTATCGAGCATCGAGTGGCTGAACTGCTGCGCGGCCAGCACCGCCGAGACGCTGATCCGGTTGCGGTCCGACAGCTGGCGCGAGATGCCCGAGAGCATCATCGAACGCTGGAAGGACAGCCCGCCGCGCTGACCGGCAGACGGTGCCGAGAAGCTCATCGGCGCGTGTTCGGTCAACGACGTCGAGAACAGCGCCAGGCCGTGGCGACCATCACCGAGCAAGGGATGGGCAAACGCCGGCAGGACCACGTCCCGGTCGATCTGCAGCCAGCTGATCTCGGGCCGCGGGGCGCGCTGGATGCGCGGCAGGTCCGGAGTCAGCTCGTGGGCCAGGTAGGCCTCCCACGGGCCCAGCTCCATCCCGAGCAGCGACCAGGTCACGCCGAATGCCGACCCCGGCATCAGGCCGGTCGGTGCGGCACGAACCGAGGTGGCCGGTAGAACCAGCAGGGCGGCAGCGGCTGCGATTGCGATATGGAATCGCCGAATCATCGTGTTTCGGTGTCCCCGGACTCAGGATGCGACGTCATTCTACGGCAGTCTACCCGTTCGTTTGGCAAAAATACAACGCTTTTTCCGCGCCCCTCCGACCCCAGCGCCGCGATCCCCCTGAAAAGCTCGTAATCAAGGGGGGTTCGGAGCACGGCCTGATGTTGCGAAAGAACAACAACGCGCGGCCGGGACCGGCTCAGTCGGCCAGCCGCTCGATCAGGGCCTCGGAAAAACTGCGGGTGGTGCCGGTGCCGCCGAGGTCGGGGGTGACCCGGTCGGCCGCCGAAATCGTTTCGCGGATCGCCGCGCGCAACCTCACCGCCCGATCGTTCATGTCCAGGTGATCGAGCATCTGGGCCGCGCCCAGCAGCAGCGCGCAGGGATTGGCGATTCCCTGCCCGGCGATGTCCGGCGCCGAACCATGAACGGCCTCGAACATCGCCGCACGATCGCCGATGTTGGCCCCGGGCGCCAGGCCGAGGCCACCGACCAGGCCGGCGCAGAGATCGGAAATGATGTCGCCGAACAGGTTGGTGGTCACCATCACGTCGAAACGTTCCGGGTTCATCACCAGCTGCATCGCGCAGTTATCGACGATCATGTCGTTGAACTCGATGTCGTCGTAGTCGGCGGCGATGCCGCGCGCCACCTCGAGGAACAGCCCCGAGACATCCTTCAGGATGTTGGCCTTGTGGACCGCGGTGACCTTGCGCCGACCGGCCTTGCGGGCCAGCTCGAAGGCATAGCGGACGACCCGCTCGCAGCCTGCGCGCGTCGCGATCATCTTCGACTCGGCCCGATTGCCGTCGGCCGTGGTCAACGCGTCTTCGGCCAGGTAGGCGCCTTCGGTGTTCTCGCGCACCGTGATCAGGTCGATGTTGTCGTAGCGCGAGCGGGTGCCCGGAAAGCTGATCGCCGGCCGGACATTGGCGTACAGGTCGAAGCGCTTGCGCAGTTCGACGTTCAGCGACCGGAACCCACCGCCGATCGGCGTGGTCAGCGGGCCCTTGAGCACGACGTGGTTGCGCTCGATCGATTCCAGCGTGGCCTGCGGCAGCAGCGTGCCGTCGGTGTCCTGAGCGGCCAGGCCGGCACGCTGGTGGTCGTACTCGAAGCCGCAGCCGAGCGCGTCGAGCACGCCGAGCGTGGCGTCCATGATTTCCGGGCCGATGCCGTCGCCGCGGATGACGGTAATGGTGGTGGTCACGATGCGTGTCCTTGAAGAAGAAGCGGTATCCAGCGCATTCAACCGGCCAGCAGGCGGTCGAGCCGGCCTTCCTGCTCGAGCGCGTCGAGGTCGTCGAAGCCCCCGACATGATGGTCGCCGATGAAGATCTGCGGCACGGTCCTGCGCCCGGTCCGCTCGATCATCTCGGCGCGCTTGTCCGGCTCGGCGTCCAGCGAGACCTCGGTCCACCGGACGTTCTTGCGCTTGAACAGATTGCGCGCTGCCACGCAGTACGGGCAGGCGGCGCGACAGTACATGACGATGGCGTGGCTCATTGGAACGGCTCCTCGGTCGCGATCCCGACCGCGGGGTCGGGGTGGATATCGGTGATTCAGGCTGTCGGGATCGATGGCCGAGCGACGCGTCAGATGCAGGACTCGGGTCGCGGCAGGCCGGCGTAGCGACACGCTTCACGGATCGGCCCTTCCGGAAACATCCGGTAGAGCGTTCGGCTGGAGGCGTCGGCCTGATCGGTCTGCTCGCGCATCGCGCGGATCACGACCCGCATCAGCGGCGGCATTCCGTAGCGCGCGTGGTGGTCGCGGACGAACCGGATCAACCACCAGTGGCGGTCATCGAGCCGCAGGCCGGCACGTTCGGCCAGCGCCCGGCCGACCGCTTCGCTCCAGTCCGACGAGGCCACCAGGTGGCCATCGTCATCCAGTGCGATACGTTTCCCGTCGACGATCAGATCGGACTGGGCACTCATCGATCACAGCGTCACTAGTTTAAAGGCTTCGTCGCGCAAGCGGGCCGCGCGTTCGGGCCCGATGAGGTTTCCGAGCCGCGGTCGAGGGTCGTCGGCAGCGCAGACCACCGCCAGCGCGGCCAGCTCGAAATCGGCCAGCTGGTCCCAGGCTTCCGACCCCGGTCCGGCCAGGTGATCGCGACCCTGTCCATGGACCAGCACGGTCACGTCGCGATCGAGCGAGGCGGCGGCCAGGATCGGCTCGAGGGTCTCGATGCGATCGCGCCCATCCACGGGCGCGCGGCCGACGTCGAACACGAGTTCCGGTCCCGGCCGGTCGGATCGATCCGGACAGATGCGATCGATCCACCGGGCCAGCGTGGCCGGTCGGAACGGCGCCGGCAGCGGCTCGGAATTCCGTCGTCGCCACGAGCCGATGCAGACCTGCCAATCGGCGCCGGCGCGACGCGGAGCCGTCAGCCCGGTCGGTTCGCTCAGCCAGTCCACCGCCCGGCCCTGCAGGAACACGGCCGGCCGCGGCCCGTCGCAGGCCAGCGCTGCGTCGAGGGCCGCCAGCTCGATCGCGCCCGGGCGCAACCGCCACCAGAACGCCGCGACGGAACCCGAAGCGGCGATCACCGGTCTGAACGCTGGATGAACTGCATGCCGTATTCTTGCATATCGATCAACGCCCACCGCTGCCCGGGATGACTGCCAAGCAACCTCACCCACACTCGCTGCCGACCGCGCCAGGCCGATCCGGAGAACTGCGCCGGCTCGGCTGCCTGCTGATGGCGCTGGTGCTGCTCGTGATCGGCTTGCCGGCGCCGGCCCAGGACAACGTCCGGCTGCCCGACATGGGCGGCACCGGCCAGGTGCTGCCGCCGGACCAGGAGCGCGCATTTCCACGCGATTTCCGTCTGTACATGCGCCAGGAACGGCTGCTGATCGAGGATGCCATCGTCAGCGCCTATTTCCAGGACATGGGCTATCGGTTGGTGATGCATTCCGACAACCGCGACCGCGACTTCCACTTCCACGTGCTGCGGATTCCGGGCATCAATGCCTTCGCTGCGCCGGCCGGCGTGATCGCGCTGAACGCAGGCCTGATCCTGGCCGCCGACGGCCCCGACGAAGTCGCCGGCGTGGTCGCGCATGAAATTGCCCACGTCACCCAGAATCACCTCCAGCGCGGCATGGAGGCACAGCAGGCCATGTCGTTCCCGATGCTGCTGGCGACCATGGGCCTGGTGCTGGCCGGCAGCCTGGCCGGCGGCATGGACGCCGAGACCGCGCAGGGCGTACTGGCCACCGGCGTCGGCCTGGCCCAGCAGTCCCAGATCAACTTCACCCGGCAGAACGAATCCGAGGCCGACCGCATCGGCATCCAGTTGATGGCGCGGGCCGGCTACGACCCGGGCGGCATGGCGGCATTCTTCAGCACGCTGAACCGCGCTTCGCGCTCGATGGGCGCGGGGCCACCGGAATACCTGCGCACTCACCCGCTGACGGTCAGCCGAGTCGCCGAAGCGCGCGACCGGGCCGAGCGGCTGACCGTACGCCGGCCGATCGAAGACGACCGATTTCACCTGGTCCAGGCCCGGCTGCGCGTGCTGATGGCCCGCCAGCCCGACGAAGCCATCGAGTACTTCCGCGGTCGGCTGGCCAGGGACGAGGGCACGGAAGCCGGCAATCGCTACGGCCTGGCGCTGGCCTTGATCGACGCCTCGCGGCACGCCGAGGCCGAGGACCAGTTGACCTGGCTGCTGGAGCGATCGCCGGACCATCAACTCTACCGACTGCTCGAGGCCGACCTGCTGATGGCCCGCCAGCGCATCGAGCAGGCGCTCGAGGCCTATGGTCGACTGTATGCCGCCTACGGTCACAGCCAGATCGTGGCGGTGCCCTACGCCCGGGCCCTGCTGCGGGCCGGTTCGCCGGAGATGGCCGGGCGCGCCGCCGAGATCCTGGCCACCGAGCTGCGGCGCCGACCGGAGGACCTCGACGTCAGCGAACTGCTGGCCTATGCCGCCGATCGGTCGGGCGATCCGGTCCGGGCCGCCGAGGTGGTGGCCGAGAATTACTACCAGCGCGGCGGGCTGACGCAGGCCATCGAGCAACTCGAGCGAATCCTCGATCGGGACACGCTGGACTACTACCAGCGTGCCCGGATCACCGCCCGGCTGGACCAGCTGCGTGGTGAGCAGGCCCGCCGGCTGCGCTGATTCCGGCACCGCTCAGCGTTCACCGAAACGAAAACTGACTGTAACGAATCAGTCATCCGGGACCGAATAATGGAACGGACTCTCCCTGGTTCGGTCCATAATGAAACCGCGAATCCTGATCGTCGATGACGAGGCACCGATCCGAAACATGCTGGCCTTCAGCCTGAATCGCGCCGAAATGGACGTCGACGTCGCCGCCGACGGCGACCAGGCACTGGCGCGCCTGGCCGATTCGCCGCACCCCGACCTGATCGTGCTGGACTGGATGATGCCCGGTCTCGACGGGCTGCAGCTGACCCGCACGCTGCGCGATCGCGACGACTACAAGGACATCCCGATCATCCTGCTGACCGCGCGCGGCAGCGAGCGCGACCGGACACAGGGGCTGGATTCCGGCGCCGACGACTACGTCGTCAAGCCGTTCTCCACCCGAGAACTGATCTCGCGCGTGCGCGCGGTGCTGCGGCGTGCCCGGCCCGAGACCGCCGCAGCCGATGCATCGACCCCGTCCCCCACCGCGCCCCGGCTGCAGGTCGGCGCACTGGTGCTGGATCCGGAACAGCGTCGCGCCCTGGCCGAGGGTCGGCCGCTGAACATGGGGCCGACCGAATACCGCCTGCTGCGGCTGTTCATGCAGCACCCCGGCCGGGCCTGGAGCCGCGGCCAGCTGCTCAACGAACTCTGGGGCAACGATCGGGCGGTCGAGGAGCGCACCGTCGATGTCCACATCCGCCGGCTGCGCAAGGCGCTGGAACCGACCGGCCATGCCGGCTACGTCCAGACCGTGCGCGGCCACGGCTATCGTTTCTCCGACGTAGTCTGAATGGCCGACCGCGACCCGACCGACGCCGACTCGACCGACACCGATCCTTCCAGCGGGCCGGCGGCCCGCATCCCGCAGCAGGCCGCCCCGCTACCACACTGGACCGACGACGATCTCGACGCGCCCTCGCTGTATCTCAACCGCGAACTCAGCCTGCTGTGCTTCACCCGCCGGGTGCTGGAACTGGCCCGCGACCCGGGCATTCCGCTGCTCGAGCGGGTCCGTTTCCTGTGCATCTCCTGCACCAACCTCGACGAATTCTTCGAAGTTCGGGTCGCCTCGATCCGGCAGCGTCTGCAGCACGGCGCGCAGCAACCCGGTCCGGACAACCTGACTCCGGCGGCTACGCTGGAGGCGATCCGGGCGGCGGTCTCGGAGCTGGTCCAGGCCCAGTACCGGGTGCTCAACGACGAACTGACGCCCGCGCTCAAGGGCGAGGGCATCCGGATCCTGAAACGTTCGAAGTGGTCGAAAAAGCAGCACAAGTGGCTGCACGGCCACTTCCGCCGTGAACTGATGCCGGTGCTCAGCCCGCTGGGGCTGGACCCGGTCCACCCGTTCCCGCGCATCCTGAACAAGTCGCTGAACTTCGCCGTCGAGCTCGAAGGCCGAGACGCCTTCGGCCGCGATCCCGGCCTGGCGCTGGTCCGCGCACCGCGCTCGCTGCCGCGCCTGATCCGCATCCCGAAGAGCTACAGCAAGGGCGGAAACGACTTCGTGTTCCTGTCCTCGATCCTTCACGAGTTCATCAACGAGTTGTTCCCCGGAATGAAGGTGCGCGGCTGCTACCAGTTCCGCGTCACCCGCAACTCCGAGTTGTTCGTCGACGAGGAGGAAATCGAGGACCTCGCCCGGGCGCTGGAAGGCGAGCTGCTCGAACGCGGCTTCGCCCAGGCTGTCCGGCTGGAGCTGGCGGAGAACTGCCCCGAGCACGTCGCCAAGCTGCTGACCACGAAGTTCGGGCTCGACGACGACGATGTGTACCGCTGCGACGGTCCGGTCAACCTCAACCGGATGGTCGCGCTGTGCGACGACGCCGACCGCCCCGATCTGCTCTACCCGCCGTTCCAGCCGGCGCTGCCGGCGCCGCTGGCCGCCGGCAACGACCTGTTCGCCGCGCTGCGCCGGCGCGACTGGCTGCTGCACCACCCCTACGACGGCTTCGCGCCCACCGTCGAGCTGCTGCGCCAGGCCGTGGCCGACCCGGACGTGCTGGCGATCAAGCAGACGCTGTACCGCACCGGCGCCGACTCGGCGATGGTCAGCCTGCTGATCGAAGCCGCGCGGGCCGGCAAGGACGTGACCGTGGTCGTCGAGTTGCGCGCGCGCTTCGACGAGGAAGCCAACATCACGCTGGCCACCCGGCTGCAGGAAGCCGGCGTGCAGGTCGTCTACGGCGTGGTCGGCCACAAGACCCACGCCAAGATGATGCTGATCGTGCGCCGCGAACGGCGCCGCTTGAAGCGTTATGTTCATCTCGGCACCGGCAACTACCACCAGGGCACGGCCAAGGGCTATACCGATTTCGCGCTGCTGACCGCCGACCCGGACTTCGGCCAGGACGTCCACCTGCTGTTCCAGCAGTTGTCCGGTCTGGGCCGGGCACCGAAGCTCGCCCACCTGGTCCAGTCGCCGTTCGACCTGCACGACTGGCTGCTCGAACGAATCGAAGGCGAAGCCGCCCATGCCGCCGCAGGCCGGCCCTGCGGCATCCATGCCAAGATGAACTCGCTGACCGAGCCGCGCGTGATCCGCGCGCTCTACCGCGCCTCGCGCGCCGGGGTGCCGATCCGGCTGGTGGTCCGCGGCACCTGCTGCCTGCGGCCCGGTGTACCCGGCCTGTCGGAAACCATCCAGGTGCGCTCGATCCTCGGCCGCTTCCTCGAGCATTCACGCGTCTACTGTTTCATCAACGGCGGCGAGCCCGAGACCTGGGCCTCCAGCGCCGACTGGATGGAGCGCAACCTGTTCCAGCGCGTCGAGGCCGCCTTCCCGCTGCTCGAGCCGAAACTGGCCGCGCGGGTCTTCGAGGAGGCGATCAAACTGGCCTACGCCGACAACCGCGAGGCCTGGATCCTCGAACCCGACGGCAGCTACCGACACGCCTGGCCGGACGACGGTGACGCGCCGCGCCGGCTGCAGGAAACGCTGATCGAGCGCGCCCGCGACGCCGGCTGAGTCGGCGACGGGTATCATCGGGACCTCGATCCGGCCGTCCACCCGCTGCATGCCCGAACGCGATCTCTACGCCGCCGTCGACCTCGGCAGCAACAGCTTCCACATGGTGGTGGCCCGCCGCGAACACGGCGAGCTGCGAGTCATCGACCGGATCCGCGAAATGGTGCGCATCGCCGGCGGGCTGGACGACGAAGGACAGCTCGATCGCGAAACCCACGACCGGGCGCTCGGCTGCCTGGCCCGGTTCGGCCAGCGGCTGGCCGGCATCCCCAATCGCCAGATTCGCGCGGTCGGCACCCAGACCTTCCGCCGGCTCCGGTCGCCCCGGCCATTCCTGGTCGTGGCCGAAACCGCGCTGGGCTGTCCGATCGACATCATCAGCGGACGCGAAGAAGCCCGCCTGGTCTGGCTCGGCGCGCGGTTGGGCACCGCCACCCAGGAAGCGGCCCGTGTGGTCATCGACATCGGTGGCGGCTCGACCGAGATCGTCGCCGGCCGCAGCCGCGATCCCGAGCTGACCGAAAGCCTTCAATACGGCTGCGTATCGGTCACTCGGAAGGCCTTCCCGGACGGACGGATCACCGAACGCGCCTGGATCCGGATGCGCGAGGAAATCGCCGAGGAGCTGCTGGCCGTCCAGGCCAACCTGCGCGGGGTCGGCTGGCAGCGAGCCATCGGCACTTCGGGGACGATCCGCGCGCTGCAGGCCATCTGCGCCGCCCGCGATGGGGAAACGCCGCGCCCGCTGTCGCCGGGCGATCTGGCCGACCTGCGTCGCCGGGTCCTGGCGGCCGGCCGGACCGAGGCCATCGAGCTGCCCGGACTCTCGACCCGCCGTCAGCCGGTGATCGCCGGCGGTCTGCTGATTCTCGAGGCCTGCATGGACAGCTTCGGCATCGAGCGGCTCGACATCAGTCCCTACGCGCTGCGCGAAGGCGTGCTGGTCGACCTGTTCGGCCGACTGGAGCACCGCGACCCGCGCGAGACCAGCGTCGTTGCAATGGCCGAGCGGTTCGGCGTCGACCGGGCCCAGGCCGAGCGCGTGCGCGACTTCGCGCTGGCCGGCTTCGAGCAGGTGGCCGAAGCCCACGCACTTCGGCGCGCCCACCACGACCTGCTCGACTGGGCCTGCCGTCTGCACGAGATCGGCCTCGGCATCGCCCACAGCCACTACCAGCTGCACAGCGCCTACGTGGTCGAACACGCCGACATGGCCGGCTTCTCGCGCCAGGAACAGGAGCTGATGGCCTTCCTGCTGCGCTACCAGCGCCGCCGGATTCCGGGCGATGCACTGGAGGCCCTGCCCGAACGACTGCGCGACGCGGCCCGGGTGATGCTGGCGCTGATCCGGCTGTCGGTTGCACTGTGCCGTTCGCGCTCCGACAGCGACCTGCCCGACTTCGCGCTGCAGTCCGACGGCAAGCGGCTGACCCTGCTGCTGCCCGAGGGCTGGGCGGGACGCCATCCGCTGTCTTCGCGCAGCCTTGCGCTGCAGCGTACCCAGCTCGACCGGATCGGCCTCAGGCTGAAGATCGGTCGGCTGGCCGACCCGCTGCCGGGCACCGGACCGGCGGCATGAGCACGCCGCTGCGCCGACGGCTGGCCCGGCGCGCCGGCCTGGCCGCCCGCATCCGCGCTTTCTTCGCCGAGCGCGACGTGCTCGAGGTCGGCACCGAGCTCACCGTCGCCGGCGTCACCGACGTCCACCTCGACAGCGTCGCGCTGGCCGACGGCGGCTATCTGAGGACCTCGCCGGAATATGCCCACAAGCGCTTGCTGGCCGCCGGCGCCGGCGACCTGTACGAACTGGGGCCGGTGGTCCGCGCCGGCGAACACGGCCGACATCACCGCCGCGAATTCTGGATGCTGGAGTGGTACCGCACGGGGTTCGACGCCCGGCGCCTGGCCGACGAGGTGATCGCGTTGATCCGCCATGCCGGACCGGACCGCGACTGGACCGTGGTCCAGACCCACTGGACCGACGAGGCCCGCGCCGTGCTCGGCTTCGACCCGCACCGGGCCGATGTCGAACGGATTGCCGAGGCGCTGCCCGAGGCCCCGGACGGGCTCGATCGCAGCGGCCTGTACGACTGGCTGCTGGCGATGCGCATCCAGCCTCGCCTGGCGCCCGGCCGGTTGACCGTCATCCAGCGTTTTCCGGCCTGCCAGGCCGCACTGGCCCGACTCAGCCCGGATGACCCACGCACCGCGGAGCGCTTCGAAGTCTTCGCCGGACCGCTGGAGCTGGCCAACGGCTACCACGAACTGACCGACCCGGCCGAGCAGCGCCGTCGCTTCGAGGCCGACAACGCGACCCGGCGCAGCCTCGGCCGCCCGGAAATGCCGGTCGACGATGCCCTGCTGGCCGCCCTCGACGCCGGCCTGCCCGACTGCGCCGGCGTCGCCCTGGGCTTCGAACGGCTGCTGATGGCTGTCCACGGCCTCGACGACATCGCCGATGCGGAGGGCTTGACCGGGGCTGTTGACCGGTGACTGGAGGCCAGCGAGCGCGGGCGAGCACCACGGAGAACGAAAGCAACACGAGCCCCTCGCCCAAAAAAAAAGCGCCCGCGGGGTCCGCAGGCGCTCGAAAGCGATTGGAGCCTCGGCACCGCGCCGGGAGCGGGCCGGTCCGGAGTCCACTTGCCCGACCCCGAACCGAGGCAAGACTACCCGGCGTTCGTTTCGGTTTCATGACGCAGCGCGTCGACCGGAATGACCGGCGGGGCGCCGAGCAGCCGATCGAGTGCGACCCGGAACCGGGCCACAGAGCTCAGGCGGTTGGGATGGTGAACCCGCTCGATGCCGGCGCACGGCAGCCAGTCGACGACGCGCTGCCGACTGACGCCGAGCGTGCACTCGGGCAGCACGACGGCCGGCCACCAGAATCCGTCGGCCGGTGGCGGCCGAGTGACCCCGTCGGCGTCGCGCAGGCCGACCACGTAGCCGAGAATCGGCGCCCCGTCGACCCGGTCGATGACCGCGGCGCTGTGCGGCCGGGAGCGGACCGTTGCCGGTGCGTCGACCCGGCTGGCCGGTTCGAGCACCGGTCGGTTATCGGCGTCCAGCCGTTCGACCACCGGTTCGGGCCACAGTGGAAGCACCAGGCGATGCAGTGGAACGGCCAGCACGACGGCTGCAAACGGCAGGAAAATCAGCGATACTACGAGCGTTTTCAAGGCTGCGTACCGTTTCCAGGGGGGATACGAACTATAGCAATCCACCCCGATCGAGACTCAAGGCCCCTTGATGAATCCCACCCTGCGCATTCGCCCTGCCCGCCGAGCCGAACTTTCCCGCCTGGCCGGACTGATCCGGAACCGACTCCCGGACCTGATGAAGACCCAACCCGCGACCCAGCGGGAGAACATCGAAAAGAACCTGCTGAAGCTGCTGCCGGACGAGTCGCTGCTGATCGCGATCGAGAATCGCCAGCTGGTCGGCATGGCGGCGCTGGACCTCGATCGAGCGCGCCTGATGGCGATGTACCTCGACCCCAAGGCCGCGCACGCCGACGCAACGCGCAGGCTGGTCCGGGCGGTCGAGAAACATGCCCGCTCCTTCGGCATCGGTCGGCTGGAGTGCACGGTCAAACCGCAGGCCTGGTCGTTCATGGAGAAGCTCGGCTACCAGGCCACCGTCACCGCCGGTGAAGGCGAGCCGGTGACGCTGGCGCGCGATCTCGTCGAGGACGCCGAGGACTGGCAACGGCGGGTTGCCGAGCTGCATCGCGAACTGGGCATTCCGTCCAACTACGGCGTACGCTATCGGCTGCGGATGATTCCGGAGAACACCGACTGCCTGTCGATCGGCGCCGACATCTTCGACCGCGACATCCAGCTCGACCGGGCCGCCGCGGACGCCTGGAAAGCCATGAAGACCGATGCCCAGCGCAGCAACATCGAGCTGCAGCCGGTGTCCGGCTTTCGCACCGTGGCCTACCAGGCCGGCTTGATCCGCAAGAAACTGAACGCCAACACCCCGATGGGTCGGATCCTTCGCAGTAGCGCTGCGCCGGGCTACAGCGAGCATCACAGCGGCTGCGCGCTGGACCTGACCACGCCGGGCGTTTCCCCGCTGAGCGCCGAGTTCTCGATGTCGCGTGCCTACGAATGGCTGAAGGCCCGGGCCGGCATGTATGGCTTTCACGAGTCGTACCCGAACAACAACCGGCACAACATCGACTGGGAGCCGTGGCACTGGTGCTACCACCGCCACGTGGACCCGCGGACGACCTGATGGCAAGTGCGCCGGCAGGCCGCCGGCGCAGTCCCTCGGATCAGCCCTTGATGGCCTGGTAGGCGTCCAGCGCCCGCTGGCGGCTGGCCTTCAGGTCGACCTGCATCGGCGGATAGCCGCGCCGCCTGCGCTCGGCGTCGTCGAGCTTCTTCAGCTGCTTGAGGTCCAGCCCCTCCAGCTCGGGGCACCAGCGATGGATGTAGGCGGCGTCGGGGTCGAACTTGTCGGCCTGCAGTTCGGGGTTGAAGACACGGAAATACGGCGCGGCATCGGCGCCGCAGCCGGCGGTCCACTGCCAACCCTGGGTGTTGTTGCCGAGATCGGCATCCACGAGCGTGTCCCAGAACCACTTCGCCCCTTCCTGCCACGGGATCAACAGGTTCTTGGTCAGGTAGGAGGCAACGATCATCCGGACCCGGTTGTGCATCCAGCCCTCGTGCCACAGCTCGCGCATGCCGGCGTCGACGATCGGCACGCCGGTCCTGCCGCGCGTCCAGGTCTCGAGATCGTCGGCGTAGTCCTCGCGCGTGCGCCACGGGAAGTCGGCGAACTTTTCCTGCATCGGTGTATCGGGCAGGTCCGGGTTGTGGAACAGCAACAGCGTCGAGAATTCGCGCCAGGCCAGCTCGCGGACGAAGCCCAGCGGTCCCTTGCCGCCCGGCAGCTCGCCGGACGGTTCCAGGGCCTCGACCACCTGGACCGGCGAGACGTGGCCGAAATGCAGGTACGGCGACAGCGACGAGGTGCCGCGATGGTCGGGCCGGTCGCGCTCGTTCTCGTAGTCGGCGACACCGTCGTCGACGAAATGGTCCAGCCGACGGCGGCCGGCCAGTTCGCCGACCTCCCAGCGGTCGCGCAGGCCATCGGCCCAGTCGATGTCCGGCAGCAGCGCCAGGTCGTCCAGCGAAACGGAATCCGGCACCTCGGAGGGACCGGTCAGCTCGCGTGGCTCGGGCCGGCTGGACACGGCGCGCCAGTCGGCCTGCATCCGCTTCCAGTACGGGGTGAAGACCTTGTAGAACCGCTCGCCGTCGCGCAGCAGCTCCCAGGGTTCGAACAGCAGCGCGGCGCGGAAGCTCTCGACGTCGAGGCCCCGGCCCTTCAGGTCCGACTTGATCGTCGTATCGCGCTCGACGATCGCCGGCTCGTACAACCGGTTCCAGTAGACCGCGCCGGCGCCGGTCTCCTCGACCAGCCGCGCCAGCTCGTCGCCGGCCGCCCCCTCGCGCAGGACCAGCGGCGCGCCGCGGTCGTCCAGCCGTTCGGCCAGGTCGGCCAGCGCGTGGTGCAGCCACCAGCGGCTGGCCGCCCCCGGCGCCCAGTTGCCCAGGACCTCGGGATCATGGATGTAGACGGGCAGCACCCGTTGATGGTGCTTCCGCGCGTGGTCCAGGGCGGGGTTGTCGGCCAGGCGGAAATCGCGGCGGAACCAGACGATGGCAAGATCGGTCATGCTGGAATTGTCGGTCCGACGAATCAACAGCGAGTGATCTTCGGCCCACCTGCGACCGGAGCGCTACTTCGCATCGGCCGCCGCATCGCGCGCGTCCATGGCGTCCATCGCGCGATGGAAGTTGGCCAGGTAGTCACTGCGGGTCGTCTCGTCGATGTCGGGCCAGGCCGATTCGTCGACGAAGCGGAGGGTGTCTTCGGTGAACGCGTCGAGGCCGTGCAGGGCGATCCAGCGCGGGTCGTAGTTGCGGGCGGCCTCGCGGTCGGCCTCGACGACGCGTTCGACGACGGTTCTCAACAGCGCGCGGTCCTGGAAGGTCCAGGTATTGATCGGCCCGCCGTAGCGCTCGTTGAGGACCGAGACCGCCTGGTGGGCGCCGGTGTCCAGCGCCTTGTTGGCATCGCTGCGCGCCTTGAGCTGACCGGAATAGAACCAGAACGCCGCTTCGCGCTTGCGGTCCTGCTCGAACAGCGCCGCCGACAGCGCATAGAGCACGGCCGGGTTGTAGCGCTCCGGTGCGGCGAGGACCTGCTCGACGGCGGCTGCCTCCCGCGCGGCGAGCCGCTCGATGATCCGGTGCTGGTCGTCGATCTCGATCGTCGCGAACTCGCCGCGCGGTTCGACGGCCACGGAGCGCGGCGCGGCGCTCGGATCCGCCGGGCCGGCGCAGCCCAGCGCGAACAGACACGGCAGGAGTACCGCGCCGAGGCGCACGCGAAGCGGCTCAGCGCTCACGACTGACCATGCGGCCAATGAACAGGATCGCCGAGCCCATGACGATCGGTCCGATCGCGCCGAGCCACATCACGGGCTGTCCGTTCCCGGTCAGCTGGAACGCCACGCCCGCGCCGCCGATCAGCAGCAGGATGAGGCCCAGGATCTGCAGTACGTGTCCGCCGTTCATGCGTCTTCCTCGCCGCGTTCGCGGCCTGTCGGTTGGGTCGAAGTCTACGTCCGGTCGAGTTCGCGCAGCGTCAGCCGCGCCAGCCGCTCGATGCGTTCGAGCTGGATGTCGGCGCGTTCGAGGAATTCGGCGTCGAAGCGGTCCGGATCGGCCCCGAGCCGGCCGCGGATCTCGCAGCGCTTCGCCAGCTTCGAAAGGCCCAGGTCCTCGAGCCGGAAGCCGAGTTCTGTCCAGCGCTCGGCCAGTTCGGCCCGGTCGGACGGCGGCACCACACCCTGCTCGGCGGCGCGAAGAATCACCGTGGTGCGCCGCACCGCACCGATGACGTCGCGCAGCGCGCGCTTCGACTCCAGCTTTCGCGCCCTTCCCGCGCGACGGAGATTGCCGAGCCACCGGATCAGGTGCCCGAACAGTGCATTCCATTCGGCCGCGCCGCTCACCGGTGCCATCGTGCGCCGCCCCTACCCCGCCGCGCGTCGCTGTTCCTTGATCGCGTCGCTGCGCTTCTTCTCCAGCGCCTCGAGGTAGCCGTCGGCCAGTCCGGTCACGTAGCGGCCGTTGAAGCACGAGGAATCGAAGCCGTCGATCGCGGTGTTCTTGCCGCGCACGGCCGCCTCGAGGTCGTCCAGGTCCTGGTAGATCAGGCGATCGGCGCCGATCAGCTGGCGCACCTCTTCGACGCTGCGACCCGCGGCCACCAGTTCGCTGGCCGCCGGCATGTCGATGCCGTAGACATTGGGATGGCGGACCGGCGGCGACGCCGAGGCCATGTAGACGTTCTTCGCCCCGGCATCGCGCGCCATCTGGATGATCTGGCGCGAGGTGGTGCCGCGGACGATCGAGTCGTCGACCAGCAGCACGTTCTTCCGGCGGAATTCCAGTTCGATCGTATTGAGCTTGCGGCGCACCGACCGGGCTCGCTCGGCCTGGCCCGGCATGATGAAGGTCCGGCCGATATAGCGGTTCTTGATCAGGCCCTCGCGGTACTTCACGTCCAGCATCTGGGCCAGCGGCAGGCAGGCCGTGCGGCTGGTGTCGGGAATCGGGATGACCACGTCGATGTCGTGATCCGGCCACTCGCGCAGGATCTTCTCGGCCAGCTTCTCGCCCATCCGGAGCCGGGTCTTGTAGACCGACAGGTCGTCGATCATCGAATCGGGCCGGGCGAAATACACGTATTCGAAGATGCAGGGCGTGTGCGACCGGGCCTGGTCGCTCTGGTGGCGGTGCAGCTTGCCGTCGAGCGTGATCAGGGCCGACTCGCCGGGCGCGAGATCGTCGATCAGATCGAAGCCGAGGATGTCCAGCACCACCGATTCCGAAGCGATGATGTACTCGTCGCCGGCTTCGGATTCGCGTTTGCCGAGCACCGCCGGGCGGATGCCGTGCGGATCGCGGAAGCCGAGCAGGCCGACCCCGGCGATCAGCGCCACCGCCGCGTAGGCGCCCTGGCAGCGCCGGTGGACGCCATCGACCGCGGCAAACACCGTGGACGGCTTGATGCCTTCGCCGGCATGCACGCTGAGCTCGTGGGCCAGCACGTTCAACAGCACCTCGGAATCGGACTCGGTGTTGACGTGCCGACGGTCCTCGTTGAACAGGTCCTCCGACAGCGATCCATCGTTGACCAGGTTGCCGTTGTGGCCCAGGGCGATCCCCCACGGCGCGTTGACGTACATCGGCTGGGCCTCGTCGGGCCGATCCAGACCGGCCGTCGGGTAGCGGACGTGGCCGATGCCGACGTCTCCGGTCAGCCCTTCCATCAGCCGGGCATCGAACACATCGCGGACCAGGCCGATGCCGCGCGCCGAGCGCATCCGGCGACCGTCCAGGGTGGTCATGCCCGCGGCGTCCTGACCACGGTGCTGCAGGATGGTCAGCGCGTCGTACAGGCGCGCGGCGACCGGGCTACGGCCGAAGATTCCAACGACTCCACACATTCAGATCGGCTCCGCTCGTGATTCGGTGTCCACCGTGAACTCGTCGGTGGACTGCATCTGCTGTTGCCCCGCGTCGAGCAGGTTCTGCACCGACTCGGGAAGAAATCCGGACGTCCAGTCGGCCATCCGTTCGAAGCGCGGGATCAACCGCGAGTCCTGCCACCACGGGTCGTTCGGAAACGGCGTGATCCGCGCCAGCATCACCGCCAGCAGCACGATCACCACACCGCGGGCCAGGCCGAACAGACCGCCGAACATCCGGTCGGTCGGCGACAGCCCGGTCTTTTCGACCACCTGGCCGATCAGGTAACTGATCAGGCCGCCGATGACCAGAACCAGTACGAACACCGCGACGAAGGCGATGATGGTGCGCGCCGACGGCAGATCGATGTGCGGCGCAAGCCCCTCGGCCAGTGCCGGCGCGGCCTGGAATGCCGCAAACGCCGCAGCCACCCAGACCAGGATCGAGAACACTTCCTTGATGAACCCGCGGAACAGGCTGACCAGCACCGACAGGGCCAGGATGCCGAGAATCGCGAGGTCGGCGCCGTTCATCCCGACGCTCATCCCCGGCGCACCCTGAAAACGGCAGTCCGCTTCCCGGTCACGGGTGACTGACGACCAGTCCTTCGACGCCGGCCTGTTCGGCCAGCCGCGCCCGCAGCGCATCGGCCGCCTCGCGGTTCGGCACCGTGCCGACCAGCACCTTCCAGATCGCTCGCCCGGAGGTGTCCTCGCTCATCCGGAACGCCTCGAAACCGAGCCCACGCAGCCGGGTCGTCTCGCGCTCGGCGTTCTCGGGGCTGGCGAAACTGCCGACCTGGACTGCGAAGCCGGGCTCGGCCTCCAGCGCGCCGGGCTCGATCTCGCGCACGATCGGCTCGACGCCGGCGACCGTGGCCTCGATCTGGCCGCGCGCGGTCTGCGCGGCACTGCGGTCCGGATAGGGTCCGGTGCGCAGCCGGTACAGCAGCGTGTCGCCGCGCACCACTTCGTCGGTGATGACCGGGTGGCCGAGTGCTTCGAGCCGTTCGCGGGTCGCCTGCGACGACTCCAGCGAGCCGAAGCTGGCCACCTGGACGACCCAGCGCCCATCGGCCGCCGCGGCCGGCGCGGGTGCAGACGGGGCAGACGATGCGGCCGATTCGTCCTCGGCCGGAGGCGCGGGCTCGGGCACAGGATCGATCTCGGCCGCATCGGCTTCGGCGACGTCCGGTTCGCGGGCAGGCTCGTTCCGGGGCTGGCTCCGGGCATCCGGCGCCGGGTTGACGTTGTTCGGGTTGAGGACGATTTCCTCGGGCAGCTCGCGGCGCGGCGGCTCGACGACCGGCTCCGGCGGCGCGGTTTCGGTCTCGGCCTCGATCTGCGCTTCGGGAACCCGGGCCAGGTCGGGATTCAGCGGAATCCGACGGATCTCGCGGTTCTCGACCGGTCGCTCGGGCAAGGGCTGGCGCAGGCTGCGATCGTCGAGGTCCGGCTCGGGGCCGACCAGCAGCATCGGCAGGAAGATCACGGCCAGCGCGATCAGGATCGAAGCACCGATCAGTCGTCGTTTGAGGACCTTGTCCATAGCGCGGGCATCATCCGGTTCGCAGGGCTCGGCAGGCAGCGGCGGCGGTCAGGAACGATCCGAACACGATGACCTCATCGTCGCCGCGGCACTCGGCGCGCGCCCGTTCGAGCGCGACCGGCACCGATTCTACCGCGTCCAGCGGAGCCGACACACCCGCGTGACGAAGTCGTTGCACCAGCCGCTCGGCCGTCACCGCCCGCGGCCCGTCGAGTTCGGCGACGAACCAGCGATCGATGACCGGCGCGATGGCGCGGGCGATCCCGGCCACGTCCTTGTCGGCCAGGGCCGCGAACACCGCGATCCAGCGCCCCGGGCGCGCCTCCAGCGTGTCGCGCAGCGCGCGTGCGGCCGCGGGGTTGTGCGCCACGTCGGCCCAGGTGGCCGGATCGTCGCCGATGCGCTCGAACCGCCCGGTCAGGCGGGCGGCCGACAGGCCGGCTCGGATCGATGCTTCGTCGACGCCGAGTCGTTCCAGCGCCACCACCGCCGCCGCGGCGTTGTAGCGCTGGTGGCGGCCTGCGAGACCGGGCGTCAGTGCGCGCAGGCGACGATCGCCCGATCGCACCGAAAGTCCGCTCGGCGTCCAGCGCGCGTCGAAGGCCTCGCCCCAGGCCAGCAGCTCGGCCCCGACCGAACGCAGGTGCTCGACCATGCCCTCGGGCGGGTCGGGTTCGGCAACGATCACCGGGCGACCGGGCCGCGCGACGCCGGACTTCTCGCGCGCGATCTTCGCCCGGGTCCGACCCAGCCACTCCTGGTGGTCGAGACCGATCGAGGTGATCACCGCGAGGTCGGCATCGACCACGTTGACCGCATCGAGCCGGCCGCCGAGGCCGACTTCCAGCACCAGGTCGTCGACGCCGGCGCCTGCGGCCAGTTCCAGTGCAGCCAGCGTGACGTGCTCGAAGTAGGTCAGCGGCGTGGCGGCGCGGGCGCGCTCGACCGCCTGCAGCGCCCGCCGGGTCTCGGCCGCGCCGGCCGACTGTCCGTCGATCCGGAACCGTTCGCGGAAATCGAGCAGGTGTGGCGAGGTGTAGGCCAGCGTGCGCCGGCCGGCAGCGCGCAGGCCGGCCTCGATGAAACTGACCGTCGAGCCCTTGCCGTTGGTTCCGGCCACGGTCACCACGCGCCGGCCCGCCAGGTCCGGCGAGAGCGCGTCCAGCACCGTGCGGACGCGTTGAAGACCGAGCTCGATGCGTGCCTCCGGAGTGCGTCGCTCCAGTTCGCGGAGGGTGGCCGCCAGCGCGATCTCGTCGGCCGGCGGATTCGAGCGTCGGGTCACGGTCGAGGTCGGCTCAGTCGACGCCGTCGGCCGGGCTCTCCTCGACCGCCGCGTCGATCGATTCGACCGGGCCCTCGCGCAGTCGCCCGTCGCCCCGGCCGCCCATCAGCAGGCTGAGCAGCTGGTGCAACTTCGCGCGCAGCTCGCGGCGGTCGACGATCAGGTCGATCGCGCCCTTCTCGAGCAGGAACTCGGAGCGCTGGAAACCCTCCGGCAGCTGCTCGCGGACGGTCTGTTCGATGACCCGGGGGCCGGCGAAGCCGATCAGTGCATTCGGCTCGGCCACGTTGATATCGCCAAGCATGCCGAGGCTGGCCGATACACCGCCGGTGGTCGGGTGGGTCAGCACCGAAACGAACGGCAGGCCGGCTTCGGCCATCTTCGCCAGGCCGGCCGAGGTCTTGGCCATCTGCATCAGCGAAAACAGGCCCTCCTGCATCCGGGCGCCGCCGGAGGAGGCAAAACAGACCAGCGGCTGGCGGTGCTCCAGCGCCGAGTTCACGCCAACCATGAAGCGTTCGCCGACGACCGAGCCCATCGAGCCGCCCATGAACTTGAAATCGAACGCGCAGGCGGTCAGCGGCAGCTCCATCAGGGCGCCGCGCATGACGACCATGGCGTCGGTCTCGCCGGTGCTCTTCTGGGCCGCGATCAGGCGGTCTCGGTAGCGCTTGGTATCGCGGAAGCGAAGCGGGTCGGTGGGGCGCAGGTTCTGGCCCAGCTCGATCCGCCCGTCCTCGTCGAGGAAGGCCGCGAGCCGTGCCCGGCCGGTCAGCGCCATGTGGTGGTCGCATTTCGGGCAGACCATCAGCGCGCGCTCCAGTTCCGGCCGGTACAGCACCGCCTCGCAGGCCTTGCACTTGGTCCACAGCCCGTCCGGCACCTTGCGCGACTTGCCGCCCTCGGTACGGATCCGCGACGGCATCAGTTTCTGGAACCAGCTCATGCCCGCGCCACCTGTCCGGTCGACGCCGCGCCGACGGCGTCCAGCGCCGCGCGCATTCCCTCGGCGAACTCGCCGGCCACGGCCACCGCGGCCTCGGCGCTGTCGCAGCCGTCCAGCGCCTTGACCAGCGCCGAGCCGATCACCACCGCATCGGCCACCCGGGCCACGTCAGCGGCCTGGGCCGGGGTCGAGATGCCGAAGCCCACCGCCACCGGCAGCGGCGTGTGCGCGCGCAGCCGCTCGATGGCCGGCGCCAGCGCGTCGGCATCGAGCGCGGCCGAACCGGTCACACCCTTCAGCGAGACGTAGTACACGAAGCCGCCGGCCAGCGGCACCATCCGCTCGATCCGCGAATCGGTGGTGGTCGGCGCGACCAGGAAGATCTGGTGCATCTGCTGTCCGGCCAGCGCAGCGCGGGTGTCCCCGGCCTCGTCGGACGGGCAATCGACGATCAGCAGTCCGTCGACGCCGGCAGCCCTGGCCTGCTCGACGAAGGTGTCCAGGCCGCGCCGCTCGATCGGATTCATGTACCCCATCAGGATGACCGGGGTGTCGCCGTCGTCCTCGCGGAACGCGCGGACCATGTCGAACACGCGGTCCAGCGTCATGCCGGCGTCCAGCGCCCGTTGACAGGCATTCTGGATGACCGGACCGTCGGCCATGACGTCGGAGAACGGCACGCCGAGTTCGAGCAGGTCGGCGCCGCCGGCGACCAGCCGGTGCATGATCTGCACGGTCGCGTCGGGCGCCGGGTGGCCGGCCGTCACGTAAGGGATCAGGCCCGGCCGACCGGCCGCGGCGAGCTCGCCGAAGCGGCGATCGATTCGATTCGCAGTCATGGCGTCAGACCTCGATGCCTTCCAGGTCGGCGACGGTGTGGATGTCCTTGTCGCCGCGGCCGGACATGTTGACCAGCACGGTCTGATCCGGCGACATCGTGGCCGCCAGCTTCAGTCCGTAGGCCACCGCGTGGGCACTTTCGAGCGCCGGCATGATGCCTTCCTTGCGGGTGCACAGGTGGAAGGCTTCGAGTGCTTCGTCATCGGTGATGCCGACGTAATGGGCCCGGTGGATGTCCTTGAGCCACGAATGCTCGGGACCGACGCCGGGGTAATCCAGCCCGGCCGAGACCGAATGGGTATGGCGAATCTGGCCGGCTTCATCGTCGAGCAGGTAGGTGCGGCTGCCGTGCAGCACACCGACCTGGCCCGCGCACAGGCTGGCGGCGTGATCGAGCCCGGACAGCCCGCGGCCGGCGGCCTCGACGCCGTACATCGCCACGCGCTCGTCATCGATGAACGGGTGGAACAGGCCGATCGCGTTCGAACCGCCACCCACGCAGGCCACCAGCGCATCGGGCAGCCCGCCGTATTCCTCCTGGAACTGGCGCCGTGCCTCGCGGCCGACCACCGCATTGAAATCGCGCACCATCGCCGGATACGGGTGCGGACCGGCCACGGTGCCGAGGATATAGAAGGTGTCGTCGACGTTCGTCACCCAGTCGCGCATGGCTTCGTTCAACGCGTCCTTCAGCGTCCGCGAACCAGATTCGACGGGCACCACCTCGGCGCCGAGCAGCTTCATGCGGAACACGTTGATCGCCTGGCGGCGGATGTCCTCGGCGCCCATGTAGACCACGCACTCCATCCCCATCCGCGCCGCCACGGTGGCCGAAGCCACGCCGTGCTGGCCGGCACCGGTCTCGGCGATCACGCGCTTCTTGCCCATGGCCCGGGCCAGCAGTGCCTGGCCGACGGTGGAGTTGACCTTGTGGGCACCGGTGTGGTTCAGGTCTTCGCGCTTGAACACGATCCTGGCGCCGCCGGCGTGCTCGGTCAATCGTTCGCACAGGTACAACGGCGACGGCCGGCCGACGAAATGGGCAAGATCGGAATCGAGCTCGGCCTGGAACTCCGGATCGCTGGAGTAGCGACGCCACGCGGCTTCCAGCTCTTCCAGCGCCGCCATCAGCGTCTCGGAAACGAACCGTCCGCCGAACGGGCCGAAATGCCCGCGCGCGTCCGGCAGCGGGGATCGAACCGGAGCGTCTCCGGTCTGGATCGTCGCTGCATCAGCCATTGCTCACACCTCTCAGGAATTGATTCATCAGATTACCACTCTTGATCCCGGGCGCGGATTCAACCCCGGAAGAAACGTCGACGGCCGGCGGGCCCAGCGCGCGCACCGCTTCGGCCACGTTGTCCGGCGCCAGCCCGCCGGCCAGGATCCACGGCCGATCGGGTGGCGTCAGGACCGACCAGTCCAGTCGCTGACCCGATCCGCCCATCCCCCCGGCGGCATGCGCATCCAGCAACAGCGCCGATGCATCGGGCCAGTCGGCATAGTCCACCGCGTCGGGTGAACCCATTGGCAAGGCCTTGATGTACGGACGATCGAAACTGCGGCAGTACGCCGCCGGTTCATCGCCGTGGAACTGCAGCCAGTTCAGCGGCACCTCGTCGAGCACGGCGCGCACCAGGGCCGGCTCGGCGTTCATGAACAGGCCGACCGCGCCGGTCAGCGGCGGCAGCGCCGCGCAGATCGCGCGCGCCAGCGCGGCGTCGACATTGCGCGGGCTGCGCGGCACGAACACCAGCCCGATCGCGTCGGCACCGAGCTCGGCGGCCTGCCGGCCGTCGTCGGGGCGGGTGATGCCGCAGATCTTGACCCGGGTTCGCATGCACGGTCCTCGCGTTGAATGGGGCGCCGGCGCGGCGCGATCAGCTCAGGTCCCGCCCGCGGGGAAACGCGGCCAGGTCGGCGCTGCGCGACGGCAGTTCGGGATGCTCGGGATAGTCCACGCCCATGAAGCACAGCCCTTCCGGCGGCGCGGTCACCCCGGCCCGTGTCCGGTCGCGCGCGGCCAGCACGTCGCCGACCCAGGCCGGCTCGCGTTCGCCGCAACCGACCGCGATCAGCGTGCCGGCGATGTTGCGGACCATATGGTAGAGGAAGGCGTTGGCGGCCACGTCAAGCACCACTTCATCGCCGTGGCGGCGAACTTCGATCGAATGCAGGTGGCGCCGGGCGTGCCGGGCCTGGCAGCCCAGCGCGCGAAACGACGAAAAGTCATGCTCGCCGACCAGCCGCTGAGCGGCCTCGTGCATCCGCTCGGCGTCCAGCGGCCGGCGTTCCCAGGCGACCCGTCCCGCCTCGAGACCGGGCCGGATCCAGCGATTGAGAATGCGATAGCGGTAGTACCGGCCGCGCGCCGAGAATCGGGCGTGGAAGCGCTCGTCGACGAAGCGCGCCCAGCGCACCGCGACCGCACCGGGCAGGTTGGAATTGACGCCGAGTACCCAGGCGCGCTCACTGCGCCGCGCCGAGGTCTCGATGTGGATCACCTGGCAGGCCGCGTGGACGCCGGTGTCGGTGCGCCCTGCGCAGTGCACCGTGACCGTCTCGTCGGCCACGATGCTCAGCGCGTCCTCGAGCACCTCCTGGACGGTCGGGCGCTGCCGCTGACGCTGGAAGCCGCGAAAGCGGCTGCCGTCGTACTCCAGTCCGAACGCGATTCGCTGGCGGTCGCCCGGCTCCGGCTCAGAGATCATCCAGCAGCTTCTGGGCCTGTTCCTTCTGCTCGTCGTTGCCTTCGCGAACGACCTCCTCGAGCAGGGTCTTCGCCGAGTCGGTGCTGTTCCACGACAGGTAGGCCCGGGCAAGGTCCAGCTTGACATCGACGTCGTCGTCGCTCGGCGCGAAGATGTCGCCCTCGGCGTCCGCTTCGTCGGCCGCCGAGTCCGCCGTGCGGTCCTGGTCGTCGTCGGACTCGGTCCAGTCCATCACCAGCCGGTCGTCGTCCTCGCGCTCAGCGCCGGCTGGTTCGGGCGCAGCCTCGGTCGCATCGCCGGCCCGCCGGACCGCATCGTCCCGCTCGGCGTCGCCGACCAGGTCGTCGGCCAACCAGTCCTGCTCGGCCTCCTCGTCCTCGACCGACGGCACGCTGCGCCTCGCGCTCAGCTCTTCGGCACTGGTCTCGGGCGCGACCGACTCCTCGTCGTCCAGTCCACCGAGCACCAGCGGGGCGCGTTCGTCATCGTCGTCGTGCAGGGTCGGAAGCGCCTCGTCGTCCGGGTCGCGCGGCGCCTCGTCCGGTGAATCGATCCAGTCGTGATCGTCGGTTTCCTCGTCGGGCTCGGATTCCAGCCGCGACATCAGGTCGCCGACCTCGCTTTCCTCGTCGAGATCGTCCAGCGGCGCCCGGTCGTCGTCGCCGCCGACCGTCATCCAGTCGGCGCTGCCCTTGACCAGCACGTGCCCGGGTACCACACGACCGGCCAGTTCCAGCGCTTCGCGCCACGGCGGCTCGGCACCGGTTTCGACGTGCTCGAACATGTCTTCCAGCGCCGTCGAGAAGCGCTCGCTGTCGTCGTCGCCGGCCAGGGCCTCGAGCAGGGCCAGGTGCGCGGTCAGGTCGGTCGGCGCAGCGGTCACCCGGTCGCGGGCTCGCTCGACCGGGTCACCGGCGATCGGCTCGCTGGCGACCACGGCCGGTTCCTTGCGCGGCGGCACGGGCGGCACGCCGCGCACGGCCGGCGCTTCGGCTTCGGCTTCACTGCGGCGACGCTGCAGCGCGAACCAGACCGCGCCGATCAGGATCAGCAGCACCACCAGGCCGGCCAGCGGCAGCAGCAGCGGGCTGGACCACACGCTGCGTTCGCTTCCGACCTGCGTGACGACCGGCGGATCGGCTTCGGCGTCACCCGGTTCGATCGCAGTCGGCTCGGCAGTCGGCTCGGCAGTCGGCTCGGCAGTCGGCTCGGCGGGCACTTCGGCTGCGCCGGCGATCTCCCCGGTTTCGCTGTCGGCCGTGGCCACTTGGCCTTCGGCGGCCTGTTCGAACCGGTTCAGGTAGTCGTCGAGCCGAGCGGTGACGTCCGCGCGAAGCGCGGGATCGGCATCCTCGGCAGCCGCCAGGCGGGCCGCACGCAGCGTCTGCTCCAGGCCCGCCAGCTCGGCATCGGCCAGGCCGACGCCGGTCGGGTTGTCTTCGACCAGGGCCTCCAGATCGCTCAGGCGGGACTGGAACTCCTCGGCCTCCAGCCGGGCCGCGAACAGTTCTTCCTCGGTCCGCGCCAGCTGCTGGCGCAGACGATCGACCTCGGCACCGTCCTCGTCCAGGCCGCTGCCGGTGGATTCCTCACTGGCCGGCACCAGCTCCAGCCGCGCCTCGGGCTCGGGTTCGCGAGCCGTGCTGGCCGCCTCGCGGGGCGGCGTCGGGGTCGGCGCCGCCGGTTCGTCCGCGACGTCATCGCCGGCGCCGCGGGCAGCGTCGGATACCACCGGCACAGCACCGCCCAGGCGCTGGTTGAACGCGCGGTTCTGGGCCTGCACGGTGGCCTGGGCCCGGGCCCGATCGACTGCGCGAGCCTGCCCGGCGTCAGGCAGTTCGAGCCGACTGCCGCGCAGCATCTGGTGGATGTTTCCGTTGCGGAATGCCTGCGGGTTCAGCTCGACGATCGCGACCATCATCTGGTTCATCGAGATGTCGTCGGCCGGCAGGTTCGCCCGCGCGATCGACCACAGTGTGTCGCCGTCGCGCACCAGGCGCTCACCGCCATCGGCGCTCCGGACCGCACGCGCCGCCGGACGGGGTGCCGGCTCGCGCGAGACCGGGCGGGACTCCCGCTCGACTGCAGGTTCGGGCGCGGTCTCGGGTTGCGGCTCGGCGCGCGCCGGCGCCGGCGGCGGAGCGATATCCAGCGTCGGTGGATCCAGGAACAGGGTGTACTCGCGCAGCATGCGCCCGCTGGCCCAGCGCGCATCGACCAGCAACTGCACGATCGGGTCGGCGACCGCCCGCGACGAAGTGATGCGGATGACCGCCGGCGAGCGCGAGCGGTCGACTTCGAACTCGAGGTCCAGCGCCAGCGCGCTGCTGCCCACGCCGAGGCGCTGATAGTCGGCCGGCGTGGCCGGACCCACGGTCAGCGAGTCGAGCTCCGTTTCGCTGGCCTCGAGCAGACGGATTCGGATGTCGAGCGGCTGGTTCAGGTAGGAATCGACCCGCGCTTCACCCAGCCCGAGCGCTCGGGCGGCGTCGGGCGCCGCGATCAACAGCAGCCCGGCCAGAGCCGCGACCCACCCCAATGCTGGTACACGAAACGCGCTCATTGTTGCTCCCCTGCGGAACGTTTCTTGAAGTATCGAAAACCCATCGAACCCGCCTGATCGGACAGACGCTACGCCCGAGTATAACAAGCGCCCCCGTCCATCGATACCCGCGAAACCGCGCTTCAGCGACGTCGCTGGAGCACCGTTTCGGCAATCTGGATTGCGTTCAGTGCCGCACCTTTGCGCAGATTGTCTGCAACGATCCACAGATCGATGCCCCGAGGGTGCGTCGGATCACGCCTCAGCCGTCCGACCACGACCGGGTCGCGACCGGAGGCATGCTCCAGCGGCGTCGGCTCGGCGTCGGGTGGCAGCAACTCCACGCCCGGCGCTGCGGCCAGCAGCTCGCGGACACGCCCCAGTTCGATCGGTTCGCGCGTTTCGAAATGGACCGCCTCGGCATGGCCGTAGAACACCGGCACGCGGACTGCGGTGGCGTTCACGCCCAGCGCGTCGTCATCGAGGATGCGCCGGGTCTCGTTGTGCATCTTGCGCTCCTCCCGGGTGAACCCCTGCTCGTCCAGCACGTCGATCCGCGGAATCACGTTGAATGCGATCGGCGCACTGAACGCTTCGACGGTCGGCTCACGGAAGTTCAGTTTGTCGGCGGTCTGGCGACCGAGCTCTTCCATCGCCTTGCGGCCGGCGCCGGACACGGCCTGGTAGGTCGCGACGTTGATCCGGGCGATGCCGACCTCGCGGTGGATCGGGGCCAGCGCAACGACCATCTGGATCGTCGAGCAGTTCGGGTTGGCGATGATGCCGGCATGGGCCGGATCGTCGAACGCCGCCAGCGCATCGGGGTTGACCTCCGGCACGACCAGCGGAACGGCGGGATCCATCCGGAAGTGCGAGGTGTTGTCGATGACCACCGCGCCGGCGGCCGCGGCGCGAGGCGCGTGCAGCGCCGACACCGAACCGCCGGCCGAGAAGAAGGCGAAATCGATGCCGGCGAAATCGAAGTCGTCGAGGGCCTGCACCCGAACGCTCCTGCGACCGAACGCGACGTCCTCACCGGCCGAGCGCGCGCTGGCCAGCGGCACCAGCCGACCGAGCGGGAAGCCTCGCTCGAGGAGCAGTTCGAGCAGCACCTCGCCGACCGCGCCGGTGGCGCCGACCACGGCGACGTCGTAGGTCCGTTCCGTCATGTGGGAAGACTCCGGTTCATTCCACCCGCGGGCGCTGCGGCGGCACATCGCCGCACTGCGCCCGATGCAGCAGGTAATGGTCCATCAGGGTCAGCGCCAGCATCGCCTCGACGATCGGCACGGCGCGGATGCCGACGCAGGGGTCGTGCCGGCCGGTGGTGATGATCTCGACCGGCTGGCCGTCGACGTCCACGGTGCGGCCCGGGATGCGCAGGCTGGAGGTCGGCTTGAACGCGACCGCCACGGTCACCGGCTGACCCGACGAAATACCGCCGAGCACGCCGCCGGCCTGGTTGCCGAGAAAGCCCTCGGGCGTCATTTCATCCCGGTGTTCGGTGCCCTTCTGGGCCACCGAGCGGAATCCGGCGCCGATCTCCACGCCCTTGACCGCATTGATGCTCATCATGGCAGCGGCCAGGTCGCCGTCGAGCTTGGCATAGACCGGCGCGCCCCAGCCCGGCGGTACGCCGTCGGCCCGGGCCCGGACCAGCGCACCGACCGAGTCGCCGGACTTGCGCAGCGCGTCCATGTAGGTCTCGAGCTCCGGCACCTTCATCGGATCGGGACAGAAGAACGGGTTGTCGTCGATCGAATCGGCGTCGAAGCGTTCGTCGCAGACATGCTCGCCGAGCTGGCCCAGCCAGCTGGTGATGCGGATGCCGAACTGCTGGTCCAGGTACTTCGCGGCCAGCGCGCCGGCCGCCACCCGCATCGCGGTCTCGCGCGCCGAGGACCGCCCGCCGCCGCGGTAGTCGCGCAGGCCGTACTTGTGGTGATAGGTGTAGTCGGCGTGCCCGGGCCGGAACTGGCGTGCGATCGATGCATAGTCCTTGCTGCGCGCATCGGTGTTGTAGACGACCAGCGCAATCGGCGTGCCGGTGGTCCGGCCCTCGAAGGTGCCCGACAGGATCTGCACGTCCTCGGCCTCGTGCCGCTGGGAAGTGTGGCGCGACCGTCCGGTGGCCCGGCGCAGCATCGCCTCGCGGATTTCCTCGGCGGAAATCCCGACCCCCGGCGGAAACCCGTCGATCACGCAGCCGATCGCCGGTCCGTGGCTCTCGCCGAAGGTGGTGATGTTCAGGATGCGTCCGAATCGGTTGTAGCTCATGCGTCCTCAGTCCTCGTCGTGATCGCCGGCCGGGATCGACTCGACCGCCCGCGCGGTATCGACCGCCAGCGCGCCGGCCCGGTCGAGCAGGAACACGCCGTCCCCACCGTGCTCGAAGTCCAGCCAGATCGCCTCGCTGTCGGCCAGCAGGTGCTCGGCGGCCTCGGCCGCCTCACCGACCTCGACCAGCAGGAAGCCGCCGGGCGCCAGGTGATCGGCCGCGCCTGCGATCAGCCGGCGCACGATGGCCAGACCGTCGGCCCCGGCGACCAGCGCTCCGACCGGCTCGTGGCGGTATTCGTCGGGCAGCGCGCGCATCGACGCCTCGGGAACGTACGGCGGATTGCTGACGACCAGGTCGTAGCGGACATCGCCGAGTGCATCGTAGACATCGGAGCAGCTCAGCCGGACACGGTCGGCCACGCCCAGCCGCCGCAGGTTGTCGGCGGCCACCGCCAGTGCGGCCTCGCTGATATCGACCGCCTCGATCTCCAGCGCCGGCCAGTACCAGGCCAGGGCCGCGGCGATGCAGCCCGAACCGGTGCCGACCTCGAGCACCCGCAGCGGACGATTCAGGTCCAGCCACGGCAGCAGCCCGCCGACCACCAGTTCTCCGAGCGGCGAGCGTGGCACCAGGGTGTCGTCGGTGACCCGGAACCGCAGGCCCGCGAACCACGCCTCGCCGATCAGGTAGGCCAACGGGCGACGCGTTTCGATGCGCTGCTCCAGCAGCGACGCCAGCCGGGCGCGTTGTTCGGCGGTCGGCGTCAGGTCGAACCGGTCGTTGTCGAAATCGGGCGGCAGGTCGAGCACGTGCGCGGCCATCCAGCAGGCCTCGTCGATCGCCGCGGCGGTGCCGTGCCCGAAGTGCAGGCCGGCCGAATCCATGGCGTTCGCGGCCCGCCGGACCCAGTCGCCGAGGGTCTCCGACGCGCCGTCTGCAAGAGGCGTCGACATGGCGGCAGTATACGGCATTGGTATACTTGCCCCATGCGAAACCATCCCCGATTCTCCCCGATCCGTAGCGTCTCCGGCCACACCCTGTTGCTGGTCCTGGTGGCCGTCGTCGCGGTCCTTGCCGGCATCATCGTGGCCCGGCCGCTGTTCCAGCCCGGCCCGGAGTATCGCGCCGCCTCGATGTACCCGCAGGCCCGGCCGATCGAACCGTTCGAACTTCACGACGCCGACGGCAGCGCGTTCACCGAGGCCGATTTCACCGGCGGCTGGACCCTGGTGTTCTTCGGCTTCACCAACTGCCCCGACATCTGCCCCGACACGCTCGGCCGGCTGGCCACGGCGATGGAGCGGCTCGACCAGATGCGGGTCGAGAATCCGCCGCGCGTGGTGTTCGTTTCGGTCGATCCCCAGCGCGACGACGGCGAGGCCATGCGCGACTACGTGAAGTGGTTCGATGAGGACTTCCGCGCGATCACCGGCGACGACCAGGCGCTGATGCAGCTGACCCGGCAGCTCGGCGCGCTGTACGTGCGCCAGGCGGCCGACGACACCGGGTTCTACAGCGTCGACCATTCGGGCATGATCGTCATCATCGATCCGCAGGGGCGGATGGTCGGCCGCTTCCCGCAGCCGCTCGACACCGAGGCGATGATCGCCGACCTGTTCGAGCTGAGTCGACGCCGCGGTGCCTGATCCCGGTTCGCCGCTGGCGCGGCTTGGCGTCTCGATCCAGCACCTGCTGCCGCAGCGGGCGCTGACCGCGCTGGCCCACCGGATTTCCACCGCGCGCGCCGGCTGGATCCGGCGACCGCTGATCGCCGGCTTCCGCAGGCTCTACGAGGTCGACCTCGACGAAGCGGTGGTGCCGGCCTCCGGGTTCGACAGCTTCGATTCATTCTTCACCCGGGCCCTGAAACCCGATGCGCGACCGCCGGCCTCGGTCGGCACCGGCCTGCTGTGCCCGTGTGACGGGACGCTGAGCCAGGCCGGCCCGATCTTCGAGGAACCGAGCGGCGGACGGATCGTCCAGGCCAAGGGGCGCGACTACAGCCTGGCCGAACTGCTGGCCGATGAGAAGGCTGCCGAGGCCTTCACCGGCGGCCGCTTCGCCACGGTCTACCTGGCGCCCTACGATTACCACCGCGTGCACGTTCCTTGCGACGCCACGCTGCGGACCGAAATCCGGGTGCCCGGCCGTCTGTTCAGCGTCTCGGATGCGACCAGCCGCCACATCGACCGGCTGTTCGCCCGCAACGAACGCATGGTCGCGCTGTTCGACACCGCCCACGGCCCGATGGCGGTGGTCATGGTTGCAGCGATGCTGGTCGCCGGCATCGAGACGGTCTGGGATGCCGGCCTCCGGCTTCGCCCGGGGCGCGATGTCGCGCGAATCGACTTCGACCCGACGGTCCGGCTGAGCGCGGGCGCCGAACTGGGCCGCTTCCACTGGGGCTCGACGGTGATCGTAGTGACCGGCCGCGATGCGCCGGACTGGGTCGACGGCCTCGTGCCCGGTCGGAGAATGCGGCTCGGCGAGGCCCTGACCGGGCCACGTGCTCCCGGTCGGGCGGAGAATTGAATCGATTCCCCTGCCGGGCGCGGACCTGCGGAGGGCGACAACGGAACTCGCGCGCGCCGTCAACGTCGGAGTGCTTATGAAACGTACCCGTTCATCCCTGCAGTTCGTTCTCGCCGCGATGCTGGCCGTCACGGCCGGGATCGCTGCGGCCCAGCAGCACCCGCTGGCCCAGCGCGCGGCCGAATCCGATGTCGTGGTGCTCGCCCAGCTCGAGCGGACCGACTACGAATACACCCGAGGGTTTCCGATCGACGGGCGGGCCTGGTTCAGCACGCTGCTGGCCTACAAGGCGCCGCGCATCATCGAGCGCTTCATCGTCAAGGAGTCCGGGCTGAAGGACATCGAGTGCTACTTCCCCGAACGGGTCGCCGGTCAGGAAGGCCCGCGGTACCTGCTGTTCCTTCTTCGCGATCCCGAAGACGGCTGGCGCGGGCATCCGGACGGCTGTGCGCTGGAAGTGCTGGTCGGCGCGGACAACCGCTATGCGCTGCGCTGGCCCCAGCCGGGACTCGGCGGCGAGAACGGCCGTGGCGACGAGGCGGTGCAGGCGCTGGTCGAGCCGATGAGCTTCCAGGGGCCGCGCTCCCGGATCGACGCCTCGGATCTGCTGGCTCACCAGCGCGAGGCGCGCGCCGAATCACAGTCGATGCGGGTGGATGGAACCGATCTGGTGCCGACGCGCGGAATCGAGCTCGGCGCATTCCGGGCGTTGATCCGGGATGGCCTGGTCGACGAGGACGGCGCGCTGCAGGCCCGCGAGCGTCGGCGTGCCGCCACGCTGCGCCAGGCGCTGGACGAAGCCGACCGCAGCGGCGACGGCTGAGCCGCCCCGGCCGGGCTCGCGCCCGCTCGTTCAGTCGACGATGCGATAACAGGGTTCGTAGGCGGTCTCGCCCGGAAGCTTCATCCGGTGCTGGCGGACGAAGCGGTTCAGCAGACGGTCCAGCGCCTGCATGATCTCCGGCTCACCGCGAATCTCGAACGGACCGTGCTCGCGGATCCGCCGGATGCCGTCGGCCTTGACGTTGCCCGACACGATGCCGGAAAACACCCGGCGCAGGTTGGCCGCCAGCTGGTGGCGCGGCAGGTCACGCGAGACCGGCAGACCGGCCATGGCCTCGTGGGTCGGATCGAACGGGCGCTGGAACTCCTCGTCGATGTGCAGCAGCCAGTTGTAGTAGAACGCGTCCTGGGTCTCGACCCGGTACTCACGGACCCGATCCAACCCGGCCTTCATCACCGTGGCCACCCGCTCGGGGTCGTCGATGATGATCTCGTAGCGCGCTCTCGCCGCGTCGCCCAGCGTCAGACCGACGAAGGCATCGATCTCCTCGAAATAGTCGGCCGAATCGGCCGGGCCGGTCAGCACCAGCGGGAACGGCTGCGCGTCGTTCTTCGGGTTCAGCAGCACGCCGAGCAGGAACAGGATTTCCTCGGCCGTGCCGACCCCGCCCGGAAACACCACCACACCGTGGCCGAGGCGGACGAAGGCCTCGAGACGTTTTTCGATGTCCGGCAGGATCACCAGCTCGTTGACGATCGGGTTCGGTGATTCGGCGGCGATGATGCCCGGCTCGGTCACACCGACATAGCGCCCCGGCAGCATGCGCTGCTTGGCGTGGCCGATCGTCGCTCCCTTCATCGGCCCCTTCATCGCGCCCGGACCGCAGCCGGTGCAGATATCGACCCCGCGCAGGCCCAGCTGGTAGCCGACCTCCTTGGTGTAGTCGTACTCGAAGCCGGGAATGGAGTGCCCTCCCCAGCAGACAACCAGGTTGGGGTCGCGCCCGGTATCGAGCAGGTGCGCGTTGCGGGCAATCTCGAAGACCGTGTTGGTCAGTCCCTCGGAGGTTTCCTGGTCGAAGTACGGATTCGGCCGGATCTCGGTGTGGAAATAGACGATGTCCCGGACCACCGCCGACAGCTGCTCGCGGATACCGCGGATCATTTCGCCATCGACGAACGCACAGCCCGGCGCATTCTCCAGGTCCAGTCGCATGCCGCGGTTGACCTGGGCGACGCGGATCGAGAAATCGCTGAACCGGGCCAGCATCGCCTCGGCGTCGTCGCCGAGGTTGCCGCTGTTGAGCACCGCCAGCGCGCAGCGGCGCAACAGATCGCCGACTTCCTGGGTGGCGTCGGACAGCCGCGAAACTTCCTCGCGCGACAGGATGTTCAGCGAACCGGCCGGGTAGACGTGAGCGGAATGCTTCTGATCGGCGCAGCCGCCGCGCCGGCGTGTTTCGTTCTGGGTCATTCGTGGTCCTTCGATTCGTTTCGTTCGCGACCCCCGACGCGAGCGGGCCGGACAGTGTACGGATTCGGGGGGAAAAGGGAAGGGGGACAGGGGACAGGGGACTGTTTTCAGTTTTCAGTTTTCAGTTTTCAGTTTTCAGTTTTCAGTTTTCAGGTTTCAGGTTTCAGGTTTCAGGTTTCAGGTTTCAGGGTTTCGGGTTTCAGGTTTCAGGTTTCAGGTTTCAGGGTTTCAGGGTTTCGGGTTTCGGGGTTCGGGGTTCGGGGTTCGGGGTTCGGGGTTCGGGGTTCGGGGTTCGGGGTTGGAGTGGCCGGAAATTCCGGGAGCTCGTTGTCATGCTCCTTGTTGGGCCTCATCAATCGCAGATATCGGGAACTTCGATGCGCCGACGAACCGGGTTTTCCAGTCTGCGTTCATCTGCGGTTCCATGGAACAGAAAAAGGCCCGCCGATCGCTCGGCGGGCCTGGGTCGAACTTTCTGCAATCGCCGGCCGGGGGCCGGCGATTGCCGCTGGGCGTCGACTCAGAAGTCGTAGCGCAGCGTCAGGCGGATTTCGTAGACGGAATTCGGACGGCTGGTGAAGACCGTCGGATCGTCGTCGAAATCGTTGAAGCGGTACAGGCAGTCCGTGGCCTGCAGGCAGGTCGTGCGCGGCGCGTCACCGCGCAGCGCGGACGCGCCATCGATGCCGTTGGCGGCCACGTCGGCAGCCGAGACCAGGTCGGCCTGGACGATGTTGGCCTGGCCGAAGCGCGGGCCGTTGGTGAAGCGACCCCAGTCGTCGTTGAGCAGGTTCAGGAAGTTCTCGATGTCGAGAATCAGCTTGAACCGGTTGTCGCCGACCAGCTTGTCGAAGCCCGGGATGCCCGGCAGTTCCTGCTGGAAGCGCAGGTCCCAGATGTTGTTCCAGTCGTCCGAGGTCAGCGAGTACGGCGCCAGGATGCCGCCGACCGGGATGTCGTTCTCTTCGACGTAGTTGAAGAAGCCGGCGACGTCGAAGTCCGAGCCGTAGACGACGCGCGGGTCGCTGCCCGGGGTCGGGATGTACAGCGGACGGTTGTCGAACGGGTTCTCGCCCTGACCGGCGCGGCCGAACAGCGGGTTGCTGCCGAACACGTCGAAGGTGGCACCGAACACGTCGCCCTTGAACACGCGGCCGAACACGTCGACGCGGGTCAGCAGGTCGCCGAAGAAGTCGTTCTGGTAGCCGAAGTTGAACTTGAACGAGTGCTCGAGCTGGTACGGCGAGGTCCGCGCAGTCGGGTTGTTCTGATCCAGCGTGTACTGACCGCGCCAGTTCGAAATCCCGCGCGAGGAGTTGCCTTCGGAGATCACTTCGGCATCGGTGTAGGCATAGCTGATGTCGAAGTTGAAGCCCGAATCGAAGGCCTTGGCCAGCGCAACGGTGAAGACGCTGCTTTCGGCGCCGTCGGCGTTGCCCAGCTGGGTCAGGTTGTTGATCCCCAGGTCGTCCAGGTCGGCGTAGATGATCCGGCCGTCCGGCGCGACCCCGGTCGGCTGGGTCTCGGCCAGTTCGGTCTGGGCCAGGTTGCGCCAGACGAAGCCGTCGCGGACCTTGGTGTACAGGTACTGGGCGGTAAAGCGATAGTTGCTGCCCCAGTCCATGCCGAACACGTTGTTGAGGTCGAAGCCCTGCTCGAAGCGCAGCGAGGCCTTCCAGTCCGACGGGGTTTCGAAGTCTTCGGCGATGTAGTCGATCGGCACGGCGGTGCCGGTCGCGACCGAGTCCAGCAGTTCCTGCGGAACGTTGCGGATATCGACGCCGGTGGCATCGAAGGTCTGGGCGAAGAACGTGGCGCTCTGGAACGCGTTGGAGACCCAGACTTCCGGGTTGCCGCCGGAGAACAGGCCGAAGCCGCCGGACACCGTGGTGCGTGCCGCCGGCGTCCACAGGAAGCCCACGCGCGGCAGGAACAGCGAGTTGCCGTCCAGGTTGCTGGAGGTGTTCACGCCGTAGGTGTTGTTGATGGCGTTGCTGAACTCCGGCTTGTCGTCCTGCAGGAAGCGCTCGTAGCGAACGCCCGCGCTCAGTTCGAAGTCCGGCGTGATCTGCCAGCGGTCCTGGATGAACAGCGCGATCTGGTCGTAGCCCCAGACCGCAGCGCCGTCGGCGGCGTTGTTGCTGGTGACGTTCTCGTAGCGAACGACACTCGGCGTACGGTTGACGAATTCGTCGTAGTTGTTGAACGTGAACTCGCCGTTCGAACGCGGCACGAACTGGTTGAACAGCTCGTACTGCTCGTAATCGACCCCGAAGGTGATCACGTGGTCGCCGGCGAAGTACTCACCGGACAGCAGGATATCCAGACGCTCGTCGTCGAAGGCGTTGGCGTGGCGGAAGCGATCGCAACCCAGCACGAAGTCGTTCTCGTCATCGCCCAGCAGGCCTTCCAGCGGGCTGCCGGCCACGGCATCGGCGCCCCAGTTGTCCAGGGTGATCTGGCCGAACCCGCTACCGACGCGGCAGTTCTGGCCGCGGACCTTTTCGACGTAGTTCACGCGCAGCTGCGTCGAGAAGTTGTACGACCAGTCGCTGAACAGCTGCAGCGTGTAGGCGTCGATTTCGTTCGGGATGTCGTACCAGGCACCGGTGAATTCGTCGGCGCCCACGCTGGTGTCGTTTTCCTGGGTGTTCTGGTAGGTGAACGACGCGCGGTGATCGTAGTTGATGTTCCAGTCCAGCTTGACCAGGGTGCGCTCGGAGGTTTCCGGCACGTTGGCCACCTGCGGACGGCCGCCCGGGTCGAAACCGTAGACCTGCTGGGTGATTTCGCGAACGGCGTCGAAGAAGGCCGGGTCGATGTCGTTGTTCAGGTCGAACTGCTGGAAATCGGCCGGTGCGGCGTTCTCGTATTCATCGTAGGACAGGAAGAAGAACAGCGTGTCCTTCAGGATCGGACCGCCGAGGGTGAAGCCGTACTCCTCTTCCTCGAAGGTACCCGGATCGAAGGTACCGCCGTCGAAATCGGTCCCGACGAAGCTGTCGTCGTTGTAGGCGTAGTAGATCGAGCCGTCCCATTCGTTGGTGCCGGACTTGGTGACCACATCGATCAGACCGCCGCGGAAGTCGGCGGCGAGCACCGAGTAGTCGGCCGCGACCAGGCTGGCCGACTCGACGGCGTCCAGGTTGATCGGCGAACGTGCCGTGGCATAGGTCCCGGAGCTCAGGCCGAAGTCGTCGGTCTGGGCCGCGCCGTCGATGGTGAAGGCGTTGAAGCGCGGGTTGACACCACCGATCGACAGGTTGCCGACGCCGTCGGACTGGGCCAGCGGGTCGCGCAGCAGCGTGCGGACCACGTCGCGGTCGGTCGCCGGCTGGTTGGCGATGTCGGCCGCGGAATAGGTCGAACCCACGCCGTTGTTCAGCTCGGCGGCCTGGGAAATGACCGCGCCGGTGACCTGGACGCGATCCAGGTCGGCGGCGGCCTCGGCCAGCGTGAAGCGGAACGGATCCTGGGCACCCGGATCCAGGAACACGCCCTCGAGGCGCTGGACCTGGTAACCGTCTGCAGTCACGGTGATGTTGTACGGACCGCCGACGCGAAGGCCGCCCTGGAAGAACTGACCGGTCTCACCGGTTTCGGCCCGCGAAACCGAGTTCGACGGCACGTGGATGATCTCGACGGCCGCGCCCCGGATCGGGTCGCCGTCCTCGGAGACGATCTGGCCGCGCAGGTTGGACGACGTGGTCTGTGCCGTGGCCGTGGAAACGGCCAGGACACTCACGACGGCCAACACGAACAGCGCGCGCAGGCTGTACGTAAGGTTCGTGGGTTTCATGCAGACAAACTCCAGATGTGGTTTTTGAGAATCGTCGGGCGTCCCGGGCGAACACGGATCCGACCGCCCCTTCGGAACAGGTGCAAGTTACGGGTCGTCGATGACATCCCGATTACAGGATTTTAACGAATCCCGGGGCCCGAGCGCACCCCCGAATCGATCGAATTTCGCCCCATCGGCCGATGAGACGTGGTCGGGACGCCACGATATCGTCGAATAGTGCCCCGGCTATTGCCAGGCTCGACGGCAGGGTTTATACTTCCGGGCTTCGTTCGGGGTGTAGCTCAGCCTGGTAGAGCACTGTCTTCGGGAGGCAGGGGCCGGAGGTTCGAATCCTCTCACCCCGACCACGATGATTCCCGGTTCGCGTTCCCGGCGCGAATCACTCGTCAGACGGCACCTTCCACGGGTGCCGTTTTTCGTTGGTTCGGGCAAGCGGTCGCCCCGATGCCGTCACCCGCCTGCGGTGTCGAACGCATCCCGGGTCATGTTTTCGGGCGCCCCGCCGCGACGCACGACCACGTCGTCTTCGATCCGGATCCCGCCGTAGGGGATCAGGGCGTCGATCGCGTCCCAGTCGAACCGATCGCGCAGCCCGCCCTCGCGCAGGTCGGCCAGCAGGCTGGGAATGAAGTACAGCCCCGGCTCCACGGTAATCACGTTGCCCGCCTCCAGCGTCCGCGTGAGGCGCAGGAACGGGTGGGCCTCCGGCGGCGGCAGCGACGATCCGTCCGGCCCCACCCGACCGGCCACGTCGTGGACCTGGACGCCGAGGTGGTGGCCCAGGCCGTGCGGATAGAAGCGGCTGGTCACGCGATCGGCGATCATCGCCTCGATCGACATCTTGACCAGGCCGGCATCGTGCAGGATCCTGGCCACGCCGCGGTGCGCTTCCTCGTGCAGCATGACGTAGTCCATGCCGGGCTGCATCCGGGCGACCAGCCGAAGCTGCAGTGCGTCCATTTCACGCAGCAGGTCGGCGAACAGGCCCTGGTCGGATCGGACCCAGGTCCGGGTGATGTCCGAGGCCAGGCCGTGGCAATCGGCGCCGGCGTCGATCAGGAAGGTCCGATGCCGGTCCGGCGGAGCAGCGTCGCGCAGCTGGTAGTGCAGGATGGCGGCATGCTCGTTCAGGCCGACGATGCTGTTGTACGGCAGGTCGTTCGGGTCGTGCGCGGATGCGGCCAGGTAGGCCAGGTGGATGGCCAGCTCCGACCCGTCGTCTTCGAAGGCTTCGCGAGCGGCGCGATGTCCGGCCACGGCCCTGCGACTGGCCGCGCGCAGGCAGTCGAGCTGCCAGTCGGTCTTGACCGTGCGATCCTCGTCGAGGCCGCGCAGAAGGCGCTCCGGGTTCAGGTCGGCGTGCCGGCCCAGCGCCGGGAAATCGACCGGATCGCCGATCAGCGCGGTGGCCTTCTCGATCTCGAGCACGTGCGCCCAATCGTCCGCGACGGTCACGACTTCGATCTCGTAGTGGTCGGCCCACCACGATTGCGGCGGCGACGGCGGCGCGTGCCAGAAGTCGTCGGGCTCGCACAGCCACAGCTTCGGGCGACTCCCCGGCACGATTTCCAGCAGGCAGTCGGCATGGCTCGGCAACGGCAGCCAGTGAACGAAATGCCCGTGGGCGCGGAACGGTGCGTGGTAGTCGTCCTGGAAGCGGGCGTGCGAACGCCCGCTGTGGATCAACAGCCGGTCGTAGCCGGCCTGGCCGATGCGATGCACGGCCTTGTCCAGCAGGGTGTGCACGTGGTCGGCGTAGTGCCGCGTCGGCGGCAGGAAATCGGAGCGGGACGTCATGGCGTGGAACCGAATTCGTTAGACTCGATCCGGCCAGTGTAGCAAGCGCGCGGCGCGCTTCGGACCCGGCCGGACCTCGAACGACCACGCCAAGGAAACCGCATGGCCCTGACCCTGTACAACACGCTGACCCGGCGCAAGGAAGCCTTCGTCCCGCAGGACCCGGAGCGGGTCACCATGTATGCCTGCGGGCCGACCGTCTACAACTACGCCCACATCGGCAACGCCCGGCCGGCGGTGATCTTCGACCTGCTCTACCGGTTGCTGCAGCGGCAGTACCCGAACGTCGTCTACGCGCGCAACATCACCGACGTGGACGACAAGATCAACGCCGCCGCGCACGAACAGGGCATCGAGATCGGCGTGATCACGAAACGCTTCACCGAGGCCTACCACGCCGACATGGCGGCGCTGGGCGTCGGCCCGCCGACCGTCGAGCCGCGCGCGACCGACCACATCGCCGAGATCGTCGCGATGATCGAGCGGCTGATCGAACGCGGCCACGCCTACGCCGCCGAAGGCCACGTGCTGTTCGACGTCGGCACCTTCGACGACTACGGCGCGCTGTCGCGCCGCGATCGCCGCGAAATGATTGCCGGCGCGCGGGTCGAGGTCGCACCGTACAAGAACAATCCCGGCGACTTCGTGCTCTGGAAGCCCTCCGACGCTACCCAGCCCGGCTGGGACAGCCCCTGGGGCCGCGGCCGGCCCGGCTGGCACATCGAGTGCTCGGCGATGAGCGCGGCCCACCTGGGCGAGGTCATCGACATCCACGCCGGCGGCCAGGACCTGGTCTTCCCGCACCACGAGAACGAAGTGGCCCAGAGCCGCTGCTGCCACGGCCGCGAGACCTTCGCCCGCTACTGGCTGCACAACGGCTTCGTGACGGTCGAGAAGCGCAAGATGTCGAAAAGCCTCGGCAACACCCAGATCGTCCACGACCTGCTCGAGCACTGGCCGGGCGAGGCGATGCGCTACCTGCTGCTGTCGGCCCACTATCGCCAGCCGCTGGACTGGTCGGAGTCAGCGCTGACCCAGGCCGTTACCACCCTGGACCGGCTGTATCGGACCCTGGCCGAAAGCGGCGCCGCCGGCGACACCGGGGCCGAACCCGATCCGGCCGTGCTGGCGGCACTCGAAGACGACCTGAACACCCCGGCCGCGCTGGCCGAGATCAACCGGCTGGCGCGAGAAACCGCCCAGGCCGACGAGGAAACGGTCCGCGCCGGGCTCGGCGCCGTGCTGCGCGCCTCTTCGGCCGTGCTCGGCCTGCTGCAGGACCCGGAGGCCTGGATGGCCGCTCGCCGTGCCGACGACCAGGTCGACGCCGAGGAAATCGAGGCGCTGATCGAACAGCGCAACGCGGCCCGCAAGGCGCGCGACTTCGCCGCGGCCGACCGGATTCGCGACGCGCTGGCCGAACGCGGCATCGAACTCGAAGACGGGCCCGAAGGCACTCGCTGGCAGGTTCGTGCCGGGGGCGGCGCATGACCACGGCGTTCGAGGAACAGCAGGCCATCATCGACGAGTTCGACCTGTTCGACGACTGGCTGGACCGCTACCAGTACATCATCGACCTGGGCAGGAAGCTTCCGCCGCTGGCCCCGGAAGAACAGCGCGACGAGGCCCTGCTCGACGGCTGCCAGTCACAGGTCTGGCTCATCAGCGAGGGCGACGCCGACCGGATGATCTTCCGCGCCAACAGCGACGCGGCCATCGTCTCGGGCCTGATCTTCCTCGTCCTGCGGGTCTATTCCGACCGCAGCGCCAAGGAGATTCTCGCCACCCCGCCCGACTTCGTCGACGCCATCGGCCTGAGCCAGCACCTTTCGCAGACCCGCGCGAACGGACTGGCCAGCATGCTGGCGGCGATCCGGGAACGGGCGCGCGAGGCGATCCTCGACAGGGACGAGGGGCAAGGGCCGAGGGACTAGCCCGCATTATTCATGAATGAGCTCGCGCCCTTGCTTGGTCCTTGTCCGCACAGCGAATCTTCCTCGCTCGGAAATACAGCATGGTATTCCGCTCGCTCGGAAAATCCCCCGTGCGAACGATTCCCGGCGCAATCATCGCGGCGATTCATGAATACTGCGGGCTAGTGGGCCATGCGCCTGAATCGACAGTGCAAGGCGCGGCCCGCAGTGGATGGCCAGCCCTTGACAAGGGACGCAAGGCCGCACGGTCGGTCCGGGCGCGCTCCTTAGAAGGGCGAGCCGGAGCGCCTTCATCCGCGGCGTTCCGTCGCCTGGAAAGGACGCTGCCATTCCCCGCGAGACAGGCCTTGCAGCCAAACGCTCTCCGACTCGCTATACGGTACACAATGAGTGGTGGGGTACCCCAGTGCACCACCCGGCTCCCCGCTCGCCTCTCGTCCCCGCCCCTGCCTGGTCCCTGGTCCCTGGTCCCTGGTCCCTGGTCCCTGGTCCCTGGTCCCTGGTCCCTGGTCCCTGGTCCCTGGTCCCTGGTCCCTGGCGGGATGCTCGACCCTCTTCCCTGAAAAGAAAAGGGCCCGCACGCTGGCGGGCCCTCGGTTTCTTGCAGCAGCGATCGAAGGTCAGAGACGCTCGATCACCGAGATGACCACGCGCCGGTTCATGCGGCGATTCTCGGGGGTGGTGTTCGGCACCTTCGGGCGCGATTCACCGTAGCCCATCACCTGCATGCGGTCGCGTGCAACGCCCTGCGAGGCCAGGTAATCGGCCACCGACCGGGCGCGGCGCTCGGACAGGCCCTGGTTGTAGGCTTCCGGGCCGACGCTGTCGGTGTGGCCGGCGATTTCGACCAGGAGAATGTCCTCGGCTTCGTCCATGATGTCGACGACCCGGTCCAGTTCACGCTCGGCGGCGGCGAGCAGCACCGCGGAATCGAATTCGAACGTGACTTCGGCGTCCAGTTCCAGGATGACCTCCGGCTCCGGCTCCGGCGGCGGCGGCGGCGCCGGGGTCGGCTCGGGTTCCGGCGCGACGCGCGGCTCCGGTGCAGGCGGCGGCGCGGGCGGGGCCGGCGGCTGGCCGAACTTGTAGCTCAGGCCGACCGACAGGATGCCGTCGACGAAACCGCTGCCGCTGTCGAAGGTGGCGCGGTCGTTGTCGTAGCGCGCTTCGAACTGCGTGCGCAGGGCCCAGTGGTCACCGAAACCGGCGGTGGCGCCGATTCCGACCGAGGCGAATGCATCGCGGCCGTCATCGAGGAAGTTGTCGTGTTCCTGAATGCCGACGCCGGCCAGCACGTACGGCCTCCAGTTCTCGAAATCGCCCCAGTGGTAGCGCCCGAACAGGCCGTAACCGGTGTTCTCGAACGCGCCATCGGCGCCGGCCGGCACGGTCAGGCCGTCGAAGTCGGACTCGTAGCGGTCCAGCTGCAGCTCGAGGCTGAAGTTCGGCGAGAAGAAGCGGCCGAACGATACGCCGTAGTACGGCCAGTCATCGGCGGCGAGTCGGTCCTCGTCGACGAAGGCGGCGCCGCCCGATACGGTGACGTACCAGCGATCGTCGTAGTGATCATCCTGCGCCAGCGCGTTCGTGCTCGCGAGCAGCGCGGCGGAAACAGCCAGGGCCAGACGTTTCATGGGTGTTCTCCCGAATGCGAAAAAAGGCGGTCCAACGCTCCTGATCATAAACCAAAAGCCGGCCCGTACGCGACCGTCGGCCGCGACGCGCGGTCGACCAGGATCCTCAACGGCCATCGTCAACGGCCATCGTCAACGGCTATCGTCAACGGCTATCGCGCATCTGCTTCTGCTTCAGCTCCCAGCGCTCCTGGGCGTCCAGGCACAGGGTCGCGATCGGTCGGGCCTCGAGCCGCGCCAGGCCGATTTCCTCGCCGGTCTCCTCGCAGTAGCCGTAGCTGCCGTCGTCGATCCGGGCCAGCGCCTGGTCGATCTTGCCGAGCAGTTTGCGGTACCGGTCGCGAGTACGCAGTTCCAGGCTGTTCTCGGTCTCGCGCGAGGCGCGCTCGGCCTCGTCACCGACGTCCCGGACCTCGCCGCGCAGGTTGTTGATCGTCTCCTGCGACTCGTCGATCAGGTCCTGACGCCAGGCCAGCAGCTTCTGGCGGAAATACTCCAGCTGCTTGGCGTTCATGTATTCTTCTTTCTCGGTCGGCCGATAGTTCTTCGGCAGTTTCACTCGATCGGTTGGCATGGATTCATCCCGCTAGGTCAGCCCGCTGGTTCAGCGATGGGTCAGCCCGCTGGTTCAGCGATGGGTCAGCGATTGGTCAGCGCAAGGCCAGTCAGCGCGTCGACAAACCCGCGATTATATACCTCGTTTCGCACTCGGACACAATGGTCATGCAACGGCTCCTGATCGGCCTCATCCACGTCTATCGCCGGGTCCTGTCGCCGCTGATCGGACAGCAGTGCCGATTCACGCCCAGCTGCTCGCGCTACACCGAGGAAGCGATCGAGCTCTACGGCGCCGGCCGCGGCAGCTGGATGGGCTTCAAGCGCATCCTGCGCTGCCAGCCGTTCTGCGCCGGTGGACACGACCCCGTGCCGGGCAGCGAGGCCGAAGCCGAGCTGGCCGGCACCGATGACGCCGCGATCGGCACCCAGCGCGCGCAACCCCACGGGTCCCCCGCCGATCCGGACCACCGGCCCGGCCCGGGTTCATGAGCTGGCTGACGCGACGCCTGGACCACCTGGCCAGCGCCGCCTTCGGGGGCGCCGGCGGGATCACGTTCTCGCAGGCCCCGGCCTTCACCCAGGCCTACCTTCAGCGGCTCGGCGGCCACGTCGACGAGGCCCGCCGCACCGTCGAGCAGGTCACGGCCGGTGAGCTGCTGCCGTGGCTGGCGCCGGAAGGCCGGGCAACCGCGGTCGCCGAACTCCAGCTCCGGCTCGACGAGCTTGCCGCGCTGCAGCAGCGCATCCAGGACGCACCGGACCTGCTCCGCCCGCTCGCACTGCTGCGGCACGGCGAGTGGTCGATCGCCGAGCGCGCCGCCGGAATATTCGTGCCGGCGATCCCGCTCGACATCGCGTCGCTGACCTGGACCGGGCTCGGCATCGTTTTCGCGGTGCTGCTCTACGAACTGCTGTGCCGGGCACCGATCGGCGCCGTCCAGTGGCGGAAGCGCCGGCGCGAAGCGGCCGCCGGGGGCGCCGACGGCCCCGCGAAACCGGCCGACCGACCGGGCAGACGCTCCCCGACGACCGGACCCGATCGACCACGCAAGCCCTGAACGCCTCGGATCGGAGCTGCCTCGGGCGAGGCCACTGGTGCACCCCGTCATCACTCCTGGACCGTTCAGCGAGTCGGATCGTGACGACGAGCCCGCTTGGCTGCAAGGCAGGGCGCGCCGGGAATGCGTAGCGCCTTTCCAGGACCCCTGACGCGGCGGATGAGCACGTTCCGACTCGCTGAACGGTCCAGGAGTGATGACGGGGCTCACTAGCCCGCAGTATTCATGAATCGCCGCGATGATTGCGCCGGGAATCGTTCGCACAGGGGATTTTCCGACCGAGCGGACTACCATGCTGTATTTCCGAGCGAGGACGATTCGCTGTGCGGACAAGGACCAGGCAAGGGCGCGAGCTCATTCATGAATAATGCGGGCTAGACCGAAACGATCACCAGCACGCCGGCAAAGGTCAGCACCACGCCGCCGATCCGGCGCCCGCTCAGCGGCTCCTTCAGCACCCACCAGGAAAACAGCACGATGAAGGCCGCCGCGGTCTCGTTGAGCACCGAGGCGATCGATGCATCGGTCAGGCGGTACCCGGCCAGCCACAGGATCATCGAAAGGTAGGTGCCGAGAAACGAGGCCAGCACCACGGTCGGCCAGGGCTGCGGCTCGCGGTATCGGGCCATCACCCGCCGACCGCTGCCGGCGATCGCGACCAGCGCCAGCATCGCGGCGGTCCCTGCGCCGAGCCTGAGCGCCACGGTCCAGAAGAAGTCGTCGCCCTCCAGCACCGGCTTGACCATCACCACGCCGATCGCCATCAGCAGCACCGAACCGGCGCCGTAGGCCACGCCCAGCTTCAGCGCCCGCATCGTGATGTCCATCCGGTTCGTCCGCCAGGTGACCAGCAGGATGCCGGCGAGGACCAGCGCGAAGCCGGCCAGCTGCCACAACGCCATGACCTCGCCCAGGAACAGGATCGACAGCAGGATCACGAACGGGCTGTACAGGCTGGCCGTCACCCCGGTCCGGGCCGCGCCCATCAGGTTCAGCGCCTTCAGGTACCAGGTGTCGGCCACGGCGATGCCGATCACGCCGGACACCGCCACGACCAGCCACTGCGAGGCCGTGTAGCCGGGCAGGCCGAGCCCCTCGGTCAGCAGCACGGTCGGCACCAGCAGGGCCAGCCCGAGCAGGTTCTTGAACAGGTTGAGCTCGAACGCCGGCAGGGTTTCGCCGGAGCGCCGGAACAGCACCACCGCCATCGCCCAGGCCGCCGCGCAGGCGACCGAGAAGAACTCACCCATGGCGGTCGCCCGGCGTCCGCCGCGCCCGTCGGGCCAGCCACCACCACGGTGCCAGCATGACCAGCGCGATCGCGACCTTGACCGCGTAGTCGCCGAGCGCGAGCGTCATCCAGGGCATCGTCGTGCCGGCGAAGGCCAGCGCGAAGAACAGCGCGGTATCCAGCGCCGATCCAATCACCGAGGAAAACAGCGGCGGCTGCCACCAGGCCCGTCCGCGCAGGCGGTCGAACACCGCCACGTCGAGCAGCTGCGAGGCCAGGAACGCGGCACCGGAAGCCAGTGCGATACGGGGGGTGGCCAGCACCGCCGACAGCAGCACCGCCAGCGCGAAGCCCGCCCAGACCACGCGACGGGCCACTGCCGGGCCGCGCAGTCGATTGGTCAGGTCGGTCACGAAATAACTGACCGGGTAGGTCAGCGCGCCCCAGGTCAGCCAGTCGTTGACCGGGTACTGGACCAGCACGTTGGCGCTGGCGACGATGACCATCATCGCCGCGATCATGCCCAGCACCAGGTTCATTCCTCGAAGTCCGCCGGCCGGTCCGGATCGAGATCGGGACGCGCCGCGGACCGGCTGCCCGGCCGCGGCGGGTTGTCGGTGGCGCGGTAGGAAAACACCACCGACAGCTTGCGCCGGTCGGTGCGATTGGCGCCGGCGGCATGGAGCAGGCCGGCATGGAAGAACAGCACGTCGCCGGGTTCGAGATCGACCTGGACGGCGCGCTCCAGCCAATCGCGATTGGCCGGCAGGTCGGTGCGGAAGAAGCGCTGCGCATCGAAGCGCTCGGGCTCCAACCCGGCCCGGTGCGAACCGGGAATCACCCGCATGCCGCCATTGCCTTCGGCCTCGAACCCCAGAGCCGTCCATGCAGTGATCAATTCGGGGCGCTCGAAGGCCCAGTAGCGCAGGTCCTGGTGCCAGCCGGTGGCGCTGGAGAATTCCGGCAGTTTGGTCATCACGCAGTTGTGATGGGCGCGGACCACGCGGATCGACCCTGCGTCGAGCAGCTTGCGCACCCGCCCGACCAGCTGCGGATCGCAGGCCCAGTCGAAGAACAGTGGATCCAGCGCCAGCGCATCGAGCAAGCGCCGGATGGTGTCGCTGCCCGGCGCGTCGATGCTCGGCGCGCCGGGGTAACCGACCTCGCTTTCGAGTTCGAAAGGCGGCCTGCGGCGGGCCAGCGCCGCTTCGGCGGCGGCGCGCATCGCGGCCACGCGGTCGGCCGGACACAGTCCGCGCGCCACCCAGTAGCCGTCCTGGCCGAACTGCTGCGAAATCGAATCGTCCATGCGTGCTGCGGCCTCGAAATCCGATCGGGGTCGGGGGATGATGCGAGGAACGTCGTGTGGCGGGCGTCGGGACCGGCGCGCCGATCCCGATCCGCAGCAGCGATCCAGCCAGGCCGCGAACGGGCTCGGAAACGGCGTCTGGACACCGGGTCGAATCCCACTACACTAGGAGCCGGCATTCTACCATCGGGGACCCATGACACCGCTGCTGACGCTGGGAATCGCGCTGCTGATCGCCGTGGTGCTGTGGCGGATCTGGACGGCACCGATCGCGATCACCTTCCGCGCGCTGGATCGACGCCACGGCCGGCTGCGCTCCTGTCGCGTGACCACCGGGCCGATCGACTGGCACGTGCTCGAGGGCGGGCGCGGCGAAACCCTGGTGCTGCTCCACGGCTTCAACGCCGACGCCGACCACTTCAACCGGGTCGCCCGCCACCTGAGCCGGCACTTCCGGATTCTCGCGCCCGATCTGCCCGGTTTCGGCGAAACGCGGGTCGATGGACCACCCGACTATCGGATCAGTGCCCAGGCCGAGCGCGTGCTGGCCTGGATGGATGCCGTCGGCATTCAGCACTGCTACCTCGGGGGCAGCTCGATGGGCGGCTACATCGCCACCGAGATCGCCCGACGAGCCCCCGGGCGGGTCCGGGCGCTCTGGCTGCTTGCCCCGGGCGGGGTGCTCGAGGTGCCGCATTCGCCGCTGTTCCAGGAAATCGCCGAGGAGCGCCACAATCCGCTGGTGATCCGCGATCTCGACGATTTCCGCCGCCTGATCGACTACTGCTTCGTCCACCCCCCGTGGATTCCCGGCCCACTGATGCGCCACCTTGCCCGCCGGGCCACCGACAGGACCCTCGAGCACCAGCGCGCCTTCGACGCGATCCGCTACGACTCCGAACCGCTGGAGAGCATCGCCGACGGCCTGGCCACGCCGGCGCTGGTGGTCTGGGGACGCTCCGACCAGGTGCTGAACCCGGCCGGGGCCGCCGTACTCGAGCGCGTGATGCCGAACGCCGAGGTCCTGCTGCTGCCCGACACCGGCCACCTGCCGATGCTGGAAAACCCCTGCACCGTGGCCGAGTCCTGGATCAGCTACACGGAGAAGCGTGCCCGGGACCGCCTCGAGCCGTGAGGACCGGGCGGCCGCCGCCCGATGGCGACGACTCGGCACGCGCGATGTTCCGCGCCAGGGTACCCCGCCACTCATTGTGTGACGTACAGCGAGCCGGAGCGCATTCATCTGCGGCGTTCTGTCGCCTGGAAAGGACGCTGCCATTCCCTGCCAGACAGGCCTTGCAGCCAAACGCGCTCCGACTCGCTGTACGTTGCACAATGAGTGACGGGGTGCACTAGAATGGCATCGGGCACTGCGAGAGGATCGGGGGACGATGGCCAACACCAGACTGTCCGCCGGCCAGCTCCGCTGGAATGTCCGACCGGACCTGCTCGAGAACCTCGACACCGCCGAGGCGCCGATCGCGATCGGCAGTGATGCCGCGATCGACGCGCTGGCCAGCGCGCTGCGCGGCAGCGACGGCGACCAGCCCCACCTGTTCCTGCGCGGGCGCCCCGGCAGCGGCCGCCGCCGGCTGATCGAGCGCGTCCTCGACCAGCGCCAGACACCCCGGGCCGACGGCACCGACCGGGTCTACGTGTTCAACTTCGACCACCCGCACCAGCCCCGGCTGCTCGAACTGCCCGCCGGCCAGGGCCGTCGTTTGCGGGCCGAAATGCGCCAGGTGATCCGCTTCCTGCGCGACCAGCTCGAACCGGCGCTGGAGGCCCGGCCGATCCGCAACCGGCTGCAGGCACTGACCGACCGCGCCGATGCCGAGATGCGCAAGATCACCGACCCGCTCGACGAACGCTTCAGGCCGCACGGCCTGGTGCTGGTCCGCGAAGAGGTCGGCCGGCTGGTCCGGCTGACCGTCCACGTCAAGCAGACCGGCCGGGTGATTTCGCAGGACGACCTGGCCAACCTGGTCGCCAAGGGCCAGGTCGATCGCGAGGAGTACCGCAGCATTCGCGAGGTGATCCACACCGAACAGGACGAACTCGCCCGCATCACCACCCGGGTCAACGAGATCTGGCGACGGGTCCAGGACCTGGGTACCCGGCTGGTCCAGACCGAGGCGCGCCGGCTGCTGGCCGGCCTGATGCGCAGCGTCGACGAGAGCTTCGAACTGCCCGCCGTGTCGCACTACCTGAACGCCGTCATGGACGACGTGCTCGAACACGGCGTCGGCGGCGGCCGGATCGGCGAGCTGGACCTGGAGGGCCGGTATTCGGTGAACCTGGTGATGGCCGTGGACCCGAACGGCACCGCCCCGGTGGTCGTCGAACCCCACCCGAACGCCCGCAACCTGTTCGGCTCGATCGACGCCGACGCGACCGGCCGCGCCTCGTTCCGCGGCCTGCGCGCCGGCCGGTTGCTGCAGGCCAGCGGCGGCCTGCTGGTGCTCGATGCCGACGTGCTGCTCGAACACCCGGACTGCGTCCACCGGCTGCAGCGCACGCTGGTCGGCGGCGAATTGACGCTGGAGGCGCTGGACCGCGGCGCCCCCGGGGCGTCGCTGAAGCCCGACCCCATTCCGGTCGAGTTCCAGCTGGCCCTGATCGGCTCGGCCGAAGCCTGGCGGACGCTGAACCAGCGCCACCCGGAGCTGGCCCGCAGCATCGACCAGGTCATCGACCTGCCCGATCGTGTCGAGCGCGACCAGGCGCATGTCCGCGCCCTGGGCGCCCTGCTGCAGGCCGAGTGCGCGCGCTACGAACTGCCCCCGCCCCGACCCGAGGCGCTGGCCCGGCTGGTCGAGGAAGCGGCCCGGCTCGATGGCCGGGGCGGCCTGTCGACATCGATCGATCGGCTGGTCGCCCGGGCCCGTGCCGCCTCGCGGATCGCCCGGGAGCGCGGCGAAACGCGGCTCGATGCCGATCATGTCGAAGCCGCCATCGAGCGCGCCATGGTCAGCACCACGCGGCTGTTCGGCGCCGGCCCTGCGACCGGACCCGGACGGTTTCCCGCCCGCCAGCCGCTGCCCGGACAGGCCTGGACCGTCGCGCTGCGCGAGGACGGTGCGCGCGGCTCCGGGCGACTGGTCCGCATCCAGGCGGCGGTGACGCGCGCCGACGACACCCGCATCACGCTGCCGGACCGGGTCGACGAAGGGCCCGACCGGATCGAAGCGCTGCTCGGCACGCTGCTCGAGCTCGACCGCCCGCCGCGGCTGCACGCGGTGCTGGACGCGCACGCCGCCGACCCCCACGACCGCGATCCCGCGCCCGGCGACGGATTCGCGCTGACCGGCTTGTGCGCGCTGGTCAGCCGACTGACCGGCGATGGGCTGCGCCAGGACGTCGCGCTGATCGGGCGGGTCGACCTGTTCGGCCGGATCCTGCCGGTCGACGGCCTGAACGACCGGATCGAGACGCTGTTCGAGCTGACCCGCCTCGACGATCGCGGCGTGCCGCCGACCGTGGTGATCCCGGCCGCGCAGCGCGACGAACTGATGCTGAGCCCGCGGCTGGTCCAGGCGGCCGCCAACGACCTGTTCCAGGTCCAGGCCATCGGCACGGTGGCCCAGGCGCTGGACCTGCTGGCCGGTCACCACCCCGGTAAATCGCTGGACGGCCGGTTCCCGGACGGCTCGATGTTCGCCCGGGCTCGTCAGCGGCTGGGCGCCTGACGGTCCGGCCCTGCCGTCGGCCGGCCGACGGGCGCTTTCACGATTGCCTCTTGCTCTTGCCCCACCCGGTCGAATCGCCGTATAATGGCCAGCTTGATTGGTGGTGATCGGGGCTTTTGCACAAAGCCCGCCTTCGGATGTACACCGGATCCGGCCCTAGCGCCGCCCGCCGAGGGGGTTTTCTGGAAAAGCCCGGTCGCCGTTTGAAACCATGATTCGAAACCACGAGCGAAGCACCAGTCGCTACCGACAAACGCAAGCCATTGCATCTGGAGTTAAGACGAACATGTCTTTGAGCGCAGAACAGAAACAGCAGATCGTTTCGGAGTATCAGCTCTCGAGTGGCGATACCGGGTCGCCGGAAGTGCAGATCGCGCTGCTGACCGCACGCATCAAGCACCTGACCGGCCATTTCAAGGACCACAAGGGTGATCACCACTCCCGTCGCGGATTGATCAAGCTGGTCAACCAGCGTCGCTCGCTGCTCGACTACGTCCGCAACAAGGACGTTCAGCGGTACCGCGACATCGTCCAGCGCCTCGGCCTGCGCCGTTAAGCGCCCCTCGCGACGCATGTGATTCAGAAGCACCGGTTGTTGTTGATTCAACGACCGGTGCTTCGTCGTATCTGGCGCTCGCGTTCGTTCGCTTGTTCGGACCGAGCCCCGGAGCGCGATGTTCGAGTGTCCCCTTCCGTCCCTTGGAGTAATTCTCAGTGTTCAACAAAGTCACCAAATCCTTCCAGTACGGCGAGCACACCGTCACGCTGGAAACCGGCCACCTGGCCCGCCAGGCCACCGGCGCCGTCCTCGTCACCATGGGCGACACCGTGGTGCTGGTTACCGCCGTCGCCCGGCCCGAAGCCAAGCCCGGCCAGCACTTCTTCCCGCTCACGGTCAACTATCAGGAGAAGTTCTACTCCGCCGGCAAGATTCCGGGCGGCTTCTTCAAGCGTGAAGGCCGCCCGACCGAGAAGGAAACCCTGACCTCGCGGCTGATCGATCGCCCGATCCGTCCGCTGTTCCCGAAGGGTTTCCTGAATGAAGTCCAGGTCATCGCGACCGTCATGTCGCTGAACCCGGAAGTCGACGGCGACATCCCGGCCCTGATCGGCGCCTCGGCCGCGCTGGCCCTGTCCGGCGCCCCGTTCCAGGGCCCGATCGGCGGCGCCCGCGTCGGCTTCGTCAACGGCGAGTACGTGCTGAACCCGTCGGCCAGCCAGCTGAAGGAATCGCGCCTCGACCTGATCGTGGCCGGTACCGATCAGGCCGTGCTGATGGTCGAATCCGAAGCCGACCTGCTGACCGAAGAAGAAATGCTCGGCGCCGTCACCTTCGGCCATGACCAGATGCAGACCGCGATCCAGGCGATCAACGAACTGGCTGCCGAGGCCGGCAAGCCGAAGTGGGCCTGGGAAGCCCCGGCCAAGCCGGAAGGCCTGGACGACAAGGTCCGCGAACTGGGCCTGGCCGGTCTGGAAGCCGCCTACCGGAACACCGACAAGATGCAGCGCCACGAAGCGATCTCCGAGGTCCGCGGCAAGGTCGTCGAAACCCTGTGCCCGGAAGGCGAAGACACCGCCTGGACCGTCGACGAGGTCAAGAGCGCGTTCGGCGCGATGGAAAAGAACTACGTTCGCAGCCAGATCATCGACGGCAAGCCGCGCATCGACGGCCGCGACCTGACCACCGTGCGTCCGATCGACGTGCAGGTCGGCACGCTGCCGCGCACGCACGGCTCGGCGATCTTCACCCGCGGCGAAACCCAGGCCATGGTCGTGGCCACGCTGGGCACCGGCCGCGACGCGCAGATCATCGACGCGATCGAAGGGGAGTACAAGGACCCCTTCATGCTGCACTACAACTTCCCGCCGTTCTGCGTCGGCGAGACCAACCACATGCTGGCGCCGAAGCGCCGCGAGATCGGCCACGGCCGGCTGGCCAAGCGCGGCGTGATGGCCGTGGTGCCGAGCCCGGAAGAGTTCCCGTACGTGCTGCGCGTGGTCTCGGAGATCACCGAGTCGAACGGCTCGAGCTCGATGGCTTCGGTCTGCGGCACCTCGCTGGCCCTGATGGACGCCGGCGTGCCGGTCAAGGCCCCGGTCGCGGGCATCGCGATGGGCCTGATCAAGGAAGGCGACAAGTTCGCGGTCCTGACCGACATCCTCGGCGACGAGGACCACCTCGGCGACATGGACTTCAAGGTCGCAGGCTCCGCCGAGGGCGTGACCGCCCTGCAGATGGACATCAAGATCGATGGCATCACCCGCGAGATCATGCACGCCGCGCTGGAGCAGGCCAAGGCCGGCCGTCTGCACATCCTCGGTGAAATGAACAAGGTGCTGGACAAGCCGCGCGAAGAAATGAGCGAGTATGCGCCGCGCCTGTTCACGATGAAGGTCCACCCGGACAAGATCCGTGACGTGATCGGCAAGGGCGGTTCGACCATCCGCGCGATCACCGAAGAAACGGGCACCCAGATCGACATCGCCGATGACGGCACGATCACCATCGCTTCGGCCAACAAGGACGCCGCAGACGATGCGCGTCGCCGGATCGAGCAGATCACCGCCGACGTCGAAGTCGGCACGATCTACGAAGGCACGGTGCAGAAGATCATGAACTTCGGCGCCTTCGTCCAGATCCTGCCCGGCAAGGACGGCCTGGTCCACATCTCGCAGATCTCCAATGACCGCGTCGAGAATGTGACCGATGAACTTTCCGAAGGCCAGAAGGTCAAGGTCAAGGTGCTCGAAGTCGACAAGCAGGGCCGGATCCGGCTCAGCATGAAGGACGTCGAGCAGGGCTGATCCATTCTCCGTTTCCGGCCCGGGGCGCCCCGCGCCCCGGGCCTTTTGCTATCCGGACACCCATGACAAAGACCCTATCCGTACCCGTCTCCCCCGGTGAGTTGCTCGACAAGATCTCGATCCTCGAGATCAAGGCCGAGCGCATCGCCGATCCCGACAAGCGGCACAACGTCGAGCGCGAGCTCGACCTGCTGACCGGCCTGTGGCACGCCACGTCGCTGGAAACCGCCGAGGTCACCGCCAAGCGCACCGAACTGAAGCGGATCAACGAATCGCTGTGGGACATCGAGGACGCGATCCGCGACTGCGAGCGCAGCGGCGACTTCGGTGAGCGCTTCGTCGAACTGGCCCGCTCGGTCTACCGGACCAACGACCGCCGTGCCGAAGTCAAGCGAGATCTCAACCACCTGCTCGGCTCGAACATCCTCGAAGAAAAGAGCTACAGACCCTACGCCTGAGCCGGCGGACCGCTCACCGCCACGAACGTCCCGGATCGGGCCGTCGATCGCGATCGAACCGCGCCTGCCGTTCGAGTCCATGACGGTGCTGCGGGTCCGCACCCAGCCGGTTCGGCGGGTTGCGCGCTTGCCGTTCCTCCCGCCCCGGAGCTGCCGGTCGATCTCGACCCGAAAGGCGTTCGGAACACCCGAGGTCAGGCCTGATGACTCCGATCCGGTACCGATGCCGGCCAGCGGTCAGCGCATCGCCTGCCACGCGATCAGGGCGCTGAACGCAAAGCCGATCATCGCCGGCACCGAGTGGCCCTCGAGAAACGGGCCGACTTCGTTGGCCGCCAGCAGCGCCGAGGCGACCAGCAGGCCGGCGGTCAACACCGCGCCGGGCGTCCGCCGGTTGTGCGTACCGACGCGGTCGGCGATCGACTCGAGATCGCGGCTGTCCAGCTCGGCGCGAATCCGGCCGCGGGCCGCGAATTTCAGCGCTTCGTGGATGAGGTTCGGGATCTCCGGGCCGCGCGCCACCCAGGCCGGCAACTCCCGGCCGACCTTGCGCGCGGTTCGCCGGAAGCCGTAGCGCTCGCGGAAGATCGATTCGAGTTCGGGCTTGGCGACCTCCCAGATGTTGATCTTCGGATACAGGTCGCGACCCATGCCCTCGATGTTGAGCAGCGTCTTCTGCAGCATGATCAGCTGCGGCTGCAGGGTCAGCTTGAAGCGGCGCGCGACCTCGAACAGGCTGATGACCAGCTCGGCGAAGGAGACTTCCTCCAGCGGCCGGGTGAAGCTCGGCTCGCAGACGGTCCGCGCGGCGGCTTCCATCTCGTCGATCCGGGTGTCGGCCGGCACCCAGCCGGCCTCGACGTGCAGCTCGGCCACACGCCGGTAGTCACGGTTGAAGATGGCGAGGAAATTCTCGCCGATGTAGTACAGGTCGATCGGCGTCAGGCTGGCGACGATGCCGAAGTCCAGCGCGATGAAACTGGCGTCGTCGGGGTTGCTGGTGTCGACCCGGATATTGCCCGGATGCATGTCGGCGTGGAACAGGTTGTCGCGGAAGACCTGCTGATAGAACACCCGGATGCCGCGGCGCGCGAGCCGTTCCATGTTCACGCCCTGACGCTTGAGTTCCTCGATGTCGCGCACCGGCACGCCGCCGATCCGCTCCATCGTCAGCACGCGGTCGGCGGTATGCGACCAGTGGATCTCCGGGATGTACAGCTCGTCGGACTCCTCGAAGTTGCGGCGCAGCAGACTGGCGTTGGCGCCTTCGCGCTGCATGTCCAGTTCGTCGACGATCACCCGCTCGAATTCGGCCACCACTTCGTTCGGCCGGATGCGCTCGCCCTCGGGGTGGTAGCGGCGAGCCAGGCGGGCCAGCGCGCCGAGCAGCTCCAGGTCCTCGCGGACCCGCCCCTCGATGCCCGGTCGGACGACCTTGACGACCACCTCGCGGCCATCGTGAAAGCGCGCGCCGTGGACCTGGGCGATCGAGGCCGAGGCCATCGGCTCGGCGTCGAAGTGCGCGAACAGCTGGTCGATGGGCTTGCCGAGCTCCTGCTCGACGATCGCACGAGCCTGGTCGCCCGGAAACGGCGGCACCGCGTCCTGCAGCTCGGCCAGTTCATCGGCGATGTCGGCCGGCAGCAGGTCGCGCCGGGTCGACAGGATCTGTCCGAACTTCACGTAGATCGGGCCGAGCTCTTCCAGTGCCAGCCGCAGCCGCGCCCCGCGCGACAGCTCGCGCACCCGGCGGCGGCCCCACGGGATCAGGCGAACGGCTCGCGCCATCTTCAGCGGCGGCAGTTCGACCAGCAGCTCATCGAGCCGGTAGCGCGCCAGCACCACGGCAATGCCGAAGATCCGAACGCCCCGGCGGATCATGCGTCCAGGCTCCGGCGGACCTTGCCTTCGAAGCGATCGACCGCCTCGCGCAATTCGTCGACGCCGTCGGAAAAGGCCCGCCACTCGTCGGGCGTGGGCACCAGGTCGCTCTCGTCGCGGAACCAGTGGGTGAACTGGTCGGCGCCGGCGCGCGCAGCGTGGCGGCCGAACTCGGTCAGTTCGCGGACCACGCGGAACATCTGCGGGCCGAGCAGCGGGCCGAACAGGTCGCTCAGGCCCTGCTCGAGGTCCGGATCGATGCGCTTCATCGCCTGCTGGAACTGCTGGGCCAGCCGGGCGTCGCCCTCGATGTGCACGCCGCCGGGGCCGCCGAGCGCCGGCAGCGCCATGGCCAGCAGCGCGCCCGGGCTGCCGCGCACGGTCGTATCGGCCTCGAGGTCGGGATCATCCTGCTCGGACAGCACCCGCAGCCGGTCGTCCTCGGCGCCGATCCACAGGTCGATCTCCAGGCCCTCGAGCTCGAACTTCAGCCAGCGTCCGTCGAGCGGCGCAAGGTGGTCGGCCGCGGCCGGATCCAGCGCAGCGGCGCGGTTGGCGATCTGCTCGCAGGCATCGGCCAGCAGGCCCGGGAGCGGCGTGCGATAGCGCGACATCAGGTCCGCACGCCCCGGTGGATGGCCGCGATGCCGGCCGACAGGTTCTCGTAGCGGACCCGTTCGAACCCGGCCTCGCGCAGTTGGCCGGCCAAGGTGTCCTGGTCGGGAAAACGTCGGATCGATTCGGCCAGGTACTGGTAGCTTTCGCGATCGCCGGCGACCATCGCACCGAGCCGCGGCAGGACCTGGAAGGACCACAGGTCGTAGGCCCTGGCCACCGGTTCCGGCGCGACGTGCGAGAACTCGAGGATGTGGACCCGCCCGCCGGGTTTCAGGACCCGGAACATCTCGGCCAGCGCGGCGGTCTTGTCGGTGATGTTGCGCAGGCCGAAGGCGATGGTCAGGTGGTCGAAACTGCGATCGGCGAAGGGCAGCGCCTCACCGTTGACCTGCAGCCATTCGAGTCCGGCCACTTCGCCGCGATCGTCCATCCGGCGGCGGCCGGCCTCCAGCATCGCGCGGTTGATGTCGGCGACCAGCACCTGGCCGCCGGGCCGGATGCGCCGGCGGATCAGGTCGGCGATGTCGCCGGTGCCGCCGGCGAGATCCAGCGCACGCTGACCCGGCCGCAGCCCGCAGCCGGCCACGAAGTGGCGCTTCCAGAGCCGGTGGATGCCCACCGACATCAGATCGTTCATTACGTCGTAGCGATCGGCCACCGACGAGAACACCCGGCCGACCAGCCGTGTCTTCTCCTCGGGCTCGACCTCCCGGTATCCGAAATCCGTCATGCAGGTCCTCGCTTGGAACGCGCCGGATCGGCGTGCGTGGGCACGCACCGACAATCGCGGACAAGGGTACTTGATTTGGTGGCCGAACCGCGCGAAACCGCGGCCCGGTCAGCCCGGTGCGGCGAGCTCGAAGCGCGCGAGCCCGGGCCGGCGATCGCCGCGCACAGCAACGTGTCCGATCAATTCATCGGGCACGTCCTGGTCGAGTCCGACCAGCTGCCAGTGCTGCGGCTCCGGCCAGTCCTCCGGCAGCGCCGCCAGCGTCAGCCGCCCGGCCGGTTCGACCTCGGCCAGGCCGATGGCGCCGACGTTGCCGGCCAGCGTCCGCCCGGCGGCCTTGACCAGGGCCTCGCGGGCGGTCCAGTGGGCCAGGAAGCGACGACCGCCCTCGTCGCCGCAGGCGCACAGGCGTTCGGCCTCGTCGGCCGGGAAGTAGCGCCGGGCCAGCCGCTGCCAGCGCGGCCGGCGGTCGGCCGGTTCGATGTCGATGCCGACCGGCTCGCCGGCGCTGATCGCCACGGCCAGCCAGGGCCCGGTGTGCGACAGGCTGAAGGCCAGGCGCCCGGCATCGTCGCCGGCCAGTTCGGGTTTGCCGGCCGGGCCGCGCTCGATGACCACGTCGCGGCCCGGCTTGTCGAGGTAGGCGCCGAGCAGCAGGCGGAGCAGGAAGCGCTGCTGCATCCGGAGCATCCGCCGGCCCTCGATGCCCTCGGTGGTCGCGGCCAGCATTCCGAGCCCGGCCAGCGGCAGTCGATCCTGGCGAACCTGCCAGACATCGACCACGCCGTCATCCGGCCGGGCCAGGCCGCGCAGCGGCAGTGTCCGTCGCTTCAGTCCCGGCGATGCGCTCATGCGTCGTTGCCCCAACCGAACGCGCGCACGCCGGCCACGCCGAACGCGCCGGCGGCCCGGGCGTGGCCCCAGTCGTCGGGCTCCAGGCCGCCGAGCGCCAGCACCGGCAGCGGCGAGTGCCGCACGACGCGTTCGAAGTCGTGCCAGCCCAACGGCAGCACGCCGGGTCGGCGCGCGCTGGCGGCCACCGGCGCCAGCGTCACGAAATCGGCGTCCAGGTCGGCGGCCATGCGGATCTCCTCGAGGTCGTGGCAGGACGCGGCCAGCAGCCTGTCGGCGTCGATCGGGCGACGGTGGCTCTCGACCAGCTGGCGGGTGCTCAGGTGCACACCGTCGGCCGGCCAGTCGCATACCCGGTCGAGCGCGCCGGAGACCAGCCAGCGGGCGCCGGCCGCGCGGGTCCGCTCGGCAATCGCTTCGACCAGCGATTCGGCCACGTGCTCGTCGGCCTCGAGCCTGAGCCGCAGCAGCCGGAAGCCCGCATCCAGGCAGGCCTGCCAGCCGGCCAGGAAACGCTCGGGGTCGGCGAAAGTGCCCGGTGACGGCGAGATCGAATAGTGCGCGTCGAGCTGAAGCAGGCGGACCAGCGGGCGATCGGCAGCCGGCATGTCGAGCTCGCGCAGCCGGTCGACGTCGACCCACTGGAGGGCCTGGCCCTCGCGGCCCTCGGGCGTTCCGGCGTAGGAGTGCAGCTCGAACAGGCGCAGCCGCACGGTCGTTGCGGGATACTCGTGGGTGACGCTGACCAACGGCCGCATCGGTCCGGCCTCGATGCCCAGCTCCTCGGCCAGTTCGCGGGCCAGCGCGCGGTTCGGCGCCTCGCCCGGTTCGATCTTGCCGCCCGGAAACTCCCACTGCCCGGCCAGGTGCCGGCCCGGCAGCCGCTGGGTGACCAGGACCCGGCCCTCGGCGTCGCGGATCACCGCTGCGGCCACGTCGATGCGGGGCGGCGGTGGATCGTTCGAACCCGCCACTTCAGACGCCCTCCCGTCGTTCGGCCAGGAAGGCGTCGGCCCAGGCATCGAGCCGGTCGTCCTCGATCGCCGCGCGCATTTCGCGCATGACCCACTGGTAGAAATACAGGTTGTGGATGGTCGCCAGCCGCGCGCCCTGGATCTCGTTGCAGCGATGCAGGTGCTTGATGTAGGCGCGCGAGTAATTGCGGCAGGTGTAGCAATCGCACTCGGGATCGATTGCCTGGGTGTCGGCGGTGTAGCGGGCGTTGCGGATCCTGACGTCGCCGGTGCGGGTGAACAGATGACCGTTGCGCGCGTTGCGGGTCGGCATCACGCAGTCGAACAGATCGACCCCGCGCTGCACCGAGCGGACCAGGTCCTCGGGCCGGCCGACGCCCATCAGGTAGCGCGGCCGGTCGTCGGGCAGCACCGGGCAGGTCGATTCCAGCACCGCCAGCCGCTCGGCCTCCGGCTCGCCGACGCTCAAGCCGCCGATCGCGTAGCCGTCGAACCCGATCGCCTGCAGGCCCTCGGCCGAGCGCACCCGCAGGTCGTCGTACATGCCGCCCTGGACGATGCCGAACAGTGCAGAGGGGTTGTCGCCGTGCGCGGCCTTCGAACGCTCGGCCCAGCGCAGCGAGCGCTCCATCGATTCTGCCGCCTCGGCGTGGGTCGCCGGATACGCGGTGCACTCGTCGAAGATCATCACCACGTCCGAGCCCAGCTCGCGCTGGACCTGCATCGATTCTTCCGGGCCCATGAAGATGCGGCTGCCGTCGACCGGCGAGGCGAAGGTCACACCGTCTTCGGTCAATTTCCGCAGCTCCGACAGGCTCCAGACCTGGAAGCCGCCGGAGTCGGTCAGGATCGGCCCGTTCCAGTGCATGAAATCATGCAGATCGCCGTGCGCACGGATCACCTCGGTGCCCGGACGCAGCATCAGGTGGAAGGTGTTGCCGAGGATCATTTCCGCACCGATCCCGCGCAACTCCTCCGGTGTCATGCCCTTGACCGTACCGTAGGTGCCGACCGGCATGAACGCCGGCGTCTCGACCGATCCGCGCTCGAAGGTCAGCCGACCGCGGCGCGCCCGGCCGTCGCTCTTGAGATGTTCGAATTTCATGTCCCGTCCCCGGTCAGCACGCACAGCGCGTGCACCTCTTCGGCGGTGTAGCTCCGCTCGCGCGGCGGGTTCAGGTCGAGCGTGATGGCGCCGTCGGCGGCGCGCCGCTGGACGCCGAGCAGCAGATCGCCGTGTGCGGCCACGGCGCGGTCCATGTCGTCGAAGTTCATCGGTTTGCGGATCCGGTAGGTTCGCGGCGCACGGAAGGCAACCTCGGCGCCGATCGGGGCGAACAACTCGTCGAACACCACGCCCAGTTCCGGGCGCAGCGCCAGCTGGGCCAGCACGTGGCTCATCAGCAGCGGCGGGATCAGCGTCTCGGCCTCGGCGCCGCGCACCAGGCCCTCGTTGACCGCGTCGGCCAGTTCGATCAGAACGTGCGGGCGATGGGCACGGTTTTCCAGCGCGCCCTCGAGCATCCGGTGACCGACGATCGCCCGGGCGTCGGCTTCTTCCGAACTGGCCAGCCGGTCGCTGGTCAGCAGCACGATGCTGCGATAGCGCTCCAGCGGCAGCGCATCGAGCACGCCCTCGTTCAGGTAGTCGCCGTCGAGCAGGTTCAACGCCAGCCGCTCCCCGGCCGCCTCGGCGATGCCGCGCGCGCTCAGGACGCGCTGGCGCTCGGCCAGGGGCACGAACGACATCAGGTCGACCGACCAGTGCGAACCCGGGCGCTGGGCCAGCGTGACCAGCAGCTCCGGCACCCGGTCGTTCCAGCCCAGCACCAGCAGGCGATGGTCGTCGACCGGCGCGCGCGCCGCCGGCGTTCGCGCAGCGCGATCGATGACCGGCACGCGCCGGGCGTCGGCCCGTTCGAACTCGGCGTCGGCCGGATCGGCGCACAGCAGCACGACCCGGTCGTCGGCGCGCAGCACGGTGTCGGTCGGCGCATTCAGCAGCACCTTCGGCTCGTCCTCGCCGGCGCGGATCAGGCCCAGCACGCGGGCCTTCGGGCAGCGCGCGGCGACATCCTTCAGCGGCGCGCCGGCCAGCTTGCCGGCCGGGCGCAGATGAAACTCGTTGCCCTCGAGCGACGAAAGCGCCTCGCGCAGGAACCGGGACAGCCCCGGATGAATCAGGGTCTGCATCATCAGCCGGCTGATCGTGCGGTCCGAGGCCACGATTTCCAGCGGGCCGGCATAGGCGCGCCGGACCATGTCCATGCGGCGGGCATCCTGGACTTCGGCCACGACCCGCGGCGCACGGGTGCCGGTGGCGGCGGCGCGTGCATCCATCGACAGCAGCGCGCGAATGGTCTCGACATCGGGATCCAGGCCTTCGACGCGGTGGCCGAAATCGCTGGGCAGCAGCACCACGGCCGCGTTCAGGCAGGCCGCGCGCTGGATCGCTTCTTCCTCCAGCGCCGAGCCGTAGCGCAGGATCACCCGGCCGGCCCCGGCGCCGATCACCGGATCGGCGCGCAGCTCCTGGGCGTGCAGTGCCGAAACGTCCTCCGAGAGCACCACCGGGGTGAGCCGCCGGGCCTCGAACAGCCGCAGGAAGCGGCGCGCGGTGTGCTCGGAGCCGACCAGCTCACGCAGCAGCGGCAGGGTGCGGTTGGTCCAGCCGACGATGACCACGTGGTTGCTCAGCGAGACCGGAGTCAGGCCGCGCTCGAACTCGCGCATCCGGGCGATCAGCCACTGGGTCATGATCGCGACCAGCGCGCCGAGAAACACCACGTAGCCGCTGATGGTCAGCAGCGTGGAAACGAAGCGTCGCCAGCCGCCGACGTCGTCGCCGAGGTAGCCCGGATCGGTCAGGCGCAGGAACGCCCACCAGATCGCCTCGGGCAGCGTGGCCTCGCCACCGGCCAGCAGCAGTGCCGCGCCCCCGGCCAGCGAGATCAGCCCGATCAGAGCGGCCACCAGCAGCAGCTGGAAGCCGGCGCCCTTGACGAACTGGCGTTCGACGAAGAACTTGACCCGGTCGACCAGCGGCAGCTTGATCATTCGCCGTTCCGAGGCTTCGCCGCGCGCTTGCGACCCAGCCTGGCGGTGGCCCACGCCGCCAGCCAGGGCCGGCGGATCTTGGCGTTGTGGCGGATGTCGGTGGGCAGCTCGCGGTAGGTCAGCACGTCGCGAATGCCGGCGGTCGCGGCATGCATCTCGAGCTGGTCGCGGACGCTGGCGACCAATGCATCGATCCGCATGCCGGGTTCGGGCTCGACGATCACCACCGGCCGCTTGCGCTCGCCGTCGCCGGCGCCGACCAGCGCCGAGCGGGCCACGCCATGGATCGCATTGACGCGGCCCTCGACGCACTCGGTGAACAGCGTTCCGGTCTCGGTGATCACCCGCTCGGACTTGCGACCGCAGTACCAGAGCCGGCCGTCGTCATCCATCCAGCCCAGATCGCCCATGCGGTGCCAGACCGTACCGTCCTCGTCGGTCATCTTGGCCAGCCGGGTCTGGGCCTCACGCTGCCAGTAGGCATCGGTCACGGTCGGGCCGGACACGCAGATCTCGCCGATCTCGTCCTTGCCGGCGCGCGAGGAGTCCGACAGCTTTTCGATCGGCCGGTCGGTGATCCGGATGATGCGGATGGTGTTGGCGGCCAGCGGCCGGCCGACGCAGACCCCCTGCCCGTTGCGGTTGCCGTCCGACGGGCCGTCGAGCAGCTCGCGTCCGGAAATCGTGGCCACCGGCAGGCACTCGGTGGCGCCGTAGGGCGTGTGCAGGTCGGCGTGCGGCGCCAGGGCGGCGAGCATGCGCTCGACCACGCGCGGCGAGACCGGGGCGCCGGCCGACAGCGCGCGCCGGATCGTCGGCAGCGTCAGATCGTGGGCTTCGAGGTGGCGCGACAGGGTGTTCATCAGCGCCGGCGAGCCGAACAGGTTGGTCACCGCGTACTGCCGGATCATGCTCTCGAGCATGTCCGGATCGGCCCGGGCCGGCCGGGTGAAGTCCATCTTCGGAATCACCGTGGTCATGCCCAGCGCCGGGTCGAACAGCGCAAACGGCGGGAAGGTCGGCAGGTCGACTTCGCCCGGGCTCATGCCGAAGGTCTCGCGCATCAGGCGCACCTGGGCGACGAAATGGCGGTGGCGATAGACCACGCCCTTCGGAATCCCGGTGCTGCCCGAGGTGAACAGGATCGCCGCCATGTCGTCGGGCCGGACCTCGGGCGGGCGGAAATCGGTGGCGTTGCCGCCGAGCAGGTCGCGGTAGCGCAGGCCCTGCCCGAACGGCCGCGGTCCGACGGTGACGGTCTGCTTGATCGAGCCGCGTCCCCAGCCGAGCAGCATCCGGGCCAGCTGCGCCCGGGTGATGCCGATGAACACCTCCGGCCGCGCCTCGCCGAGACAGGCCTTCAGCGGTTTCAAACCGATGCCGGGATCGACCAGCACCGGGACCAGGCCGGCCTTGAACAGTGCGAAGAACAGCGCGAAGAATTCCAGCGAGGGCGGCACCATGAACGCCACCCGCGTGCCCGGCGGATAGCCCTGCGCCTGCAGCCCGGCGGCCAGTCGATCGCTGAGATCGTCGAGCTGGCGGTAGCTGTAGCGGCGATCGGCCCAGCGGCCGTCGATCCGTCGGGTCGGCAGGATCAGCGCCACGGCGTCGGGCTGGGAGCGGGCCTGGCGGGTCAGCGCCTCGGCGATGTTGACGAGTTCGGTCACGGCATCGGTGGCCGGATTCCGGCCGAAAGGAAGGACAGGGGCCGAAGTGTAGTACGTCCTCGCCCGGCCGGCCGCGACTCGGTCACCCGCCCCCGGCGACCGGCCCGGTGAAGCGCACCGGCGGGACCTCGTGCAGCAACCGGGCCAGCCGGCGGTGCACATCGCCGAGCCGAACCCGGCCGAGAAAGCCCGAATAGGCCAGGTAGCTGACCAGGAAGCGGCGGTCGGCCGCCCACGGCGGCAGGAACTTCGGCGCCTCGACCAGGCCCAGGTCGGCCAGTTCGCACAGCACCGGCACATCCTCGAGATCCAGCTTGCCGCAGAACAGCAGCAGCAACAGGTCGGCGCGACCGCCGGCGACCACCGAGCGCAGGAAATCGTGCACCCGGAGCAGGCCGTCGAGATAGACCACGTCCTTGGTGAACGGCGCGCCGCCGGACAGCACGCCGCCCCGGAATACCCGTCGGGCCTGCTCGAAGGCCTCGCGCTCGCTCGATCCGCGCTCGCGGAAATAGCCGAACACCTCGACGAAGTCCGCGCCGTCGATCGCCATCTGGATCGCCAGCACCCGATCGGTCAGCCGGCTCAGCCGATCGACGTCCATGTGGCCGGTGATGAATTCGGCGAACACCGCCAGCCCCTCCTGGGTGCGGGTGGTGCCCGGATGGGCCGCGGCCAGGATCGGCAGCGCGGCCTGGTGACGCCCGTTCAGCGCCGTGGTCACATGGATACCGGCCTCGTGGTGGATCAACTGGCCGACATCGCGGTCGGTGAAGCGCGCCGCGCGCCGGATCTTGATCACGCTCGGCCCGGCCGTGGCGTTGGCCGACAGCTGGTCGACCAGCTCCACCGCCGGCGCCTCGTCGCCGAAGAACTGCGCGACCGCCGGGCGCATCCGTGCGGCCAGTTCCTCGGCGGTCAGGTGCGGGTCGTCCGGCGCGCCGAGATCGATGTGCGAAAGCCGGTCGAGAATCCGGCGCATCCGCTGGGCCAGCTTCAGCGGCGTGGCGCGTGCATCGGCCAGCGTCTGGCCGGGCGCGCCGTAGAGCCTGCGCGAATGCTCGAAAAACGGCGCGCTGCCCAGGTGCGTCATCATTGCCGCGGCGGTCTCCAGCCGATCGGCGATCCGCTCGAACCACGGCCGGGCCGGACCGCAGTCCGGGAACCGCCGGCGCGCGTCGGCCAGCGCCTCGCGGACCGGCGCCGGATCGACCTTCGGATAGACCACTTCCGGCAGTCGCCGGGCGCCGCCGTCGAGAAAGGCCCGGCGCACCTCCTGCGGCCAGGCCAGCAGACCGAGGATGCGAAGGGGCTGCTCGGCCGCGCGCAGCGCGGCAGCGGCCCGGGTGATCGATTCGGCGGTGCTCGAGTGCTCGGGCGGCGGGGGCATGGTCGATGGTGAAGCGGACCGGGAGCGGAAGACCGTATAATACGAGGTTGGTCGACCTGAAAGTCCCGCCTTGCGGGCCGGAATCAACGCATGCTGTTCGAGAATGTCGCTATCCAGTCCGTGGTCTCCGTCGACCCGCCGAACAAGGTCTCCAGCGAGGAGGTCTATGCACGTCTCGAGCCCGCGCTGAAGCGCCTCAAGGTTCGCGGCAACCCGCTGATCGACCTGGCCGGCATCGAGGAACGCCGCTACTGGGACGACGGCACGCAGCCGTCCGATGCCGCCACGCTGGCCGGCCGGAAGGCGCTGGAACGCGCCGACATCGATCCGAAACAGGTCGGCATCCTGATCAATACCTCGGTTTCGCGCGATTTCCTCGAGCCGTCGACGGCCTGCCTGGTGCACAACAACCTGAAGCTGGCCGACACCTGCGAGAGCTTCGACGTCGGCAACGCCTGCCTGGCCTTCATCAACGGCATGAACATCGCCGGCCGGATGCTCGAGCGCGGCGAGATCGACTACGCGCTGATCGTCAACGGCGAGTCGAGCAGGGAGCTCAACGAGACCACGATCGCGCGGCTGCTGAAGCCGTCGGTCACCCGGAATCAATTCAAGAGCGAGTTCGCCTCGCTGACGCTGGGCTCGGGCGCCGCGGCCATGGTCCTGACCCGCCGCGACCTGCTGCCCGACGGCCCGGCCTACAAGGGCGGCGTGACCCGCGCGGCGACCCAGTTCAACAACCTGTGCCGCGGCTGGAACCACCAGATGTGGACCGACACCCGCACCCTGCTGACCGAAGGCATGAAACTGGCCGGCCTGACCTACACCGCGGCACGCACGGTGCTGGGCTGGGTGGCCAACGACCTCGACCACATCGTCATCCACCAGGTCTCGAAGGCGCACACCGAGATGTTCATCCGCATGTTCCGCGTCGACCCGGCGCGCGTCTACCGGATCTTCCCGTTCCTCGGCAACATCGGGCCGGCCTCGATCCCGACCGTGCTGTCGCGGATCGTCGACGAAGACCGCGTCAACCGCGGCGACAAGATCGCGTTGATGGGCATCGGCTCGGGCCTGAACTGCTCGATGGCCGAAGTCGTCTGGTAAACCCCATTTGCCGGGGCAATGTCCCCCGGCCCCGGACCGGAGATCGACGGTGACCGACCTGCCCGGCCTCGACCGTAGCCTGTATCCGTTCGACAGCCACTACCACGCGCTGCCCGGCGGCCACGCCCTGCACTTCGTCGATGAGGGACCGGCCAGCGGCGCGCCGGTGGTCATGGTCCACGGCAATCCGACCTGGTCGTTCTACTACCGCAACGTCATCCGCGCCCTTTCCGGCGAGCGCCGCTGCCTGGCCCCCGACCACATCGGCATGGGCCTGTCCGACCGCCCGACCGACGCCGAGTACGACTACACGCTGGGCCAGCGGATCGAGGACCTCGGCCACTGGCTGGACAGCGTCGAACCCGACCGCACCATCGACCTGGTCGTCCACGACTGGGGCGGCGCGATCGGCCTCGGCTGGGCGGCGCGCAACCCCGAACGCGTCGGCAAGCTGGTGATCCTGAACACCTGGGCCTTCACCATCCCCGACGACGCCAACCTGCCGAAATCGCTGGCCTTTGCCCGCACCGGCCTCGGCGCGTTCCTGATCAAGGGCTTCAACGCCTTCTCGGGCCTGGCCACCCGCATGGCCACCGCTTCGAAGCTGCCGAAGAACGTCGCCCGGGGCCTCACCGCCCCCTACCGCGGCGGCGCCCACCGCCGGCTGGCCACGCTGCGCTTCGTCCAGGACATCCCGCTGACCGAGTCCGACCCGGCCTGGCCCGTGCTGGCCGAAACCGAAGCGCTGCTGCCGAACCTCGCCGACAAACCGATGCTGTTCGGCTGGGGCGCCAAGGACTTCGTGTTCAACGACGAAGTGCTCGATAAGTGGCGCGAGATCTTCCCCGACCCGAAGATCGAATACTTCGAGGACGCCGGGCACTACGTACTGGAAGATGCAGCGGATCGCCTGGTGCCGATGATTCGGGAGTTTCTTGCCTGACTCCCGGCAAAGCGTCGCCGGAACGCGACCCGGATTCCGAGGTTGGTCGGCCACACTTGCCGACTCATAATCGGTAGGTCGCAGGTTCAAGTCCTGCAGGGCCCACCAATTCCCTGAATCCTATGGGGTTTTGGGGCGGTGACTCATTGATTTCTGGGTCGGGTGGTCGTGGGCATAAGGGAGACCGGTACGCTGCGACAGGTCGTCATTGATCTTGCCGCTGGAGAAAACCCTGGGCGGCTACCCCGCGTTGCCAACTCCAAGCAGCCTAATCTGTTTTCTCCAGCCCCAGCGCATCCACAATAGCGCGATGGCCATATGCCCAGTTAAAAATCATGACGAGGCCGTATGTAAAAGCCATGACTTCTAAGCGATAGTCAGGCCTAAACAGCGCTAAAGTGGCCATAAGCAATGCGAAAAGGAGACTGATCAAATAGATCAGAAAGAGCTTTCTTGAGCTCAAAAGCAGGGAGAAATTTCTCTTAAAGATAAATAGCGCGCCTATTGAAACAGCACACGCGATCAGAAGTAGCGGCAGTTGACCTGTCGCAACTGATGCACTAATCATCACGATTACCGCGAAGTAGCCGCTTTCGAGTAAAGCTGCTTCGCTCCTAGCATCTAAGTTACTGCTGACGCGCTTCATATAACACCCCCCCCAACATGCTGAATCGTGTCATAGAAAAGAAGTCCCGCTTGCACCCCTGCATTGACAGGAGCTGGCACTAATCGACTGTAATTGCGCGCCCATACCTCGAGCGGCAGGAACCTATTGGACACCCACGTTGTAAGAGAAAAGCCTACGCGATTCGGGACGGAATTCCCGATGGTCTGAGTGCTGCATGGGTGTCCGGGTTCCTATGTGGAACGGCTGATCTGGCCCTGACACAGTGATAAATCCCTATTTGTCGAACGACGACAGCATTTTCAGAGGATGGGTGTCCAGGTTCCTCGTCCCAGCTCTTTCGTCTATTGCCTTGTCTCCTTGCAAATTCGTAGCAAAAACACAGACACCCATCTTGTAGGAAATCAGAAACGACGCGAAACACGTGGACACCTATCTGCTAGGAAATCCTGTAGGCCCCTCTATGGGTGTCCGTGTTTCTTATCTCCGGGCGACTACAGAACCAAGGATCAAATTGAAGAAGCAGTTAGGTCCAATCGTCGAGCTACTGTCAAGTCTGGTGTATGACCACTGGTTGATCAAGCGGCGGCCCTGCTGATTTTTCGCTCGTCGATTCCGTCGATGAACTCCACGCCGGCAATGACATCGGCCAGTTGCCGGAACCCTCGAAGTCGGCGCCAGCGTTTCTGGGCACTCATCGCCAGTTGGTGCAACAACGCCAGGCCGGTATCAACGCTGTAGCAGTTTCTTGTCTTCTTTGTTCGCAGTCGGATTGTGGCGAACGTCGACTCGATCGGATTGGTCGTTCTGAGGTGCTGCCAATGGGCGGCCGGGAAGTCGTAGAACGCCAGGAGCCGATCACGGTCGGATTCGAGGTTCTCAGTGGCCTTTGGGTATTTGTCACCGAACGTGGCCAGGAACCGGTCGAAGGCTTGTTCGGCCGAGTCTCGTGCATCGGCCTGCCAGATCTCGTGGATCATCGACTTGGCCTGAGGTTGAACGCGCTTGGGTAGCTTGTCGAGCACGTTGGCTGTTTTGTGGACCCAGCACCGCTGCTGACGCGTCTCGGGATAGACCTCATTCAATGCGGCCCAAAAGCCCATCGCGCCATCGCCGACGGCCAGCTTCGGCGGCTTGCTCAGGCCTCGATCACGCAGGCTCAGCAACAGTGCTTTCCAGCTCTCCGTCGACTCGCGGAAGCCCTCGTCAATGGCCAGAAAGTGCTTGTTGCCGTGGGCATCACAGCCGATCAGCACCAGCACGCAGCGGCGGTCGGCCTCGCGGGCGTTGATGTAGATCCCGTCGGCCCAGAGATAGACCATCTCGTGGCCACGCCAGTCTCGTTGGCAGAATGCGCTGTAGTCTTTCGTCCAGACCGACTTCAGGCGGCTGATGGTCGCCGGCGACAGGCCCCGGACCGACTCGCCGAACAGGGCGGTCAGCGCCTCGTCAAAATCGTTGGTCGACACGCCCTTCAGGTACAACCAGGGCAGGACGGCTTCCAGGCGCCGGGTTTTCTTCAGATACGGAGGCAGAACCAGTGACCGGAAGCAGCGGCCCCGACGCGCCCGATCGCGCGTCTTGGGGAGTCGAACCGAAACCGGACCGACGCCGGTCAGTACCTCACGCTCGGGCTGATAGCCGTTGCGAACTACATTTCGGCGACCCTGGCCGTCGGTGTCGTCATACTTGCCCAGGAAGGCCTCCAGCTCCGCAGCGATCGCCTGCCGGATGGCAGTCTGGGCGTGGGCACGGATCAGGTCGGTCATCTCGTCGCGGAAGGCTGGATTGAGAAACGGAACTGTCGTATCGTTGCTCATGGCGGCATGCTCCTTGTCTGAAATCAGTGGATTTGGTCATCTCTAATTTCAGCAGGGCTTGCCGCCGCTTTCAACTCAGCTCATACACCAGATCTGATCGTAGCTCCCAATCGTCGAACTTCCAAGCTATAGGAAGCCTTCCTGCCCATGACGATAGGGGCTTAACCGCTTTTGTCCTTGGATACTATGGCAATTCTCGCCTCCAGGGCCAACTATATAGCTGAAATTTATCAGCCTAGCAGCTGTGATTTGTTGACTTTCCGCTGGGTTTTGCCGCAATTCGGCGGAGAGGCGATCCACAATTGGAAATCAGAGCTTATTGGATCAGCAGTCTGCTAGTTTTCTCTTCAAACCTTCGATGAAGTGTTGGATCTCGCTAGACGCCTTGCTCCAATCATAGACGTCAAGGTAATGCGATAAGGTCCTACCGGCCGAGTCTCTTGCGCAAATATCGGCGCCGTGGTCCAGCAAATAAGAAAGAATATCAGGGTTCTGAATGGCAGCCGATGTCATGATCGCCGTCATTCCCTCCATCGGGAACATCTCCGTCTCTACTGTGCTCATTACTTCGACGTTAGGATCACCACCATACTCTAGGAGTAGTTCAACGTTCCGCTGGCCTCCCATAACAGCGGAAAAAAGGGCAGGCCTGCCTGTTACACGCGAGCGAGAATTTGGGTTAGCACCTCCAGCAAGGAGCGCCTCAAGAAAAGCTGTATCTTGCTGGGAAGCAGCAATTGAAATCAAAGGGGTCTGATCCAAATATTGATCGACATCAGCTCCCAGCTCTATGAGACAGCGAAAAGCACTGACGTAGCCTTCTCTTAAAGCGTAGTAGAGGAGACCAGCCCCCCCATGCCCCTTTGCATCGATGTTTGCACCCTCGCTCTTCGCCGTTCGGAGACCAGCACAATCCTCTCTTTCGACAAAGTGAACAAGGTAGAGGGGACTCTCGCCATTAAAGAGTTCCGATGCTGTCATTTCTGCCGGATCGGGACCAGTCGGACTAGTCTCTACGCTCGAACAGGCGGCTAGCAAGATACTCAATAGCACAAGCTTAAAATGCCTAGTCATAAGATTCAACATCCGATTGCCTTACACATCTGCCCCATCGGATGCCACCCTGCAGCACCGACTCTGACCTGTTCCCCATAGATTCTTCCAGCCGTCAAGATGTTTACAGGCTGCAATACATCGTATGTACTATAGATATGTGTGATTTGAGCACTAGATACCTTCGCTAATGGAACTGATGAAATAGTCTTTGGGTGCACTCCGGCTGCATTGAATATAGTGGCCCGACCGCCCGCTGCGAGCGCCGCGGCGGCCGCCAAGCCTCCGCCGAGCGACTGCCCAACAAATCTGGTCCCAGGCTGCGCATTACTGCCAATATCCAGTGCGTGTTGATATTGCGAAGAATGTTTTCCTAGGCCCTGCGCAAAGTTGTGAGGCCAATCATTCATCTCGTTTGTTCCCGAAAATATGTATACAGAATCACCTGTTTCAGAGTTGACTGCAAGCGCGAATTCAAGTTCTGTGTCTCGGTCCTTGCTCCATGGAAGAGCATACTCGTATCCTTCAGGAAGAGCGCCACCATAAGCGGTGTTTGCAAGTGCGCCATCAACGACTTCCTGCGAGGACAAGGCCCGTGTTTGAGTCAAACCCAATCGCACTGAGGACTGTAATGCTGCGGTTAATGCGCCATTAGCGAACTTACCTCCAGTGATCTCGGAAGCCGTGCCCCCAGCAATCACTTCGATAGTGAACTGCTCGAACGCCGAAGAGTCAAGTGCAATAGCCCCTTCTCCTGCCGCAAATGATACGGCTGACGAGGCGAAGCCATGTCCGAATTTTCCACCTTGAAGCTCAGATGCAACTCCTGAGGCAACGCCAGTTGATGCCGCGGATATGGCTCTCCCAGTCGCATTGAGACCTCCCGATGCTGCTTTGAAGTGACCAGACGCCTTAAGCCCTCGGCCAACTCCAAAGGTTACAGCTCCTGTAAAGGCGCCGGTGAGCGCCCCTTCCCAAGTGCCGGTTGACACTGCACCGGCTAGAGCGCCCCCGACCGCTCCAATCGCTGCTGCACTAGCAATCGACTCGGCAGCTAGTGCCCAGTTTCCTGTGTAGAAGCTGATGGTGACTGAGAATGCGAGTCTCGCAAAGTCCTTAAAACTAAAGTATCCACTCGGATCCGAATACGACAACGGGTTGTTGTGGACATAGGTATATCGGGGTCTATCCGAATCTCGCAACGGATTTCAGACTTGATCCGGTCTGATTTGAGAGGTCATGGGGCCTCCTGTAAAGTTTTGTTTTCCAGAACAAACAGTACAGAAAGGAACCCCCATGACCGTCTACAAGCTTATCGCAAAGCTGCTCAAGTTCAAGGATTTCCGGTGCAATGGACTGGCCTTTCGGCGCGGCAACCGGCTCGAGGTATTGGTCAAGCCCTACAAGAACGGCTGCCGCTGTCCGGAGTGCGGCCGGCGGGGACGTATCGTTCGCCAGCGCTCCGAGGTGCGCTACTGGCGTGATATTCCGGTCGGACCCTGGTCGATCTGGCTGATGTACTGGCCGCGTGAGATCTGTTGTGACACCCACGGCCGGGTGACCGAGCAGCTACCTTGGTCTGAGGCGGGCAGCCGGGTGAGTCACCGCTTTGAATACCTGATGCTGCGCTACTGCCAGATCATGCCGCAAAAGGCCGCCGCCCAGCTGCTGCGGTTGCCCGCCTCGACCCTTTCGGATCTGCTCCATCGCACCATTGGCCGGTTGCGCGAGGGCCATCGCATCCGAGGCCTCAAGACCATCGGCGTTGACGAAATCTCCTATCACAAGGGTCACAAGTACGCCACGCTGGTCTATGACCTGGAGCGCTCCTGCGTGGTCTGGATCGGCCAGGGCAAGGCCCGAGCGGCGATCGACCGGTTCTTCAACGAAGCGCTCAGCGACTACCAGAAGGCCAGGATCCAGACCGCCTGCTGCGACATGAGCCAGGCCTACATCGGGGCCATCCAGACACACTGCCCGAACGCCACCCTGGTGCTGGACCGCTTCCACATCGTTAAGGCGCTCAACGAGGCCGTCGACGAGGTTCGCAAAGAGCAGTGGCGGGAGGCTACCCGGGATGAACGCAAGGCGCTCAAAGGGCTGCGCTGGCTGCTCTCACGCCATTCGTCGACCCGAAGCCGGCGCGATACCCAAAACCTCAATGCGCTCGACAAACACAACCGGCGAATCTATCGCGCCTGGCGCCTGAAAGAAGAGTTCGAGCACTTCTGGACCTACCAGGCACCCTGGGCGGCAGAGCGGTTCCTGAAGCAGTGGACCAAAAGTGCATTGCTCAGCCGCCTGGAGCCGCTGCGAAAGTTCGTCCATACCCTCCGACGCCACCAGGATGCCGTGCTGGCCTTCATCGGCACCCGCGTGACCAACGCTATTGCTGAAGGACTCAATCGCATCGTCAAGATCGTCAAGAATCGCGCCAGTGGCTTCCGCCATCTCGATGCGTTCTCCGACATGATCTACCTGACCGTTGGAGACCTCGATCTGCCTGGGCAAATTCCAGTGCGGTTCCGCACACTATGAAAACGCCGGCAAAGACAGTCAGATCAGGCGCTGCGGGCGATCAGAGCTTTGCGAGATCCGGATATAGCC
>NZ_JAAWWS010000156.1:139587-211416 GCF_012272825.1 Wenzhouxiangella sp. XN79A | reverse complement strand
CATCCCGGGGCGCCGAAGGCGAACCCGGGACCTCGTGACGCAATCGCCCTTCGAACCCGAGCAGGAAGAGAAACCGCCCGGCCGGTTCGCGCGGACATCCGCCCTCCCACAGGCGAAATCATCGCCGCCCCTTCCACACCTCCGTCATCCCGGGGCGCCGAAGGCGAACCCGGGACCTCGTGACGCAAACGCCCTTCGAACTCGGGCAGGAAGAGGAATCGCCCGACCGGTTCGCGCGGAAATCCGCCCTCCCGCAGGCGAAAGCATCGCCGCCCCTTCCGCACCTCCGTCATCCCGGGGCGCCGAAGGCGAACCCGGGACCTCGTGACGCAATCGCCCTTCGAACCCGGGCAGAAAGAGGGATCGCCCGCCCGGTTCGCGAGCAAGCTCCCTCCAACAGGAGAGTCAGCGCCGGCGCAGGATCGAAGGCCTGTTGGAGGCCGCTTGCGGGCGAAGGGTGGCCCGGTCGGTTCGCTCTAGAATCCGCCATCCGGCCATCGAGCCCGTTCGCGCCGGGCGCTTTCTGCTTACCCTGTGCCGCAGATCCAACCCGGTCCGGATCGCCGGTCCGCAGCAACGCCAGGCAGTGGGCCAGGGCATCCAGCGGTTCGTCGATCTGGTCGGGCAGCAGGTCGTCGCGCCAGGTATAGAACTCCAGCGCGCGCTCCGGCTTTCCGGCGCAGACGAAGTCGACGCCGATCCTCATTCGCTTGCCGGCGCCGTCATCGATGGTCCCGTAGCGCTCGATGTCCTTCCGGAGCGCGTTCCAGCCGCGCCGAGCGCGGGCGATGAGTTTCTGCTCGTCCATCGTTTCTCCCATTCCTTCCGAAGATTCACGGGTTGCCCGGTCCATGCAATGGCAGCGAGGTGCGTAAATCTGGGTGTCGCCTTAGCGGCAGGTTACGGTGGCGTCCTACAGCAGGGGCGTCAACCGCGCGGGGGGGGGGGTCGGCCTGTCCCGATGGCCTTCAATTGTCCAGTTCGGGCGTGCCCTGATCCACGCGAACGCCATCGCTCGATTCGGTCCTTACTTGCCGGGCGAGGCCAGTGGCTGTCCGGGTCACAGAGCACCGCCGTCCTATCCGACTCGACGGCTGTCCGAGAAGAAGATGGCAGCCGTCGATGACGGGCTGAGGACCGTGCTCGGGCTCTGATTCAGCAGTAAGCGTCGGAATGAAAAGGCCGCGTCCCGTCCGCCCGCCGGGATCAGGGCACGGTGCTGCCGCGCGAGGTGGCGCTCTTGATGGCGCGAAACAACCTCTACGAGCTGGTTTTCGTTTCGGATCAGCGAATCTGCGATATGCGGTCTGCCGAGAGCCTTTCCCCGGCCCGAATTGCATCGAAACTGCCCAGACTTGCACGACGTTCCCGTGCCGACCACAATCAGAGGCCGACCGACTCCTGGAGCGCCGCTATGCCCGAATGGCCCGAACTCGAGCGCTTTCAGTCCGAGTTCAGAGACTTCGTCGCTGAACGGGACTGGGACCAGTTTCACACGCCAAAGAACCTGGCCATGGCGCTTGTTGGCGAGGTGGGCGAGCTGCTGGAGCAATTTCAGTGGCTGACGGCCGAGCAGAGCGCCGAGCTCTCTCCCGAGCAGCTGGAAGAGGTGGCGCACGAAATCGCGGATGTCCAGATCTACCTGGCTGCCCTCGCGGACCGCTTGGGCATCTCTATCGGCCCGGCGGTGGCGCGGAAAATGGCCCTGAACGCGGAAAAATACCCGCCCGAGAAGGTGCGCGGCAGCGCGGCCAAGTACACCGCGTACCAGGCCCCGACGGCTTCGACTGGCAAGACCGACCCAGAATCGACATAATCCCGTAGGGCGCAGCGGGGGAAATGGTTTGACCGGAAAGTTCTATATCGGCGTGACGGATTCCAGGTGGTTTCACTACCTGGCGGCCCTGAAACCCGACGAAGTCAATTTCTGGATGCCGGGCGGCTCCGGATTCAAGGCCCTGCCGGAGGCCGGCCTGTTTCTGTTCAAACTCAAGAGCCCGAACAATTTCATCGTCGGCGGCGGTTTCTTCGTGCGCTACACCCGCCTGCCGCTGATGCTGGCCTGGGAGGCCTTCGGCCAGAAAAACGGCGTTGAAAGCCTGCCGCAGCTCCTGAGCATTCTGCGATCCCTGCGGCCTGAGATTCACCCCGCCGACGAAATCGGCTGCTGCATTCTGGCTCAGCCGTTCTTTTTCCCGAAAGAAAGCTGGATACCCACACCCGCCGACTGGTCGAAGAACATCGTTCGGGGCAAGGGCTATGAAAGCGATTCGCTCGAAGGCGCGAAGCTGCTCGAAGCCGTCCGCGAGCGGATGCCCGCCGTCGGCGAAACCGACGAGCTGCTCGACCCCAGCGGCGACCCGGAGCGACCGCTCCGAATCATCCGCGGCCGCCTCGGCCAGGGGGCATTCCGATCGCTGGTCACTGACGCCTACACCCGGCGCTGTGCGATTTCCGGCGAGCGGACCCTGCCCGCCCTCGAAGCTGCCCACATCAAGCCCTACGCCGAGTCCGGCCCCAATCGCACCGAAAACGGCCTGCTGCTGCGTTCCGACCTGCACCGCCTGTTCGACGCCGGATACGTAACGGTCACGCCCGAGCGCCGGATCGAAGTCAGCGGCCGGATCAAGGAAGAATTCGAGAATGGCCGGGATTACTACCGATTCCACGGAGAAAGGCTGAGGGTCGAACCGGGCAACCCGGCGGAAAGGCCCGATGCGGGCTATCTCGACTGGCACAATGAACGGGTTTTCCGACCCTAGAGCTTCCGTAACAACCTATGGCCATCAAGAAATCCGAACTCTATTCCTCCCTCTGGGCCGGCTGCGACGAGCTGCGCGGCGGCATGGACGCGTCCCAGTACAAGGACTACGTCCTTTTCATGCTGTTCATCAAGTACATCTCGGACAAATACGCCAACTCCGATGCCTTCGCCCCGCCGGTCATCATTCCCGAAGGCGCCGGCTTTGCCGACATGGTCAAGCTCAAGGGCAAGAGCGATATCGGCGACAAGATCAACACCCAGATCATCCAGCCGCTGATCGAGGCCAATCAGCGCCTAGCGCGCAGCGACTTCCCAGACTTCAACGACCCGAACAAGCTCGGCGAAGGCAAGGCGATGGTTGATCGGCTGACCAACCTGATCAGCATCTTCCAGAAACCCGAGCTGAACTTCGCCAAGAACCGCGCCGAGCACGACGATATTCTCGGCGATGCCTACGAATACCTGATGCGCCACTTCGCCCAGGAAAGCGGCAAGAGCAAGGGCCAGTTCTACACCCCCTCCGAGGTCAGCCGCATCATGGCCCAGGTGATCGGCATTGCACCCGACAACACCAAAGCCGCCACCACCGCCTATGACCCGACCTGCGGGTCGGGCTCGCTGTTGCTGAAGGTTGCCGCCGAGGCTGGCAAACACATCACCCTGGAAGGGCAGGAAAAGGACGTCACCACGGCGGGCCTTGCGCGCATGAACATGATCCTGCACGACTTCCCCACCGCCAACATCGTGCAGGGCAACACCCTGGCCAATCCCAAGTTCAAGGACGGCGAGGCACTGCGCACCTACGACTACGTGGTCGCCAATCCGCCCTTCTCCGACAAGAGCTGGAGCGCCGGCATCACCCCGGAAGACGACCCCTTCCAGCGTTTCGCCTGGGGCGCGCCGCCGGCCAAGCAGGGCGACTACGCCTACCTGCTGCACATCGTCCGCTCGATGAAATCCAGCGGCAAGGGCGCGGTGATCCTGCCCCATGGTGTGCTGTTCCGCGGCAATGCCGAGGCCGTCATCCGCAAGCAGCTGGTGCGCTCGGGTTATCTGAAAGGCATCATCGGCCTGCCGGCCAACCTGTTCTACGGCACCGGCATCCCCGCCTGCATCCTGGTGCTGGATAAGGACAACGCTCAGGCCCGCCGTGGCATCTTCATGATCGACGCATCCAAGGGCTTCATCAAGGACGGCAACAAGAACCGCCTGCGCGAGCAGGACATCCACCGCATCGTCGATACCTTCAACAAGCAGTCTGACGTCCCGCGCTACGCACGCAGGGTGCCCTTCGACGAGATTGCCGACCCGAAGAACGACTTCAACCTCAACCTGCCGCGCTACATCGATTCCAGCGAGCCGGAAGACCGCCACGACCTGCACGCCCACATGAACGGCGGCATTCCCGAGCGCGATATCGACGGCGACCCGACCGCGATCCCGCCGACGCCGGGCCTGGCCGCCTTCTGGCAGGTCTTCCCGACCCTGCGTCAGAGCCTGTTCAAAGCCAATCGCCACCCCGGCTATGCCGACCTGGCCGTGGAAGTAGCCGCCATCAAGCCCACCATCCTGGAACACGCCGAGTTCGCCGCCTTCCGAGGCCGCATCAGCGCCCTGTTCGCCGACTGGCGCCGCCGCAACCGGCCCGTGCTCAAGGGCTTCGGCATCGACGGCCTGCCCAAGACGCTGATCACCGAAATCGGCGAAGACCTGCTCGACAGCTTCCGTGCCGCGCCCTTGCTCGACCCCTACGACATCTACCAGCACCTGATGGACTACTGGCACGAAACCCTGCAGGACGACGCCTACGAAATCGCCGCCGACGGCTGGGTCGCCAAACCCCGCCGCGTGCTCGAAGAAATCAAGGCCGGCAAGAAAAAAGGCCAGATGAAAGAGAAAGGCTGGACCTGCGACCTCATCCCCAAGCCCTACATCGTCGCCCGCTATTTCGCCGAACAGCAGGCCGAACTGGACACCCTGCAAAGCGACCTCGACACCGCCTTAGCTCAGCTCACCGAGCTGGAAGAAGAACACGGCGGCGAGGACGGTGCCTTCGCCGAGCTGGACAAGATCAACAAGGGCGAAGTCACCAGACGCCTGAAAGAAATCAAGGGCGACCCCGAGTACGCCGGCGAGGCCAAGGTCCTCAGGCAATGGACCCAGATCGACAAACGCCAGAGCGAGCTGAAAACGCAGATCAAGAACGCCGACGCCGCCCTCGACCAGCTCGCTTATGAGAAGTACCCGGAACTCAGCGAGGACGAGATCAAGATCCTGGTGGTGGACGACAAATGGCTCACCGCCCTGGAAGTCGCCGTGCAGAACGAGCTGGAGCGGGTTTCCCAGACTTTGACCGGCCGCGTGCGCCAGCTGGCCGAGCGTTATGACGCCCCGCTGCCGCAGTTGAGCCGGCAGGTCGAGCAACTGTCGGCCCGCGTGGACGAGCACCTGAAAACCATGGGGGTGGCGTGGTGATGAAGGGGGAGGCGATGGAAGTTCGCGATGTCTCGGCGGAGTATGCGCCGCGGGTTGAGATGCCGGTGGTGCCGGAGGGCTACAAGCAGTCCGAGGTGGGAGTGATTCCGGAGGATTGGGAAATATCGACTATTGGCAATTTGGCCAGCATTAAGACTGGGCCATTCGGCACACTCTTGAAGGCAAGCGAATACTCCCAGGGCGACGGTGTCCCGCTTATTTCTGTAGGAGAGATTGGAAGCGGAAAATTTCGAGTATCTGAGCACACCCCTTTAGTGTCGGAAGATGTCATTCGGCGACTACCTCAATACGTATTAAAGACTGGCGATATCGTATTTGGAAGGAAAGGTGCCGTTGATCGGTCCGCACGCGTAACCGACGACGAAGATGGGTGGTTTCTGGGGTCAGACGGAATATCGGTTCGCCCGGATAAGAGGAACGACTCGAGCTTTTTGGCCTACCAGTTTCAGCGTCACGAAACCCAGCAGTGGCTGCTACAAAACGCTGTCGGCACGACGATGGCGTCACTTAACCAGAGTGTCCTGGGCCGCACTCATGTTGTTCTGCCCCCTAGTTATGACGAACAACGCGCCATCGCCACCGCCCTGAGCGATGTGGATGCCCTGCTGGAGGCGCTGGACCGCCTGATCGCCAAAAAGCGCAACATCAAACAGGCCACCATGCAACAACTCCTCACCGCCCAAACCCGCCTGCCGGGATTTGAGGGGCAGTGGGCAAAGCTACCCCTTGGCGACATAGTGACATTTCTGTCTGGCGGAACACCTTCGCGAAACAACGAGAGTTTCTGGGCGGGTGATATTCCGTGGATTAGCGCCTCCACTCTGAGGACCTTTTACATCTGCCGGTCCGATAGCAATGTAACTAAGGAGGCAGTCTCAGCTGGAAGCAAAATGGCTCCGATCGGCTCAGTATTGCTACTCGTGAGAGGCAGCGCGCTTCACAATGAGGTTCTTGCCGGGCTGGTGACGAAGCCCGTTTGCTTCAATCAAGATGTCAAAGCGCTTGTGCCGCAAGCTCGCATCTGCGGGCAATTCCTAGCTCTTCTGATGCATGGTCGAGCACAAGATTTGCTCAGCCTAGTTAGCTCTGCCGGAAATACCGCAGGCGTACTGGATACAAAACTGATCAAGGCATTTGAAGTGCAACTCCCCCCGCTTGACGAACAAGTTGCGATCGTGACAATCCTTGCCGACATGGACAGCCAACTCAAAGCCCTGCAACAACGGCGCACCAAAACCGCCGCCCTCAAACAGGCCATGATGCAGGAGCTGCTGACCGGGCGTATGCGGCTAGTGGATTCATATAAGCACGAGACGCAATCATGCTGAATACACTGGCCCGTTTCTTGCTTGTTTCCACGGCGCTCGCGCCGGTACTCGGTGCCGTGGCTGTCAATCAGGCGGCGCAGGGCGAGCCCTGGCTGCACTGGGGCAGCTGGCTTGTGGTGGCGCTGCTGCTGGTGTTTCTGTGCTGGGCAATGCTCCGCTACGCAGCGAAAAACGCACAGACTCAAGTTTTCCACATCAAGGCATTTGAGCGGTCAGACAAGGAGGTGCTGGCTTTCCTCCTTGCCTATCTTCTGCCATTTATTTCTCAGGACAGCGTAATGATCGACGGTAGCTGGTTGGTTGGGGCCTATGTGCTCGGGATCATCTTTCTGGTGATTGCCCATGCGGGCGCTTTTCACTTCAATCCAGTCATGGGGCTGTTGGGCTACCACTTCTATGCCGTGAAGAATGATGATGGGGTAACGCAGCTTCTGATAAGCAAGGAGGAGCTGAGAAAGCCAGGGATTGAGCTGAAAACAGTTTACCTGGCCCGCGGTATTTATCTGGACACGGGGGATCGTGATGTTTAGAGATTTTCAGCTTGCTGCCATCGTTGGGAAAGGCGCCAATGCGCGGCTGTTACGTGTACCGATGCACCAGGCATTACAGGAAACGCTGGCGGAAAGCTGGTGTGGGCAGTATGAGACTTTCCTGAGGGGTATTCAGGAGATTGATTTCGACGCCGGGTATCAAGCCGAAGAGCACGAACGTTTCCGGTTGGAGGACTACGAACTTCCTGGATACATTGCCGAACAGGATGGCGCATCCATCGCCGAATTGGATGCGATCACTAACGATGAACAATCGCTTGACATCACACGAGGTCTTGTCGCATTTGTCCGCACTGATGAAGGTGATAATCTGCTGCTGTTTCAGAATTTTAGCCGCTCCCATGTGATCCGTCCCGGGCGCTTTCTGTTTTTGCAAAGAAATACCTACGAAACCACGCAGCGCCCCGGCCTGACGCTGGCAGATAAACTGAGCGCCGTCTTCCTTTCCGATGAACAGAAACTGCTGTTTCATAATTTCCGGACAGTTAACAGTTTTCTGCCGCTGGCAGAGTTCTACAGTGAAGCATCGGAACAGCAGATCCGGGAGGTTCTGCAGCATGAGCTGTTTGAGCCGGAGGATTTGGATGCCCTCGCAGTCGATGCGCCGCAGTGGTTTCGAAAGCGCTTCGCGATGCTGAAAGATTCAGGTGTGCTCGATGACTACTCCGCAAACCAGATCAGAGAGCGCTCGGCCGGGTACGAAATCATAATTCAGGTTCGTAATGGACGCATTGTGTTCCCAGCAGAAAGGCCCGAGGCCAAGAAGCTTCTTCAGTTCCTCAATGAAGAGCTTTTCCGGGGCGCGATTACCGAAACGCTGTACGAAACCAACTCGAAGCGGGAGGCCGATTGATGAGTCAGTTGCTCTTTGTAGCGTTGACAATCCATTCGCCGATTGACTTGGTTGGTCAATGGAGTGAGGCGCTCGAGGGAGCAACGGGACCGGCATGACCCCTTCAGAACTCACCAGTCAGCTCGCCCGCGGCGAAGACAGCCACTACCAGTTCAAGCGCAACGCCACCAATGCCGACGGCCTTGCCGCTGAACTGGCCGCCTTTGCCAACAGTGGCGGGGGCTGGCTGTTTCTGGGCGTCGATGACGATGGCAGCATCGCGGGCCTGGCCGCCGCCGATGTTCGGCGCCTGAATCAGCTATTGAGCAATGCCGCCTCCCAGCATGTGCGCCCGCCGGTGCATCCGCTCACCGAAAACGTGCAAACCAACCAGGGCATTGTCATGGTGGTGGAGGTGCCCGATGGGCTGGCCAAGCCGTACCTCGACAATCAGGGTCGCATCTGGGTCAAGCAGGGGGCGGACAAGCGCCATGTAACCTCCCGCGAGGAAATGCAGCGGATGTTCCAGCGTTCCGCGCTGGTGTATGCCGATGTGGTGCCGGTGGCGGGGAGTTCGACGGACGATATCGACGACAAGGCGTTCAGCGTCTACTTTGAGCGGCGCTATGGTCAGACCAGCGAGTATTCCGGCCTGACGCGGGAGCAGCTGATGCAAAACCTGGGCCTCGGTGATGGTCAGGAGCTGAATCTTTCCGGCGTCATGCTGTTCGGCCGCAACCCGCAGCGCTGGCGTCCGGCCTTCGAGGTCAAGGCCGTGGCTTTCCCCGGCAAGGTGCTTCACGACACCCGCTACCTGGACAGCGAAGACATCAAGGGCACCCTGCTGGAGCAGTTCCGGGGTGCTTTCGCCTTTATCAAGCGCAATCTGCACCATGTGCAGCGCGGGCGGGGTTTCAATACGCCGGGGGAGCTGGAAATACCTGAAGTTGCGCTGGAAGAACTGCTGGTGAATGCCCTGATCCACCGGGACTATTTCACCAGTGCCTCGATCCGCGTGATGGTGTTTGTCGACCGGGTGGAGATCGTCAGCCCCGGCAACCTGCCGGACAGCCTCAGCCCGGAGGATATCCGCCAGGGCAAGACCATTCGCCGCAACCCTACGCTGACCGAACACGCCAGCCATATCCTGCCGTATCGCGGCATGGGCAGCGGCATTCCGCGTGCCCTGGAAGCCTGGCCGCAGATCGATCTGGTGGATGATCCGGCGGGCAATCAGTTCAGCGCCGTGGCCTGGCGGCCGGAGGCGGAGTGGGCGGCTGACGCCGACGCTACCAAGGCTACCGGGGAGGACGCCGGGGAAGTCACCCCACCAGTCACCCCACCAGTCACCCCACCAGTCACCCCACCAGTCACCCCACCAGTCACCCCACCAGTGGAGCAGCTGCTGGTACTGCTGGCAGAGCATGGGGAGTTGTCGAATTCAGGTATCCGGGAGCATCTCAAGCTCAAGGACCGTACTCATGTGCGTGAGCACTACATTGAGCCTGCACTGGCGCAGGGACTGGTGGAGTACACGATCCCGGACAAGCCCAACAGCCGCCTGCAAAAGTACCGACTGACTGCGGCCGGCCAGGCGCTGCTGAAGACCGGCCAGGACCAGAAGGAGTAGCCACATGGTCAGCCGAGCCCGCCCAGAACGACTGACGCAGAACCGCGTGGTCGAACTGTTCACCCGCCCGGAGGCGGAAGGTGGGCTGGGTTATCGCTACCTGGACGACTGGCACCAACGCGAAAACAATCGGCCTATCGAGCAGCAGCTTCTGCGCGCCAATCTGCGCGCGCGCGGCTATTCCGAGGCACATATCTCGGCCGGCCTGCAAAAGCTGGAGGCTGCCGCGGACGTCACCGGTGTGACCCTCTACCAGGCCAACCTGCGCACCTACAACCTGCTGCGCTACCCGGTCAAGGTGCTGCTCTCGCCCGGCCAGCCGCACGAGGATGTGCATCTGATCGATTGGGAGCGCCCGGAGCGCAACGACTTCGCGGTGGCCGAGGAAGTCACGCTCAAGGGCGGGCACGAGCGCCGGCCCGACCTGGTGCTGTATCTCAACGGTATCGCGGTGGCAGTGATCGAGCTCAAGCGCAGTTCGGTGGAGGTGGCCGACGGCGTGCGCCAGCTCATCACCAACCAGGAGCCGATCTTCAATGAGCGCTTCTTCAGCACCGTGCAGCTGCTGCTGGCCGGCAGCGATTCCCAGGGCCTGCGCTACGGCACCACCGGCACGCCGGAGCAGTTCTTCGTCCAGTGGAAGGACGAGGACGGCGGCGGTGAGACCTCGGCGGGCGTATTGCTGGACAAGCCGCTGGCGCAGATGTGCCGCAAGGCGCGCCTGCTGGACCTGATCCGTAACTTCGTGATCTTCGACGCCGGGCAAAAAAAGGTGCCCCGGCCGCACCAGTATTTCGGCGTCAAGGCCGCCCAGGAACGCATCGCCAGGCACGAAGGCGGGGTGATCTGGCACACCCAGGGCAGCGGCAAGAGCATCGTCATGGTGCTGCTCGCCAAGTGGATCATGGAGCATGATCCGGCCGCGCGTGTTCTGGTGATCACCGACCGCGATGAGCTGGACAAGCAGATCGTCGGTGTGATGCGCAATGCCGGCGTGGTGGGCGAGGATGGCCCGTCGCCGCGCATTACCTCGCGTGCCCAGTTCGTGGACATGCTGGGCGCGACGACTCCGCGACTACTCTGCGCCCTGGTGCACAAGTTCGACCCCGGCGACCTGCAGGGCGACCCGCCGCCGGTCCACGGGCGCTTCTACGTGTTCGTCGATGAATGCCACCGAACCCAGGGCGGCCGCATGAACCGGCAGATGAAGCGGTGGCTGAGCGAGGCCATCTTCATCGGCTTTACCGGTACGCCGCTGCTGCGCAAGGACAAGCAAACCACCCGCGAGGTGTTCGGCACCTACATCCACACCTACAAATTCCCGCAAGCCGTCGCCGATGGCGTGGTGCTGGATTTGAAGTATGAGGCCCGCGATGTGCCCCAGCGCCTGACCTCGCAGCAGGCCATCGATGCCTGGTTCGAGCGCAAGACGCGAAACCTCAACAATTACCAGAAAGCGGTGCTACGCAAGCGCTGGGCCACACTGGAAGAGTTGATGAGTGCGGCTGAGCGCAAGCAGCGAATCGTTGCCGCCATCATCGAGGATTTCAGCCTCAAGCCGCGCCTGAACAATGACCGCGGGACGGCGATTCTGGTTGCGGCCTCGATCTACGACGCCTGCCACTACTTCCGGCTGTTTCAGGGCACGTCGTTCGGCAAGTACTGCGGCATCATTACCTCCTTCGAGCCCAACCACAACGCGATCTCCCGCGAGCCCAGCGACAGCGACGAACGCTACAAATTCGACACCTATACGCAGTACGTGCTGAAAGACGGCCAGCGCACGACACAGTACGAGGCCGAGATGAAGCGCTGCTTTATCGATGAGCCGGCGAACACCAAGCTTCTGATCGTGGTGAGCAAGTTGCTGACCGGCTTCGACGCGCCCTCATGCAGCTACATCTATCTGGACAATGAGCTACGCGACCACAACCTGTTCCAGGCGATCTGCCGCACCAACCGGCTGGATGGGGACGACAAGGACTACGGATACATTGTCGACTTCAAGCAGCTCTTTGGCGACGTGCAGCAGGCTATCGCGGTCTACAGCTCCGACGAGCTGGATCTGGACGACGGCGGCGCGGCCGGGAACAATGTCGAGCTGAAGAACTGGCTGAAGGAAGGCCGCAAGAAGCTCGATACCACTCGTGAGGCGCTGAAGTATCTCTGCGAGCCCGTGCCGCCGCCGCGAGAGATCGAGCATTATCTCCACTATTTCTGCGGCAAGGCCGGCACGCCGGAAGCGCTCGGAGAAACCGAGGTGTTGCGGGTGTCGTTCTACAAGGCGGTTGTCAGCTTTGTGCGCGCCTATGCGGCGATTTCGCAGGACCTGGAAGCGGCCGGCTACTCGGCGCCGGACATTGACCGGTTGCAGGACGAGGTCGCCTTCTTTACCGAGGTGCGCGCCGCCATCAAGCGGCATTCGGGCGAGGAGCTGGACATCAAGCCCTACGAGGCGGACATGCGCCACCTCATCAACACTTATATCCAGGCCGACCCAGCCAGCAACCTGGGGGGCGTCGATCGCTATTCGCTGGTGGAACTCATCATCGAGACCGGGATCCACGATGCCATCGCGAAAAAGCTGAACCAGAAGGGCAAGCTGTCGAAGAACGCCGTGGCCGAGGGCATCATCAACAATGTTCGAAAGACCATCATCCGCGAGCAGCTCACCGACCCGCGGTTCTACGAAAAGCTGTCCAGGTTGCTGGAGGACTTGATCTCGGATTGGCGAAAAGGCGTCGCGTCCTACGAGGAGTTTCTTGGACGGGCCGAGTCTCTGATCCGAAAAATGCGGGCAGGCCACGCGACCGAAGACGTTCCTGCCGCGCTTGCAGGGAACCAGCCGGCCATCGTCATTTACAACAACCTGCCTCAGATTCTGGCCCAGACGCAACCGCCAACTCTGATGCAGGATGACGAACAGGAATACGCAGATCCGAACATCTCGCTGGCACTGGCCATAGACCAGGCCATGCGCGAGGAAGCGCCGGCTGGATGGCGTGGCGACGATGCGCGCGAACGGCAGGTGCTCAATGCCCTGTTCCCGATCCTGAACAGAAATCGGGAGGCCACGCAGGCGGTCTTCGAGCTGGTCAAGAAACAGGCAGGCTATCCGTGACCGAACGCATCGTGCTGGGTGAGATCACCATCGCCGTCACACGAAAGCCGGTCAGGAACGTGCATCTGTCGGTTCACCCGCCGGATGGCCGGGTCACACTGGTGGCTCCGAGCGACACCCGTCTCGAGGTCGCCAGAGCCTACGCAATCGCGAAACTCGGCTGGATACGAGATCAACAGGAAGCGCTCAAGAATCAGGCCCGCGAAGCGCCACGTCAGTACGTCGAGCGAGAAAGCCACTATCTCTGGGGGCGGCGCTACCTGCTTTCCGTCGATGAAAAGCAACAGCGCCCCGGCGTAAGGCTGGATCACAAGCGGATTCATCTGACGGTCAGGCCCGGGTCAGACCGGGACAGGCGCGCCGAAGTCATTCACGCTTGGCATCGGCAGCTATTGCACGAAGCGATCCCCCCCTTGATCCGTTGCTGGGAGCCCAGGCTCGGCGTCGAGGTTCGCCGCTACTTCATTCAGCGCATGAAGACAAAATGGGGCAGTTGCAACACGACGAGCCGCACGATTCGTCTGAACACCGAGCTCGTGAAGAAGCCGAAAGACCTTCTCGAGTACATCATCGTGCACGAGATGGCCCACTTGATCGAATCCACACACAATGACCGATTTGTCGGTCTACTCGACAGGCACTATCCGAACTGGCGGGAGTCAAGAAACGAACTCAACGCGCTGCCCCTTTCGCACGAACAGCAGTAGTCCAGCTTATTCCTGCCTTTCTGATCGGGCAAAAACGAGAGCCCCAAGACGGCTCTGGCGCATCCTCAAAAGAGGAGCTGTGGTTTCGGAGGCGCCGACCCCTCTCGATAGATCGGGCAGTAGACAAATCGCGGAGGAGGGTACTGCTCTCCGTGGTCCATCTGGAGTCGACTTCCAAGTGGGGGGAGAACTGAAATGGTGCCGGGGGAGGGACTTGAACCCTCACTCTGTTTCCAGAACCGGATTTTGAGTCCGGCGTGTCTACCAATTCCACCACCCCGGCAGGGGTGTTGATGCGCGCTGATTGTACCGCCGGGGCGGCGCGCCGTCAGGCCGCGTCGAGGTGCAGTTCGCGCTTGCAGCGTTCGTACCAGTCGTCCTGGAGCGGGGCGAACACGCAGCATTCGGTCATTTCGCCGGCGTAGATGTGGATGGTCACGGCGGTGCGGTCGGCCGACGGGTTGGCGATCGTGTGGTATTCGTGCGGCGGGATCAGGCTGCCGGCGCTGCCGACGCCGGCGCGCATGGTGGTGCGGGGCTCGAGGCGGAAGCGGTCGCCGCGCGTTTCGGTCAGTTCGTACTGGACGACCTCGATCTCGCCCTGCCAGACGGCCTCGACGCACCACATGCCGCTGTGGTCGTGGATCGGCGTGGCCTGGCCGGGGCCCCAGGTCATGGCCATGACCGTGTAGCCGCGGCGGTCGTCCTTGTGGATCAGGCGGCGGCCGTAGCTGTTGCCCGGGCATTCGAACACGCAGTCGGGAAGGTCCAGCGCGCGGGCTTCGACCAGCTGGCACAGCACGTTGCGTACGCAGTCGGTGATGGTTCGGGCGCAGTCGCCGTCCATGACCCCGTCGAGGCGGTCGATCAGTTCCTGCTTGCCGTCGAATTCCAGCGTCATTTCAGTCACTTGGGTTATTCCAGCCAGGTCGCGATCGGTGGGCCGAACTGGTCGAAGTCTACCAGAAAGGCATCGTGTCCCTTGGCCGAGGGCAGGGCCTGGAAGGCCACGTCGGCCTCCTCGGCCTCCAGCGCCGCGGCCAGGTCCTGCTGCTGCCAGAGCGGGAACAGCAGGTCGGATTCCACGCCCAGCACCAGCGCCTTGCCGGTGAAGCTGCGCTTGAACAGGGCGCGCAGGCCGTGGTCGGTGTCGCAGGCGTCGAACAGGTCCATGGCGCGCGACAGGTACAGGTAGCAGCAGGGGTCGAAGCTGCCGACGAACTTCCGCGCGTGCGATTCCAGGTACGACTCGACCTCGAAGCGCATGCCGAACTGGGTGGCCGGGAAGTAGTCCTGGTGCCGGCGGCCGAAGCGGTCCTGCCACTCGCTGGCCGAGCGGTAGCTGATCATGCCCAGCTTGCGGGCGATGCGCATGCCGACTTCCGGCCAGTCGTCTTCCGTGTAGTGGCCTTCGCGGAAGTTGCGGTCGGTGACGATGGCCTCGCGCTGCAGCGAGCGGATGGCGATCGCGAAGGGCGTGGCCGAACAGGCCGTCGAGATCAGCGCCAGCCGGTCGGTGGAGTTCGGAAAATGCTTGATCCAGGCCAGCGCGGTCAGGCCGCCCATGGACGGGCCGACGACGGCGGCCAGGTGGTCGATGCCGAGGTGATCGACGACCAGCCGCGCGGCGCGGGCCACGTCGTCGATGGTCAGTTCGGGAAAGCGCAGGCGCCATGGCCGACCGGTCTCGGGGTTGATGCTGGCCGGGCCGGTCGAGCCCTTGCACGAGCCCAGCGAGTTGACGCAGAGCACGAAGTAGCGGTCGGTGTCGATCGGCTTGCCGGGGCCGATCATGTCCTCCCACCAGCCCGGATCGGGGTCGCGCTCGCTGGACGCGGCGTGCGCGCCCGGCGACAGCCCGGTGAACAGCAGCACCGCGTTGCTGCGCTCGGCGTTCAGCGTGCCCCAGCTTTCCCAGCCCAGCTGCAGGCTGGACAACCGCCCGCCTCGGTACAGCCCGAAGGTGTGGCGGTGCACGTAGTAGTTGGTGGCCGGTCCCATGGCGACAAGCATACCGCCGCGCAGGCCGATTGTTCAGTGCCTGCTCAGTGTTTCCAGTAGGTCGGTGTCAGCAGGACCAGCACGGTGAAGATCTCGAGTCGGCCGAGCAGCATGGCGAAGCTCATCAGCCACTTGGTCGCATCGGTCAGCCCGCCCCAGTTGGCGCCGGCCTCGCCGAGCGCCGGGCCCAGGTTGTTCATCGCCGAGAACACCACCGACACCGAGGTGACCAGGTCCTCTTCCAGGCTCGAGACGATCAGGGTCAGGATGACGATGCAGACGATGTACAGCGACACGAAGCCCCAGACCGCGTTGGCGACCTCCGGCTTCAGGGTGCGGCTGCCGAACTTCAGCGGCACCACGGAGCGCGGGTGGATCAGCCGCTTGAGTTCGCGCAGGCCCTGCTTGGACACCAGGTAGACGCGCACGATCTTGAACCCGCCGGTGGTCGAGCCGGCGCAGCCGCCCAGCCCCGAAATCAGGATCATCAGCAGCGGCAGCGTGCCGGGCCACAGATACACGTCGGCGGTCGTGAAGCCGGTGGTGGTGGTGTAGGACACGGCATGGAACACGGCGTAGCGCAGCGATTCCCAGACGTCGCCGTAGACGCCCTGGCGCCACAGCAGCACGGTGATCAGGATCGAGATGCCGAGCAGCAGGATGCCGAACAGCTTCAGCTCCGGGTCGTTGAAGTAGACCTGGGCGGTGGCCCGCCGCAGCGCCAGGAAGTGCAGCGCGAAGTTCATCGAGGCAACGAACATGAACAGCACCAGCAGCCACTCGATCAGCGCGCTGTCGAACTCGGCCACCGAGGCGTCGTGGGTCGAGAACCCGGCCGTGGAAATGGTCGTGAAGGCGTGGGTGATGGCGTCGAAGAAGGTCATGCCGGCCGCCCACAGCGCCAGCGTACAGACCAGGGTCAGGCCGATGTAGATCAGCCACAGCGCCTTGGCGGTCTCGGCGATGCGCGGGGTGAGCCGGTTTTCCTTGACCGGGCCGGTGACTTCGGCCTTGTAGATCTCCATTCCGCCGATCCGGAGCATCGGCAGGATCGCCACGGCCAGGACGATGATGCCCAGTCCGCCCATCCACTGCAGCTGCTGGCGGTACCAGAGGATCGAGATCGGCATGTCGTCGAGCCCCGACAGCACGGTGGCGCCGGTGGTGGTGATGCCCGAGGTCGACTCGAACACCGCGTCGGCCAGGCCGATGTCCAGCACCAGGTACAGCGGCAGCGCGCCGGCCAGCGCCACCGCGCCCCAGCAGGCGACGACGACCAGGAAGCCGTCGGCCACCCGCAGCTCGCGGCGGTTGGTCCGCAGCGGCACGTACAGCAGCGCACCGATCAGCGCGACGGTGACCAGGCTGATCAGGAACGGCACGGCGCCGCCGTCGTTGCTGGCCAGGGCGAAGACCAGCGGCGGCACGAAGCCGGCCGACAGGAACATCAGCAGCAGCCCGACGACCCGCAGGACCGGCGCGTAGCTGCGCATCAGACGAACACGGCTTCGACCGCGAACAGCCGCTCGACCTCGGCGACCTCGCGCTTGTCGGCGACGAACAGGATGACGTGGTCCTCCGGCTCGATGACCACGTCGTGGTGGGCGATGACCACCTCGTCGCCGCGCACGATGGCGCCGATCGAGGTCGATTCGGGGAGCGGGATCGAGCCGATCTCGCGGCCGACGATCCGCGACCGGCCGGGGTCGCCGTGGGCGACCACTTCGATCGCCTCGGCCGCGCCGCGCCGCAGCGAGTGGACCCGGACCATGTGGCCCTTGCGCATCAGCGTCAGCAGCGCGCCGATCGTGATCTGCTGGGGGCTGACGGCCACGTCGATCCGGTCGGACTCGACCAGGTCGACGTAGGCCGGGCGATTGATCAGGGTGATGACCTTCTTCGCACCCATCCGCTTGGCCAGCATCGACGACAGGATGTTGGCCTCGTCGTCATTGGTCAGCGCGCAGTAGACGTCCATTTCGTCGATGCCTTCCTCGCGCAGCAGGTCCTCGTTGGCCGCGTCGCCGACCAGCACGATGGTGGTGTCGACGTCCTCGGCGATCCGCTCGGCGCGCTTCGGATCGCGCTCGATCAGTTTGACGTGGTGGTCGCGCTCCAGCCGCCGGGCCAGCGCGGCACCGATGTTGCCGCCGCCGGCCAGCAGCACGCGTCGGGCCGGGCCGGAGGTCGCGCCGAAGGTGCCCATGACGTCGCGGATCTTGTGGGTGGGGGCAAGGAAGAACACCATGTCGTCGACTTCGATGACGGTGTCGCCTTCCGGCATGATCGCCTCGTCGCGTCGGAAGATCGCCGCGACCCGGGCGTCGACGCCGGGCGGCAGTTCTTCGGGCAGGCTCTTCAGCGCCCGTCCGACCAGCTTGCCCTCGCGGATGGCGCGGGTCGCGACCAGCTGCGCGCGGCCGTCGGCGAAGTCCAGCACCTGCAGCGCGCCGGGGTATTCGATCAGGCGCTGGATGTGGTCGGTGACCAGCTTCTCGGGGCTGATCAGCACGTCGATCGGCGCATGCTCGCGGGTGAACAGTTCGGGATGCGAGAGGTAGTCGGCGGCGCGGACCCGGGCCACCTTGGTCGGCGTGTTGAACAGCGAATAGGCGACCTGGCAGGCGACCATGTTGGTCTCGTCGGAGTTGGTCAGCGCGATCAGCAGGTCGGCGTCCTCGATGCCGGCCCGGATCAGGGTTTCCGGGTGCGCGGCGTGGCCGAGCACGGTCCGGATATCGAGCTTTTCCTGCAGCTCGCGCAGCCGCTCGGGGTCGGTATCGACGACCGAGATGTCGTTTTCCTCGCGCGACAGCGAGTAGGCCATGCCGGAGCCGACCTGGCCGGCGCCGAGAATGATGATGCGCATCAGCTGCGTCCCGTTGCGGCGCGGTCTTCGGTCGGGCGCGGTTCGGACAGGATCATGCGTCGTCCTCCTGGATCTTCTTCGGGTCGATGCCGAGCTGCTTGAGCTTGCGATAGAGGTGGGTGCGTTCCATTTCCACCGCGTCGGCCAGCTGCCCGACGCTGCCGCCGACCTGGCGCAGGCGGGCGATCAGGTACTGGCGTTCGAAGGCTTCGCGGGCTTCGCGCAGCGGCAGCTGGAACAGCGGCGAGTCGGTCAGCGTGGCGCCGCTGGCCTCGTTGCGGGCCGCCCGGGCCAGCGCGGCTTCGACGTCGTCGACGTCGACCGGGCTGTCGCGGCCGTCGAGCAGGCCGCGGATCACGTCGACCAGCTCGGCCAGGTTGCCGGGCCAGTCGTGCTGGCGCAGCCGGTTCTGGGCCGGCAGCGGGATGGGCCGGTAGGTCAGGCCGTCCTCGGCCGGCAGCCGTTCGGCCAGCAGCCGGACCAGGTCGGGAATGTCCTCGGCGCGCTCGCTGAGCGCCGGCAGCCGGGCTCGATACGGACCCAGCTTGGCCAGCAGGGCCGCCGGCGGTGCGCCGGCGCCGGGCAGCCGGGAGGCGATCACGCGCACCGCGCGGCCGCCCCGGCTCTCGACCGCGGCAAGCAGGTCGCCGAGACGCTCGATGCCGGCCTCGTCGAGCTGGTGCAGGCGGTCGAGGTAGACGGTGCGGGGCGGATCGTCGCGGTCGAGCGCGTCGGTCCAGACGGCCAGCCGGTCGCCGGCCGGGTCGCAGACCGCGTGCGCGAAGCGCCCACCGCCGGCCTGGGCGTGCACCCAGCGGGCCAGGGTCGTGCAGCCGGTGCCGGGCTCGCCTTCGATCAGCAGGTGGCCGGGCGCCCCGGCGCAGACCTCGGCGATCGCGCTGCGGACCCGCTCGATGCCGGCGCTGCGACCGATCGGCTCCAGGCCGTCGGATTCGTCGCCGGTCGCGCCGATCGGCGATTCGCGCCGGCCCTCGCTCAGGGCGCGCTTGATCGTGGCCAGCAGGCGGGCCATCGAGACCGGCTTTTCGATGAAATCGAACGCGCCGTGGCGGGTGGCCTCGACCGCGGCCTCGACCGAGCCGTGGCCGGAGATCATGACCACCGGGCAGAGCAGCTCGCCGCGCTCGCGCCAGTCCTTCAGCAGGGTCACGCCGTCGCAGCCCGGCATCCAGACGTCGAGCAGGACCAGGTCGACCGGGTGTTCGGCCAGGCAGCGGCGCGCCTGGTCGGCGTCGCCGGCCAGGTCGGTCTGGAAGCCTTCATCGTCGAGGATCTCGCCGATCAGCTCCCGGATGTCCGGCTCGTCATCTACGATCAGTATGCGTTCGGGCATCGGGCGGGTGGACGGCGGGGTCTTGAAACCGCGCCAAGGATAGCGCAGATCACTTTGCGGCAGGCGCAGGCACCGGCAGCTCCAGGGTCAGCCGGGCGCCGCCGCCGGGCGGATTGTCGGCCCGGATCCGGCCACCCATGGCATCGACGATGCGATGGACGATGGCCAGGCCCAGCCCGGTGCCGCGCGGCTTGGTCGAGGCGTAGGGTTCGAACACGCGGTCGAGCAGCGTCGGATCGAAGCCGGGGCCGTCGTCGCGCAGTTCCAGCACCAGCCAGTCCCGGTCGTCGTGGCTGCCGAGGTCGGTCCGGATGGTCAGCCGTGGCGCGCCGTCGGGATGGGCTTCGCGGGCGTTCTGGATCAGGTTGTTCAGGATCTGCCGGAACTGGCCGGGATCGCCCAGCGGGCGGACCTCGCCGGCCTCCAGCGCCAGCACCACGGTCACCCCGCTGTCGCCGGCGGTCCACAGCTCGACGACGTCGCGGATGAGCGCCTCGATGTCGAGCGGCTCGCGCCGGACCACGCCCGGCCGGGTGTAGTCGCCGAAGGCATCGACCAGCTCGCGCAGCGCGTCGACCTGGTGGATGATGGTGCGCGTGGCCCGGTCGAGGACCGGACGGTGGGCGTCGTCCAGCGCCGGTTCCAGGCGCAGCTGCAGGCGCTCGGCGGCCAGCCGGATCGGCGTCAGCGGATTCTTGACCTCGTGCGCCAGGCGCTGGGCCAGTTCGGCCCAGGCCGCCTGGCGCTGGGCCTGATCGAGTTCGGTGACGTCGTCGAAGACCACCACGTGGCCGGCTGGACGCTCGCCGTCGCCGGGCAGCACCGAACCTCGGCAGACCAGCGCCAGCGCGGTATCGGCCCGCTCCAGCTTGATTTCCCGTCGCCACGCCGCGCCGCCCTGGTCGATCCGGCGGTCGACCTCGTCGAACATCGCCGCCAGCGCCGGCCGGCCTTCGGCCAGTTCGGTCGGGGTCAGGCCGAGGACCTCGGCCAGGTCCAGGCCCAGGATGGCCCCGGCGCTTTCGTTCATGGCCTTGAGCCGACGCCCGGCATCGAAGGCCAGCACGCCGGCCGACAGCCGGCCGAGCACCGCCTGCAGGTAGGCCCGCTCGGTGTTCAGTTCGCGCTGGGCGGCCTCCAGTTCGGTGGCCATTTCATTGAACGATTCGACCAGGAAGCCCAGCTCGTCGCGGCTGGGCACCGCCAGCGTTTCGGGAAACTCGCCGCGGCGCATCAGTTCGGTGGCGTCGGCCAGCTCTCGGATCGGCCGCACGACCCGCTTGGCGGCATTGAAGGCCATCAGAATCGCCAGCAGGGCGGTCATCGCCAGGACCAGCGACAGGATCAGCACGAAGCTCTGCTGCAGCCGCTGACGCAGGAAGGCCACGTTTTCCTGTCGGAAGTAGGCCTGCTCGATCCGACCGGCCAGGGCGGCGAACTCGTCGGGCAGCGGGAAGATGCCCTGCAGCGCGTGCGCCTCGCCCAGCGCCCCCTCGACCGGCAGCAGCACCCGGATCTGCAGCCCGTTCTCGCTCGGTTCGGCGGCCGCCCAGGTCTGGCCGCGCCCGGCCTGCGACAGGGCGAAGGACGACGGCAGGTCGGCGACGATGCGCGATGGATCGATGTGCACCAGCGCCTCGACCTGGCCGGACGGGTCGAGCAGGGTCAGCTCGGCCGGTCCGGCCGAGGACACCTGCCGGAACAGGTAGTCCAGCCGCCGCTCCTCGTCGCCGCCCGGCGGCAGGCCGTCGGCGATCCGGCGCATCCGGTCGCGCGCCTCGCGGGTGCGCAGGTCGAGGAACAGCTGGCCGAGCTCGATCGAGTCGGCCAGCGCGGCCTCGGTGCCGGCGTCGAGCCAGCCGGCGATGGTCTCGGTCAGGAACTCGGTGGAGAACAGCCAGACGATGACCACCGGCGGCAGCGCCAGTGCGGTGAAGATCGAGACCAGCCGGGCCCGAAGCCGCGCCCCGGGGCGGCCCTGGCGCACGTCGCGGACCAGCCGCACCAGCCGGGTCGCGATCGCCGCCAGCAGCACCAGCAGCGCGATGCCGGTGACCAGAAAGATCCACAGGCTCATCCGGCCGAGCTGGCCCGATTCCTGTTCGACGTTGGCGACCAGGAACAACGCCGACAGCAGCAGCCCGGCGAAGGCCGCCAGCGGCAGGGCGCGAAGAAGCCGTTTCAGGAAGGTCCGAAGTGCCATGTATGCCAGCTGCCGCCCGGGTGCCACTGGGCGGAGAACAGGGTGGGCAGGTGCATCGGCGGCGGCAGCGCGTCGCGGTTGATCCGGGCCCGGATCTGCAGCTGCAGGGGACGCTCGGGGGCAGCCGCTGCGGTCAGCCCGGTGGGCAGCACGCGCGGCTCGGCCAACGCCTCGCGCAGCAGCCAGAAACGCGGAAAGGTCCGGGTCGTCGCGCCTTCCTGGAGCTGCCACTGTTCGAGCAGCGGCAGGTAGCGGATCTGCAGCGCAACGGTCCGGGTCTCCAGTTCGCGGGCGATCGGCCCGTAGCGGCGGCCGAGTCGCACTTCGAGATCGATCTGCAGCTCGACGCCGTGCTCCAGCGCCTCGCGGATGGCCGGGCTGGGCTGGAAGTTCACGCCGGTCTCGACGACCAGCTGCTCGCCGACCCAGCGCACGACCGGGTCGAGCTGCAGCGTCCCGCCGTCAGGCCCCGTCGGCCGGCAGCCGGCGCAGAACAAGGTAATAGAAGCCATCACGATCCAGGCTGCCCGGCAGGATCTGGCGACCCGGGTCGACGGCCCGAGTCTCGGGCAGTTCGAAGGCGACGGGCTCGGCATCGGATTGACGTTCAAGGAACTTGCGGCCCCGGTCTCGGTTCTCCGCGTGCAGTATCGAACAGGTGGCGTAGACAAGCAAACCGCCCGGCCTCAGCAGCGACCACAGCGCCTCGAGGATCGCGTCCTGGATCGCCGCGTTGGCCTCGATGTCGGCCTCGCGCCGCAGCCAGCGGACGTCGGGGTGGCGGCGCAGCACGCCGGTGGCCGAGCACGGCGCATCGACCAGGATGCGGTCGAACGGCCGACCGTCCCACCACGGGTCGGGTCGTGCGGCGTCGGCCACGGCAGCCCGGCCGCTCAGGCCCAGCCGGGCCCAGCCGGTCTCGATGCGCCGGGTGCGGGCCGCGTCGCGGTCGATCGCGAGCAGCTCGACATCGGCGCGCTCGAGGATGTGGGCGGCCTTGCCGCCCGGCGCGGCGCAGGCATCCAGCACGCGCTGGCCGGCGGCCAGGTCGAGCAGGTCGACGGCGACCTGGGCGCCGGCGTCCTGGACCGACAGGTGACCTTCGCGAAACCCGGGCAGCTGGCCGATCGCCGCGGGCCGCTCGAGTCGGATCGCGTCGGGCAGCCGGGCATCGACGGTGCAGGGCAGGCCGGCCGCTTCCAGCGCCGCGCGTGCGGCCTCGACGGTGGTTCGCCGCCGGTTGACCCGCAGCCAGGTCGGCGGCGGTCGATTGCCGGCCGCCAGGATCGCATCGGCGTCGTCCGGCCAGTCGGTCCGGATCCGTCGCGCCAGCCAGCCGGGCATCCCGTAGCGCAGCACGTCGTCGTCGCCCGGCTCCGGGCCGGGCGGCGCGCGCAGCTCGGTGCGCAGCACGGCATTGACCAGGCCGGCCATCGGCGCGGCGCCGCCCGCGCGCACCGCTTCGACCGCGGCGTGGACCACCGCCGGCGCCGGTTCGCGTGCGTCGTCGAGTTCGTCCACGGCGATCGCCAGCAGGAAGTGGATCCAGCGATTGCGGCGGGCCAGCGGCTTGCGCAGCCGCGCCCGCACGCGCGCATCCAGCGCCGGCCAGTTGCGCAGCACCCGGTTGCACAGTCGGCGGACCTGGGCGCGGTCGCGGGAGGCGTCGAGCCGGTCGCCGAGGCCGTCCAGCGCGTCGGTCAGCGCGCGGCCGCGGTCGAGCACCTCGGTCAGCGCATGCGCCGCGGCCAGTCGGGGTCGCGCACCGGTCGCCGCCATCGCGCCGCCCTCAGCCGCGCCACTCGGGGCGGGCGTTGAGCCAGTCGCTGGCCGTCATGCGGCGTTTGCCGGGGGCCTGCAGTTCGAGAATCGACAGCGCGCCGCGGCCGCAGGCCACGCGCAGCTCGTCCGGGACGCCGCGGCCGGTGAGCAGCTGGCCGGGCGCTGTGTCGCCGACGTCGAGCTCGATCGGCCGGGCGCGGAAGATCCGGACCGGCTGGTCGACCAGCTCGGTGAAGGCGACCGGCCAGGGGTTGTAGGCGTGGATGTGGCGAGCGATCGAGGCGGCATCGGCGGTCCAGTCGATGCGCGCGTCGTCCTTGCGGATGCGCGGTGCGTGGGTGGCGCGCGTCTCGTCCTGGGCGATCGGCGCCGGCAGTGTGCCGTCGGCGCGCCGGGCCAGCGCCTCGCGCAGCACCTCGGCGGCCAGCACGGCCAGCCGGTCGTGCAGGTCGGCGGCGGTGTCCTCCGGTTCGATCGCCACGGCGGCGTGCAGCCGGACCGGGCCGGTGTCGAGGCCGGGGTCCATCTGCATCAGCGAGATGCCGCTGCGGTGATCGCCGGCGCGGATCGCCTGCTGGATCGGGCTGGCCCCGCGCCAGCGCGGCAGCAGCGAGGCGTGCAGGTTCCAGCAGCCCTCGCGCGGCCAGTCGAGCACGGTCGGCGGCAGCAGCAGGCCGTAGGCGGCGGTGACCAGCAGGTCGGGCTCGAGTTCGAGCAGCGCGGCGCGGTCGGCCTCGCCGGTCAGTCGTTCGGGCTGCAGGACCGGGACGCCGGCGGCCAGCGCGTGCTGCTTGACCGGGCCGGGCCGGAGACTGCGTCCGCGGCCGGCGGGCCGATCGGGCTGGGTCAGTACCGCCAGCACGTCGGCGTCGGCCAGGGCCACGTCCAGCGCCGGCACGGCGAACGCCGGGGTGCCGGCAAAGACCAGTCGGGCGCGGCTCATGCGCGGGTCAGAGCGCCTGCGAGGCCGGTTCGCGTTTCGCCTGGCGCAGCTGTTTCTTCATGCGGCGTTCGATCATCCGGCGCTTCATCGGCTTGAGGTAATCGATGAAGACCTTGCCGTCGAGGTGGTCGATCTCGTGCTGGATGCAGACCGCCATCAGGCCGTCGGCTTCCAGCTCGTAGGGCTGTCCGTCGCGATCGAGCGCGCGCACACGGATCGCCTCGGCGCGCTCGACTTCGGCATACTCGCCGGGGACCGAGAGGCAGCCTTCCTCGCAGATCTGGCTGCCGCTGCGATCGACGATCTCGGGGTTGATCAGCACCTGCGGCTCGTCGCGCGAGTCGCTGACGTCCATGACCAGCATCCGGACGTGATGATCCACCTGGGTCGCGGCCAGTCCGATGCCGCGCGCGGCGTACATCGTCTCGAGCATGTCGTCGGCCAGCTGGCGGATTTCGTCGTCGACCGCGTCGAGCGGGCGGGCCACGGTGCGCAGGCGCGGATCGGGAAACTGGAGGATGGTCAACTGGCTCATGACATGAACAATGTGACTTAAGGCTCAGAATTACAATGAATCGGAGGGTGGAAAATCCCCCGCTTATGAGTATGATAGCGCAGGAAGGTGACCAAGAACCGCAATGATGCGGGGCTGATCGCGTGTCGGCGTATCCGGGAGGAATTCAATGAAGAAGCTGTGTATCACGATGATCGCGCTGCTGGTGGCCCTGCCGCTGGTGGCCCAGGACGTCGAAATCCGGGAGGATCATCCGGGCGAATACGTCGTGCAGGAGGGGGATACCTTGTGGGATATCGCCGGCCGGTTCCTGACCCGGCCGTGGCAGTGGCCGGCCATCTGGCAGGCCAATCCGCAGATCGAGAATCCACACCTGATCTATCCGGGCGACCGGCTGTCGCTGATCTACGTCGACGGCCAGCCCCGACTGGTCATCAACGCCGACGGCACCCGCAGGCTCGGGCCCGAGATCCGACGCGAGGCCGTGACCGGCCCGATCACCACGGTTCCGCTCGGCGCGATCGAGCCCTATCTGACCCGCCCGCGCGTGCTCGGGCCGGACGAGCTGGCCGCGTTGCCCTACGTCGTTGCCAACCAGGACGAGCGCTACGTCGCGGCCCCGCCGGACTACAGCTACGTGCGCAACCTGCCGGACGCACCGCTCAACAGCGAGTACATGCTGGCTCGCCTGACCTCGCAGTTCGAGCGGGTCGATGCCGACCAAGGCAGCGCGATCCGGCAGAACCAGCTGCGCAACAACCGCGGCGCCGTTCCGAGCGACCAGCGACCGGTCGAAGTGGGTGCGCGCGGCGGCTGGAACCCGTTCAGCCGCTTCGGTCAGCGCGGCGATGTGGTCGGCTACGGCCTGTGGGAAGTCGCCCGGGTGCGGCTGGCGAAGAACGGCGATCCGGCCACCGTCGAGATCATCGACGCCGAGCTCGACGTGCGCGCCGGCGACTACCTGCTGCCGCTGGACCCGTACCTGTACGACCTGACCTTCTACCCGCGTCCGCCGGAGCAGGCCATTCCCGACGGCGCCCGCGTCATCGGCACCTTCGGCGGCGAGTACGGGGTCGGTCACTACCAGATCGTCACGCTGGACCTGGGCCGCAACGACGGCGTCGAGCCGGGCGTCACCTTCTCGGCGTTCCGGCCGGGCCAGAGCGTCGAAGACGGCTTCAATCGCGGCCTGCGCGGCCGCCCGGCGCCGGCCGGCGACCTGAAGCGTTCGGTCGACCTGCCCGAGCAGTACGTCGGCGTGATGATGGTGTTCCGCGCCTTCGAGGAGGTCAGCTACGCGCTGGTCATGGACGGCAAGCGCGCGGTGAGCAGCGGCGACCGGATCGCCCACCCCGATCGACGGCTCTGAGCGTCTGCGGGGGCGGGGCGCATTGTCCGGCGGATGACGGCCGATGAACGACGACGGGCCTGGCTGATCGTGCACCAGGCGCCCGGGCTGGGCGCCACCGGTCTGCAGGCGCTGATCGAACGCGACATCGACCCGGCCACGCTGCCGGGTCGTTCGCGTTCGTTCCTGCGCGATCTCGACCTGTCCGATTCGCTGGTCCGCGCGCTGTCCGATCCCGACGAGCAGCGCCTGGCCGCGTCCGAAGCCTGGCTGGACGCGCCGAACCACCACCTCGTCGCCTGGGACGACCCGCTCTACCCGCCGCTGCTGAAGCGCACCGGCGACGGCCCGGCGGCGCTGTTCGTCAATGGCGATCCCGAGACCCTGGTCGCTCCGCAGGTCGCGATCGTCGGCAGTCGCAACGCGACCGCCGGCGGGCTCGACATCGCGGCGCGCTTTGCCGGGCGCCTGGCCTCGGCCGGCCTGGTCGTGACCAGCGGACTGGCCGCCGGCATCGACGCGGCGGCCCACCGCGCCGCGATCAAGACCGGCGGCCGGACCATCGCAGTGGCCGGCACGGGCCCGGACCGCGTCTATCCGGCACGTCACCGGGACCTTGCTCACGAAATCGTGGATAATGGCTGCGTGGTTACCCCATTCGCTCCCGGCGTCGGTCCCCGGCCCGGTCATTTCCCGGCTCGCAATCGCATCATCAGCGGTATGGCGCTGGGCTGCGTCGTGGTCGAGGCCGGGCTGCGCTCCGGTTCGCTGATCACCGCCCGCCTGGCCGGTGAGCAGGGGCGCGAGGTGTTCGCGATTCCCGGCTCGATCCACAACCCGGTGGCGCGCGGCTGTCACCGCCTGATCCGGGACGGTGCGCGGCTGGTCGAGGAACCGGACGAAGTGCTCGAAGCGCTGGCGCCGCTGGCCGGGGAGCTGGCCGGCTCGCTGCGCGAGCTGCTCGAGGATGCGGCAGGGGACGATCGGGTCGATGCTCGTCCGGCCGCTGACGGCGATGCGCCGGACGTCCGGGCCGTGCTGGACGCGATGGGCCATGACCCGACCGCGGTGGACACCATCATCCAGCGCAGCGAATTGACGACTTCGGCGGTATCGTCCATCCTGATGACGCTCGAGCTCGACGGCCGGGTTCAAGCGCATGGGGGCGGGCGGTACAGCCGCACCGCAACCGATACGGAAAGGAACTCATGAAGGAAAACGTGCTCGACCTGCTGATGTATCTGTTCGAGAACTACATCTACGACGAGCCCGAGAGCGAACCCGACCGCGACTCGCTCAGCGAATCGCTGGAACAGGCCGGTTTTTCGACCGGCGAGATCGACCGGGCCTTCCGTTGGCTCGACGGTCTGGCCGAGCAGCGCCAGCTCGAGGACGTGCAGCTTCAGCCGGCCGGTTCGATCCGGCTGTTCTCGCCGGAGGAGACCCGCCGCATCGACGTCGACGCGCGCGGCTTCCTGATCGACCTGGAGCATGCCGGCGTGCTCGATGCCACGCGCCGTGAACTGGTGCTGGATCGGCTGATGGCGCTGGACGCCGACGGCATCGGCCTGGAAGACCTGAAATGGGTGGTTCTGATGGTGCTGTTCAATCAGCCCGGCCAGGAAGCGAACTACGCGTGGATGGAAGACATGATGTTCGAGGAGGACGGCCAGTACCGACACTGACCGCGCTCTGCCCTGCAACGCTGCGACGGCCGGATCGTTTCCGGAGTCGCGGCCCCGGCTCGTACCCAATCCTATGGCGAAGAACCTGCTCATCGTGGAGTCGCCGGCCAAGGCCACGACCATCAACAAGTACCTCGGCAAGGACTACGAAGTCCTGGCCTCCTACGGTCATGTCCGCGATCTGGTCCCGCGCGAGGGCGCGGTCGACCCCGAGCACGATTTCTCGATGAAGTACGAGATCATCGACCGCAACAAGAAGCACGTCGACCGGATCGTCAAGGCCGCGAAGAAGGCCGAAGCCATCTACCTCGCCACCGACCTCGACCGCGAAGGGGAGGCGATTTCCTGGCACATCGCCGAGATTCTCAAGGACAAGGGCGTCAACAGCGACACGCCGGTCCAGCGCGTGGTGTTCAGCGAGATCACCAAGAAAGCCATCGAGCACGCGATGGACAATCCGCGCGGCCTGGCCGGCTCGCTGGTCGATGCCCAGCAGGCCCGTCGGGCGCTGGACTACCTGGTCGGTTTCAACCTCTCGCCCCTGCTCTGGAAGAAGGTGCGACGCGGTCTTTCGGCCGGCCGGGTGCAGTCGCCGGCGCTGCGCATGATCGTCGAGCGCGAGGAAGAGATCGAAAAGTTCGATCCGCAGGAATACTGGACGATCGAGGCAGACCTCGGCGCCGACGAGGCGTCCGCGTTCCAGGCCAACCTGGTCCAGCTCGACGGCGAGAAGCTCCAGCAGTTCGACATCACCGACGCGACCCGCGCCGAGGCCGTCCGGAAGCAGATCGAGGAAGCCGCCGCCGGCGCCTTCGAGGTCGCGCGCATCAACAAGCGTCAGCGCCGCCGCCGGGCCCAGCCGCCGTTCATCACCTCGACGCTGCAGCAGGAAGCCGCGCGTCGGCTGCGCTACACCACCCAGCGCACGATGCGGATTGCCCAGCAGCTCTACGAGGGCATCGACATCGGCCAGGGTCAGCAGGGCCTGATTACCTACATGCGAACCGACTCGGTCGCGCTGGCCGGCGATGCGATCAACGAGATCCGCCAGGTGATCGAGCGGGAATACGGGGCCGAGACGCTGCCGGACAAACCGAATTTCTACCAGTCGAAGAGCAAGAACGCGCAGGAGGCCCACGAGGCCATCCGCCCGACCTCGGCGTCGCTGACGCCGATCAAGCTCAAGAACTATCTCAGCGAAGATCAGTACCGCCTGTACCAGCTGATCTGGAACCGGGCCGTCGCCAGCCAGATGGTGCCGGCGCTCTACGATACGGTGGCCGCCGAGTTCGACGTCGGCGCGGCGACCTTCCGGGCCAACGGCTCGACGCTGGTCAGCCCCGGCTTCCTGAAGGTCTACGCCGACGCCCAATCGGAAAAGGACAACCGGCTGCCGCCGCTGGAAGAAGGCGACAGGGTGCCGCTGCAGGCCATCCGGCCCGAGCAGCACTTCACCGAGCCGCCGCCGCGCTTTTCCGAGGCCAGCCTGGTCAAGGCGCTGGAAGATCACGGAATCGGTCGCCCGTCGACCTATGCCTCGATCATCCAGACGCTGAAGGACCGTGAGTACGTCGAGCTCGAGAACCGCCGCTTTACCCCGACCGCCACCGGCCGGGTGGTCGGGAAGTTCCTGACCCAGCATTTCGAGCAGTACGTCGACTACGACTTCACCGCCCGGCTGGAAGACGAACTCGATGCGATCTCGCGCGGTGAGCACGACTGGGTGCCGCTGCTCAAGGAGTTCTGGCAGCCGTTCATCGATCGCGTGCACGAAAAGGAAGAGTCGGTCAGCCGGCAGGAAGCGCAGCAGGCCCGCGAGCTCGGCACCGATCCGAAGACCGGCAAGCCGGTGATCGTCCGGCTGGGCCGCTACGGACCGTTCGCCCAGATCGGCCAGGCCGAGGACGAAGAGAAGCCGCAGTTCGCCGGCCTGCGGCCGGGCCAGAAGATGGAAACCATCACGCTGGACGAGGCGCTGGAGCTGTTCAAACTGCCGCGCAAGCTCGGCGAAACCCCCGAAGGCGAGCCGGTCCAGGCCAACATCGGTCGGTTCGGTCCGTACATCCGGTACGGCCAGCGCAACTTCGTCTCGCTCAAGGACGTCGACCCGCTCGACGTCACGCTGGAGCAGGCGCTCGAGCTGGTGGCCGAGCACAAGCAGATGCTCAAGGAACGCAACATCAAGACCTTCGAGGCCGAGGGCATCGAGATCCTCAAGGGCCGCTACGGGCCCTTCGTCACCGACGGCAAGCGCAACGCCAGCGTGCCGAAGGATGTCGAGGCGGCCGATCTGACCCTCGAGGAATGCCAGAAGATGCTGGCCGAAGCCCCGCCGAAGGGCAAGCGCGGCCGCTTCGGCAAGAAGAAGGCCGGCAAGAAATCGGCCTCGAAGAAGACGTCGAAGAAGAAGACGTCGAAGAAGACGTCGAAGAAGACGTCGAAGAAGAAGGCGTCGAAGAAAAAGGCTTCGAAAAAGAAGAAAACGGCGAAGAAGAAGGCTTGAATGCAGGGACGAGGGGAAAGGGACGAGGGGCGAGTGGACGGCGGCGCCGTTCTGCACCGACCGACCCGTACCGCCCCTCCAGCCCCCTGCCACTCGTCCCTTTCCCCTTTTCCCTAGTCCCTGATTCCTGGCCAAAGCCATGCCCGATTCCACCGAAATGGTCACCGCCGTCGAGTCCGCGCTGCACGCGCTGCAGGACCGCCTCTGTCGTGACTTCGAGGCCTGCGACGGGCAGGCGCGGTTCCGCGAGGATGCCTGGATCCGCGAAGAGGGCGGCGGCGGGCGCACGCGGGTAATCGAGAACGGGTCGACCTTCGGCAAGGGCGGGGTGAACTTCTCGCACGTCACCGGTGCGTCGCTGCCGGCTGCGGCCAGTGCGCGACGGCCGGAACTGGCCGGGCGGAGTTTCCAGGCGCTCGGCGTTTCGGTGGTCATGCATCCGGTCAATCCCTACGTGCCGACCAGTCACGCCAATGTCCGGTTCTTCGTCGCCGAGAAGCCCGGCGAGCCGCCGGTGTGGTGGTTCGGCGGCGGTTTCGACCTGACCCCGGTCTATCCGTTCGAGGCCGACTGCATCGACTGGCATCGCACCGCGCACGCGCTCTGCGCGCCGTTCGGCGATGAGGTCTACCCGGCCCACAAGGCCTGGTGCGACGACTACTTCTACCTGAAACACCGCAAGGAAACCCGCGGCATCGGCGGGCTGTTCTTCGACGATCTGAACGAATGGGGCTTCGAGCGCTGCTTCGACTACATGCAGGCGGTCGGCCACGGCTACGGCGATGCCTACGTGCCGATCGTCGAACGGCGCAAGCACACAGCCTACGGCGAACGGGAAGTCGAGTTCCAGCGTTACCGTCGCGGCCGCTACGTCGAGTTCAACCTGGTCTACGACCGCGGCACGCTGTTCGGTCTGCAGTCCGACGGCCGGACCGAGTCCATCCTGATGTCGCTGCCGCCGGTGGCCCACTGGCGCTATGACTGGCAGCCGGAGGCCGGCTCGCCGGAAGCCGAGCTTGCCGACTATCTGGTCCCGCGCGACTGGCTTGCAGACGCACGCTGAGTTCGGCATTCCAACCTTTCGCCGCGTTGGCGCATCCTTGAGGGTATGGATGTGCCGATCGCCCCTGCCCGGAGTTCCCGAGCCGACGTGACCGCTGCGGCACGCGGCGATCGCGACGCGTTCGAGCGGCTGTACCGGGCGCATGCAACCGGCCTGTTTCCGGCGCTGTGGCGGCTGGCCGGCGGCGACCGCGGCCGTGCCGAAGACTGGCTGCAGGACGCGTTCGTCCAGGCCTGGGGTCGGCTCGACCAGCTGAAGGATCCGGCCGCGTTCCCGGCCTGGATCCAGCGTCTGGCGATCAACGTCGCGCTGTCCGATCGGCGCCGCGCCGGCTTCCGGGTGGCTTCGGAGGCGCCGGATGCGGCCGCACCGGAACCGCCGTGGCCGGGCGCCGACCTCGACCTGGAGCGGGCGATCGCGACGCTTCCGGACCGCGCCCGCCAGGTCTTCGTGCTGTTCCATCTCTGCGACCTGGGGCATGCCGAGATCGCCGAGCGTATGGCCGTCGAGGTCGGCACCTCGAAGGCCCAGCTGCACCGGGCCCGTACGATTCTCAAGGAGAAGCTCACATGACCTCGCCCGATTCGAAGCACGACGCCGACGCGGCACTGGATGCGCGCATCGCGGCGCTGACCCGCAGCGCGGAACCCCGCCAACGGGTCTGGACCGGCATCGCCGAGCGGATCCGCCCGGTACGGCGTGCCGGCTGGCCGTGGGCCGCGGCGGCGGCCGTGGTGCTGGCGCTCGCGATCGTTGCGCTGCAGCCGGACCGCGAGCGTTCTTCGACCGGGTCGGAGCGTGCCCTGCAGCTGGTCCAGGCGGAGGTCGAAGCGATGCGCCGCGCGGCCCCGGTCGTCACCGCCGACTGGCTCGACGAGCGGCCGTGGACCGAGGCCTGGGCCGACAACCAGGTCGCGATCGACGAGCTGGAAGCCGCCCTCGGGCGCGATCCCGACAACCGCCTGCTGCTGGACTTCCTGGCCGAAGCCCGCCTGCGGCAGGCGCGACTGATCCACGCGGGCCTGGCCCATTCCCCCCAAACGAGGATGACCCTATGAAGACCATTTCCTGGACCTGCGGCGCGGCGCTCGCGCTGCTGATTCCGCTGGCCGCCTTGCCGGCGCGGGCTGCCGAGGTGAACGAAGTGCGCGAAGCCCTGCCGGACGCGGTCATCGAGTTCAGCGGCGTCACCGGCGAGTTCACGATCGTCGGTCGCGAAGGCGAGCGGCTGGAAGTCACGGGCAGGACCGGCAAGGGCGTCGAGGCCGTGACCATCGAGGGCGATCCGTCGCGCTGGACGATCGAGGTCGAAATGAACGACGACCGCGACCGCGGCTGGCGCTTCTCCAGCGGCCCCGACACGGTGCTGGAGCTCGTCGTGCCGACCGGCGCCGACCTGACCGCCGGCGTGGTCAGCGCCGATCTCGAGGTCCGCGGCCTGCGCGGGCCGCGTCTCGACGTGAGCGCGGTCAGCGGCGACCTGGTGCTGCGCGGGAACGCCGTCGGGCGCCTGCTGGCCGAGACCGTCAGCGGCGACATGGAGATCGATGGCGGCGGACTGGAAAGCAGCTCCATCCGATCGGTCAGCGGCGATATCGAAGCCAGCGGACTGGTCGGGCGGGTTCGGGCCGCGACGGTCAGCGGCGATACGGGGATCGACGGCCTGGAGATTTCCGAGTTCAGCGCCGAAACGGTGTCCGGCGATCTCGAGCTGACCCTGCGGCCGCTGGATCGCGCAACGATCGACGTGCAGGCGCATTCCGGCGAGATCGACCTGGCCCTGCCCGGCGGAACGCCCGTCGATCTCGAGGCCGAGACCTTCTCCGGCGACCTGGACAACGGCTTTCGTTCCGACATCGAGCAGTTCAGCGACAGCGGCATGACGGTGCGCCTGGGCGACGGCAGCGTGCGGGTGCGTGCCAGCACCTTCTCCGGCGAATTCCGGCTGCGCGAGTCCGGCGGCTGAGGCGACGCCCCTGCGCGAAACCGGCTCGTGTCCGCCGGTCCTCCGGCGGGCACGAGCGTCCCGGATCCCGGCCTCAGCGATAGCGCTGGCGGTAGTCCTGCCGGCCCCAGTACAGGATCAGCGCCAGGCCGAACAGCATGCCGCCGAGATGGGCGAAGTGGGCCACGCCGGCCATCGTGCCGGTGACGCCGAAGAACAGGGTCAGCGCGCCGTAGCCGATCACGAACCACTTGGCCTTGATCGGCACCGGCGGGATCAGCAGCATGATCCGCTGGTTCGGATACATCATCCCGAACGCCAGCAGCAGCCCGAACACCCCCCCGGAGGCGCCGATGGTCGGGTAGATGTCGCCGCTGATCGCCGCGGTCAGCAGCTGGACCAGCCCGGCGCCGATGATGCAGACCAGGTAGAAGATCACGAACCGCCTGGTGCCCCAGGCCTGCTCGATCGGCAGCCCGAACATGTACAGCGCGAACATGTTGAAGAACAGGTGGCCCAGCCCGCCGTGCAGGAAGCCATAGGTCAGCAGCTGCCACGGCGCGAAGCCGGTTTCGATGATGCCGGTGTCGGAAAACCGGATCAGCTCGGGCGTGGCGACCGGCCACAGCGCCAGCAGGCGCAGGCTTTCGACCGGGTTCATGCTCTGCAGCAGCCAGGCCACCACGGTGATGCCGAGGAGGGCCAGGCTGGCCGGCGGATTGGATACGCGGCGGGGAATCATTCGGCCGGCACCTGTTCGAGCAGCGCCTCGAGGCCGTCCAGCCCCTGGGTCGGCCGGTTGCCGGCGACCAGCGGACGCAGTTCGGCGATGCGAGCCGGTTCGGGCAGCCTCTCCCAATCGGTCCAGGCCCGACCGATGTAGCCGAGCAGCCCGGCGATTTCCTGGTCGGACAGCTGGCGCATCGGCGGCATGTAGCCTCGATAGGTGCGACCGGCGACCTCGATCTCGCCGCTCAAGCCGCCGAGCACGACCAGGGCGATCGCGTCGGGGCCCAGGTCCAGCCATTCCGATCCTGCGATCGGCGGAAACGCCGGCGGCTTGCCGCCGCCCTCGTTGCCGTGGCAGGAGGCGCAGAAGCGCAGGTAGGGCTCCTGGCCCTCGACCAGCTCGTCGGGATCCGGCGCGCAGGCCGTGGTGAACAGCAGCACCACGGACAGCGCTGCGGCGCGTCTACAATAGCGGGCTCGTCGATTCTTCTTCATTGCAGGAAACATCATCCGGTGTCCGAGTCATCCTCCAGAAAACGCGTGACAGTCTACGCGGCTTCCAGCCACGCACTGTCGTCGAAGTACTTCGAAGTGGCCGCCCGCCTCGGCCGTGCCCTGGCCGAAGCCGGTCACCCGATCGTCTACGGGGGCGGCGGCACCGGACTGATGGGTGCGATGGCCGACGCCGCGCTGGAGGCCGGCGGCGAGGTCCACGGCGTGATTCCGGAATTCCTGACCACGCTGGAAAAGGGCCACCCCGGGCTCACCTCCATGGACGTGGTGCCGAGCATGCGGATTCGCAAGGAGAAGATGCTGATCGACAGCGCCGCGGTGGTCACCCTGCCGGGCGGCTGCGGCACCTTCGAGGAAGTGTTCGAGGCGATGACGCTCAAGCGCCTCGGCCAGTATTTCGGCCCGATCGTGCTGGTCAATGCCGACGGCTACTACGACAAGCTCATCGAGTTCCTCGAGCACAGCGTGCGCGAGAAGTTCATGAGCCAGGCCCACCTCGACCTGTGGCACACCGTGGAGCGGGCCGAGGACGTGCCGGACGCGCTGGAGACCCTGGAACCCTGGAGCGCGGACGCGCTGAAGTTCGCTTCGGTCGACGTCGATGATGCGGGCGCTTCGGGCTGACGTTCGGGCCCTGCTGCGCTTTCTGGAGCGCCTGCCCGGCCCGGCCTCGCTGGCCTGGGTCATGCTCGGCCTGCTGCTCGGCTGGTGGGTCTATGTGCCGGTGCACGAGCTGCTGCACGTGGCCGGCTGCCTGCTGGCCGGCGGCGAAGTCAGTCGGCTCGAGCTCAGCCCCCTGTACGGCGGTGATGTGCTGGCCCGGGTCTTTCCGTTCGTCGTCAGCGGTTCCGACTACGCCGGCCAGCTGACCGGCTTCGATACCCGCGGGTCGGACTGGATCTACCAGGCCTGCGTGCTGATGCCCTACCTGCTGACGGTGTTTCCCGGCTTCTGGCTGTGGCGTCGCGCGCTGGATGTCGCCGCGCCCGGCCCGGGCGCGATGCTGGCAGCCGGCGCGCTGCTGCCGGTGGTGGCCGCGCCGCTGATCTCGCTGACCGGCGACTATTACGAATCGGCCTCGATCATCGTGTCCCGGCTGTTCGCCGAGGCCGCCGGCCGACCGCTGGCGGCCTGGCGATCCGACGACGTGTTCCGCCTGGTCGAGACCTGGACCGCCGGCTGGAGTGCCGCCGATATCGCGGCGGTGGCCGGCGGGCTGGTCCTGTCCCTGCTGCTCGCCCTGGCCACCCAGGCCCTGGGCGCGTGGCTGGGTCATCGCATCGACCGTCGCAACGAGGAGACCCGCGCATGAGCACCGAACCCCGAATCCTTCGTGCCGACTTCGCCGACGGTGTCCGCTGGCTGACCGGTGGGGCCGACCTGCTGGCCCGCGACGGCGGATTGATGATGCGGGTGGCGGCCTGGCTGGTCGTCATCACGCTGCTGCAGGCGGTGCCGGTCATCGGCGTGCCGCTGCTGGTCCTGATCTCACCGGCGCTGACCGCCGGCATGCTCGGCATCTTCCGCCGGCTCGACGAGGGCGCGGCCGGTCGGCCCGACCAGCTGTTCGACGGCTTCCGGGAGGCGAGGGTGCGCAGCCGCTTGCTGGTGCTCGGCGGGTTCCTGCTGCTCGGCGTGTTGGGCGCGGTGATGACGCTCGGCGCCTGGCTGGCGCCGCAGATGGACCTTCAGGCCCTGAGCGCGCTGATGAACGATCCGCAGGCCATGGAGAGCGATCCGGACCGGCTGTTCGCGCTGTTCGAGGGCGTCAACCTGTTCGGCGGCCTGGCGCTGGGTGCGGTGGTCATCGGGCTGGTGCTGGGCGGGCTGTACTTCGCCGTGCCGCTGGTGTTCTTCTGGAACTGGCCGGTCATGGCCGCGCTGCTGTGGAGCCTCCGCGCCGTGCTGGTCAACTGGCGGGCCTTCCTCGGCTTCGCGCTGGTCGTGCTCGGCCTGTTCTTCGCGCTGGGCTTCGTCTTTCTGCTCACGGCCGGGCTGCTGGCGCTGGCCTTCGGTCCGGCCGGCGATTTCGTCGGCCAGCTGCTGTCGGTGCTGGTCTCGCTGTTCGTCCAGCTGCTGATGGCCGCGGCCCAGTGGCGCGCGTTCCGCCAGCTGTTTCCGGCCGGGTCCGACGGTGGCCAGCCGCCGTCCGGGGGCGGCTCGAGCGGCACCGGCGGGGACGAGCCGGTGCCAGGGTCGGACGAAGGCCCGGGTCGCGTCGAGGTCTGACGGGCCCGCCCGACCGGGCCGGGCTCAGTGCATTCGCCGGCACAGGTCGATCAGCCGGCCCGGCGATCGCGCCATCATCACCAGCGCCAGTTCGCCGCAGCTGATCGCGTCGGCCAGGGCATCGTGTGCGCTGCGGCGCGGCAGCTCGTAGCGTCGACGCAGGGCGTCCAGGTTCAAGCTGCCGGGTGCGGCGTCGTCGTCGCCGCTGCGCTGGCGCATTCGCCTCTCCCAGGCCAGCGTGTCGAGCATCGGCGTCGGCCAGCCGTGACCCCAGCGGCGCCGGCAGGCGCGATCGATGAAGGCGTGATCCAGCGCGGCGTGGTGGACCAGCGGAATGCGGCCGGCCAGGGCTTCGAACAATCGGGCCAGCGCGACCTCCAGCGCCAGCCCGGGCGTCCGGTCGCAGTCGCGGATCCCGTGGATGGTGGCCGAGTCACCGACACCGGCCTCGTGCTCGTCGGCGCTGTCGGCGCGGACCAGCAGGTGGCCGCCGCCGCCGGGGCGCAGCCGGCCGCGGTCGATCGGCGCCCAGCCGATGCTGACGATCCGGTCCTTCCCCGCGTCCAGTCCGGTCATCTCCAGGTCCAGCGCCAGCAGTGGCGCCTCGCTCAGAGGCAGGTCCGGGTCGGGCAGGGCGGCGGCCAGCTCTGCCGGGCCGCCGGCAGCACGCGCCGCGGCGCGCTCGCGCTCGAGGCGGCGCCAGTCGCGTCGCGCCCAGAGCCTCACAGCACGTAGCGCTGGGCCAGCGCCTGCTGGGCCTCGCGAACGATGCCGAATGCCGAGCGCAGGTAGCGACGATGCAGGCCGGACAGCGCGTCCGGAGCGACCAGGTGATCGGGTTTCTCGCCGGCGCGCAGACGCTCGACCTGGTGGCGCAGCCGGATGTCGGCAATGAAGCGCAGCGCGTGGACCAGGTCGTCGGCATCGCGCTCGGTGATCACCTCGGCCTTGGCGGCCGCGCGCAGCCGCTCTTCGCTGTGGACTTCGGGCAGTGCGCCTTCCAGCGCGTGGACGCGGGCCAGGTCGACGATCGGGATCACCCCGCGCTTCTTCAGGTTCAGGCCCTTCGATGCATCGCCGCCGGTCTCCTGCACGAACTGGCGGAACACGCCGATCGGCGGGCGGTGCGTCACCGAGCCGGCGGCCAGGAAGCGGCGGAAGATCTCGCTGGATCGTGCCTGCTCCAGTACGTCGCGGCGCAGCGATTCGGCCAGCTCGACATCGCCGTGGACGGCGCGCAGGTCGAAGAAGATGCTGCAGTGCATGACCGACTTCGGGTCGGGCTCGGCCATCCAGCCGGAGAAGGTTTCGCGCCATCGGTGCCGCGTCATCCGCCAGCGCCCCTTGGCCATGACGCCGCCGGGGCAGAACACATAGCCGGCCGCGTCGAGACCGTTGCAGACCCGTTCGGCCAGCTCCAGGAACCAGGCTTCGCCGTCGGCGTCGAGCGCATCGTCGAGCAGCAGCCCGTTGTCCTGGTCGCTGATCAGGCCCTGTTCCAGCCGGGCCTGCGAGCCGAACGCCAGCCACGCATAGCGCACCGGCGCCGGACCGAGCTCGGCCTCGGCCAGTTCGATCAGGCGACGGGTGGTGGCATCGGTGATCAGGCCGGCCATCCGGCCCAGCTGCGTGACGTCGGTGCCGGCCTCGACCAGGCCGGCCAGCAGCGCAGGTCCGCTGCGGGCGATCCGCGCCACGGCGTCGGCATCGCTCGCCCGGGCCAGGTCGCGGACCAGCCGGAGCGGGTGCGGCGACTGGGTCCGCATCAGGTCGCCGGCCGACACCACGCCGGCCAACCGGCCATCGGCCAGGACCGGCATGTGGTGGATGCCGCGCCGGATCATCTCGACCAGGGCGGCCTCGATCTTCAGTTCCTGGTCGACGCAGACCGGTTCCGTGGTCATCACCGCTTCGACCGGGCTGTCCGGGTCGAGCCGGACGGCCACGACCCGGCCGCGCAGGTCACGGTCGGTCAGGATGCCGACGATGCGGTCGTCGACCACCACCGGCAGGCAGCTGACCTGGTGTTCGGCCATCCGCGCGGCGGCCTCGGCCACCGGCGCATCGGGGCCGATCGACACCGGGGAGCGGAGCCCGAGATCGGCCAGCCGCTCGCGCCGGGTGCGCAGCGCCTCGACCCGCCTGAGTCGGGCGCCGGGGTCGGACGACAGGAAGGCCTCGAGCTCCGGGACCCGCTCGGCCAGCGCGCGGACCGCGACCGCCGACAGCTGCCAGAGCAGGCAGTCCTCGACCGCCTGCACGGTGTAGGGCGCGGCCTGCTGCCCGAAGCGGATCGGGTGGCCGAACAGCTCGCCTTCGCCTCGCCGTTCCAGCACCCGGCCGTCGCTGTCGCAGAGCGCCACTGCGCCGGAGCGCACGATGTACAGGCTCCACGGGTCTTCCGGAAACGTCGTGCCGCTGTCCGGCCTGGCCGCCTGGCCTTCGCGCAGGTAGCGGATCTCGATTGCCCGCGCGGCCGGTGCGATGGCGTCGGGGTGGTTCTCGAACGGCGCCACGCCGGCCAGGAAACGGGTCAGATCGTCGGGCAGATCGGTCATGGCATCGATTCTCCGCAAAAAAGGACCGGCGGCACAAGGGACTCCCTGGCCGCCGGTAAAGGGACCGGTCCGCGGGACGAACCGGTTCGGGGATCCGCGCGACCGGTCAGTGGCTGTGCGCGCCGCCGGCACCGCGCGGCACGCGGATGTCCTCGATCATCTCCCGGATGTGGGCCGGGGGCGCCGCGGTCAGGCGGCTGACCACGAATGCGACGCCGAAGTTGAGCAGCATGCCGACCACGCCGATGCCTTCCGGCGAGATCCCGAACAGCCAGTTCTCCGGAACGTTCTCGGCCAGCGGCTCGAAGAACACGCCCTTGAAGTACAGGATGTAGCCGAAGGTGAACAGCAGGCCGGAGAGCATCCCGGCGATCGCGCCTTCGCGATTGATCCGGGTCGAGAAGATGCCCATGATGATCGCCGGGAACAGCGAGGCCGCGGCCAGGCCGAACGCGAAGGCAACCACCTGGGCGACGAAGCCCGGTGGGTTGTAGCCCAGGTAGCCGGCCACGCAGATCGCCACCGCCGCGGCGATCCGCCCGGTCATCAGCTCGCCCTTGTCGCTCATGTTCGGTACGAAGATGCTCTTGACCAGGTCGTGCGAGACCGCCGAGGAAATGACCAGCAGCAACCCGGCCGCGGTCGACAGTGCCGCGGCGATGCCGCCGGCGGCGATCAGCGCGATCACCCAGTCGGGCAGGTTGGCGATCTCGGGGTTGGCCAGCACGATGATGTCGCGGTCCACGCTCAGCTCGTTGCCTTCCCAGCCGCGGGCCTCGGCGATCGGCGCATAGTCGGGGTTGGCGTCGTTGTAGTACTGGATGCGCCCATCGCCGTTCTTGTCCTCAAAGCCCAGCAGGCCGGTCTGCTCCCAGGTCCTGAACCAGTCGGGCCGTTCGTCGTAGGCCAGCGCCGCGGTCTCGGGCGAGCCGCCCGGCCAGATCGTTTCGACCAGGTTCAGGCGCGCCATGGCGCCGACCGCCGGTGCGGTGGTGTAGAGGATGGCGATGAACAGCAGCGCCCAGCCCGCCGAGCGCCGCGCGTCGGACACTTTCGGCACGGTGAAGAAGCGCACGATCACGTGCGGCAGGCCGGCGGTGCCGACCATCAGCGCCAGGGTGATGCAGAACACGTCGATCATCGACTTGCTGCCGTCGGTATAGGCGCCGAAGCCGAGGTCCTGGATCACCTGGTTGAGTCGTTCGAGCATGTACACCGACTCGCCGCTGACCTGGCTGCCCAGGCCGAGCTGCGGCAGCGGATTGCCGGTCAGCTGGAACGAGATGAACACCGCCGGCACCGTGTAGGCGAAGATCAGCACGCAGTACTGCGCCACCTGGGTGTAGGTGATGCCCTTCATGCCGCCGAGCACGGCGTAGATGAACACGATGCCCATGCCGATCAGCAGCCCGGTCAGGATGTCGACCTCGAGGAAGCGCGAGAACACGATGCCGACCCCGCGCATCTGGCCGGCCACGTAGGTGAAGGAGATGAAGATCAGGCAGATCACCGCCACGATCCGGGCCGACTTCGAGTAGTACCGGTCGCCGATGAACGCCGGCACCGTGAACTTGCCGTACTTGCGAAGGTAGGGCGCGAGCAGCAGGGCCAGCAGCACGTAGCCGCCGGTCCAGCCCATCAGGTAGACCGAGCCGTCGTAGCCGAGAAAGGCGATCAGGCCGGCCATCGAGATGAACGAAGCCGCCGACATCCAGTCGGCCGCCGTGGCCATGCCGTTGGCGATCGGGTGGACGCCCTTGCCGGCGACGTAGAAGTCGCCGGTGGTGCTGGCGCGCGACCACACCGCGATTCCGATGTAGACGACGAAGGTGAAGCCGACGACGAGATAGGTCATGAGTTGCAGGGACATGGTCGTCTCCTCAGTCTTCGTGGACGTCGTGTTCGCGGTCGAGCTTGTTCATGCGCCAGGCATAGAAGAAGATCAGGACCATGAAGGTGTAGATGGCGCCCTGCTGGGCGAACCAGAAGCCCAGCGGGTAGCCGAACAGCTGGAAGGAATTCAGTGGTTCGACGAGCAGGATGCCCAGCCCGAACGAGACGATGAACCAGACGGCGAGGCAGCCCGCCATGAGTTTGAGGTTGGCCGTCCAGTAGGCCTCCCGGCTTGCGTTCTGCGACATGTCGTTGTCTCCATCGGCGATGACAGTACGCCGGCAATGTAGCAACGGGCCCGATGGATTGCCCTTCGACTTTGGTCGACTCCCCGGCCCGGAGCGCGCTGCTATGATGATCGGCAACGGCCGGTCCGCCGGCGGACAGCGGCCGGCTCGAGGACCCCGCACCGACGATGTTTTCCGCGCCGTTCATCGCCCTGGTCTCGCTGGCCTATGTCGGCTTGCTGTTCGCGATCGCGTGGTTCGGTGACCGGCTGCCGGCCGGGCGGATCGGGCCGCGGACGCGCGCGGCGATCTACTCGCTGTCGCTGGCCGTCTACTGCACCTCCTGGACCTTCTTCGGTGCGGTCGGCAGCGCGGTCGAGAACGGCTGGCTGTTCGCCGCCATCTACCTCGGGCCGATTCTCATCGTGCTGTTCGCGCACGACCTGATGAAGCGCATTCTTTCGCTGACCCGCGACCACCGCCTGACCTCGATCGCCGATTTCATCTCGTTTCGTTACGGCAAGTCGCGGCCGTTGGCGGCACTGGTCACGCTGGCCGCGGTGCTGGGTTCGATCCCGTACATCGCGCTGCAGCTCAAGGCGGTGACCATGGGCCTGGTCGCGATCGCCGAGGAGCCGGCCGGGCTGTCGGAATCGTCGCTGGCCCTGCTGCTGGCGCTGGCGCTGGGCCTGTTCTCGATCCTGTTCGGCGTGCGCCGGCTCGAGGCCAGCGAGCACCACCGCGGCATGGTGCTGGCGGTGGCCTTCGAGTCGCTGGTCAAGCTGGTCGCGTTCGGCGCGGTCGGGCTCTGGGCGCTGTATGCGGTGTTCGGCGGGCTCGGCGGAATGAACGAAGCGCTGGCCGCCAATGCCGAATGGCGCGAACGCTTCCTGCCGGAATCGCTGCCGGCCGGGTTCTGGGTCCAGACCCTGCTGGCCGGCGCGGCGATCCTCTGCCTGCCGCGGCAGTTCCAGGTCGCCTTCATCGAGAACGAACGGCCAGAGGACCTGGCCACCGCGCGCTGGCTGTTTCCGCTCTACCTGCTGGTGTTCACGCTGCTGGTCGTGCCGATCGCGCTGGCCGGACTGGATCGCTTCGGCGGCGCGGAGGCCAACGCCGACCTGTTCGTGCTGTCGCTGCCGATGGCCGCCGGTCACGAGGCGCTGACCCTGCTGTCGTTCCTCGGCGGGTTCTCGGCCGCCACCGGCATGGTCATCGTGGCCACCGTCGCGCTGGCCACGATGGTCTCCAACGACCTGGTGCTGCCGCTGCTGCTGCGCCTTCGGCTGCATCACGGCCGTGATTTCGGCCGGCTGCTGCTGATCAGCCGCTGGCTGACCATCCTGGTGCTGGCGCTGGCGGCCTGGATCTATTACCTGGTGCTGCAGTCCACCGACCGGCTGGCCGCGATCGGCCTGGTCTCGTTCGCTGCGGTGATCCAGTTCGCCCCGGCCCTGGTGCTGGGCGTGTACTGGCGCCGCGCAAGCCGCGAAGGCGCGATCGCCGGCCTGGTGCTCGGGCTCGGCGCCTGGCTGCTTCTGACCTTTCTGCCGTCGATCGTCCCGGCCTGGCCGGCGTGGCTGCAGCCGGGGCTGAACACCGCCACGCTGATCGGCCTGGGCCTGAACCTGGCCGCGCTGGTCGGGATCTCGGTCTGGGTGCGCCGGCACCGGCCGATCCTGCCGATGCTGCTGGCCGGGCGCGAGGGTTCGCGCGCGCTGACGGTCGGCGACCTGCGCCGCCTGGCCGGCGGCTTCATCGGCCGCGAGCGCGTCGACCTGGCCTTCGCCGGTGCGCTGGGCGGCGAACATCCGCTGCCCGACGATGCCCCGGCCGGCAGCGAGCTGATGGGCTTCACCGAACGATTGCTGGCCGGCTGCATCGGCTCGGCCTCGGCCCGCACCGTGCTGGCCGCAGGTCTCCGCCGCCGCGGCATGGCCCGGGGCGAGGCGCTGGCGCTGCTCGAGCAGACCTCCAGCGCGATCCAGTTCAATCGCGACCTGCTCGAGGCCACGCTCGATCACATCAGCCAGGGCGTCAGCGTGGTCGACGGCGACCTCCGGCTGGTCAGCTGGAACCAGGCCTACGTCGAGTTGCTCGACTATCCGCCGGGCATGGTCCACATCGGCCGGCCGGTCGAGGAGCTGATCCGCTACAACCTCGAGCGCTGGACCGCTGCCGCGCCCGGCGACATCGACGCGGCCGTCGACCGGCGGCTGTACCACATGCGCCGCGGCACGCCCTACGTGTTCGAACGCCGCCACCCCGACGGCCGCGTGATCGAGATCCGCGGCAACCCGATGCCGAAACGCGGCTACGTGACGACCTACACCGACATCACGCCCTACAAGGCCAGCGAGGCGGCGCTGAAGCGGGCCTACGCGACCATGGAACAGCAGGTGGCCGACCGGACCGCCGAGCTCAACGCCGCGATGGAGGCCCTGAGCGAGGCCAAGCGCGACGCCGAGGCGGCCAATCACGGCAAGACGAAGTTCCTGGCCGCAGCCAGCCACGACCTGCTGCAGCCGCTCAACGCGGCGCGGTTGTTCTCCTCGTCGCTGAAGCAGTCGGCCGACCGCCTGCCCGCCGACGAAGCCCGACTCGTCCGACGGGTCGACCACAGCCTCGGCGTGGCCGAGGAGCTGCTGTCGTCGCTGCTCGACATCAGCCGCCTGGACCAGGGTGCGCTCAAGCCGAACTGGACCTCGTTCCCGCTGCAGTCGCTGTTCGACCGGGTCGAACGCCAGTTCGGCGCGCTGGCCCAGCGGCGCGGCCTGAAGTTGCGGGTCCGGCCGGGCCGGTACCGGGTCCGCTCCGACGCCCGGTTGCTGCAGCGGGTGCTGTTCAACCTGGTCGGCAACGCGCTGCGCTATACCCGCGACGGCGGCGTGCTGGTCGGCGCGCGGCTGCGCGGCGGGCCGGATGCGCCGCGGGTCGTCATCGAGGTCTGGGACACCGGGCCGGGCATTCCCGAGCACGAGCAGGCCCGGATCTTCGAGGAATTCGAGCGGATCGAGGACGCCAGCCAGCCCGAGCCGTCCGATCCCTACGACCAGGGCCTCGGGCTGGGGCTGTCGATCTGCCGGCGGATCAGCCGCATGCTCGATGCGCCGCTGACGCTGCGCTCGGCGACCGGCCGCGGTACCGTGTTCGCCGTCGAAGTGCCGGTGGTCGGCCGGGTCGACGCCGCCGCGGTCGCCGCCGCCGCGGTCGCCGCCGAGCCGCCGGCTGCGGTCGCGGCGCCGACCGGTACCGATTTCGACGGGCTCCGGGTGCTGTGCATCGACGACGACCCGGACATCCTCGACGGCATGCGCGCCATGCTCGAGCGCTGGGGCTGCAGCGTGGCGACCGCCAGCCGCAGCCGCGAGGCGCTGACGGCCTGCGACCCGCCGCCCGACCTGATCATCGCCGACCACCACCTGGGCCGCGGCGAGAACGGACTCGACGTCAGCGACGCGGTGCGCGACGCCATCGGGCGCCGCGTCCCGGTGCTCGTCGTCACCGCCGACCGCGACGAAGCGCTGGGCCAGGCCATCGCCGAGCGCGGCGACCGACGGCTGTTCAAACCGGTCAAACCGGCCGCGCTACGGGCGGTGATGAAGCATCTTCTGAGGAGATGATGAACCCGGTTTCCGGTTTCCGGTTTCCGGTTTCCGGTTTCAGGGTTAAGGGTTAAGGGTTAAGGGTTAAGGGTTAAGGGGGCTTGCGAGGATGTAGAGCGGTCCTGCGTTTCGGTTGCCAGCGAGCGGATTCGAAAGGTTTTTCGGAAACCTGAAACCTGCAACCTGAAACCTGAAACCTGAACCCTGAACCCTGAAACCTGAACCCGGAAACCGGAAACCGTCAGTCCACGTCCTGCTTCCGCACGGCCAGCCGATTGAACAGCGTCACCGCCTGGGTCCGGTTGTTCACAGCCAGTTTCCGCATGATCGCGGTCATGTGGGCCTTGACGGTGGCTTCGGTGATGTCGAGCTCCCAGGCGATCTGCTTGTTCAGCAGGCCGTCGCCGAGCATGCACAGGATCCGGTACTGCTGCGGGGTCAGTTCGCCGACGCGCTGGGCCAGGGCCGATTCTTCGCTTTCACTGGACGCCGGATCGAAGCCGTCGGGGACCCAGGTCTCGCCGGCCAGCACCTGGTCGATGGCATGGCTCAGCGTTTCGGCATCGGCGGACTTCGACAGGAAGCCGGCCGCGCCGTCGGCGAGCGCGCGCTGGACGATGTCCGGGTCGTCGTGGGCCGAGATCATCAGCACCGGAAGCTCCGGGTGATGGCCGCGCAGCCAGGCCAGTCCCGACAAGCCGTGGCTGTCGGGCAGGTGGAGGTCGAGCAGGATCAGGTCCAACTCGGCGTCGCGGCCCAGGCGTTGCTGCAGCGCATCGAAGCTGGCCAGGGCCTCGATCCGGCACGCTGGCCGATGACGGCCCAGCGCGGCGCTCAGCGCATCGCGGAACAAGGGATGGTCGTCGACGACGACGAGGCGCTCTTCGGATCCGGCGGAAATCGACTCCATGGCCGGATGATAGCGGCTTCGACGCCTGGACACGAGGCGTGCCCGGGCCGGTTGCAGCCGTTCAGCCGGCGCTCTTCCGGTTGGCCACCAGGTGGTCGACCACGTCCGGATCGGCCAGTGTCGAGGTGTCGCCGAGCTGGTCGCTCTCGTCGGCGGCGATCTTGCGCAGGATGCGGCGCATGATCTTGCCCGAGCGGGTCTTCGGCAGCCCGGGCGCCCACTGCAGGTGGTCGATGGTGGCGATCGGGCCGATCTCGTTGCGGACCCACTTCACCAGTTCCCCGGCCAGCGCATCGTCGCCCTCGCGACCTTCCATCAGGGTGACATAGGCGTACACGCCCTGGCCCTTGATGTCGTGCGGGAAGCCGACCACGGCGGCCTCGGCCACGGCCTCGTGCGCGACCAGCGCCGACTCGACCTCGGCGGTGCCGAGCCGGTGACCGGAAACGTTGATCACGTCGTCGACCCGGCCGGTGATCCAGTAGTAGCCGTCGGCGTCGCGCCGGGCGCCGTCGCCGGTGAAGTAACAGCCCTTGTAGGTCGCGAAATAGGTCTCGCCGAAGCGCTTGTGGTCGCCGTAGACGGTGCGCATCTGGCCGGGCCAGCTGTCGGTGATGACCAGGTTGCCGGCAGCGGCGCCCTCCAGGGTTTCGCCTTCCGGGCCGAGCAGGGCCGGCTGGATGCCGGGCAGCGGCCGGGTCGCCGAGCCGGGCTTGAGATCGGTCGCGCCGGGCAGCGGGCTGATCAGGATGCCGCCGGTCTCGGTCTGCCACCAGGTATCGACGATCGGGCAGCGCTCGTCGCCGACCACCGAGTGGTACCAGTGCCAGGCCTCGGGGTTGATCGGCTCGCCGACCGTGCCGAGGATGCGCAGCGAGTCGCGCGAGGTCGCCTTGACCGGGTCGTCGCCTTCGCGCATCAGCGCCCGGATCGCGGTCGGCGCGGTGTAGAAGATGTTCACCCGGTGCTTGTCGCAGACCTGCCAGAAGCGGCTGTGGTCGGGGTAGTTCGGCACGCCTTCGAACATCAGCGTGGTCGCACCGTTGGCCAGCGGGCCGTAGACGATGTAGCTGTGGCCGGTCACCCAGCCGACGTCGGCGGTGCACCAGTAGATGTCGCCGTCGTGGTAGTCGAACACGATCTCGTGGGTGTAGCTGGCGAAGACCAGGTAGCCGCCCGAGGTGTGCAGCACGCCTTTCGGCTTGCCGGTCGAGCCCGAGGTGTAGAGGATGAACAGCGGGTCCTCGGCATTCATTTCTTCCGGTTCGCACTCGCCGTCGACGTGTTCGAGTTCCTCGTGCAGCCAGCGGTCGCGCTCGCCGTTCCAGGCGACCTCGTCGCCGGTATTGCGAACCACCAGCACCGCCTCGACCCGCGCGGCGGCCTCCGGGTTGTTCAGCGCGGCATCGACGTTCGCCTTCAGCGGCGTGGAACGGCCCCCGCGCCGGCCGAAATCGGCGGTGATGACGACATTGGAGTCGCAGTCGATGATGCGTCCGGCCAGCGCGTCCGGCGAAAAGCCGCCGAACACCACCGAATGGACCGCGCCGATCCGGGCGCAGGCCAGCATCGCGATCGCCGCGTCCGGAATCATCGGCAGGTAGAGCGTGACGCGGTCGCCCTTGCCGACTCCGGTCCGCTTCAGCACGTTGGCGAAGCGGCAGACGCGATCGTGCAGCTCGCGGTAGGTGATGCGCGCATCGCGGTCCGGGTCGTCGCCTTCCCACAGGATCGCGACCTGGTCGCCGCGCGTTTCGAGGTGACGGTCGACGCAGTTGGCGCAGACGTTCAGCGTGCCGTCGTCGTACCAGCGGATGTGCAGGTCGTCGAGATCGAACGAGACGTCCTTGACCCGGCTGTAGGGCCGGATCCAGTCCAGCCGCCGGCCGACCTCGCCCCAGAAGCCTTCCGGATCGGTCCGGGCCCGTTCGGCCAGTTCTTCGTACGTCGCTGGATCGACGTGCGCCCGATCGGCAAGCGCGTCGGGAACGGGGTAGCGGTCCTGGTGGGGAAGGGCATCGGACATGGTTCGGCTCCTTGGTCTCGAACATCGGTTCAGCGTTGTTCCAGTGTCCATCAAGCCGGCCCGGCAAGTAAAGACGAAACCCGGCCGGGGCGCTACGACTTTGGTCGCACGCCCGTGGCCCGGGCCGCCGCTGCATTCGACCAAAGGCGAATTGCGGGCCTTCGACACGGCCGCGCATGATCGCTCCCGAACCCCGTGATCGAACATGCCGCGCAGCGCGGCCAGGGAGAAGCCGACATGCACTCGAACCCGACCCGACCGACCCCACCGCGCCGCGCCGGCTGGCGACTGAGCCTGTTCGTGGCGATCTTCTGCGCCACGCCGGCGCTGGCCGAAGCCGACCGCGTGGCCGAGCTCGAAGCGCGCGTCGCCGAACTCGAAGCGCTGGTCCAGCAGCTGGTCGAGACCCGCCGCGCGCCGGTCATCGCGCCCGAGATCGAAGAGGTCCGCGCCGAGACCGTCGCCACCCGCCAGCAGGTCCGCGAGATCGTCGAGAAGATCGATCCGCTGGTCGCCGCGGCCGAGGAGAAGGCCGACGGCCCGTCGTTCTACTGGGGCGGCTACGTCAAGGCCGACGTGATCGCTTCGCGCTACTCCGACGGCGACCTGGCCGCCGGGTCGATCGGCCGGGACTTCTACATTCCCGGCACCATCCCGGTCGGCGGCCTCGACGAGAGCAGCGACCTGGACTTCCACGCCCGCCAGAGCCGGATCCACGCCGGCAGCCGCTGGCAGATCGACGAGGATCATCGGCTCGGCGCCTACATCGAAATGGACTTCCTGGTCACGCCCGACGGCGACGAGCGGGTCAGCAATTCCTACGAGCCGCGCATGCGGCATGCCTTCCTGACCTGGAACGAGTGGCTGGTCGGGCAGACCTGGTCGACCTACATGGACGTCGCCACGCTGCCCGAGGTGCTCGATTTCATCGGTCCGGCCGACGGCACCAGTTTCGTCCGCCAGACCCAGATCCGCTACCAGAACGGCAACTTCGCGGTTGCCCTCGAGAACCCGGAGACCACCGTCACGCCGTTCGGCGGAGGCGGGCGGATCGTCACCGACGACGGCCTGGTGCCCGATCTCGCTGCGCGCTACACCTGGACCGGCGACTGGGGCCACGTCCAGCTCGGCGGCCTGCTGCGCCAGCTGAACTACGAGGACCCGGCCAGCGGCATCGACGATTCGACGCTCGGCTGGGGCCTGAGCCTGTCGGGCAAGCTGAACTTCGGCCGCAACGACCTGCGCTGGATGATCAACCACGGCGACGGCCAGGGCCGCTACGTCGGCATCAACTTCGCCAACGGCGCGGTGCTCGACGCGGCCGGCGACCTCGAGGCGATTTCCTCGACCGGTGGCTTCGCCGCCTACCGGCACTGGTGGAACGAGCGCTGGCGCTCGACCGCGGTATTGAGCTACATCCAGGTCGACAACCCGGTCGCGCTGACCGGCGAGGCGGTCAGCCAAAGCGCCTGGAGCGGCCATGTCAACCTGCTCTACAGCCCGAAACCGCCGCTGACCTTCGGCATCGAGTACATCCTCGCCGAGCGCGAGATCGAGAGCGGCCTGTCCGGCTCGATGAATCGCCTCCAGTTCTCGGGCAAGTACGCGTTCTGAGGGGCGCAGCCCCTGCCGCCGACCCGCTGCGGCCGTCCGGATCCCGCGCCATCGGCCGCCCTGCAGCCGGTGGCGCGCGGTTGTCCGGGCTGGGATTCGTCGCCGATCGTCCCCATTCTTCGAAACGCGACCGGCCCGCCGGGCTGCCGGACCGTCGGCCATCCGACCGGCCAGACGATTGGTCGGAGGATTGGCCACATGATCGGCAGCCACCGATTCGATATGGGATAATCCGGCGCTTTCCGCCCTGCCGAGCCGCTGCATCGAGCCCGGCGAGCGACCACGAGAGAATCCGTCGACCATTAGGAGTCCCGCCGCCATGCTGGAAACCCTGTCCGAATTCCTGATTCCATCGGCAATGGCCCAGGCGGCCGGCGAGCAGCCCAGTCTGCTCGGCTCGCTGCTGCCGCTGGTGTTCATCATCGTCATCTTCTGGCTGTTGATCATCCGGCCGCAGATGAAGCGCAACAAGCAGCACCGCGAGCTGGTCTCGAGCCTGGCGGTCGGCGACGAGATCGTCACCGCCGGCGGCCTGCTCGGCAAGATCACCGAGGTCGGCGACAGCTTCATCGCCGTCGAACTGGCCAGCGGAACCTCGGTGAAGCTCCAGCGGGCCTCGGTCAGCCAGGTCGTGCCCAAGGGCACCTTCGATGCCGCGCCCTGAGCGCGCACCCGCTGTATTGACCGGATCGCCGCCGCGCCGTCGCGCCGGCCCGGTCCTCGCCATCAGTTCAGGACTCGTTCCACGATGAATCGTTACCCCGCTTGGAAATACCTGGTGTTGATCGCCGTGCTGGTGATCGGCGCGATCTATGCCGCGCCCAACCTGTTCGGCGACGACCCGTCGGTGCAGGTTTCGTCGGCGCGCGGCTTCGAGCTCGATCCGGCCCTGACCGAGGTCGCCGCCGATGTGCTCGGCGAACAGGAGATCGCCCCGCGCGACACCACCTTCGAACCGGAGCGCCTGCTGTTGCGCTTCGGCGACCCGGAACAGCAGCTGCGTGCCGCCGATGCGCTGCGTGAAGGGCTCGGTGACGCCTACGTGGTCGCGCTGAACCTGGCCCCGGCCACGCCCGGCTGGCTCGAGGCGCTCGGCGCCGAGCCGATGGTGCTGGGCCTGGACCTGCAGGGCGGCGTGCACTTCCTGATGGAAGTCGATATGGACGCCGCCCGCAGCGCGCGGCTGGAAGCCTTCGTCGACGACATCCGCAACCTGCTGCGCGACGAGCGCATCCGCTACCGCTCGGTGCGCCGCGAGGGCGAGACCCTGGTCGCCGAGCTGCGCACGCCGGAAGACCGCGACGAGGCCCTGGCCCAGATCACCGGCGAGCTGCCGGAGCTGGAACTCGAGGCGGCCGACGGCGTCGAGACCTTCAACATCCGCGCAACCGTGCTGCCGGAGGTGATGGTCGAAATGCAGCAGACCGCGCTGCAGCAGAACATCACCACGCTGCGCAACCGCGTCAACGAGCTCGGCGTGGCCGAACCGATCATCCAGCAGCAGGGCGCCGACCGCATCGTCGTCCAGCTGCCCGGCGTGCAGGACACGGCCGAGGCCAAGCGCATCCTGGGTGCGACGGCCACGCTGGAATACCGCGCCGTGGACGAGGAGAACGACCCCTTCGAGGCGCAGCGGACCGGGCGGATTCCACCGCGATCGCAGCTGTTCTTCGATCGCGAAGGCACTCCGATCCTGTTGTCTCGCAGCAAGATCGCGACCGGCGATGAGCTGCTGAACGCCGCCGCCGGTTTCGATCAGACCTCCGGCTCACCCATGGTGTCGGTGACGCTCGATGGTGGTGCTGCGCGCCGGATGCTGAACTTCACGACCGAGAACGTCGGCAACCGGATGGCCGTCGTGTTCATCGAGCGCCGCCCCGAGACCCGCATCGTCGACGGCGAGGAAGTCCGCGAAATGCGCGAGGTCCAGGAGGTGATCTCGGTGGCCGTGGTCCGTGAACCCTTCGGCCGTCGTTTCCAGACCACCGGCCTGGACGGCGCCCGCGAAGCCAGCCAGCTCGCGCTGCTGCTGCGCGCCGGCGCGCTGGCCGCGCCGGTCGAGATCATCGAGGAGCGTACGGTCGGCCCGAGCCTGGGCCGCGACAACATCGACCAGGGCTTCCGCTCGGTGATCATCGGCTTCTGCCTGGTGCTGGTGCTGATGGCGATCTATTACCGCGTGTTCGGCCTGGTCGCCAACCTGGCCCTGACCGTCAACCTGGTCCTGATCGTCGCCATGCTGTCGATGCTCGGCGCCACGCTGACGCTGCCCGGCATCGCCGGCATCGTGCTGACCGTCGGCATGGCGGTCGATGCCAACGTGCTGATCTTCGAGCGCATCAAGGAAGAACTGAGGCTCGGCAACTCGCCGCAGTCCTCGATCCGGGCCGGCTACGAAAAGGCCTTCTCGACGATCGCCGACGCCAACGTCACCACGCTGATCGCGGCACTGGTGCTGTTCATGTTCGGCACCGGCCCGGTCAAGGGCTTCGCGGTCACGCTGTCGATCGGCATCGTGACGTCGATGTTCACCGCCATCTTCGGAACCCGCGGTGTGGTCAACCTGATCTACGGCCGCAAGAAGAAGCTGGCCGCGCTCTCGATCTGAGGATTCGACGATGGATATCATTCGCAACGACACGAAGATCGACTTCATGGGCCGGCGCAAAATCGCGCTGCTGTTCTCCGCGGTGCTGATCCTGGTCAGCATCGGCTCGCTGGTCACGCGCGGGCTGGAGTTCGGCCTGGACTTCACCGGCGGTACGCTGATCGAGGTCAACTACCCCGAAGCGCCCGACCTGGGCGACGTGCGCGGCGCGCTGGACCTGGCCGGCTACACCGACTACACCGTCCAGACCTTCGGCACCTCGCGCGACATCGTCGTGCGCCTGCCGGCCGACCAGGCCGCCGAAGCGGGCGCCGACATCTCGACCCAGGTCCTGGATGCGCTGTCGGAATCGGCCGCGGGCATCGAGATGCGCCGGGTCGAGTTCGTCGGCCCGCAGGTCGGTGAGGAGCTGGCCGAGCAGGGCGGCCTGGCCATGCTGTATGCGCTGGCCGGGATCCTGCTGTACGTCTCGTTCCGCTTCCAGTGGCGCTTCGCCGTCGGGGCCGTGGCCGCGCTGGTCCACGACGTGCTGATCGTGGTCGGCATGATCTCGCTGTTCCGGATCAACTTCGACCTGACCGTGGTCGCGGCCCTGCTGGCCGTGGTCGGCTATTCGCTGAACGACACGATCGTGGTCTACGACCGGCTGCGCGAGAACTTCCGGATCAAGCGCAAGGGCACGGCGATCGAGCTGACCAACCTGTCGATCAACCAGATGCTGTCGCGCACGGTGATGACCTCGATGACCACGCTGCTGGTGCTGATCGCGCTGTTCTACTTCGGCGGCGAGATCATCCATGCCTTCGCCTACACGCTGATCGTCGGCGTGATCGTCGGGACCTACTCGTCGATCTTCGTGGCCAGCAACGCCGCCATCCTGCTCGGCGTTTCGAAGCAGGACCTGATGCCGGTGGTCAAGGAAGGCGAAGACCAGCCCGACACGGAAGTGCTGCCGGCGCGGTTCCGCAACAACTGAGTGCGGAGCCGTCGGTCGCGGCATAATCGGGTCCGGAGTCATCGATGGAGGGACGTCACATGCTTCGTTGGGTACCGCTACTGATCCTGCTGACCGCCGCACTGCCGGCGGTCGCCACCGAGTACCTGGTCGAGTCCCGGGTCTGGATCGACGGCGAGCTCAGCGGCTCGCCTCGCCTGCTGGTCGAAGCCGACCGGGCGGCCTCGATCGAAGTCGAACAGGGCGACGTGGCCTGGCGGATGAGCGTGGTGGTCGAGCCGCCGATGGCCGAGGAGGGCGCGGCCAGCGACGCGATCTGGGTCCGGGTCGGGATCTCCGAGCGCATCGGCGAGGAATGGATCTTCCTGACCGACTCGATGCTCGGTGTACGACGCGGTGCCACCGGCAGCTTTTCGGTGGTCGAGCCCGACATCGAGATCGCCACGCCGGAAACCGCCCGGCTGTTCGTGGAGATGACGGTCACCGAAGCCCCGGCCGACGACTGAACCGCCCGTCGGGTCAGTCCAGCACCAGGTCCTCGCCGAGCGCGTCGAGCAGGCGCTGGTCGCGCAGCAGCGCCGCGCAGCGCTCGATATCGGCCCCCACCTCGTAGTCCTGCTCGGCGTGGCCGATGGCGTCGCGTACCGCCGCGTGGGCTCGCCTGACACCGAGGCCGGGCTTCAGCGGATCGCGGAAGTCCAGCGCCTGGGCCGCGGTCAGCAGTTCCACGGCCAGCACCCGCTCGACGTTCTCGAGCACCTGCAGCAGCTTCAGCGCGCCGATCGAGCCCATCGACACGTGGTCTTCCTGCCCGAGACTGGTCGGGATGGAATCGACGCTCGCCGGGTGGGCCAGCACCTTGTTCTCGCTGACCAGCGCCGCGGCGGTGTACTGCGGAATCATGAAGCCGGAATTGATGCCGGTATCCGACATCAGCAGCGTCGGCAGGCCGTCGTGGCCGGCCAGCAGCAGGTAGGTGCGGCGCTCGGAGATCGAGGCCAGCTCGGCCAGCGCGATGGCGGCGTAGTCGAGCACCAGGGCCAGCGGCTGGCCGTGGAAATTGCCGCCGGAGACGATGTCGCCGTCGTCGAACACCAGCGGGTTGTCGGTGACCGAGTTCAGCTCGCGTTCGACCACCTCGGCGCAGTGGGCCAGCGCATCGCGGCTGGCGCCGTGGACCTGCGGAATGCAGCGCAGCGAATACGGGTCCTGGACCTTGCCGCAGTCGCGGTGCGACTCGAGAATCTCGCTGTCGCGCAGCAGCCGGCGGATGTTGGCCGCCACCGCGACTTGGCCGGGGTGCGGGCGGACCGCGTGGATCCGCGCATCGAACGGCCGGGCCGAACCCTGCAGCGCCTCGAGACTCATCGCGCCCAGGATGTCGGCATTGCGCAGCAGCGCGATCGCCCGGTGCAGCACGAAAGCGCCGCAGGCGGCCATCATCTGGGTCCCGTTGATCAGCGCCAGGCCGTCCTTGGCCGCCAGCTCGACCGGCTGCAGCCCGGCCCGGGCCAGCGCCTCGGAGGCCGGTTCCGGGCCGCTGCCGGCTGCGTTCCAGCACTGGCCGGCGCCGATCAGCGGCAGGCTCATGTGGGCCAGCGGGGCCAGGTCGCCGGATGCGCCGACGCTGCCGCGGCTGGGCACGTAGGGCACGATGCCGGCGGCGTCCAGCGCCAGCAATTGCTCGAACACCGGCTGCGAGATGCCCGACTGGCCCAGCCCCAGCGCGTGGATCTTGAGCTGCAGCATCAAGCGCGTGATCGGCATCGGCAGCGGGTCACCGGTGCCGCAGGCGTGCGACAGCAGCAGGTTCTTCTGCAGCTGGGCCAGGCGATCCGGCGCGATGCGCTTGTGCGCCAGCGCGCCGAAGCCGGTATTGATGCCGTAGATGCTGGCTTCGCCCGACAGTGCGGCCTCGACGTGCGCACGCGACCGCGCGACGGTCGATGCGTTCTCGCGCAAGCCGGTCATCCGGGCGTCGAGGTCGGTCCGAAGCGTGGCGATCCGGACGATGTCCGACGGGGACTGCGACATGATCTCGATTCCTTTCGATCTCCCGCGCCGATGATCGCATACCGGCTCGCGCATCACGGCCGTGAACCGCGATCGCCTGCTGCGGTCGAACGCCCCCGATGCACCCGACATGGCAGACTATGCGCATGAAGATTCTCGAACTCCTCGAACACCCCCGAGCCGGCTTTGCCGGGGTCTTCCTTGCCTGCGCCGGGCTGCTCGGTTTCGCCTACTACGCCCAGTACGTGATGTACCTGGATCCCTGTCCGATGTGCTATCTGCAACGCTTCGCCTTCATGGTCATGGCGCTGTTCGCGTTGATCGGTCTGATCCACGGCGCGCGCGGCGCGATGCGCTGGGTCTGGACGGCCGGCGTCGGCCTCGGTAGCGTCTGGGGCGCGGTGACGGCCATTCGACACATCTGGATCCAGAACCTGCCGCCCGACCAGGTGCCGGACTGCGGCGGCGGCTTCGAATACAACATGCAGATGTTCGGCCTGGGCGAAGCGCTGCGCTCGGCCTTCGCTGGCTCCGGCGACTGCGCCGAGATCAGCTGGTCCTTCCTCGGCCTGTCGATGCCGTGGTGGACGCTCATCTGGTATGTTGCCCTGACGGTATTCCTGATCGTGGCCGTGGCCCGAGTGAACAAGCAATGAGCGACACCCTGAAGACGAACCTGAAATCGATCACCCCGGCCAGGGACTGGTCGCGGGACTCGTGGCAGAAGTTCGAGGCGCTGCAGCAGGCGAAGTACGACGACGGCGAAGCGCTGGCCGACGCGCAGGCCCGTCTCGCGACGCTGCCGCCGCTGGTCACCTCCTGGGAGATCCTGAACCTGAAGGAACAGATCGCCGAGGCCCAGGCCGGCAAGCGGTTCTTCCTGCAGGGCGGCGACTGCGCCGAGGTCTTCGATGAGTGCGCGCCGGAGATCATCACCAACCGGCTGAAGGTTCTGCTGCAGATGTCGCTGGTCATGGTCCACGGCATGGAGATGCCGGTGGTCCGGGTCGGCCGCTTCGCCGGCCAGTACGCCAAGCCGCGTTCCGACGATTTCGAAGTGCGCGGCGATGTGAGGCTGCCGAGCTACCGCGGCGACATCGTCAATGCCCCGGCCTTCGAGGCCGAGGCGCGCCGGCCCGACCCCGAGCGCATGATCAAGGCCTACGCCCGCTCGGCGATGTCGATGAACTTCGTCCGGGCGCTGGTCGACGGCGGCTTCGCCGACCTGCACCACCCCGAATACTGGGACCTGGGCTGGGTCGAGCACTCGCCGCTGGCCGAGCAGTTCCACCGCATCGCCGACTCGATCGGCCACTCGGTCCGGTTCATGGAAACCGTCACCGGCCAGACCCCGGGCAGCGTGCGTCGGGTCGATTTCTTCACCTCGCACGAGGCCCTGCACCTGCACTACGAGCAGGCCCTGACCCGGCAGGTGCCGCGCCAGTGGGGCTGGTTCAACCTGTCGACCCACTTCCCGTGGATCGGTATGCGCACCGCGGCCGCCGACGGCGCGCACGTGGAAATGTTCCGCGGCATCCGCAACCCGATCGGCATCAAGGTCGGGCCGGGCATGTCGGCGGACTGGCTGAAGTCGCTGATCCGCACGCTGAACCCCGACGACGAGCCGGGCCGCCTGGTGCTGATTCATCGCATGGGCGCCGGCAAGGTGGCCGACACGCTGCCGTCTCTGATCGAGGCGGTCAAGGCCACCGGCTCACCGGTACTGTGGATCGCCGATCCGATGCACGGCAACACCGAGAAGACCGAGTCGGGCTACAAGACCCGGCGCTTCGCCAACATCCAGGCCGAGCTCGAGCAGGCCTTCGACATCCACGCTGCCTGTGGTTCGAGGCTGGGCGGGGTGCACCTGGAACTGACCGGCGAGAACGTCACCGAGTGCATCGGCGGCGCCCGCGAGCTGGGCGAGCACGACCTGAAGCGGGCCTACAAGACCACCGTGGACCCGCGCCTGAACTACGAACAGGCGCTCGAGCTGTCGATGCTGATCGTGGCCAAGCACCAGCGGCTGCGCGGCTGAGGCGACCGGCGCGTTGCGCTGAAAGCGAACCGGGCCCGGCCCGGTCCGCTCTCCGGACCGTCCACCGACTCCGGAGAGTTCCGATGAAGACCCTCGTATCGAACGTCCTGCTGGCCCTTGTGCTGGCCGCCGTCACGCCGGCCCACGCCGACGACCGCACCGCCTTCCATTCCGACGCCGAGTCGGTCCGGCCGCTGCTGCCCGGCATGCAGGCCCCGGCGCTGGCCCTGACCGCGACCGACGGCGCGACCATCGATTTCACGCCCGGCCGGCACGGCGCGCCGGTGGTGCTGACGTTCTACCGCGGCGGTTGGTGCCCCTACTGCAACCTGCACCTGGCCGAATTGCGCACCGCCGAGGCCGAGCTGCGCGAGCTGGGCTTCGAGGTCTGGTTCGTCTCGCCGGACCGGCCCGAGATGCTGGCCGAGGGCGAGACCGAAGCGTCCGGCTATCGTCTGCTGTCCGATCCAGAGCTGGCGGCGGCGCGGGCCTTCGGCATCGCGTTCCGGCTCGACGACGACACGCTGGAGCGCTATGCCGGCTTCGGCGTGGACCTGGCCGATCGCTCGGGTGCCGATCACGGCGGCCTGCCGGCTCCGGCAACCTTCCTGGTCGGTACCGACGGCATCATCCAGTTCGCCTACGTCAACCCGGACTATTCGGTGCGCCTGGCGCCGGAGGTGCTGCTGGCCGCCGCGCGTGCCTACGCCGACGGTGCGCATCGCCGACTCCAGCGCGGTCGTCGATGAGATCGTCCACGGGGTCATCGGTGCCGTCGTCGAGCACGGCACCGCCGAATTCGCGTCGGGTCTGTTAGCCTTCAGCCTTTCCGTACCCGGAGCCCCGAACCATGAACCGACCGAATCGAACCCTGCTGGCCGCCGCGCTGCTGGCCGCAGCCGGCCTGGCCCAGGCCGACGAGCACGTCGTCGACGCCGGCTTCATCGACAACGCCGGTGAGCGGATCGGCAGCGCGACGCTGACCCAGGGGCCGCACGGCGTGCTGGTCCGGATCGAGCTCGAAGGCCTGCCGGAAGGTCCGAAGGCGATCCACCTGCATCGCACCGGCACCTGCCACGACCACGCCGAAGGCTTCAAGGCCTCCGGCAGCCACGTCAACCCCGACGGCGTGCCGCACGGCCTGCTCAATCCCGACGGACCAGGTGCCGGCGACTTCCCGAACTTCTACGTCCACGACAGCGGCTATGCCTGGGCCGAGTTCTTCAACGCCCGGGTCAGCCTGGACGGCTCGACCGGTGAGGACCTGCTCGACGACGACGGCTCGGCGCTGGTCATCCACGAAGGCCCCGACGATCACATCAGCCAGCCGATCGGCGGCGCCGGCGCGCGGATTGCCTGTGCCGTGCTGGGCGAGGGCTGACGATCCGGCGGCAATCGCTTGAAGCCGATGCCGGTTGCCATCGTTCGGATCGCAGCCGAAGTGCACGGCACGGGCCGGACGCTTCGGCGGCTGAAATGCAAAGAACCCCGCGTGGCCGCGGGGTTCTTTGCGTCTGCAGACAGCGAAGGGATCGCCGCTTTGGATCAGAGCAGCGCACTCACGGCCTCGCGCTCTTCGCGCAGTTCGGCGTCGGAGGCGTCCATGCGGGCACGCGAGAACTCGTTGATTTCCAGGCCCTGGACGATCTTCCAGCGGCCGGCCTCGCAGGTGCAGGGAAACGAGTAGATCACGCCCTTTTCGATGCCGTAGCTGCCGTCGGACGGTACCGCCATCGACACCCAGGAATCGCTGGTGCCCAGCGCCCAGTCGCGGATGTGGTCGATTGCCGAGGAGGCCGCCGAGGCCGCGCTGGAGGCGCCGCGCGCCTTGATGATCGCCGCGCCGCGCTGCTGCACCGTCGGGATGAAGTCGTTCTCGTACCAGTCCTGCTCGACCTGGTCCAGCGCGTCCTTCCCGTCGACCAGCGCGTGGTGCAGGTCCGGGTACTGGGTCGAGCTGTGGTTGCCCCAGATCGTCATGTTGCGGATCCGGGTGTGGTGGGTGCCGGTCTTGCCGGCCAGCTGGGCCAGCGCCCGGTTGTGGTCGAGCCGGGTCATCGCGGTGAAGTTCTCGGCCGGCAGGTCCGGCGCATTGGCCTGGGCGATCAAGGCATTGGTGTTGGCCGGGTTGCCGACGACCAGCACCTTGACGTCGCGCGAGGCATGGTCGTTCAGGGCCTTGCCCTGCGGGCCGAAGATCTTGCCGTTCTCGGCCAGCAGGTCCGCGCGCTCCATGCCGGGCCCGCGCGGCTTGGCGCCGACCAGGATCGCGTAGTCGGTGTCGGTGAAGCCTTCGTTGATGTCGGTGGTCGTCTCGATGCCGGCCAGCAGCGGCAGCGCGGCGTCCTCGAGCTCCATGGCCACGCCCTTGAGCGCGTCGACGGCCGGCGGAATCTCGATCATCTGCAGGATGACCGGCTGATCCGGGCCGAGCATGTCGCCGGCGGCGATGCGGAAGCAGAGCTGGTAACCGATCTGGCCGGCAGCGCCGGTAATGGCCACGCGAACGGGACGTTTCATGGAATTCTCCGGTGGGAATGAAAATCAGCCGCCTATTTTAGCGCCCTTGCATGCGCTCCGTGCCCGGGGTGTTGTGGGAACGGCAGGTGGCCCGATCCGTTGGATGGTGGGCGCAGCGAGGAGAAAGGGCCGAAGAACGCCAAGAGTTGCCCTGTGGTACCAGCAGTGGACGTTTTCCGGAAAAGAACGTTGCATGAAACCACCACTTTGCCAAGGCGAGGTCTGGCGCAAGGGTGGTTTCGCAATCGATTGCCCGGCAGATCCATCCTGCTTTGCGTTCTTCGCTCCGTCCCCGCTTCGCGCCTGTCCTCCGAAGATCGATGACGAAACGTCGGTCAGGCCCTTGGTATCCTCGGCGAATGCAATTCACACGATTCGAGCGGAGTTTCGCCCATGTTGATTCGAGCGCTTTTCGTCGCAGCCCTGGCGCTGCTGGCCGGCTGGACGCCGCCGGTGGCTAGTTATGACCGCGTGGTCGGGGCGACGCATGCCTCCAGGCCGGACGTGATCGCGGCCAACGGGATGGTCGCGACCTCGCAGCCGCTGGCCACGCAGGTCGGGCTGCAGGTGCTCAAGGACGGCGGCAACGCGATCGACGCGGCGATTGCCGCGAACGCCGCGATCGGGCTGATGGAGCCGACCGGCAACGGCATCGGCGGCGATTTCTTCGCCATCGTCTGGGACGCCGAAAGCGAGCGGCTGTACGGCTACAACGGCTCCGGCCGTTCGCCGCAGTCGCTGACATTGCAGTGGTTCATCGACAACGGCTACGAGGACATTCCGTCCCACGGCCCGCTGCCGGTGTCGGTGCCGGGCACCGTCGACGGCTGGTTCGCGCTGCACGAGCGCTTCGGCGAGATGGCCATGGCCGAGATCCTGCAGCCGGCCATCGACTACGCCCGCGAGGGCTTCCCGGTCAGCGAGATCATCGCCTACTACTGGGACCGCTCCGTGCCGATTCTCTCGGAATTCCCGGGCTTCACCGAGCAGTTCACGATCGACGGCCGGGCGCCGCGCGAGGGCGAGATCTGGCGCAACCCGTACCTGGCCGATACGCTCGGGAAGATCGCCGAAGGCGGTCGCGACGCCTTCTACAAGGGTGACATCGCGCGCACCATCGGCGAGTACATGGCCGCCAACGGCGGATTCCTCAGCTACGAGGACATGGCCGCCCACGAGGGCAACTGGGTCGAGCCGGTCAGCAGCAACTATCGTGGATACGACGTCTGGGAACTGCCGCCGAACGGGCAGGGCATCGCCGCGCTGCAGATCCTCAACATCCTCGAAGGCTACGACATGGCGTCCTACGGCTTCGGCTCGCCGGAGCATGTGCACCTGTTCATCGAGGCCAAGAAGCTGGCCTTCGAGGACCGCGCCCGCTACTACGCCGACCCGGACTTCGCCGATGTCGACGTCGACTGGCTGATCAGCGAGGACTACGCCGCCGAGCGCCGCGCGACGATCGACATGGACCGCGCCGCCCGCGCCGTCGAGCCGGGCACGCGCGCCCTCGACGACGGCGATACGATCTATCTCACGACGGCGGACAAGGACGGCAACATGGTCTCGCTGATCCAGTCGAACTACCGCGGCATGGGCTCCGGCATGACCCCGCCGGGCCTCGGCTTCATCCTGCAGGACCGCGGCGAGATGTTCGTGCTGAAGGAAGGTCACCCGAACGCCTTCGAGCCGGGCAAGCGCCCGTTCACGACGATCATTCCGGCCTTCATCACCAAGGACGGCAAGCCTTGGGTCAGCTTCGGCCTGATGGGCGGCGGCATGCAGCCGCAGGGCCATGCGCAGATCGTCATGAACCTGGTCGATTTCGGCATGGGCCTGCAGGAAGCCGGCGACGCGCCGCGCATCCACCACCGCGGCTCGACCGAACCGACGGGCCAGAACCTGCAGATGACCGACGGCGGCATCGTCAACCTGGAGTCCGGCTTTTCCTACGACACCGTCCGCGCGCTGATGAAGAAAGGCCACCGGATCCAGTATGCGCTGGGCCCCTACGGCGGCTACCAGGCGATCATGGTCGACCCGGAGTTCGGCACCTACCGCGGCGCCACGGAAGTGCGGAAGGACGGCCAGGCCGCCGGCTACTGAGCCGGATCGGCACCGGGAGCGGCCGGCTATGCCGGGCGAGGGGTGGCGGGCCGCTCGCGGTGCGAGCGGAGTGAGCAGTTTTCAGTGAGCAGTTTTCAGTAAAAAACCTGGCCGGAGTTTGGTCAGTGCCGGACCGAAGGCCTGTTGGAGGCCGCTTGCGGGCGAAGGGTGGCCCGGCCGGTTCGCGCGCAAGCGCCCTCCAACAGGAGAATTGAGCGCAGCCCTTCTACAACTCCGTCATCCCGGGGCGCCGAAGGCGAACCCGGGACCTCGTGACGAAATCGCCCTTTGAACCCGGGCAGGAAAAGGAATCACCCCACCGGTTCGCGCGGAAATCCGCCCTCCTACAGTCGAATTCATCGCCGGCGCCGGATCGAAGGCCTGTTGGAGGCCGCTTGCGGGCGAAGGGTGGCTCGGCCGGTTCGCGAGCAAGCGCCCTCCAACAGGAGAATTGAGCGCAGCCCCTTCTACAACTCCGGCCGGTTCGCGCGCAAGCGCCCTCCAACAGGAGAATTGAGCGCAGCCCCTTCTACAACTCCGTCATCCCGGGGCGCCGAAGGCGAACCCGGGACCTCGTGACGAAATCGCCCTTTGAACCCGGGCAGGAAAAGGAATCACCCCACCGGTTCGCGCGGAAATCCGCCCTCCTACAGTCGAATTCATCGCCGGCGCCGGATCGAAGGCCTGCTGGAGGCTGCTTGCGGGCGAAGGGTGGCCCGGCCGGTTCGCGCGCAAGCGCCCTCCAACAGGAGAATTGAGCGCAGCCCCTTCTACAACTCCGGCCGGTTCGCGCGCAAGCGCCCTCCAACAGGAGAATTGAGCGCAGCCCCTTCTACAACTCCGGCCGGTTCGCGCGCAAGCGCCCTCCAACACGAGAATTGAGCGCAGCCCCTTCTACAACTCCGGCCGATTCGCGCGCAAGCGCCCTCCGACCGTCGGGGTGGGCAGGGCGCCGGATCGATGGCCTGTTGGAGGCTGCTTGCAGGCGAAGGGTGGCCCGACCGGTTCGCGCGCGAGCGCCCTCCAACAGTCGATTCCAGCGCCGCCACCCGATCGAAGAGCTGTTGGAGGCTGCTTGCAGGCGAAGGGTGGTCCGGCCGGTTCGCGCGCAAGCGCCCGCCCACAGTCGGAACGATTGCCGGAGTCAGACCGAAGGCCTGTGGGAGGCGGGTTCCGCTCAGTTGCCCGCGGCCGAAGCCTCCTGTTCCGCGCGCTGCTGCCGCCGGTATTCGACGAACGCTCGATACTCGGCCGGCGACAGCCCATCGTCACCGTCGACATTGAAGGGGTCCAACTGACCGCCCTCGAACGCTTCGCGCGTACGGTCCGGCATTTCCGCAGCCTGCAGCACGCCGTCGAAATCGTCGTCCCAGCCGCCGAAGAACTGGCCGATCCGGAAGGCCAGGTCGTCGTGAGCCGGATTTTCGGCCGTGCCCTCGGTCCAGCGGAAGAAGAACCCGCCGTAGAGCATCTCGTCCCACGATTGCAGCCCCCAGGTCACGGTCTTCTCCGGGTCGGGGTTGGCCGGGTTGCGGGCGCTGTTGTCGTAGATCGTGGTGTGCACGATGCGCGTGCCCGCGGGAACGATGACCGGCTCGGCCAGCGTATAGGTGTGCTGCCAGTTGAAGTCGTAGCGCGGCACCTGCAGCAGCCCCTCGCGGCGCCCGTCCGGATAGACCAGGTCGAACCCGGTGGCGATACCGCGGAAGTGGGCGTGGGGGAACAGGCTGTAGATCTCCGCCTCCCGGTCGAACTCGAAGTAGCCGGTCTCCTCGTGGCGTGCCTCGCCAGCCGGGATCGCCAGGTCGGTGCCCATGACGACCTGCTGGCGCAGGTGGTACTTCGGCGGCTCGTCGTGGAAGTAGAGCGCGATCCGGGTTTCGTCGACGGTCTCGCGGCCATAGGTCGTGTAGTGCATCTGCAGGTGGATCTGACCGCCCTTGCGGACCAGGACCCCGGCGCCCTCGGGATACTCGTAGTAGTCGGCGCCCGGCGCATAGCCCCAAAGATAATTGTCGAACACGGCGTTGAAGCGGCGGTCGTCGCCCTCCGGAATGACCTCTTCGGTGGTCCCGATCAGCACGTGGTGGACCACCTTGCGGTCGCCCGGGTGGATGCTGACGGCACGCACCCAGACATCGCGGTCCAGCGGGTTGGGGATGGCCTGGAACTGGTAGTCGACCACGCCGGTGGCCGGCAGCGTGAACGGGGGCGAGGTGACGACCAGGTCGGGTTCGCCCAGCGCCCATTCTTCGGAAATCGGTTCGACCTCGGTCAACGGATCGGGGCCGTCGCCGCGCGGCGCGCCGGCTTCGATCCAGTGCACCAGCGTCCGTTTCTCCTCGACGGTCAGCGCCCGGTCGCCATGGAGCGCCGGGTAGTCGGTCGCCACTTCCCATGGCGGCATCCGTCGGGTGCGCACGACTTCGCGGATCATCGGCGCGAAGCCGCGCACCATGTCGTAGCCGGTCATCGCCCAGGGGCCGATGCCGCCGGGGCTGTGGCAGGTCACGCAGCGCTTCTTCAGAAGCGGTGCGATGGTCTCGGAATAGCTGATCTGCGCGTGCGCTTCCTGGCGCTGGCGTTCCGGGAAGTTGATGATGCAGCCCTGCGTGCGGCGACGTGCCTGTTCGACCGGCTCGCCGGCCAGCACCCGGTCGAGCGCATCGGCCACGTAGTGCTCGCTCGCATCGTTACGCTGCGTCTCGTAGCCGACCCGGTCATTCAACGGGCCGCGGTAGGCCACCGTCCAGGACTTCGGGTCGATGACGAACACTTCGCCACTGCGGTCGATGCCCAGGCCCTCGCCGATCAGCTGCGTTTCGTCGACCAGGATCGGCACGTCGATGCCGAACTCGTCGGCCTCCTGCCGGATCGCCTCGCGCGTGTCCTGCAGTGTCGGGTTGATCATCGCGAACTCGACCCCGCGCCCGGCGTAGTCGTCGCGCAGCGCGCGGAAATCGCTCAGCAGATTGCGCACGATCGGGCAGCCGTTCATCTGCACCATCAGCACGATGGCCGAAGCGTCCTCGTAGTAGTACAGCTCGTGGGCCAGGCGGTCCTGATCCAGCAGCCTGAAATTGTCGACCCGGCCCGAGGCCTCCACCGATACGGAAGCTGCGGCGCAGAGCGCCAGGATCGAGGTGCGGATCAGAAGCGTCATTCCCGTTCTCCCTGGTTCGGCTCGACGTCGTCGGGACGAAGCGGCGGCCGGTCGTCGAGCCAACGACTCGGCGCCAGAGTACCAGCGCGTCCTGCGGCCCGCCAGCGGCAAGGTACAGGTCGTGCCGTACGCACCGGATCGGAGAGCGGCCCGGCATCGGCTCCTGCACCGTTGCCGGATCGGGGCTGCCTGTGCGCTTCCTGATTCCAGAAACGGAAACCGGATGTTTTCTCGGCCACCTGTGCGACGATGCGCCCCTGGACCGCCACCGGAACCGCCCGATGATTCGCTTCTCCCTGATCGCGATCGGCCTCGCCATGACCGCGCCGGCCATCGCCGGGCCCCTCGACGCGTTCTGGGCCGACCTCCAGGCCCTCTGCGGCAAGGCCCATGCCGGTGAACTGATCGCCGCGCCCGAAGGCGACGACTCGTTTTCCGGCCGGACACTGGTCATGCACGTCCGCGAATGCACGCCCGACCGCATCCGCATCCCGTTCGTCGTCGGCGAGGACCGCTCCCGGACCTGGGTGCTGACGCGCGTGACCGTCGACGGCGAGCCGCGCCTGGAACTGAAGCACGACCACCGGCACGAGGACGGCAGTGACGACGAGATCACGATGTACGGCGGCACGACGACGAACCTCGGCCTGGCCACCCAGCAGGTCTTCCCGGCCGACCAGCACACGCGTGAACTGATTGAACCGGCCCACGCGAACGTCTGGCGGATCGAAGTTCTGCCCGGGGAGCGGTTCAGTTACCACCTGCAGCGGCTGGGGACAGGGCGCGTGTTCCGGGTGGACTTCGATCTGGCCGCGACGGTCGAAGCGCCCGCGCCGCCGTGGGGGTGGGAGGTGCCGTAGGCGTTCACCGGGTCCGTTCAACGGGCTCTGGCATACTTCCCGCCTCGAATTCACCGCGGATGCAGACCATGACCAGGAAGACGCTGTGGCTTCCGGCCGCGCTGTGCGTGGCGCTGACGGCAGACAGTTTCGGCGAGGCAGAAGCGTTCCGGCTCGAGCTCGAAGTCGGGCCGACCTGGCAGACCCGGAACGACGTGCAGATTCCCAACGATGCGACCGCGGACCGGTTCGACCTGACCGACGTCCTCGGTTCGGGGCCTGCGGCGGCGTTCCGGCTCAACGGGACCTGGAACATCAACGAGCGACACGGGCTTCGCGTGGTGCTGGCGCCGCTGACGATCGACGGCACCGGACGTTTCGACACCGACACCCGCTTCGACGGTGAAACCTTCGTGGCCGGCGAAACCCTGGACGCGCGCTATCGTTTCGACTCGTGGCGAATCGGTTATCGATACCGGTACTACGACGCGAACGGCTGGAGGTTGTGGGCCGGCGCGACGCTCAAGCTGCGCGATGCAGAGATCGCGCTGCGCCAGGGCGAGACGCGGGCCAGCGACGACGATCTCGGCCTCGTGCCCCTGCTGCACCTGGCCGGGGAGTATCGACTGAGCGACCGATGGCATTTCGAGTTCGATGTCGACGGCCTGGCCGGCGGCCCCGGTCGGGCGATCGATCTGGCCGCGAAGTTCGGCTACGCGCTCGACGATCGATGGCGCATCATCGCCGGCTACCGCGGGCTGGAAGGGGGCGCCGATACCGATGACGTCTACAGCTTCGCCTGGCTGCATACGGCGCTGGTCGGCGTGCAGCTTCGGTTCTGACGGGAGCCCGCCCCGGGCTCGAGCCACGACATCGCGGTCCCGGACGCGGTTTCACGCCGGACGTGCATTGCTCGGCGGCGCCGGAGTCAGCGGTCCAGGCCCCGCTCGGCCAGCACCTTCTTCAGTGCCCGGTTCCGCTCGGGTCTGTGCAGGACCTTGAAGATGAAGAACAACGGGATGAGCGTCACCAGTCCCCAGGTGTTCTTCGCGACGCTGTAGACGATGATTCCGACCATGAAACCGATCAGCACCGCGTGCGCGATTTCGGCGGTCTTCATTTCCTTGCGCCTGGCCCGGAACTCATCGTCCGAAAGCCGAGAGAGTTCCTGTTCGTCCATGTTGCACCCGTTCGCGGGGAGACTCCCGCAGCAGAATATACGACCCGGTGTTCGGTCCTTCGTCGATGCGGGCGTGAGGCCGCCCGCCGCGGGTCTCGCCGGGCGCCGGGCGGGGTGCTATCGTTCCGGGACGTTTCGTCCGGGTAGCGGTCGTCCATGCGCCGATTCCGCGTTGTGCTGTCGAGGGTCGTCGGCCCCGTGTCCGTGCCGTCCCTGCTGCTGGGCCTGCTGTTCTTCGCCGCCTCGCTGACGCCTTCGCTGATTCCGCGCGGGCCGGAGATCCAGGGCGTGCTCGGCGGGTTGGTCACGGCCCTGGGCTACCTGCTCGGACAGGTCGTCGCGCTGCTGTGGCGGGCGGCCGACCTGCCGCGCCTGTCCGGCCGGCCGGCCCGGATCCTGACCGGGATCTGCGCGATCGCGGTCATCGGCTTCTTCCTCTGGGTGCTCGGCTCCAGCCTGGCCTGGCAGAACGACTTGCGCGAGAAGATGGGCATGGCGCCGGCCGACGCGCTGCGCCTCGTCCGGATCGGCCTGGTGGCGCTGGTGACCTTCGCCGGCGCGTTCGCGCTCGGGCGGCTGGTGGCCGGGCTGTTCCGCTGGGTCCGCGGCGGCTTCTACCGCGTGATGCCGCCGCGTCGCGCCAACGTGCTGGGCCTGGTGGCGGTGGCGGTGATCCTTTTGGTCGTGACCCGCGACGGCATCCTCGATCGGGTGATCGCCGGCCTCGACGAGAGCTACGAAACGGCCCAGGCGCTGTTCGACGAGGCGCCGCCGGCGCCGGACGATCCGCGCATGACCGGCAGCGCCGAGTCGCTCGTCGACTGGCGCCTGATCGGCGCGCCCGGGCGCGAGTTCATCACCTCCGGCCCCGACGCCGCGGCGATCGCTGCGTTCACCGGCCGGCCGGCGCTCGATCCGATCCGGGTCTACGTCGGCCGCGCCAACGGCGAGACGCCGCGGGCGCGCGCCGAACTCGCCCTGGCCGAGCTGAAGCGGCAGGGCGGGTTCGAGCGCGAGGTGCTGATCATCGCCAGCCCGACCGGTACCGGCTGGATGGACCCGGGCTCGCACGACCCGGTCGAGTACATGCACGACGGCGACATCGCCACCGTGGCCGCGCAGTACTCCTACCTGCAGTCGCCGCTGGCGCTGATCCTCGAGACCGAGACCGGCCTGGAGCAGGCCACCGCGCTGCAGGACGCAGTGCACGGCCACTGGAAGACCCTGCCGGAGGACGATCGCCCGCGGCTGTACGTGCACGGCCTGAGCCTGGGCGCCTGGTCGTCGATGCACGCGACCAACATGTTCCGGCTGCTGGACGACCCCATCGGCGGTGCGTTCTGGGCCGGGCCGCCGTTCCCGTCGGCGTTCTGGAACCACGTCCAGCGGCAGCGGATACCCGGCAGCCCCTGGGTGCGGCCGACGATCGGTGACGGCTCCCTGGTCCGCTACGCCTCGCACACCGCCAGCGCCGCCGAGGCCGAGGCCGACTGGGGCCGCATGCGGATCGTCTTCCTGCAGTATTCCAGCGACCCGGTGGTGTTCTACGACCCGGCCTCGCTGTGGCGCGCGCCGCGCTGGATGCGCGATCCGCCGGCCGAGGACATGTCGGAGCACTTCTTCTTCATGCCGGTGGTCACCCAGTTCCAGCTCGCCGTCGACCTGGCGCTGTCGTTCGGCTCGCCACCCGGGCACGGCCATGCCTACTACGCCCGCGACTACATCGGACCCTGGGCCGCGGTCACCGAACCCGAGGGCTGGACGCCGGCCGAGACCGAGCGCCTGCAGGCCCACTGCGACAACGGCGTGCAGGGCGGCTGCAGCAACGGTGAGCTGCCGCGCTGAAACCCGCGCTCGGGGGATCGGTCGGAGCGGTGCAGCGCCTGGACCACCCGCAGGCCAGGGGGTTCGCCGCACAGGGGTCGGGGCTCGGCAGGAAATCCGCCGGGCTCGCCCCGGGCGTATAATGCCCGGCTGCCTTCATCACGGACCGGGTGCCCGGTCGAGAGCCTGAACCCATGAACCTCCGCAACGTCGCCATCATCGCGCACGTCGACCACGGCAAGACCACCCTCGTGGATCAACTGCTGCGTCAGTCCGGCGAGTTCGCCGCCCACGAGAAGGTCGGCGAGCGGGTCATGGACTCGAACGACCAGGAGCGCGAGCGCGGGATCACGATCCTGTCGAAGAACACTGCGGTGACCTGGACCGGCGGTCCGTCGAACGAGGACTACCGGATCAACATCGTCGACACCCCGGGCCACGCCGATTTCGGCGGCGAAGTCGAGCGCGTGCTGTCCATGGTCGACTCGGTGCTGCTGCTGGTCGACGCGGTCGACGGGCCGATGCCGCAGACGCGCTTCGTCACCCAGAAGGCCTTCGCGATGGGCTTCAAGCCGCTGGTGGTGGTCAACAAGGTCGACCGCCCGGGCGCGCGCCCGGACTGGGTGGTGGACCAGACCTTCGAGCTGTTCGACAAGCTGGGCGCGACCGACGAGCAGCTGGACTTCCCGGTCATCTACGCCTCGGCGCTGAACGGCTACGCCAACCTGGATTCCGAGGCCCGCGACGGCGACATGACGCCGCTGTTCGAGGCGCTGATCCAGCACGTGCCGGCGCCGGACGTCGACCCCGACGGGCCGTTCCAGATGCAGATCTCCAGCCTCGGCTACTCCAGCTACGTCGGCCTGATCGGCGTGGGCCGGATCAAGCGCGGCCGGGTGGCGACGAACCAGGCGGTGAAGATCGTCGACCGCGAGGGCAAGGTGCGCAGCGGCCGGGTGATGCAGGTGCTGGGCTACTCGGGCCTGAAGCGCGAGGAAATCGAGTCGGCCGCCGCCGGCGACATCGTAGCGATCTCGGGCATCGGCGACATCGGGATTTCCGACACGCTGTGCGACCCGAACACGGTCGAGGGGCTGCCGCCGCTGACGGTCGACGAGCCGACCATCCACATGACTTTCCAGGTCAACGATTCGCCGTTCGCCGGCCAGGACGGCAAGTTCCTGACCAGCCGCCAGATCCGCTCGCGGCTGTTCCAGGAGGCCAGTCACAACGTGGCGCTGCAGGTCAGCGACACCGCCGATCCCGACCAGTTCGACGTGGCCGGCCGCGGCGAGCTGCATCTTTCGGTGCTGATCGAGACGATGCGCCGCGAGGGCTACGAGCTGGCGGTCTCGCGTCCGCGCGTTCGCAAGCGCCAGATCGACGGCCAGACCCAGGAGCCCTGGGAGCAGGTCGTGCTCGACCTCGACGAGCAGTACCAGGGCGCGGTGATGCAGGCGATGGGCGAGCGCAAGGCGCAGCTCGAGAACATGACGCCGGACGGCAGGGGCCGGGTGCGGCTGGACTACATCGCGCCGGCGCGCGGCCTGATCGGCTTCCAGAGCGCCTATCGCACGATGACCGCCGGCACGGGCCTGTTCTTCCGCGTGTTCGACCACTGGGGCCCGGCCACCGACCGGATCGGCCAGCGCATCAACGGCACCCTGATCAGCATGGACCAGGGCACGACCAATGCCTATGCGCTGTTCAATCTGCAGGATCGCGGCAAGCTGTTCGTCGGTCCCGGTGAAGAGCTCTACGAGGGCCAGGTCATCGGGCTGCACAGCCGGGACAACGACCTGGTCGTGAACCCGCTGAAGACCAAGAAACTGTCGAACGTGCGAGCGGCCGGCAAGGACGATGCCCTGTTGCTGACCCCGCCGGTCAAGATGAGCCTGGAGCAGGCGCTGGAGTTTCTGGCCGACGACGAGCTGCTGGAAGTCACGCCCGAGCACATCCGCATCCGCAAGCGCCTGCTGAAGGAGCACGAGCGCAAGCGGGCCAGCCGAAGCGGCGACTGACGAGCCCACTGCCGGGGCCGGATCGAAGGTCTGTTGGAGGCCGCTTGCGGGCGAAGGGCGGCCCGACCGGTTCGCGCGCAAGCGCCCTCCAACAGGTGAATCAGCGCCGGTGCCGGATCGAAGGCCTGTTGGAGGCCGCTTGCGGGCGAAGGGTGGCCCGACCGGTTCGCGCGCAAGCGCCCTCCAACAGGCGAAGCCAGCGCAACGCCCGAACGAAGGCCTGTTGGAGGCCGCTTGCGGGCGAAGGGTGGCCCGACCGGTTCGCGAGCAAGCGCCCTCCAACAGGCGAAGCCAGCGTAACGCCCGAACGAAGGCCTGTTGGAGGCCGCTTGCGGGCGAAGGGCGGCCCGACCGGTTCGCGCGCAAGCGCCCTCCAACAGGCGAAGCCAGCGCAACGCCCGACCGAAGGCCTGTTGGAGGCCGCTTGCGGGCGAAGGGTGGCCGGGGCGGTTCGCGCGCAAGCGCCCTCCAACAGGCGAAGCCAGCGCAACGCCCGACCGAAGGCCTGTTGGAGGCTGCTTGCAGGCGAAGGGTGGCCCGACCGGTTCGCGCGCAAGCGCCCTCCAACAGGCGAAGCCAGCGCAACGCCCGAACGAAGGCCTGTTGGAGGCCGCTTGCG
>NZ_JAAWWS010000156.1:134781-139537 GCF_012272825.1 Wenzhouxiangella sp. XN79A | reverse complement strand
GACCGGTTCGCGCGCAAGCGCCCTCCAACAGGCGAAGCCAGCGCAACGCCCGAACGAAGGCCTGTTGGAGGCCGCTTGCGGGCGAAGGGTGGCCCTGCCGGTTCGCGCGCAAGCGCCCTCCAACAGGCGAAGCCAGCGCAACGCCCGAACGAAGGCCTGTTGGAGGCTGCTTGCAGGCGAAGGGTGGCCCGACCGGTTCGCGCGCAAGCGCCCTCCAGCAGGTGAATCAGCGCCGAGGCCGGATCGAAGGTCTGTTGGAGGCTGCTTGCAGGCGAAGGGTGGGTCGGTCAATTCCTGGCGTCGTCGCCGGGCGGCGGGTCGTCTTCCCAGGGATCTTCGTCGAGCAGCGCGTCGTAATCCGGGGTCGCGGATTCGCCGCTGATCTTGTAGGCGCGGCGCTGCAGCCAGGCGTCGCGCACGAGCAGGTACTCGTCGTACGCGGCGTCGAGGTCGGCGTCGCGGTCGAGCAGGCGGGCGCGCAGCTGAATGATGTCGAGCGGCAGCGGATAGTACTTGGCGCTGTCCAGCGTGCGCTGCCAGGCAATGTCATAGGTCGAGTCGCCGGCCATGCCGAGGGTGTCGCGCACCGTCGACGGGCCGAGGAAGGGCAGCATCAAAAACGGGCTGTCGGCCCAGCCCCAGACCGCCAGGGTCTGGCCGAGGTCCTCGTCGAAATCCGGGATGCCGGCGTCGGTGGCCACGTCGACGATGCCGCCGATGCCGAACACGGTGTTGACGAAGAAGCGTTCGGTCATTCTGAGCGCGTTCATCGGACGGCCCTGCAGCAGCAGGTTGGCGATGTCCGGCAGCGAACGGATGTTGTCGAAGAAGTTGGCGATGCCGCGTTCGACCGGTTCGGGCGTGACGTAGTCGTACCCGCGGGCCAGCGGGCGCAGCACGGCCTTGTCGACGCCGCGATTGAACGCGTAGATGTTGCGGTTGAGCGGCTCCCAGGGATCTTCCGGGATGCGTTCTTCCGGCGGCGGGGCCTTGACCGTGGCGCACGCGGTCAAGAGGGCCACGGCGGCCAGCGTCGAGAACCGGGCAAGAGCATTGTGCAGCGTCATTCGGTCGGGGCCTCCTTCAGGCCGAGCAGTTCGTCGACCTGGCTGAGTGCGGCAATGGTCCTGAGGCCTTCGGGCACGTGGTCGAAACGCACCGTCTGCCCCCGTTCGCGGGCCCAGGCTGCCCACTCGAGCAGCAGCGCAACGCCGGAGGCATCGGCCTGTTCGACATCGGCCAGGTCGATGCACGCCGGCCCACCGTCGGTGCGCCAGCCGCGGGTCGTACGCCACAAGGCCGGGACTTCGTCCTTGGTCAGCGCACCGTCGACCCGATAACGCTCGGTGTCAGACATCCTCGACCTCCAGGTCCAGGCGCCCGGCTTTCAGCCGTTCGAGCGTGGCGTCGAAGCCGTCGGCGCGGATCTGCTCGCCGATCTGGTTGCGGAAAGTGGCGACATAGGAAATCCCTTCGACGATGACGTCGAAGATCTTCCAGCCCTCGTCGGTGTTGCGGAACACGTAGTCGACCGGCGCGGTCTTGCCGTTGTTCAGCGTAACCCGGGTCCGGACCTTGGTCATGCGCTCGCTGTTGTCGCCTTCCAGCGGCAATACCTCGATCTGGTCGCGGGTGCGGAATTCCAGCAGGCCGGTGGCGTAGCGCTCGATCAGCAGCTCGCTGAGCGCGTCGGAAAAGGCAATGACCTTGTCGCGTTCGATGCCGCGGGCGGCGCGACCGAGCACCAGCCGGCCGGAATAGACCACGTCGATGCGCGGCAGCATCAGTTCGCGGACCACGTTTCTCAGCGCGTCGGGGTTTTCCTCGAAGTGCTCGCGGCTCAGTTCGATCTGGCCGAAGATCTCGTTGCTGGTCTCGCGCACGATCTCCACCGGCCCGTCCAGGGCCCGGGTCGGCGTGGAGGCGAGAAGCAACGCGAAGGCCGCCAGCAGGATCCGGTTCATGTCAGTCGTCGCTCGTCGTGTCGTCGGTGTTCAGCAGGTACTTGGAGATCAGTTGTTCCAGCACCATTGCCGAATTGGTGATCAGGATGCGGTCGCCGTCGGCCAGCGGGTCGGGCGAACCGCCCGGTTCCAGCCCGACGTACTGATCGCCGAGCAGGCCGCTGGTCAGGATCGAGGCCGAGGTGTCGTCCGGCAGATCGTCATAGGTCGAATCGATCGCCAGCGTGACCCGCGCCTCCAGCGTTACCGGATCCAGCGCGATCTCCTCGACGGTGCCGATCCGGACGCCGCCCATGCTCACGGTCGATCGCGGCTTCAGGCCGCCGATGTTGGTGAACGTGGCCGTCACCCGGTACGGCTCCTTGCCGCCGATCGCGCCACCGTCGGTGGCCTGCACGGCCAGGAAGACCAGCGCGGCGATCCCGAGCAGCAGGAACACGCCCGCTGCCAACTCGATCTGATTGGAGGATTTCATGATGAATAGGTTCCTCTGAATATCCGGGCCTCTTCAAACGGCTTCTTCAACCGCAGAGTACGCCGATGGGCGCAGATGAATGCAGAACGGCTCCCAGGGTGGGCAACTGCGGACACTGCAGGCAGCAAGCTGCAGGACCGCCTGCCGAGACGGGGCGTTCCGCAAGCCTGCGTGTGCTCTTGTTCTTCATCTGCGTCCATCTGCGAAATCTGTGGTTCCAGGTTCTGGTGTTCGAGATCAATCTGATGTCTGCGGTAACCGCGGTGGCTAGAGCATCAGCGCCGAAAGCACGAAGTCGAGCAGCAGCACGGAAATCGCGGTGGCGATGACGGTCTGGGTGGTGGCCAGGGCCACGCCTTCGCCGGTCGGGCGGCAGGTCCAGCCGAAGTAGACCGCCAGCCAGGCGGCCAGGCCACCGAAGGCCACCGACTTGGCCATACCGGCGCCGAAGTCGCGGCCCAGTTCCACGTTGTTCTGCATCGTGCCCCAGAACACGTTCGGGTCGATGCCCATCAGGAACACCGAGTAGGCCACGCCGCCGGCCAGTGCCATCATGTTGAAGATCAGCGTCAGCACCGGCACCGCGATCAGGCCGGCCAGCAGCCTGGGCTGGACGATCCGCTCCATCGGGTCGATGGCCATCAGTTCCAGTGCGTCGAGCTGCTCGGTGGCTTTCATCAGGCCGATCTCGGCGGTGACCGAGGTGCCGGCGCGGCCGGCGAACAGGATCGCGGTGAGCACCGGGCCGAGCTCCCGGAACAGTGACAGCGCCAGCACCGTGCTGACCGCATCGCCGGCGCCGAAGCGGGTCAGCGTGTCGTAGGTCTGCAGGGTCAGCACCAGGCCGACGAAGAAGCCGCAGGTCATGATGATGACCAGCGAGCGCACACCGATGAAGTAGGTCTGGCGGAGCGTCTCGCCCAGCGTGCCGGAGCGGAAGCGCATCCTCGAGAGCGCCTGGCCGAGGAACACCACGGCGCGGCCGAGGTCCCGCACCGGCGAGAGGATCCGGCCGGATTGCAGCGCGGGCTCGCTCATCGCTCGGCGCTTCCGAGCAGGTCGTCGGCCAGGTCGGACGCCGGGTAGTGGAACGGCACCGGCCCGTCGGGCAGGCCGTCCATGAACTGGCGGACCAGCGGGTCGTCGCTGTCGTGCAGCTCACGCGGACTGCCGTGCGCCACGACCCGGCCATCGGCAATGATGCAGGCGTGGTCGGCGAAGTCCTCGACCACGGCGACATCATGGGTGATGACCACGCTGGTGATGCCCAGCACGCGGTTGATCTGCTTGATCAGCCGGGCGCCGGCGGCCAGCGAGATCGGGTCCAGCCCGGCGAACGGTTCGTCGTAGAGCATCAGGTCCGGGTCCAGCGCCAGCGCCCGGGCCATCGCCACGCGACGGTTCATGCCGCCGGACAACTGGCCGGGAAACAGTTCGGCCGCGCCGCGCAGGCCGACCGCCTGCAGTTTCAGGAGCACCACCCGCCGGATCAGCGACGCCGGCAGATCGGTGTGTTCGCGCAGCGGCAGCGCGACGTTGTCGAACACGGTCAGGTCGGTCAGCAGTGCGCCGTTCTGCAGCAGCACGCCGACGTGGCGGCGCAGGTCGTTCAGCGCCGACCGACCGAGCGAATGGACGTCGGTGCGGCCGATCGTGACGGTGCCCGAGGCCGGTCTCAGTTGACCGGTGATCAGCTTCAGTACGGTGGTCTTGCCCGAGCCGCTGGGGCCGAGAATGGCCGAGACGCTGCCGGCCGGGATCGCCAGCGAAAAGCCGTCGAGCACGGTGCGTCCCGAGCGCACGACCGTGACGTCGTCCAGGCGGACGGCGGGGCGGTCGGGGTCGATGATCGGCGAGTGCATGGCGTCGGTGTCCGGTTCGTGGCGTCGGGCAAGAGTGGGGCAGGCGCGGCCGCGCGACGGTTCGTCCGCTGCCTGTATCGCCCCCTCCGTCATTCTACGGCACGTGATGTCGATCACGGATGTGTCGGAGGTCCCGGTCCCCTGGCGAAGTAGACCGGGAGGTGTCGAAGGTGCTTTCCGGCGAGCGGCAACGCGCCCCGCGCAGATCTGTTCAGCGCTTCGCTAGTGTACCCCGTCGTTCATCCGGCAACGTTCAGCGAGTCGGATCGTGGTGACGAGTGGACTCGCCCTGCGGGAGTGCGTTCGAGTCGAAAGTGCTGCGTTGCGACCCGTGCAGAGGGCTTGTGATTCGCTGCGGGTCGTGCCTTGCACTGTCGACTCCGTCACGCTCTGAATGTCTCGGGGATGAATGACGGGGTACATCTGGTGGGCCATGCGGATATCGGTACCACTCG
>NZ_JAAWWS010000156.1:48132-134731 GCF_012272825.1 Wenzhouxiangella sp. XN79A | reverse complement strand
CCACTCGCCCGCATTATTCATTAATGAGCTCGCGCCCTTGCTTGGTCCTTGTCCGCACAGCGAATCTTCCTCGCTCGGAAATACAGCATGGTATTCCGCTCGGTCGGAACATCCCCTGTGCGAACAATTGCCGGCGCAATCATCGCGGCGATTCATGAACAATGCGGGCTAGAGAATGTAGCGGCTCAGGTCGTCGTCGGCGGCCAGGTCGCCGAGGTGCTCGTTGACGTAGTCGGCGTCGATCGTCAGCGTCTCGCCCGAGCGGTCCGGCGCGGTATAGGAGATCTCGTCGAGCAGCCGCTCGATGACGGTGTGCAGCCGGCGTGCGCCGATGTTCTCGGTGCTCTCGTTGACCGAGAAGCTGATCTCGGCGATGCGCCGGATCGCGTCCTCGCTGAAGTCCAGCGTTACGCCCTCGGTGGCCATCAGCGCGCGGTACTGCTCGGTCAGCGAAGCATCCGGTTCGGTCAGGATGCGCTCGAAGTCCTCGGCCGACAGCGCGCGAAGCTCGACCCGGATCGGCAGTCGGCCCTGGAGCTCGGGCACCAGGTCCGACGGTTTCGCCAGGTGGAATGCACCGGAGGCGATGAACAGGACGTGGTCGGTGTTGATCGGACCGTACTTGGTGTTGACGGTGCAGCCCTCGACCAGCGGCAGCAGGTCGCGCTGCACGCCTTCGCGCGAGACTTCGCCGCTGCTGCCGCCTTCGGCACGACGGCAGACCTTGTCGATCTCGTCGATGAACACGATGCCGTTCTGCTGGGCGTTGTCCAGGCCCTGCTGCTTGACCTCCTCGTCGTTGATCAGCGCGGCCGCTTCCTGCTCGATCAGCAGCGGCAGCGCGTCGCGGACCTTCATCCGGCGGGTCTTGCGGCGGTCGCCGGACAGGTTGGAGAAGACCTGCTGCAGCTGTTGGGTCATTTCCTCCATGCCGGGCGGGGCCATGATGTCGACGCCGATGTTCATCTGCACTTCGACGTCGATCTCCTTGTCGTTGAGCTCCCCGGCCAGCAGCTTCTGCATCAGTTTGCGGCGGGTGCCGCTCTGGTCTTCCACCGGTTCGACGGGCGAGTTGGCAAAGCCGCTGGTGGCGCGCCTGGGCAGCAGCAGGTCGACGACCCGCTCGCAGGCCGCGTCCTCGGCGCGCGAGCGCACCGCATTCATGGCCTGGTCGCGGGCCATCTTGATCGACACCTCGACCAGGTCGCGGATGATCGACTCCACGTCCTTGCCGACGTAGCCGACTTCGGTGAACTTGGTCGCCTCGACCTTGACGAACGGCGCGCGCGCCAGCGCGGCCAGGCGGCGGGCGATTTCGGTCTTGCCGACGCCGGTCGGGCCGATCATCAGGATGTTCTTCGGCGTGATCTCCGGGCGCAGTTTCTCGTCGACTTCCATCCGGCGCCAGCGGTTGCGCAGCGCAATGGCCACGGCGCGCTTGGCGGCGCTCTGGCCGATGATGTGGCGGTCCAGTTCCTGGACGATTTCGCGCGGGGTCATGTAGGACATCAGTCGGAATTCCCTGGTTCGAGGTCCAGCGTTTCGATCACGTGGTTGCCGTTGGTGTAGATGCAGATCTCCGACGCCACGCCGAGGGCCTCGCGGCAGATGGTCTCGGCGTCGGCGTCGGAATGGCGAAGCAGCGCGGTGGCCGCGGCCTGTGCATACGGCCCGCCGGAGCCGATCGCGATCAGCCCCTGTTCGGGCTCGATCACGTCACCGTTGCCGGAAATGATCAGCGAGGCTTCGTGGTTGGCCACGGCCAGCAGCGCCTCGAGCCGGCGCAGCAGGCGGTCGGTGCGCCAGTCCTTGGCCAGCTCCACGGCGGCCCGGGTCAGGTGGCCCGAGTGCTGCTCGAGCTTGGCTTCGAAACGCTCGAACAGGGTAAAGGCATCGGCGGTGGCGCCGGCGAAGCCGGCCAGCACCTGGCCCTTGTACAGCCGGCGCACCTTGCGCGCGTTGGACTTCATGATCGTGTCGCCGAGGGTGACCTGGCCGTCCCCGCCGATGACGACCTGGTGGCCTCGGCGAACCGAGACGATGGTCGTGCCGTGAAATTGCTCCATGCCGGGTTCCGTGCTGGACGTGAACCCGTGAAGTGGGGCCGGCCGGGCCCCGGCTCAAGCCGGACCGTGCTCAGCGCCCCCGCTTGCCGAACAGCCCCCCGAGCAGGCCGCGGCTGAGTTCGCGGCCCAGCGTCGTGCCGATCGAGCGCAGCGTGGATTTCAGCATCGCCTCGCCGGCGGACTGCCGGTTGGAGCGGCGTTCCGGTCGCGGCGCACTGGTCCTGGCGCTCGCCTCGGCCTGGGCGTCCGCTTCGGCCTGCGCCTGCGCCCGGGCCGCCGCCTCGGCGGCTGCTGCGGCCTGCCGGGCCAGCATCTCGTGGGCCGATTCGCGGTCGACGGCCTGGTCGTACTTCGGGCCGATCGGCGAGCGGGATCGGACCGCCGCGCGTTCCTCGGCCGACAGCACGCCCATCCGGCAGCGCGGCGGGGCGATCAGCGCCTGGTCGACCGGCTGCGGCACGCCCTTGTCGGCCAGCATCGAGACCAGCGCTTCGCCGACGCCGAGCGTGGTGATCGCCTGTTCGACGTCGATGGCCGGGTTCGGGACGAAGGTCTCGGCCGCGGCCCGCACGGCCTTCTGGTCGCGCGGGGTGAAGGCGCGCAGCGCGTGCTGGACCCGGTTGCCGAGCTGGCCGAGCACCTCGTCGGGCACGTCGTCGGGGTTCTGGCTGCAGAAGTACACCCCGACCCCCTTGGACCGGATCAGCCGAACGACCTGCTCGACCCGGTCCTGCAGCGCCGGCGGGCAGTCGTCGAACAGCAGGTGAGCTTCGTCGAAGAAGAACACCAGCTTCGGCGTGTCCGCGTCGCCGACTTCCGGCAGCTGCTCGAACAGCTCCGAGAGCAGCCACAGCAGGAAGGTCGAGTACAGCTTGGGCTTGAGGATCAGCTGCTCGGCGGCCAGTACGTTGATGATGCCGCGGCCGGACAGGTCCTGGCGCATCAGGTCGGTCAGCGCCAGTGCCGGCTCGCCGAAGAACCGCTCGGCGCCGTCGGTCTCCAGCCGCAGCAATGCGCGCTGGATGGCGCCGATGCTGGCGGTGCTGACCAGTCCGTACTCGCCGCTGATTTCCTTGCGGTGTTCGGCCACGTGGGCGAGCAGGGCGCGCAGGTCCTTGAAGTCGAGCAGCAGCAGGCCGTTCTCGTCGGCGACCCGGAAGGCCACGTTCAGCACGCCTTCCTGGGTTTCGTTGAGTTCGAGCATCCGGGCCATCAGCACCGGCCCGATCTCGGTGACCGTGGTTCGCACCGGGTGGCCGAGGTCGCCCCACAGGTCCCACAGCACCACCGGGTTCGGCTCCTGGACGTAGTGCTCGATGCCGATGGTCTCGATCCGTTCGTCGATCTTCGGGTGCGGGCTGCCGGCCGCGGCCAGCCCGGCGATGTCGCCCTTGGCGTCGGCGATGAACACCGGCACGCCCATCCGCGAGAAGCCCTCGGCCAGGACCATCAGGGTGACGGTCTTGCCGGTGCCGGTGGCCCCGGCGACCAGGCCATGACGGTTGGCGTAGCGCCCCTGCAGGCGAATCTGCTCGGCGCCCTTGCCGACGAGAATGGATGCGTCGCTCACGTGCGGTGTTCCCTTGCGTGTCCGGAGTACGATGGTACCCCTGACGCCCGATCGATGGCGCGCAGGCGCGTCGATGAGGACCGGCCGGCCGATCGCCTCGGTCCCGCGCCCTGGGCTGCGGCAGGGAAACACGCTGCCGTCGACCGATCTGCGGCAGAATCGGAAGCCACGCCGGAAGGAGAGCAATTGGATGGCCCTGGTCACGATCCGCAAGGTCCACGACGCCGCGCTGGCCCAGCTGGTCCGGATGAAGCTCGACGCCGAGGGCATTCCCGTCCACCTGGGCTCGGCCGGTCATGCCTCGCTGTTCGGCGTGCAGGACAGCTACAGCGCCATCCGTGTGCAGGTCCCCGAAACCTTCGAAGCCCGCGCCCGCACCATCGTGCACGAGCTCATGGCGACCCTCGAGGCGTTGCCGCCCGAGGCCGAAGAGGACGAAGGCGGCTGAGCGCCGGTGGTCGAGTCGGGTCTTTACCGCAGATGAGCGCGGATGAGCGCAGATGAAGGGCGGGGGAGTTCGCGGGGGCGGTGATGTCCGTGGACGCTCCGGTTCGAGTGGTCGGTTTCCGGTTTCAGGGTTCAGGGTTCAGGGTTCAGGGTTCAGGGTTCAGGGTTCAGGGTTCAGGGTTCAGGGTTCAGGGTTCAGGGTTCAGGGTTCAGGGTTCAGGGTTCAGGGTTCAGGGTTCAGGAAGAGCGATTCCGCCGGCTGCGCCGTTCGCTCTCGAGCCTTATCTGCGTTCAACTGCGGTTTCCTTCCCGCTTTTCCCTGTCCGAGTCCGGCTTAGCGGCGACCGCGGGCGCGGGGGTGGGTGCGGTCGTAGACTTCGGCCAGGTGCTGGAAGTCGAGGTGGGTGTAGATCTGGGTGGTGGTGAGGTTGGCGTGGCCGAGCAGTTCCTGGACGGCGCGCAGGTCGCCGGACGATTCGAGGATGTGCGAGGCGAAGGAGTGGCGGAGCTGATGCGGGTGGACGTGCTGGTCCAGGCCCTGCTCGCGGGCGCGCTGGGTGATCCGCTGCTGGATGCTGCGCACGCTCAGCGGTGTGCCGGTGCGGGTGGTGAAGATGATGTCCTGGCCGCCGCCGGTGCGCTCCAGGTGCACTGGTCGCCAGGCCGCCAGCGCGGTCAGTGCGTGCCGGCCGACCGGCACGATCCGCTCCTTGTTGCCCTTGCCGATCACCCGCAGCAGGCCCTCGCGCTCGTCGAGTCGCGACCAGCGCGCGTCGGCCAGTTCGCTGACGCGCAGGCCCGAGGAATAGCACAGCTCCATCAGCGCGCGGTCGCGCACGTCCAGCGGGCCGGTGCCGGGCAGCTCGAGCAGCTTCAGCACCTGGTCCGGGTCGAGTGTGGTCGGCAGCTTGCGACGGACCCGGGGCGCGCGCAGGTCGGCGGCCGGGTTGCCGGCCACCCGGCCTTCGCGCAGCAGCCAGCCGAACCACTTGCGGACCGCCGAGAGCCGGCGCTGGATCGTGCGCGGGTCGAGCCCGGCGCGCATCTCGGCGGCGGCGAAGCCGCGCAGCGCGTGGAGGTCGAGCTGGTCCAGGCGGTCGATGCCGCGCCGGCCGGCCCAGGCGACAAGCCGCTTCAGGTCGCGGCGGTAGGCATCGAGCGATCGGGCGCTGAGTCGCCCGGCCCGCTCGGCGTCGGCGAGAAAGGCGACGACCGCCTCGGCGACTTCGCCGGCCGGCGCCTCGGAATCAGGCGCGTCGGCGGCGCTCACCGTCGGCGGCCAGGGCGCGCAGGCGGTGGGCCAGCGTTTCACCCAGCAGTTCGAGAAACAGCGTGCCCATGCCGGGCTGGAAGCGGTCGTGGTCGCTTGCGCCGATCGCCAGCAGGCCGTCGTCGGCCAGCGGCACCAGCGCTGCCGAGCCGATGCCCTCGGCCTCGTCGCCGAACAGGAAATCGCGCTTGGCGCGGGTCAGCCGGCCGCATTCCGGTCGGCCTTCGTCGAGCAGGGCGCGCAGCCAGTCCGGGCGCTCGGCGGGCCAGCCCTCGATGTGCACGCCTTCGACGGCGACATCCGGTGCGTCGCTCAGGCGCAGGTGCAGGACCTCGGCGCTGAAATCGCGGGTCATCCGTCCGGCCAGTTCGTCGAACAATGCCACGGCGTCGGGCGCCTCGGCCAGGGCCAGGGTCAGCACGTGCAGTCGGCGGGTCAGGTCCTCGTTGCGGCCGGCGTTGGAAGCCAGTTCGGCCAGCTGCAGCTTGAGGCGGTCATTCTCTTCGACCAGTCGCCGGCTGCGGAACTCGGTCAGCGATACCGCGCTGTCGGCGTCCGGCAGCGAGAGCCGCTCGGCCAGTTCCGGGCGGTCGGCCAGGAAGCCGGGGTGGGCGGCCAGCCAGTCGGCGACACGCTCGGGGTCGAGGTCGGCGGAGGGGGTCAGTTCGGGGGCGTCGGGTTCGGCCATGCGATCCATCCTTCGAAAATCGGGCGGGCCGGGCCGGTGAGTCGGACCCGGGACTCGCCGGGTTGCCAATCTACCACAACGCTTCCGCCGGGCTGATCGACGCGCACCGGCCGGTCGACCTCGCCGGAGGCAATCATCGAGGCCGCGGCCGCGCAGGCGCCGCTGCCGCAGGCCGGGGTCGGCCCGGCACCGCGCTCGTGCACGCGCAGCGCGATGCGGTGGCGATCGACGGCGCAGGCCAGCCCGAGGTTCAGCCCGGCCGCGTCGGGCTCGGCGCGGAACGCGGCGGCCAGCGCTTCGGCATCGGGCGGTACGTCGACGCGCAGCACGCGGTGCGGGTTGCCCAACCGCACCTCGCGCCGTCCCGGCCCGCGTTCGAGCAGCTGCAGGCCGGGCAGCTCGGCGCTCCAGGCCGCCTGCCCGTCGATCGGCTCGGCGCGGTCGAGATGGACCGGACCGGCCGGGGTGGCCACCACCAGGCCGTGCTCGGGCAGTTGGTCGTGCGCGTCCAGCCACGCGGCCAGCGCGCGCATGCCGTTGCCGCACTGCTCGGCCGGGCTGCCGTCGGCGTTGTGGATGACGACCGCGAATGCCGCGTCATCACGGCTGGGGAGCAGCAGCAGGAACTGGTCGAAGCCGACGCCGAGGCGGCGGTCGGCGAGCCGGCGCAGGATGGCCGGGTCCAGCGGCGGCGTGGGCGCGCCGCTGCGCGCGTCGACCAGCATGAAATCGTTGCCGAGGCCTTCGAGCTTGGCGAACCGGACCGGCGCGCGGTCGGTGGTCATGCCGGCAGGCGACCGTGCACCAGCCAGTGTCGGTCGGAGACTCGCTCGACGGCCAGCGCAAGGCCGGCCTGAGCGAGCTGGTCGCGTACTTCCTCGGCGGTCCAGGCCGCGCACAGGCTGTTGAAGAAGTCTTCGCGCAGCACCTCGGGCTCGTCCCGGGCGTAGGCCTCGACCAGCGAGCGTGCCGCGGTCGGAGTGTCGGGACGGTCCAGGTCCATGACCTGCACGTAGGCGCCGGGTGCGGCGAGCTGGACGACGGCCTGCCACAGCGCGCTCGGGTCCGGCAGGTGGTGCAGCAGGCTGTTGGAGACCACGGCCTGGTAGGCCGACGAGGCCAGCGACGGGTCCGGCAGTCGGGCCAGACGATAGCGGATGCGGTCGGCGTGCGGTGAACCGACGGTGTCGCGCTCGGCCGTCTCGAGCATGTTCGGGCCGGCGTCCAGGCCTTCGATGGACCAGGCCGGCAGCGCGGCGGCGAGCCGCCGGCAGATGTCGCCGGGCCCGCAGCCGAGGTCGATCAGCGTGCCCGCCGCGGCCCCGGCCAGCGCCTCGGCGACGCGCTCGCTGAAGGCCCGGTTGCCGTCGGCGAAGTCGGCCGCGGCATAGGCCTCGACCTGGTCCTGGCTGTCCATGAGCTCGGGTTCGGGGATGCGCTTCATGCCTCGTCGTCCTCCGGCTCGCGGTCGTCGTCGGCCTCGGCCGGTGCGGCTTCGGGCAGCACCAGGTCGACCTTCAGCCCGCAACCGCCGAGCAGCAGCGCGGCAAGCAGCGCCGCGGACAGGATGCGGAGTGCAGCGGGTAGAATCCGTTGCATGAGCCACCTCGAATCGAATGAACTGGAATGCATCGTGACCGAAACCGGTCCCGACCCGTCCTGCAGCGTGATCTGGCTGCACGGGCTCGGCGCCGACGGCCACGATTTCGAGCCGATTGTACCGCAGCTCCGGCAGGCCACCGCGGGCCGTTCGGTCCGGTTCGTGTTCCCGCACGCGCCGGTCCGGCCGGTGACGGTCAACGGCGGCATGGCGATGCGCGCCTGGTACGACATCCTGGGCTTCGACATTGCCCGTGACCAGGATGTCGAGGGCATTGCCGACTCGCAGGCCAGGGTCCAGCGACTGATCGACCGCGAGATCGAAGGCGGCGTGCCGGCGGCGCGGATCGTGCTGGCCGGCTTCTCCCAGGGTGGGGCGATCGCGCTGCGCTGCGGGCTGGCGCAGCGCGAAACCCTGGCCGGCGTGATCGCGCTGTCCTGCTACCTGCTCGATGGCGACGGGCTGAGCCGCTGGTCGACCGAGGCCGGTCGCCGCGCGCCGGTGTTCATGGGCCACGGCAGCGTCGATCCGATCGTGCCGATGGCGCTGGGCCGGCACGCGGCCGAAGCGCTGGCCGCGGCCGACGTCGAGGTGCAGTGGCAGGCCTGGGTCATGCAGCACGGCGTGCATCCCGATGAAATCACCGCGATCGATCGCTGGCTCGACGCCCGTTGGCGAGCCGAGCGATGACGCCGGGTCCGGCGCGCCCGGTGATGGTGGTCGACGACGAGCCGCTGGCCGTCGAGCGCCTGGTCGGCCTGTTGCGCGGCGAGCCGGGTGTGCAGGTGGTCGGCTGTGAATCCAGGCCCGACCGCGTGCTCGAGCGCTGCCGCGAGCTCGTCCCCGATCTGCTGCTGCTCGACATCGAAATGCCCGGGATCGACGGCATCGAGCTGGCCCGTGCGCTGCGCGGGCTCGATTCGCCGCCGGCGGTGATCTTCGTGACCGCGCACGATGAGTACGCGGTCGACGCGTTCGACGTCGCGGCGCTGGACTATCTGGTCAAACCGGTTCGTCGGGAACGGCTGCGCGCGGCGCTTCAGCGCTTTGCGGCACGCACCGGCGGCGATCGCCCGGCCGACGACGCGGAGGGCCCGATGCTCTCGGCACGGGTCGGCGAGCGGCGGCTGCGGATTCCGCTCGACCAGGTCCGCGCGCTGTCGTCGGAAGACAAGTGCACCGTCGTGCATTCGACCGAGGGTCGGGCGCTGGCCGACGCCACGCTGAAGGAGCTCGAAGCGCGCCATCCCGAGCAGTTTCTGCGCGTCCATCGTGCGGCGCTGGTCAACCGGCGGCACGTTCGCTCGCTGTTTCGCGACGCCGGCGGCGTGGAGCGCGTCACGCTGGCCGGCATCGACTACCAGCCCGAGGTGTCGCGCCGCAACCACGCGGCCGTGAAGCGGCTGCTGACCGGCCACGATGACCCGCACTGAATCGCGCCCGAGATTCCAACCGAAACTCCGAACGAGACCCCGATGCCGCCGATGAATCCCCGTTATCTCGCCACGCGCAAGAGTCGCCTGGCCCTGTGGCAATCCGAGCACGTCCGCGATCGGCTGGTCGAGGCGCACCCCGATCTCGCGGTGGAACTGATGCCGATGAGTACGCGCGGCGACGAAGTGCTCGACCGCTCGCTGGCCGAGATCGGCGGCAAGGGGCTGTTCCTGAAGGAGCTGGAGCATGCCATCGTCGAGGGTCGGGCCGATTTCGCCGTGCATTCGCTCAAGGACGTGCCGGCGCGGATGCCCGACGGCCTGGTGCTGGCCGCCTGGCTGCCGCGCGCCGATGCCGGCGACCTGTGGATCACCCGCGACGCCACGCCGATCGAGCGGATGCCGCCCGGCAGCCGGGTCGGCAGTTCCAGCCTGCGCCGCATCCGCCAGCTCGAGGCGCTTCGTTCCGACCTCGAGATCGTGCCGCTGCGCGGCAACGTCGAGACGCGCATGAACGCCGTATTCGAGGGCCGGATCGATGCCACCGTGCTGGCCGCGGCCGGGCTGCGCCGGCTCGGCGTCGAGCCGGCCACCGCGATCGAGCTGTCGACCGATCGCTGGCTGCCTGCACCCGGACAGGGCGTGATCGCGATCGAATGCCGGGCCGACGATGTCGAGCTCCGGGCCCGTCTCGCCGCGGTGTCCTGCGAAGCCACGCGCACCGCGGTGGCCGCCGAGCGTGCGGTCGTCGACCGGCTCGGCGCCGACTGCCGGATGCCGCTGGCGGCCCATGCCGAACTCGACGGCGAGCGACTGCGCCTGCGCGCGCGGCTGGGCGGCGAGCGGGGTGTCGGGGTCGAGGTCGAACTGGAAGGCCCGGCCGGCCGGGCCGATGCGCTGGGACGTCGGGCCGCCGAGCGGCTGCTGGCCGAAGGTGGCGAGGCGATTCTTGTTGGACTAAAGTCGTAGAATCGGGGTCGAAACTGGGGCTGGACACGCCGAATCGGCTGTGCCACAATCGAGTCATAGAGTGAGAGAGGGGCAGGTTTCACACGACATGCACTAGGGTTGCAGTACGCTGCAAGACACGATTCGCTTTTCCGGGTGTCGTCCACGACGTTGCTGATTGATGTGCGTCCCCCTACTGCCAACGCCAACACGCAAGCCCCCTGCACGTTGGTCGGCTTCGTCAGACACCCGGAATCTATCCCAGAAGCCCGCTCTCGCCAGCGGGCTTCTTCTTTTTCTGCGCCGGCCGGATCGGCCACTTCGAACTGCGCGCATCGCTTCGGTCGATTCCCGTCGCCGGCCGGGCCCGAGCACGTGCGCGCCGGACATCGCCGATGAATGACCGGCCCGGCGACAGCGAGCGGGCCGCCCCGCTCGTGGTGGTGACCCGCGCCGGAACCGACGAGGATTCGCTGGGCGCAGTGCTGTCGGAGGCGGGCCTGGCCGTGATCCGGGCGCCGATGTTCGCGCTCGAGCCGGTCGACGAGCGCGCCCTGGCCGAGGCCTTCGAGCACTGCCGGCCGGTCGACGGGCTGGTCATCACCAGCCCGCGCGCTGCTGCCGTCGCGCTGCGCGCCCTCGGCACCGAGCGCCTGGCCGATTGCCGGCTCGTGGCACCCGGGCCGGGCACGGCCGGACCGCTGCGCGAGGCCGGCATGGCGGTCGTTCATCCGGCCAGCGGCGGCACCAGTGAAGACGTGCTGGCCCTGTCCGAGCTGGCCGCCGCGCGGATCGAGGGTCGTCGATTCGTGATCCTGGCCGCGCCGGGTGGCCGCACCCGGATTGCCCGAACCCTGCGCGCGCGAGGTGCGACGGTCGATGTGCTCGCCCCGTACCGTCGCGTACCGCTCGAACCGCCGCCGGCCCTGCTCGAGGCGCTCGGCGGTGATCGGTCGGTGATCACCCTCGTCAGCAGTCCGGCCACGCTGGAGCGCCTGGCCGAGACCCTGCCGGAACCGCTGCGTCGCCGCTGGCGAGCCGGTCGATTCGTCGTCTCTTCGGCGCGCCTGGCCGCGCGCGCCCGGGCACTCGGGATCGGCGAAATCGTCCAGGCCGATGGGGCGTCGGATACCGCCCTGCGGGTCGCCGTCGAGCGGCTGACCGGCCTCGCCCCGGGTCCGTGACCCCGCTCGGGGCGAAGTTCCGGTAGCATCGAATGCGGTTTCGAAACGGATGGGTCCCATGAGCGAGCATTCCGACGACTCGCGCACGCCGGCCGGCCGCGAGGCCGATCCCTCGGCCTCGGCGGCCCGGCCGCCGGCCTCGGACGACGATGCGTCGCCCGAATCGAGCCGGTCGACGTCCGGCGCTGCCTCCGGGCGCGCCTCCACCACGCCCGCCACGCCGGACAGCACCCAGCGAACCGGCGGCGGTCGCGGTCTTGCCTGGCTGGCGCTGCTGATCGCCCTCGGAGCGCTGGCGCTGGCCGGTTTTCCGTTCTGGGCACCGGCCGACGATGCGCCGACGAACGAAAACCGGATCGGGGCCGATGAATTCGATGCACTGGACGGTCGGCTCGAGGCGCTGGCCGGACGGGTCGATACGCTGGACGAGCAGCGTGGACAGCTTCGCGCGGGCCTGGAGTCCGACATCACCGCACTGGAACAGGCCCTGGCCGAGGTCCGCGAGGCGGCCGAACGCGATCCCGACGCGCTCGACGCGCTGGCGCGTCGGATCGGGCGGCTGGAAGGCAGCCAGTCCAGCGGCGAGGCCAGCCTCGAGGCGAGGATGGGCTCGCTGGAGCAGCGGATCGAACAGCGGGTGGAAGCGCTGCAGGACCAGCTCGGCAGCCTCGGGGCCGATCTCGAGGCGATCGGCCAGGCCCGTGCCCGCCGCCTGGCGGCTGTGCACGCCCGCGCGCTGCTGGTCCAGGGCCGCGATGCCTGGATGCTGAACGCCGACGCCGGCGCCGCGCGCGCGGCCTGGCAGCGCGCGGCAGCCCGGCTGGCCGACATCGGGCCGGACGCGGCCGCCGGTGAGGCCATGGACCGGCTGCTGCGAAGCGCCGAACGCCTGCAGGGCCCGGATACCGCCGACCGGGTCGCTGCGCTGCAGCGGCTGGCCGCGAGCGCCGCCGACTGGCCGAGCGCGTCGCGGACCGTCACGGACGAAACGACCTCGTCGCCCGGCCCCGGCGACCCATCGTCGGCCACGTGGCGCGACCGCGTGGCCGGCGCGTTCGGCGCGCTGGTCAAGGTCGAGACCATCGACGATGCGCCGCCGACGCCGGTCGAGCTGGACCGGGCGCGCAGCCGGATCACCTCGATACTGGAGGCCGCGGCGATCGCGACCGCCCGCCAGGACTGGGCCACGGCCGCGGCCCTGGTCGACGATGCTCGCCAGACCGTCACGGGGTACTTCGATCGCGACACGACCATCGTCGGCGACGCGCTGGAGCGCCTGAACGAGCTCGGCGCCGAGCCCGAGCCGCCGGCCCTGCCGGCCGCCTACGACGACGTGCTGGACGGCCTCGACGCGGCGCTGGAGCGGGAGGAATGAAGCGCCTGGTCGTTCTGATCGTCCTGCTGCTGGTCCTGGCGCTGGCGGTGATCGGCGGGGCCTGGCTGGCGCCGCGGCTTCTCGACGACCCCGGCTACGTGCTGGTCGAGTTCGGCGGCTGGCGGCTGCAGATGTCGCTGCTGGTGCTGGTCGGCGGCGTGCTGCTGTCCTGGCTGGCGCTGGCCGTGGTCGTCGCGCTGCTGCGGGCGCCCGGCCGAGCGGCGCGAACACTGCGCGATGCGCGCGACCGCCGCAATCTCGATCGCGGGCTCATGGCCCTGACCGAGGGCCGCTGGGCCGACGCCGAGCGCGCGCTGAACAAGACCCTGGCCCACCATGGATCGACCGCCGGCTACCTGGCCGCGGCGCGGGCCGCGCAGGGGCAGGGTGCCGAGCAGCGGCGCGACGGTTACCTCGAGCACGCCGATCGTCGCTTCGGTCAGAAGCACTTCATCACCCAGCTGACCCGGGCCCGCCTGCTGCTGGCCGACGGCGATGCCGAGGGCGCCATCGCGCCGCTCGAAGAGCTGCACCTGAAGAAACCGAAGCACGAAGGCGTGCTGCGCCTGCTGCTGCAGGCCTACCAGCAGGCCGAGCGCTGGCACGAGCTGCGCCTGCTGGTGCCGGCCATGCGCAAGGCCGACCTGGTCGATGCCGAGCGTGCGCAGGGCCTGGTCGAGCTGGCGGCCGGGCGCGAATTGGCCGCCGCCCACGACGTCGCTGCGCTGCAGTCGACCTGGCGTGCGCTGAAGGGCGGGCTGAAGCAACGTCCGGAAGTGGTTGCCGCGTTCGCCCGGCGAGCGCTGGAACTGGATCGTGCCGAGCTGGCCGAGCCGGAGCTGCGCCGGGTGCTGGCCGGCGACCTCGACGACGACCTGCTGGTGCTGTACGCCCAGGCCGACGAGGCCGATCGCGCGGCCCGCATCAAGCACTGTCGCGAGTGGCTGGCGCGTGCACCGGAGTCGGCCGCGCTGCAGCTGGCGCTGGGCCGGCTCTACCTCGACGCGCGCGAGGACGAACGGGCGCGCGAGCATCTCGAGGCCGCGGTCCGCGCGCGGCCGGACGCCGAGGCCTTTGCCGCGCTGGCGCGGGTGTTCGATCGAGGCGGCCAGCTCGAGGCCGCCACGCGCTGCTACCGCAACGCGCTGCGGCTGGAGCAGGGCCGCGCCCCCGAGCCCCTGCCTGCGCCGGGAGCGTCTTCGGCATCGTCGAGCCCCTGAACGCGGCGCAAAGGCGCCTGGCTCGGCCCGGTCAGCCGACCGGGGCCGGTTCCAGGTAGTGCATGCTGAACAGGCCATCCGGATCGAGCCAGGTCTCGACCGGCACCAGGCCGGCCGAGCGAGCCAGTTCGCGGAAGCCTTCGATCGTGTACTTGTGGCTGTTCTCGGTGTGGATGCTGTCGCCGGCCTGGAACTCGAAGCGTCGGTCGGCCAGGACGATGACCGTCGGCCGCTCGGCCACCAGGTGCATTTCGATCCGCTGGCGTTCGGCGTCCCAGCGCGCTTCGTGACTGAACGCATCGAGCTCGATCCCGGCGCCCAACTCGCTGCGCAGCCGCTCCAGCAGGTTGAGGTTGAACGCTGCGGTCACGCCGGCGTCGTCGTCGTAGGCTGCGCGCAGGCGGTCGACGTCCTTGACCAGGTCGACCCCGATCAACACCCCGCCGCCGGCACCGGCGATGCGTGCCATGCGGCCGAGAAAGTCACGTGCTTCGCCACGTTCGAAGTTGCTGATCGTCGAGCCCGGGAAGTACACCACGCGCCGGCGCGCCGGCGGATCGAGGCGGAACACTCCGTCGGGCAGCGGCTGGGTGTAATCGGCCTCCAGCGGCAGGATCTCCAGGTGCGGAAAGCCGTCGGCGAGCCGGGCGACGGAAATCGCCAGCGCCTCGCCGGAAATCTCGATCGGGGAATAGGCGCGGACCCGCTGGCAGGTCTCGAGCAGCCGCCGGATCTTGATTCCGGCTCCCGACCCGAATTCGATGATGTGGGCATCGGGGCCGACCTGCGCGGCGATCGCGTCGAGGCAGGACTCGTGCAGCGCCAGGTCGGCGCGGGTCACGTAGTACTCGTCGGTCGCGCAGATCTGCTCGAACAGTTCCGAGCCGCGTTCGTCGTACAGGTACTTGCACGGCAGCGTGCGCGGCTGGCCCTGCAACCCGGCGATCGCGTCGGCGAGAAACTCGCGACTCGGATCGGGGAGGTCGTTCGACTTCGCGGTCGTCGTCCCGTCGTCGCTCGCGTCCTGATCGGTCGCCGTCGAAGCGGCGTGGATCGAATCGGTCGGGGTGTCGTTCATCGGGCGCTCCTGGCCAGGCGCAGGCCGGTGAACTGCCAGCGATCGGCCGGATAGAAGAAGTTCCGGTAACTGGCCCGCACGTGGCCGGCCGGCGTTGCGCAGCTGCCGCCGCGCAGTACCATCTGATTGGCCATGAACTTGCCGTTGTACTCGCCCACCGCGCCGGGCGCCGGGGCAAAACCGGGGTAGGGCAGGTAGGCCGACTGGGTCCATTCCCAGACACCGCCGAACAGCTGTTCGAAGTCGTCGCCGGGCTCGGCCGACAGGGCTTCGGGGTGGAAACGGCCGCGATTCGCGAAGTGGCCCCGGACCGGCCGGCCGCTAGCCGCGTGCTCCCATTCGGCCTCGGTCGGCAGCCGCGCGCCGGCCCACTCGGCGTAGGCCGCGGCTTCGTACAGGCTGATGTGGGTAACCGGCTCGTCGTCGCTGGCCTCGCGCACGCCGGCCAGGGTCTGGATCCGGCCGTCCTCGCGCCAGTAGGCCGGCGCGCAGGTGCGGGTTTCGGCGAGCCAGGCCCAGCCGTCGGACAGCCACAGCAGCGGCTCGCGGTAACCGCCGTCGTCGATGAACGCGCGCCATTCACCGCAGGTGACCGGGCGTCGGGCCAGTTCGAAATCGTGGTTCAGGATGACCTTGTGACGCGGGGTTTCGTTATCGAACGCGAAGGCCGGCCCGGCGTGACCGATCTCGACCTCGCCGCCGGCGAACCGGACCCAGTCGGCCCCGACATCGCCGGCGGGCGTTGCGGCCTTGACCGGCGGTGCACCCAGCGGACGGCCGAGCGGATTGTCGGGCAGCGCGGCCTTGTAGTCGGTCAGGATCAGTTCCTGGTGCTGTTGCTCGTGATTCAGTCCGAGTACCAGGCGAGGCGCGACGCGGGCCACGACGTCGGAATCGGCGCGCTCGAGCCAGTCGACCAGCGCATCGTCGATCCGCTGCCGGTAGGCGGTGACCTCGGCGTGGTCCGGGCGCGCGATCAGGTGCCGGCGTGCGCGCGGGTGTTGCCGTCCGATGCCGTTGTAGTAGCTGTTGAACAGCTCGCAGTAGGCCGGGTCGACCGGCTGCCAGCCATCGATTTCGCGGGCCAGGATGAAGGTTTCGAAGAACCAGGTCGTGTGCGCGCGGTGCCACTTGATCGGGCTGGCCTCCGGCATGGCCTGGAGGTTCTGGTCTTCGGCACCGAGGCTCGCGACCAGGTGTTCGGTGCTTTCGCGGACCGCGCGGAAGGCGCCGATCCAGGTGTTCGAATCGGCGGTCCGGTGTGAAACGAGGTTGATGTCCGGCGGCGTCGACGTCCGCGCGGCAAGGTGGTTCCCTGTGGCTGTCATTCGAATCGTCGGGTTGGGGCGTTGGGTGAATCCGTCGATCTGCAGGAACTGTGGCGCGCGCCACGCGTCCGAGCGCAGTGCGTGCGTCGCATCGCACATCGTTTCCCGATTGCGAGCGAATCTTTTGCCGTGCCTGAATGAGGTTTTAACGGATGCTTGTGTGATAATAGCACCCGGCACGCAACACATTGATTACATTTGGCGAACCCTATGAACCGATTGCTTTCCCTCGGCGTGGTCCTCGGCGGGCTGCTGTCCGTACCCGCACATGGCCAGGTCCAGCTCAGCGTCGACGGTCAGCCGGCCATCGAGACCGAGAGCCCGATCAATTCGATCGTGTACCGCCCGTCCGCCCGTCGTCTCGAGGTGCAGACTGCCTGGGACGACCTGCGCTGCGTGCCGAACCCCGACGGACCGGCGGTCACGCTGCCGATTCCGCAGCCGGGGGACTTCGTGTTCGCGCTCGATCAGTTGCCGGGCGACGTCGATGGCGAGTACGTCGTCGAGGCCGACGGCAGCATCATGCAGCTGGGCGCGGCCATTTCCGGTGACCCGGTCACGCTGAGCATCGTCACCAGCGATGCCAGGATCAACGACTGCAACGGTCCGGACTGTGCCGTGCTCGTCTGCGCGCCCGGCGGGACGCCGATCTTTTCCGGCGACTTCGAGCCGATCGCCGCCGACCTGGGCGTGAGCTGGGACACCGTGCCCGGCGGTGGCGCGCTGGACCTGGTCGCCGGCGGCGCCGGCACCACGCTGGCGCTGCGCGCGGCCAACACCGGCCAGCTCGATGCCACTTCGGTAACCGTCGATCTCGACGTACTGCTGCCTGGCAGCGGCTCGATCGGCTGCCCGAGCGTGGTCTCCGGCGGCGCCGGCTTCGCCTTCGACGCCAACTGCAGCGGCACCTGGTCGATCGGCGACCTGAATGCCGGTGCGCAGGTCGAGATGCAGCTGCTCTTCACCGCCGATGCCGCGGCCACGATCGGCGAGCTGGCGACCGCCGATGCCGTCATCGACTCACCGACGGTTGCCGACATCAACCCGGCCGATAACGCCGCCGGCGCCGATCTCGACGTGATCAAGCAGGCCGCGCTCGAGTTCACCATCGTCAGCTTCCCGCAGAGCCAGATCGATCTTACTGCCGGCCCGGCTGCGGTGAACTTCTCGGTCCTCGCCTCGCCGCAGGGGCCGTCGACGCTGAATTCGGTCGTCGACATCGCGCTGCAGTATCCGAGTGGCAGCGGCGTGACGCTGATCGAGTCGGACAACGACTTCCTGCCGCCGACCTGGTCGCCGCTGATCGGCTCGCTCGACGAGGAGCTGCTGTTCGAGTTCAGCATCGACAGTTTCGAGCCGGGCGTGGATGCGTTCTGCGTCGATCTGGTCTCGGTCGATGGCGTGCCCGGCGCCCAGGTCTCGATCGCCGGCAGCAGCATCACCCAGCGCTGCCTGGACGTGATCGGGCCGGAAACGGTGGACCTGACGGTGGCCAGCACCTCCGACGCCGGCGTGGTGGCCGGCAGCGCGCCCGGCGGCAACCCCGGCAACGCCTTCCAGCAGTTCACGCTGACCAACAACAACACCACCTTCGATGCCGACAACATCGACGCCGACATCGTGCTCTCGCTGCCCGTCGATGTGACGGTAACGCCTGCGGTGTCGCTGGGCACGCTGGTCCAGGACGGCACCGACCCGAACCTGTGGGCCTGGTCCATCGCCACGCTGCCGGCCGGCCAGTCGGCCACCGCTTCGCTGTGGTACGACGTCGGCCCGTCGGCACCGGACGGCGAGCTCGTCCAGGCCGACTTCGGCAACGTCACGGTCGATCCCGGCCAGGTGCTCGTCGACCCGCTGGTGGGCGACCAGGCGCAGACCACGGTGGATCGCGAAATCGACCTGCGCGTGACCTCGCTCGAGCTGCCGGACCCGGTGGCCCCGGGCGGTACGCTCATCTATGAATTCCAGCTGGTGAACCTCGGCCCGTCCGACGCTTCGGTCATCGACCTCGACCTGGCCACCGTGCTGCCGGCCGATGTGACGCTGGGTTCGGTGACATCGAACCTGCTCGGCAGCTACACCGCCGGGGTCTGGTCGGTCGCCTCGCTGCAGGCCGATTCGCCGGGTGCCGCGGTGTTGACGGTGCCGATCGACGTCGGCAGCGGCGCGGTGCCGGGCAGCGATGTGATTTCCGGCACGGTGACCGTGACCAACTCGAGCGAGACCCGGATCAACACCGGCGACGACAGCTCGACCCAGACCACCTCGATCCAGTAGACCGATCGAAGGTCCGGCGCGCTTCGCGCCACAAGGAACGCCGCCCCGGTCTCGACCGCGGGCGGCGTTCTCGTTTCCGGCCCCGGCCGGCGGGCGGCCGGGCAGGCCGAGGGGGCTTACTCGATCCCGTACTTGTCGAGCTTGTAGCGCAGCGAGCGGAAGGTGATGCCGAGCCGGCGCGCGGCCTCGGTCTTGTTGTACTTGGCGTCTTTCAGGGCGTTCTCGAGAATCCGCTTCTCGATGTTTTCCATGTAGTCGTCGAGGCTGCGCTCGCCCGGGTCGGTCGGCAGGTCGTCGCCGTCGTCGAGCCGGGTTCGCTGCAGCTGCAGGTCGTCGACCTCGATGGTCTGCCCGTCGCACAGGGTGACCGCGCGCTGCAGGATGTTGAACAGCTCGCGCACGTTGCCCGAGTACTGGTGCCGGCAGAGCTCGTCGAGCGCGGCCGGCTGCAGGCCTTTCGGTGCTTCCCCCCACTGTTCCGAAATCACGGCGAGGAAATGCTCGATCAGCAGAGGAATGTCGGATTGGCGATCCGACAGCGCAGGCAGCGGCAGCTCGATGACGTTGAGTCGGAAATACAGGTCGGAACGGAAGTCGCCGCTGTCGACCAGCGGCTTCAGCGCCTTGTGCGAGGCCGACAGGATGCGCACGTCGATCGGCGCTTCCTCCTTGCCGCCGATCGGACGGACCCGCTTTTCCTGGATCACCCGCAGCAGTTTGACCTGCATGTTCAGCGGCAGGTCGGCGACCTCGTCGAGGAACAGCGTACCGCCGTTGGCCGACACGAACAGGCCGTCCTTGTCGGCGTCGGCGCCGGTGAAGCTGCCCTTGCGGTGACCGAAGAACTCGCTTTCCATCAGTTCCGACGGGATCGCACCGCAGTTGACCGCCACGAACGGCCCTTCGGTGCGCGGACTCAGGTCGTGGATCAACTGAGCCGCCAGCTCCTTGCCGGTGCCGGACTCGCCGCTGATCATCACCGGCGCCTGGCTGCGGGCCAGCTTGACGATGGTCTGGCGGACCCGCTTGATCGAATCCGAACGCCCGATCATCCGCTCCAGGATCACGCCCTGGCGCGCAGCGTCGGGAGCGGCATCGGTCGACTCGCCGGACGCTGGAGCGCTTTCGCCCTCCGATGCCCCGGGTTCAGCGGCGGTTCCGGCCTTTTCGGCGTCGTCCTCGCGAAGCTTGATCGCGGTCCGGACCAGGTTGCGCAGGGCTTCCAGATCGACCGGCTTGGAGACGAAGTCGAAGGCGCCGTACTTCAGCGCGGTGACCGCGTCCTCGACCTTGCCGTAGGCGGTGATCATGGCAACCGGCATGTCGGGAATGTCGCGGCTGATCTCCTTGACCAGGCTCAGGCCGTTGCCGTCGGGCAGCCGCATGTCGGTCAGGCAGAAGTCGAAGGTTCCGGCGCCGAGTTTGCGCCGGGCGTCGGCCAGGTCTTCGGCGGTTTCGACCTCCACGCCCATCCTGGACAGGGTCAGTTCGAGCAGCTCGCGAAGATCGGGTTCGTCGTCGACGACCAGTGCACGGGGTTGACTCATCGGTGTTCCAAAGCCTCTTCGAGACGGGACATCAGGCGTCGGCCAGTTTCGCGTGCGGCGTGGCCGGGGCCGCGTCGTCGCGGCCGGCCCGGCGCAGCAGGATCCGGAAACAGGCCCCTGCATTCGGGATTTGAACATATTCCAGCGGGGCGGCGTTGGCGTCGCACATCTGGCGGGCCAGGAACAGGCCCAGGCCGGAGCCCTGCTTGTGGGTGGTGAAGAACGGCTCGAAGATCTGGCTGCGTTTCTCCAGCGGGATGCCCGGGCCGTCGTCGATGATGTCCAGCGCCATCTCGCGGTGCCCGCGGATCGGGCTCAGGCGCAGGGTGACGGTGGGCTGGTGGGTGTCGCTGCCGGCATGCCGGAGCGCGTTCTCCATCAGGTTGCTCACCGCCTGCTGCAGCTGGGTCGGGTCCATCAGCACCTGGATCTCGCTTTTCGGCGCTTCGACCCGGATCCGCGACTCGGGCAGCCGGTGCTGGCCGCGGAACTCCTCGGCCAGGGTCCGCAGCCAGTCCGAAATGTTGACCTGCTCGATGCTGGCCCGTTCGCGGCGCGACAGCTTCAGCACGTTCTCGACGATGTCGTTCATCCGTACGGTGTGGTCGTGGATGATCCTGATCAGGCGCTGGTCCTGTTTCGGCAGGTCCGGCGATTCACCGAGCAGCTGGGCGGCGTGGCTCAGTGCGCCCAGGGGATTGCGGATCTCGTGGGCGATCGACGCCGACAAGCGGGCCAGCGACGCCTGGGCCAGGTCGCGTGCACGTCGGCTGACCACAGAGGTGTCCTCGAGGAAGATCAGCGTGGCCTCGCCGACCACCCCGGGCAGCCGAACGAACTGCGGCACCACGGCGGCCTGGGTCGATTTCAGCAGCAGCCCCTCGTCCTCGGCCCGGCCGGTCCTGCGCCAGAGGTTCAGTCGCTCGACCAGCGCCGGCGCGATCACGTTGAGCCGGTCCTCGCTGACCGGCGGGCTGCCCAGCAGGTACCAGGCCGATTCGTTCATCTGGCGGATCTTCAGTTCCGCGTCGACCACCAGCACGCCGGAACGCATCCGGCGGATGATCAGGTCGTTGACCTGCTCGAGACCGACCAGGTCGTTGCGGCGGCGCTCGGCCAGCAGCTGGTATTCGCGCCCCCAGCGGCCGAGCAGCGAGCAGCCCAGCGCGGTCACGAAGGTCGCGATCCCGTAGATGCCGGCCTGCAGCGCCAGCGACTCCGAGGAGCCGGCGGTCATCGCCAGCCAGGCCTCCAGCAGGATGCCCAGCGAGATCAGCGAGGCGAAGAACAGGGCGGTGATCAGCGGCAGCAGCAGGCCCGCGATGCCGACCACGAAGATCAGCAGGATGGCCAGCCCGCTGGCCAGCCCGCCGAAGCAGTGCAGCACCAGCAGCAGCAGGACGATGTCGGTGGCCAGCGAGAACTTGGCCAGCTCCTGGTAATCGTGGATCGGTCGCCACTGGAAGAACGCGAAGGCCAGCGCCGCACCGACGTAGGTCAGGCCCGCGGCCCGCGACAGGAAGAGCTTGTATTCAGCGGCGATGGGGTCGGAAAACCCGCCGAAGGCAACCGCGACGACCACCGCGGACAGGGCGAGTCGGAAGGCCGCAAGGTAGTTCAGCGATCGACGGGTCAGATCGCTGTCGGCGGCGGTCTTCTGGAACAGGTCGCTCACGCGAATCCCCCGGTGATGGTCTGATCCTCGTGCCTGCATGCACTATAGCGGATCGGGGCCGGATGGCAAAGGCATTCGGGCTCGGCCGGACCCTGCGGGCGTGGCTGTTTTGTTATATTTCGTCGGTTGCCGGCGCAGCCTTGCCGGCCGGCGGTCCGAAGCGGCCGTCCTACGCGACCTCACAACGATCCAAGCAATGGGAATCCAGCATGAATTTTCATGAGTACCAGGCCAAGGACCTGTTCGCTGCCTACGGCATTCCGGTGCCGCGCGGCGAACTGGCCACCACGGCCGACGAAGCAGTCAAGGCCGCCGAAGCGGTGGGCGGCAGCCAGTGGGTGGTCAAGGCCCAGGTCCACGCCGGCGGCCGCGGCAAGGCCGGCGGCGTCAAGTTGGCCAACAGCCTCGACGAGGTCCGCGAGATCGCCGGGACGATGCTCGGCATGGCCATCGAGACCTATCAGACCGGCGGGCGCGCGCTGCCGGTGAACTCGGTACTGATCGCCGAGGCCACCGACATCAAGCAGGAGCTCTACCTGTCGGCGCTGGTCGACCGTGGCCAGCGCGCCGTGGTGTTCATGGGCTCGGCTGCCGGCGGCGTCGACATCGAGCAGGTCGCCGAGGAAACCCCGGAAAAGATCATCCGCGTGACGGTCGACAACGCGGCCGGGTTCATGCCCTACCAGGCCCGCCAGGTCGGCTTCGGCATGGGCCTGAACGCCAAGCAGGTCCGCCAGCTCACGAAGATCATGGACAGCCTGTACAAGCTGTTCATCGACAAGGACCTGGCGATCGTCGAGGTCAACCCGCTGATCATCGATGGCGAAGGCAACCTCAGCGCCCTGGACGCCAAGATCAATGCCGACGGCAGCGCGCTGTTCCGTCATCCGGACCTGGTCGAGATGCGTGACGAGTCGCAGGAAGACCCGACCGAGCTGGCCGCCAGCAAGCACGACCTGAACTACGTGACCCTGGACGGCAACATCGCCTGCATGGTCAACGGCGCCGGCCTGGCCATGGCCACCATGGACGTCATCAAGCTGGCCGGCGGCGAGCCGGCCAACTTCCTCGACGTGGGCGGCGGTGCGACCAAGGAACGCGTCACCGAGGCCTTCAAGCTGATCCTGTCGTCCGACAACGTCCAGGCCATCCTGGTCAACATCTTCGGCGGCATCGTGCGCTGCGACCTGATCGCCGAGGGCATCATCGGCGCGGTCAAGGACGTCGGCGTCGAGGTGCCCGTGGTGGTGCGGCTGGAAGGCACCAACGTGGAGCAGGGCAAGCGGCTGCTGGCCGACAGCGGCATGAAGATCATCACCGCCGACGACCTGAACGACGGTGCCCGGAAGGCCGTCGAAGCGGCGGCCTGACAAACGAATACGAGAAAGGCTGCAGAAGCGGCAGCCTGAAGGAAGACTTCAATGAGCGTACTGGTCAACAAGAACACCCGCGTGATCTGCCAGGGCTTCACCGGCTCGCAGGGCACCTTCCATTCCGAACAGGCCATCGAATACGGCACCCGCCTGGTCGGCGGCGTGACCCCCGGCAAGGGCGGCCAGGAACACCTGGGCCTGCCGGTCTTCGACACCGTCGAGGCGGCCGTCGAGGAAACCGGCGCCGATGCGTCGATGATCTTCGTGCCGCCGCCCTTCGCGGCCGACGCGATCCTCGAGGCCGCCGACGCCGGCGTCCGGATCATCGTGGCCATCACCGAGGGCATCCCGGTGCTGGACATGATGCGCGTCAAGGCCGCGCTGGCCGACTATCAGGACGTCACCCTGATCGGCCCGAACTGCCCCGGCATCATCACCCCGGGCGAGTGCAAGATCGGCATCATGCCGGGCGCCATCCACAAGCCCGGCAAGGTCGGCATCGTGTCGCGGTCCGGCACGCTGACCTACGAGGCGGTGTTCCAGACCACCAATGCCGGTCTCGGACAGACCACCTGCATCGGCATCGGCGGTGACCCGATCAACGGCATGAACTTCATCGACTGCCTCGACCTGTTCCAGGAAGACCCGGAAACCGAGGGCATCATCATGGTCGGCGAGATCGGCGGCACGGCCGAGGAAGAAGCGGCCGAATTCATCGCCGAGAACGTGACCAAGCCGGTGGTCGGCTACATCGCCGGCGTCACCGCGCCGCCCGGCAAGCGGATGGGCCATGCCGGCGCCATCATCGCCGGCGGCAAGGGCACGGCCGAGGCCAAGTACGCCGCGCTGGAAGAAGCCGGTGTGACCACCGTGCGTTCGCCGGTCGAGCTGGGCACGGCGATTGCCGACCGGCTGAAGGGCTGACGCGCCCGATCGCATCCGCGCCGGCCGCCGGCGCGGGTGAACCGGTCGAAAGACCGACCCTCCGTCCATCGCGGAAACCGACCCGATGCTGAAGATCGCGCTGGCCCAGGACGATTTCCTCGTCGGGCACATCACGTCCAACCGGGACCGGATCCTGGCCTCGATCGAGCGGGCCCGGGACGAACTGGGCGCCGACCTGATCCTGTTCCCCGAGCTGGCCCTGACCGGCTACCCGCCCGAGGACCTGGTGCTGCGGCCGGGCTTCATGCGGCGAACCGAGACCCTGTTCCACGAAATCGTCCAGGCCGTCCACGGCATCGACGTGGTGCTGACCTATCCGCGCGCCGACGGCGACAAGCGCTACAACGCCGCGGCCTGGATCCGCGATCGCTCGGTGCTCGGCACCTACGACAAGTGGGACCTGCCGAACTATGCCGTGTTCGACGAACGGCGCTACTTCGTCCAGGGCGACACCCCGCTGGTCGTCGAGATCAAGGGCGTGAAGGTCGGCGTGCTGATCTGCGAGGACACCTGGGCGCCGGAGGCCGCGCGCGCCGCGAAAGAGGCCGGTGCCGAACTGCTGCTGTCGTCGAACGCCTCGCCCTACTACCACGACAAGCACATCGACCGCGGCCAGGTGCTGAAGGCCCGCCATGCCGAGACCGGCCTGCCGATCCTGTACCTGAACTGCGTCGGCGGCCAGGACGAGCTGGTCTTCGACGGCCATTCGCTCTGCATCGACGGCCACGGCACGCTCTCTCCGCCGGCCGCGCTGTGCGACGAGGTGCTGCTGCACGTCGGCTTCCACGCCGGCGCCGGCCGGCTCGAGTATCTGCACTGGCCCGAAGGCGAGACCGATCGCCTGCCGGTGACCTGGCGGGTGCTGCAGCGCGGACTGACCGACTACGTGCGCAAGAACGGCTTCCGCTCGGTGGTGCTGGGCCTGTCCGGCGGGATCGACTCGGCGATCTGCGCCGCGCTGGCCGCCGACGGACTGGGCGGCGAGAGCGTCCACGGCATCCTGATGCCGTCGCGTCACACCAGCGAACTGTCGCTGATCCTGGCCACCGAGCAGGTCGACCTGCTGGGGCTTGCGACCGACACGATCTCGATCGAACCGATCTTCCAGGCCGGCCTGCAGCAGCTCGAAGGCCCGTTCCAGGGTCGCCCGGAGAACATCGCCGAGGAAAACCTGCAGGCCCGTGCCCGCGGCATGCTGCTGATGGGGCTTTCCAACAAGTTCGGGCACCTGGTCCTGGCGACCAGCAACAAGAGCGAGCTGGCGGTCGGCTACAGCACGCTGTACGGCGACATGTGCGGCGGCTACAGCCCGATCAAGGACTGCCTGAAGGGCATGGTCTACGAGCTGGCGAACTGGCGCAACGAACAGTCTCCGGCGATTCCGCCCGGCGTCATCGACCGCCCGCCGTCGGCCGAGCTCAAACCCGATCAGCGCGACGACGACAGCCTGCCGCCGTACCCGCTGCTCGACCGCATCATCGAGCTGTACGTCGAAGAGGACCGGCCGATCTCCGACATCGTCGAGGCCACCGGGCTGGACGAGGCCATGGTCCGCCGGGTGGCCGGCCTGGTGCTCATGGCCGAGTTCAAGCGCCGCCAGGGCGCGCCGGGCCCGCGCGTGACCCGCAAGGCCTTCGGCCGCGACCGGCGCTACCCGATCACCTCGGGCTGGCACGACAGCGGCGTTCGCGGCTGACCCGCCGCGGTCAACCGCCGGCACGGACTTCCGGCACACGACGGATCCCGCCGGATCGGCGACAATGCCGGTGCCGACTCATCGGAAGCACTGGGACAAGGCCATGGACGACGCCCTTCACGAAACCGACGCGTTCGAGAATCCGCAGACGCCCCGCGAGGCGCTGCCGGACTACCGCGAGCTCGAGTTCGAACCGGTCGCCGAGCGCTTCCGCGGCTACACCGTGATCACCACGCTGCTCTACTGGCTGCCGTTCGTGCTGGTGGGTACAGCCATGAATTTCCTTCCCGATCTGCCGTTGCTGGCCGGGCTGCTGATACCGGGTGGCGTGCTGCTGCTGGCCGTGCTGATCGGCATCTACCGCTGGGTCGACGCCGGTCATCGCGGCTGGGCGGTGCGCGCGCACGACATCGCGGCGAAGGAGGGCATCTTCTGGCGCTCGGTCACCACCCTGCCGTTCGCCCGCATCCAGCATGTCGAGACCTCCAGCGGCCCGGTCGAACGCTGGCGCGGCCTGGCCCGGTTGAAGCTGTTCACCGCCGGCGGCATCACCGCCGACCTGACGCTGATCGGCCTCGACGCCGAGGCCGCCGACACGCTGCGCGAGCACCTGGCCGAGCAGATCCGGTTGCGCGATGCGCTGGCCAGCGACGATGGCGACCGCCGGGACGAGCTCGACGCGTGAACGAGACCGCCGAGCCGGAACCGGCCGGGACCGTCGGCCCCGATTGGGAACGCCTGCCGACCGCCGCGGTCATCGCGATGTACATCAGCGGCGCGCAGAAGGCGGTGCGCGAGAACCTGTTCCTGGTCATCGGTGGCGGCACCGGCGCGGTCGTCTCCGACGCCCTCGGACTGCGCGAAATCGCACTGATCGCCGGTGGCCTGCTGCTGATCGGGCTGCTCGGCACGCTGATCTATCACCGCCGCTTCCGGTTCCTGATCGCCGACAACGCGATTCGCGTCCGCAAGGGCCTGTTCGAGATCAAGGAGCTCAAGGTCCGCTTCGAGCGAGTCCAGAACGTCGCGTTCAGCCAGCCGCTGTACCTGAAGCCGCTGGGGCTGATCCGCGTCAACCTCGAGACGCCGGGGGCGGCGCAGACCGAGGTCGAACTTCCGGGCATCCGCACAGACGAGGCGCAGGCGCTGCGCGATCGCATTGCCGGGGCGCACCGGCGGGCTCCCGCGGCCGATGCGCAGCCCGCAGACGGCGAGGGCGACGATCTCGACGCCGCCGAATCGGCGATCTTCGCGCCCGGGTTCGGCGATCTGTTCCGCTACGGCATGACCTCCAGCCAGCTCTGGATCATTCTCGGCGTCGTCGGCGGCCCCCTGGCCGAGCGGGTCGGCGACCGCGTTGTCGACTCGGTGGAGTGGCTGGAGCGTTCGGGCCTGGTCGGCGTCGGCGATCTGTCGGCGGCGCCGTGGCTGGCCGCCGGGCTCGTGCTGGCGCTGATTGCTGCCTTCATCGCGCTCGGGCTGGTGGTCTCGGGCCTGATTGCCTGGGTTCGTTTCCACGGCTACCGGCTGACCGGCGACGCCGAGCGACTGCAGGCCGTCTACGGACTGCTCGACAAGCGCGAGAAGTCGCTGAAACGGTCCAAGTTGCACAGCCTGGAGCTGGTCCAGACCGCGTTCGGCCGGCTGCTCGGCCGCTGGCACGCGGTCGGCCACCAGGCCGCGCTCGACGCGATGAACCCGATGAACCAGGACAAGCGCTTCCTGGTTCCCGGCATTCCGACCGCGCGGCTGGAGCAGGTCACGTCCGAACTGGCCGGTCGCGCCTGGTCGCCGCCGGCCTTCCGGGGCATCCACGTCCGGTTTCGTCGCATCCTCTGGCAGCGTGTCGTGCTGCTTCCGCTGCTGGCCATCCTGGCGGCGCATTTCCTGCTCGGCAGCGGTCCGTGGTGGTCGCCGCTCGCGGCACTTGCGATCGCGGCGATCGCGGCGGTGCTGGTCCACTTCCGCTGGAAGCGCTGGGGCGTGCACATCGGCGACCAGGGCCTGGAGGTGCGCGCGGGCCTGATCGGCACGACGATCATCCTGTTCGAGGACGCACGCTGCCAGCAGGTCAAGGTCACGCGCAGCCCCTATCAACGCCGCCACGGCCTGGCCACGCTGGTCATCCGCCTGCCGCACGGCGAGAAGACCGTGCCGTACCTGCCCGAGCCGCTGGCCGCCGAACTGGCCAACCGGCTGCTGTACCGGATCGAGACCAGCACCGCCCACGCGCTGTGACGTCGGCGCCACGGTCGGCATCCCGCCAGCGTCGCCAGGGTCCGGGCGCCGAAGCGCCCGTCGCCGGCCGCGATCGGCGTGTTGCCGGATCACGGTTCGATCATTGTCCGGACAGTACCCGATCATTGCCCGATCATTGCCCGATCCGCCCCGCAGGATGGCGGTCTGCTCCACATCGAGGGTCCGCCCCATGCAGTCCATGTTCCGAACCCGTCGGCCGATCGTTGCCGGCGCGCTGGTCGCACTGCTCGGCGCCGTGCTGGCCGGCGGCAAGGTCATCGTCGACGGTGAGCCCGGCGCCATTCCCCTGGGCCTGATCGTGGCCGGCGTGCTCGCGCTGATCGTCGGCAAGGTCGGCCAGCGCAGGGCGCGCGCGGAGATCGATCGATGAGCGCGGCCGGGCCCCGTGGATTCGGGCGGTTTCAGGGCAGCGTGCGCAACGCGATCCTGTGGGGCATCGGTTTCGGCGCGATCGGCCTGGTGCTTTCGATGTTCGCGGTCTCCGGCGAAGCCGGCGACGGCGTGCCTCGCTGGCAGATCGTCGCATCGCTGGCCGTTCGCTTCTCGGTCATCGGCGTCATCTGCGGCACGGTGTTCTGGTGGGGCACCGGCCTGCTGCTCAGCCGCCGCCGCTTCGCGGCCTCGGGTCGAATTCCGGTGGTGCTGTGCGGCGCCTTCGGCACGGCGATCTTCGTGCCGCTGTTCCTGCAGACCATGAACCTGCTGTCCGGCGACGGCATCGCACCCTGGCCTCTGGTGCTCGACGATGCCGTCTGGGCCTTCTTCTTCGGTGGCGGCGCGGCCTTGGGCTCGCTGGAGCTGGCGCGGCGGTGGATGCAAGCGGGCCCGGAGGATTCACCATGACGCTCGATCGCTCCGCTTCCCGCAGCCTGGCCTGGATCGGGGCCCTGGTCTCGTCGCTGCTGCTGGTGTGGCTGAGCCTCGGCGTCGGCATCATCGGCGCCGACGGCGACCCGGCCAATGCGATGTACCTCGCTGTGATCGCCGTCGGTGTCCTCGGCCTGGTGATCTCGCGCGGCCGGCCCCGGGGCATGGCGCGCACCCTGGCCGCAATGGCCTTGCTGACCACGATCATCGGCGGCTACGCCCTGGCTGCCGGGCTGGGCCGCCCCCACAGCCCGGCGCTGGAGCTGCTCGGCCTGAACGGGTTCTTCGCCGCGGCGTTCCTGGTCGCGGCGTTGCTGTTCCGGCGCGCCGCGCGGACGACGGCGACCTGAGTCGCGTCCGGCGATCGGGCGCTGAGAAGGCGGCAATCGACCGATCGTTCGGCCACGGATCATGGCCGTCGATCCCGGCTTCATCGGACAGCTGCTCGGTAGCGTCGGGCCGGGCGATCGCCTGACGGCCCGGCCGATGTTCGGTGAACACGGCGTCCGTGTCGAAGGCGGATTCACCGCGCTGGCCGGCCAGGACGGCTTCTTCATCAAGGCCACGCCGGCGCTCGCCAAGCATGGCCCGGACCTGTCGAAGGGCGCGGCGGCGGATGCAGCGAAGCGACGAAGTGGCGTCGACGAATGCGGCCTTCCGGCCTCGATCGACCGCTACGGCCTTGCGCGGACGACGGCGTTTTCATACAGTTCGCATACTCTTGACTCACGCGTCGACGATCGAGTGGAAGCTTCGCCCCGGTCGCGCTTTGCATGTGCATCATGTCCGATTCCGTGGAACCGACAGGCGAACGTACACCCGCGGAGATCACGCGGCTTCTGGCGGACTGGAAGGCCGGCAGCGACGCCGCCGGCGATCTGCTTTCGACGCTCGTCTATCAGCGGTTGCGCGAGATCGCAGGCGGGCAGATGCAGCACGAACTCCACCAGGTCACGCTGCAGCCGACGGCCGTGGTGCACGAAGTCGTCATGCAGCTGCTCGATCGACCGCCGGCTTGCGAGAGCCGGGATCACTTGTTCGCGCTGGCTGCACGGATGATGCGCAACTTCCTGATCAATCACGCCAAGCAGCGGATGGCCCAGAAGCGCGGCGGCCAGGCCGTGCGGGTCACGCTGGACGAATCCTCGGTCGCAGGTTCCGACCCCAACGTCGACCTGCTGGCGCTCGAGGCGGCGATGGAGGCGCTGGGAAAGCGTGATCCGGCCAAGCTCGACATGCTCGAACTGCATTACTTCGGCGGGCTCGGCTATGACGAACTGGTCCGCGTGACCGGACGATCCCGGGCCAGTGTTCATCGCGACCTTCGGATGGCCCGGGCCTTCGTCGCCTCGCGCCTCGGGGTCGGGGATGCGTCTGCATGAGTACGCTCGGTCCCGATGCCTGGAGAGACCTCGAGCGGTTGTTCGGTCAGACCGAAACGCTCGAGGCCGACGCTCTGGAGGAGTTTCTCGAGACGGTCGCCGAGGAGCGGCCCGATCTGATCGCCGAGCTGACCCGGCTGGTCGCGGCCGATCGGGCGCATGATCCGATCGGCGGGCGGCTCCGCCGCTTCACCGAAACGCTGCTGCCCCGAACGCTTGCGTCCGGCGAGCGGGTCGACTGCTGGGCGATCCGGCGACTGCTTGGCCGCGGCGGCATGGGGGCGGTGTATCTCGTCGAGCGCGACGACGAGGTGTACCGCCAGACCGCGGTCGTCAAGGTGCTGGACGCGCCGATGGCCGACGGAATGGCCGAGCGATTCTCGCGCGAGCGCCAGATCCTGGCCGACCTCGATCACCCCAACATCGCCCGCCTGCTCGATGGGGGATCGCTGGCCGACGGCCGTCCCTACCTCGTGATGGACTATGTCGACGGCTGCAGCATTTCACGATACTGCGAAGCACAGAAGCTCGACTTGCGCGAACGTGTCGAGCTGGTTCGACAGGTCGGCGAAGCGCTCCAGTACGCTCACGCCAACCTGGTGATCCACCGCGACATCAAGCCCGACAATGTGCTGGTCGACCGTACCGGTCGCGTGCGATTGCTGGATTTCGGCATCGCAAGACTCGTCGAGACCACGCCTTCATCGGGCGGAGCGGTCGGATCGCATTCCGTTTCACCGGCGGCAGATCCGGCCCGGACGATTCACGGCGGGGCAGCGTTGTCGCCCGCCTACGCCAGTCCGGAGCAGCTGCGCGGTGGAGCCATCACCATCGCCACCGACATCTACAGCCTCGGGGCCTTGCTGTATCGCTTGCTGACCGGCCACTCACCGCACGACCCGGCGGCGCAGCGCGATGGCCGGCGTGCGTCGGCCTCGGCGCTGCTCGTCGAACAGCGCCGACCGCGCGAAGCCCGCCGGGTTCGCGGCGACCTCGATGCCGTGATCGACCGGGCCATGGCCGAAGCGCCGGACCAGCGGTATCCGAGTATTGCGGCATTGGTCGATGATCTGGAGCGCTGGGTCTCCGATCATCCGGTGCGAGCCCGTCGATCGAACTGGGCCGAGCAGCTGGTCAAGTTCACCCGGCGCAATCGGGCGCTGGCCGCATCGATCGGGACGTCGGGCCTGATCGTCGCCGCGTTGCTGGCGGGCCTGATCGCGCTGGCCGTCAAGCTGGACGAGGAGCGAACCACCGCCCTGGAGGCCGTCGACACCACCGAACAGATCGCAGACTACCTGGTCGACCTGTTCGGGGCCGCCGATCCGGCCACGCACCAGGGCGAGACCCTGACTGCGCGCGAGCTGCTCGACCGCGGCGTCGATCGAATCGGAAATCAGACCGACCTATCGCCGGCCGTCCATGCCCGACTGCTCCACCGCATGGCCGTGGCGTATCGCAATCTGGATCTGTTCGACGACGCGGTCCCGCTCTATGAATCAGCCCTTGCCCGTCGGGTCGAAAGCGATGACGAGGAGACCTGGGACCTGCGTCTGGAACTGGCCGACCTTCAGCGGGAGCGCGGCGAGCACGCCGACGCCGAGGCTCGGTTGCTCGCGGCCATCGAGACCCTCGAGAACGAGGGCGGGCCGGCCGAGGCGCTGGCGAGCGCGTACAACAACTACGGCATCGTGCTCGAAGAGACCGAGCGCTATCGCGAGGCCGAGCTCCAGGCGCAGCGCGCGCTGGCGGTGGCCGATACGCTGCCCGAGACCCGCCAGAACGACATCATGCGAACCCGCTTTCGCCACAACCTGGCCATTGCATTGGCCGAGCAGGGTCGCTACGACGAAGCGATCGACGTGTTCGAAGAAGTGATCGAGGCCAAGACCCGTCAGCTCGGCGTCCGCCATCCGTCGCGCCTGCGCTCGATGCAGACCCTCGGCGGGGCGCTCCGGAGCGCCGGTCGCTTGACCGAAGCTGCCGCCGTCTTCGAAGAACTGCTCGGCCTGCTGCGAGCGGTCTACGGCGACGACTCGATCTCGCTGGCCTCGCTGGGCAATGAAGTGGCCAACCTCCATCACGACGCCGGGCGCTACCGCGACGCCGAGCGTGCCTACCGGGACGCCCTGGCCAGCGTCGAGCGTGACCCGGCGCGGGATCCGCTGCTGCACGTGTTCCTGGTCAACAACCTGGCCAGCCTGTACGAGGACTATGGTGACCTTGCGCGGGCCGAGCCGCTGTTCCGCCGATCGATCCGGCTTCGGCAGGACCTGGCAGGGCCCGAAGCGCTGGCCCTGATCCGCGCCCGGGTCAACCTGGCCCGGCTGCTGATCAAGCGCGGTGGCGTGGACGAAGCCGAGGCCCTGCTCGATGCCGCGCAGGCCGCGCTGGCCGAGCATCATCCGGACAATGCCTATCGTTGGCAGGTCGCCGAGGTCCAGCGCGCCCTGATCGCGGCGACGCGGGGCGAGCACGGCGTGGCGATGGACCGCATGGCGGATGCAGTGGCCGCGCTCGAAGCCCTGGGGCCGATGGCGGCGACCGGTCTGCGCCGGGCCCGGATGGATGCGGTCCGGATCGACCTCGACGCCGGTCGGGCCGATCGGGCGCTTGCAACCATCGAGCGGATCGAGCGTTCGTTCCCGACGGCGTTCGCGCCGGATCACCCCAAGCGCCGCATTCTGGACGTCCTGCGCGCCCAGGCCCTCGCAGCGCTCGGACGGATCGAAGAAGCCCGCCGGCTGGCATCGGTCACGGCCCCCGTGCTGGAGCAGCAGTTCGCCGAGGGCGCCGAGATCCGGCGCCGTGCGGAAGCCGTGCTGGCCGCCGCCGGCGCCGGTTGACCTTCGACCGCCCCGGCCCGGACCGTCAGCCGCCGGCCCGACGCAGCGCCAGCAGGCCGAAGGCCAGCAGCCCGAGCATCAGCAGCAGCTTGCCCGGGAGCGAGGCCACCGGAATCGGCACCACCGAGAAGCCGGTGAACGTCGTCGAGTTGTTCTCGAGGTCCGGATCCGGCGTGGTCGAGGCGACCGATACGCTGACCTCGCGGGGCCCGCGCGACGGCTCGTTGATCGCCGAAATCGTCCGGACGGCGGTGTCGCCGGGCGGCAGGTCGGCCAGAGTGCAACGCACCGTATCGGTTCCTCCGAACGTGCAGCCGGCGTCGGCCATGTCGAACACCAGCCCATCGCCGAGCGTCAATTCGAGTTCGGGGGCCTGCGACGTCGAGACGCCGAGGTTGAGCACCGACACGCGGTAGTCGACGATCTCGCCGGCCAGGAGGTTCGGATCCGACACCTCCAGCGAAAGCGCGAGGTCGGCGACGGTGTCGATGCCGGTCACGGTTTCGGCCGTGACCTGGTCGGCCGCATCGACGCTGCTGACGGCATCGAAGCGGCTGGTCAACGCCGCCTGCTGGGCCGGGTCGATCGCGCACTCGATCGTGTAGGTCACCGCGCCGCCGTTCGGCAGCTGCAGGGTTTCGTCGAGCACCGCCGGGGCGGTCGCGTCGGTGTTGCCGGCCGCGCCCCCGGTCGCGACGCTGGTCCAACCGCAGGCCAGCGCCGGGTCGAACGTCGACGTCAGCGCAGTCGCCGGATCGTCCGACGGGCCGCCGTTGGCAACGCTCAGCGTGTAGGTCAAGGTGCCTCCGGCCACCGCGGGGTCGGGATCGGCGGTGTTCGACAGCGTCAGCGTCGTGTCTGCGCCCGTCGGTGTCGCCAGCTGCAGCCCGTTGTCGGATGGGTCCGATTCGAACGCTGTCCCCGCGATCGAGTAGTCGGTGGTCAGACTCGGAGGCAGCAGGCCGGCGGCGTCGGCCTCGACCGTGATGCTCGCGGTCTCTCCCGGCGCCAGCAGCGGCAGGGTGCAGGTCGGAACGCCGGCGGGATCTTCGGCGCATCCCGAGGTGACCGGCGAGTCGAGGTCGGCCGGCAAGGCGATCGACAGGGTGCCGGTGCTCCAGGCGGCCCCGCGGTTCAGAACTTCGAGCAGGTACTCCGCGCGCGTGCCGGCGATCACGGGGTCGGTCAGCGCCGTGGCGTCGAGTTCGAGGTCGGCCAGCGTGGCCACCGGCCAGAAGCCGCCGGACAGGGTCAGGCCGCCGGCCGATTGCGGTGCGCCTCCGTCGGGCTGCCCGAGGGTGGCCGTCAGCGTATAGGTGCCGTCGGTCAGGCGAGCGGCCGCCGCGTCGGTGCTGCGCCACTCGACGGACTGGGCCGATGCCTCGATCAGCAGGATCGAAGCCGCCAGGGCGCTCATCGTGCGGGCCATGCGAAGAGCCCGGTTCGGGATGGGGGTTGGCTTATTCATCGACACAGATCGCCTCGACGCGGATGGTGGCCGTGGTCGGTGTGGCACCGCAGCCGACCTGGACGCCGACCCGGCACAGGTTGCAGAACAACGAGCTGTACGAGGACGGCGGACGGGGTGGTGTTCCCGACCGGATCCCGGTGCTGCCGGCCGACGGAACGATGGTGTTGCTCGAGGAACCGGTCCAGGCCCCGATCAGTTTCTTGCCGAACGGACACTCGGCGCGAACGGAACCGCATTCGTTCACGCTGAGGTCGACGGTCTCGACGGCGCGTACCCACTGGTAGCCCGTGAGGCCGACCGAATCGGCTTCGCAGACCACGCTGCCGTCCTCGTTGACTTCACGAATGCTCTCGCCGGCGGGGCAGGAGCCCGTGACGCGGTTCTGGACGCTGGCCGGATCGACGTCCAGTACGACCGTTCCGGTCGTACCGCCGCCGGTCAGGCCGTTGCCGGCGGTGACTCCGGCGATGTCGCCCGTTTCCGGTCTCGGCGCCCACGCACCACCGTCCCAGGTCAGGACCTGGCCGGTCGCCGGAGTCGCCGTACTGACCGGACTGCCCCGCAACGCGGTGGTCGAGATGCTGGTCAGCGCGTAGGGGGCGGGATTCAGCTGCTGGCGCGGCAGGGTCGCCAGCCCGTCGCCGCAGTCGACGGCAACCTCGAGCCAGCGCGGCGTACCGTCGAACACCGCAGCACCGAAGTCCAGCACGGTCGTGAACAGGCCGCCGGAAACGTCCAGCCCGGACGCAGCGTCGGTCCCGACCTCGACCCCGCCACTGGCCGCGGTCCACAGCGAGAATCCGAAATCGCAGGTCGCGTTGACCGGGCCGTCGGCGTCGGTCAGCTGGCCCTGGTAGGTGAAGGCGGTCGTCTGCGCCGGGGCGGCCGAAGGCGTCAGCAGGAGGCCGAGCAGGCCGATAAGCACGACAGTGCGTGCAAGGTTGGCGGACGTCATGGTCAATCTCCCTTGTGTTGAACGATCGATCGTTGCTTCCTCGAAAAGGGATGCAGCATTTCGGCGGAAAACGTCTCAGCCGATTTCGAGCCCCGTGGCCGAGACGCATTCGAACGCCATCTGCCCGGGCGCCAGCATCCGGGTCGGCATGCCGGCCGGGTCTTCCGCGAATGGGGTCGAGGCTTGCAGGTCCGGCGGGCGTTCGATCGCCAGCGTGCCCGAGAGGTCGAGGTCGGTCACTGCGGTCGCGTATCCGCAGCCGCCGGTCAGCGATACCGCGACGCCCGATCGGGTCTGCGAGGCGTCCGGCCGACCGAGCGTAGCGCTCGGCGTGGAAGGGCACGGCGTAACGGCCCGGGCGGCAGTCCCTTCGACGGCCTCGGCCGACCCGGCCGAGGCGAGGCCCCTCGCGATGAGAATTCCAGCAAGCGTTCTCATGGCGATGGCGTCAGAGCGATGCGCACATGGCGTACGCGGTCAGCTCCAGCGTTTCGCCGGGTGCGGCATCGTCGGAGCGCTTCAGGGCGGACACGGTCCAGCGGGTTGCCGACAGCGGGTACGAGCGGTACAACCGCATCCGGGGCGAGGCGGAGGCACCGCCCCCCGTCAGGAATTCCCCGGCCTGGCAGTTCGCCGTGGCGAACAGCTGTTGCGTGCCCGACAGGTTCTGCGCGGTGACCGTATCCGTTCGAATCGTGATGCTCAACCCGCCGGTCGAGCCGCAGACGGCGTTGCCGTCGCTATCGATCTCCGTCACGAACTGACCGGCCGGGCACTGCTGGTTGCTGAGCGCGAAATCGGCCCCGCTGTAGGTGGTGTCGGAATCGAGTTCACACGCGACGTCGCCGTTGAAAGCGATCGAGCGGATGCTGGAGCCGGCCGGGCAGGCGTCATCGACGCGCCGCTGGACTTCGTTGAACTCGACGTCGAGACCCACCGTGCCGCTGGTCCCGCCGCCGCTCAGGCCGACGCCGGGAAGCACCGCCTCGATATCGCCGCCGCTGTCCTGGTCCGGCGCCGGCGCCCATTGGTTTCCGTCCCAGGCCAGCACCTCGCCCGCGCCCGGCGCGGCACCACTGACCGGGCGGCCCTGCAGGCCGACGGTCGACAGGCTGGTCAGCGAATACGGCGATGCGGTGAGCTGCTGGCGCGGAAGCGTGGCCGGCCCGTCGCCGCAGTCCACGACGACTTCCAGCCACCGCTCGCTGCCGTCGAAGGCGCCGGCGCCGAAGTCGAGCTGGGCCGTGAACAGACCGCCGGAAACGGCCAGGCCGGGCGCTGCATCGGTCCCGACCTGGCTTCCGGCGCTCGACGCCGACCACAGCGAGAAGTCGAAATCGCAGGTTCCGTTCACCGGGCCGTCGGCGTCGGTCAGCTGGCCCTGGTAGGCGAATGCGGTCGCCTGCGCCGGGGTGGCCGAAGGCGCCAGCAGGAGGCCGAGCAGGCCGGTAAGCACGACAGCGCGTGCGAGGGTGGCGGACGTCATGGTCAATCTCCCTTCGTGTTGAACGAACGATCGTTGTTTCCTGGATGGGATGCAGTATTCCGCCGGAAACAGTCTCAACCGTTTTCGAGCCGTGCAGGTGCGAGGCACACCGTCTCCCGCCAGCGATGCCGCGCTCGCTGTTTCCACGGGCCGGCTCCGTTGCAGCCGGGGCCCGGGTGCGCGATGATCGAGTCCTTGGACACCGCTCGCCGAGGTGCCCCGGTGGCCACCGGACCCGGTTTCATCGACACCTGCTCGATGCCGCCGGGCTGGCCGAGCGCCTGACCGCCCGGGCGATGTTCGGCGAGTACGGCGTCCATTTCGAAGGCGGATTCATCGCGCTGGCCTGCCGGGGCAGCTGCTTCATCAAGGCCGCCCCGGCGCTCGAGCGACACGGCCCGGACCTGCCGATGCGCCCGCCGTACCCGGGTGCCAAGCCGTATCCGGTGGCCGATGAACTGCTCGACGAGACCGAGACGCTGCGGCAGCTGCTGATCGACACCGCCGCCGAACTGCCGCCGCCGAAGTCGAAGAAGCCGCGCTCGAAGGCGGCCATGACACGCAGCCGATGAGGGCGTCGGCCGGCCTCACGGGCCCGGGAAAGACCGACCCGCCACTCGCACAGGAGGGCACGACATGACCCACGAAGAGATCCACCGTTCTCACCGCATCGGCTGGCTGCGCGCCGCCGTGCTCGGCGCCAACGACGGCATCGTCTCCACCGCAAGCCTCATCATCGGCGTGGCCGCGGCGAGCACCGGGCACTCGGGCATCCTGCTGGCCGGTGTGGCCGGACTGGTTGCCGGGGCAATGTCGATGGCGGCCGGCGAGTACGTATCGGTCAGCTCGCAGTCCGACACCGAGCGCGCGGACCTGGCGCTGGAATCGAGGTCGCTGAAGCAGCACCCCGAGTCCGAAACGCGCGAACTGGCCGAGATCTACGAGCAGCGCGGCCTCGAGTCGGCGCTGGCCCGCCAGGTCGCCGAGCAGCTGATGGCGCACGATGCGCTGGGGGCCCATGCGCGCGACGAAATCGGCATTTCGACCACGGTCGCTGCGCGTCCGGTGCAGGCCGCGCTTTCTTCCGCCGCCACCTTCACGATCGGTGCCGCGCTGCCGCTGCTGGTGGCCTGGGCGGCGCCGCTGGACCTGCTGATCGGCCTGGTGGCGCTGTCCTCGCTGGGGTTCCTGGCGCTGCTCGGCGGCATTGCTGCGCGCACGGGCGGCGCGCCGATCGGCAAGGGTGCGATCCGGGTCATGTTCTGGGGCGCGCTTGCCATGGCGCTGACCGCCGGGGTCGGCCGCCTGTTCGGCGTGGCGGCGTGATCGTGGCCTTGCGCGGCGACAGCGGCGAGGCGGCCTGGCCGCCGATCCGCGCCGCCGCCCATCCGCCCGGCTTCGAGCCCGGGACGGGCAGCCGGGATGTCCTCGAACCCGAGGCCCACGACAGCACCGAGAGCTTCGGCCGCAAGGCGGACGGCTGCGGGCCCTGCCGGGCGAGCACAGGCGCCGAGCGCAGCGGCTTCCTGAAGCGCGGGGTGGCTTCCCTCCGGCGCGATCGTCCGGATCGGCAATGGACGATCGCCGGCAGCGCCCGGGACGATGAGCGGGCCGCAGGTGTCAGGCCGGCGCGCCACCGCCGCGCCCGCGACTGGCCGGAAGACGGCCGGAAGGCGGGTTGATGTGAAACCGTTGATCGCCGTTCTCGTGGGGCTGCTGGTCTTCATCTACGTCGCCGAAGGCGTGCTGATCAACCCCTGGGTGTTCTGGAATGCCCTTCCGCTGGTCCTGGCCGGCATCCTGTTCTGGCTCGGGCATTCGCAGCACAACGCGCCGGTGCGCCGGGGCGCGATCGGCTTCCTGGTGGCGGCAATGGCCGTGTCGATTCCGGCCCACCTGGCCTGGATGCTCGACCTCGACGGCACCCGGACCGGGTCCTCGACCTCGGGGCTGCTGCTGGCGGTGGTGCCGGTCTACGGCATCGGCCTCGGCGGCATCGCGTTCCTGGGGACGTGGTGGATCGCGCAGCGGATCGAGGCGCGGCGCCGCGATCGAGACGGTCACTCCCAGTGACGGCGCCGGTCCGGAAGGAAGCGGAGCGGCGCCTCGTTGCCGCCGCCGTCGACGGATGCGAGGCGGACCGGCGTCGCTCAATCCGATCGACCGAACCGGCGTCGGGCCATGCCGCGGGCGATGCGGCTGTTGACCGGGCTGAACAAGGCCAGCAGGAAGAACAGGAACGGGACCATCGCGACCTGTTCATCCGGGATCGCCCACATCAAGGCCACGATCACGATCGAGAACACGACGGGGAACAGCCAGAGGGTCATTTCGCCGAGTGTATCGAACGCTTCCTCGGCGCTCATGGCCAGCGCTGCGCGTAGTCTCCATGCATGCCAGAACAGCCCCGCCATGATCAGGCACAGCACCGCGAAGCCGCTGCCGTAGATCGAGACCAGCACGCGAAACTGCCGAAAGCTGTCGAAGTCGAATTCCGACGGCAGCCAGCCGCCGGTGAGATAGGCAAAGCCGCTGCCCATCAGGATCTTCAGCGGATAGACGTAGACCATGACCATCAGGATCAGGCCGAAGGTCAGGTAGACCGAGGAGGTGTCCTCCAGGCCGTAGCGGTCGCTCCAGCGCTGATGCCCGTGCCAGAAGAACAGGATGACCAGCAGGCTGGCCGCAAACGCCGGCGTGCTCTTCAGCGCCAGGATCAGACCGTCGTAGTCGGAGGGCACCTCGTCGATCGAGATCGCAAGCAGCGCCGCGGAAAAGGCGAAGGCGGCATCGGTAAAGGTCTCGAGCCGGGTCATGCGCGCACCCCGGCGAGGAAATCTGGAGGCAGTCATGCCGGCTATTCTGGCAGGTCGGGCGCGATTGGCCAAGAAGGCGCGAAGAGCGTTCCTGCAGGCAGGTCTTCCGACGCCAGCGCGGGTTCCGGTCAGTCCGTTATCCTTTGATCATGATGCTTTCGAGTCCTTCTTCCATCGGGCGATTCGTTCGCCACTGGCTGGAGATCTTCCAGGCCGCCGGCAAGAACTGGCTCGACAGCCAGGCGTTCATCTATGCCGCGGCGCTGGCCTTCTTCACCGTGTTCTCGATCGCACCGGTGGTGATCCTGGTCGTCGCGGTGCTCGGCCTGGTGCTGGGTGAGGACACCGCGCGGGCCGAGCTGATGGGCCAGCTCGAAGCCGTGATGGGCGCCCAGGCCGTCGGCGTGATCGAAACCGCGATCACCAACTCGCACATTCAGGACAGCGGCCTGTGGCCGACGCTGGCCGGATTGGCCGCGACCGTCGTCGGCGCAACGACCGTCTTCGCCCAGATGCAGAAATCGCTGAACCAGATCTGGGACGTCGCCCCCCGGCCGACGAAGAACAGCCTGTGGATCTTCATCAAGGCCCGGCTGCTGTCGCTGACCATGGTGCTGTCGATCGGCTTCGTGCTGCTGGTCTCGCTGGTGCTCGGCGTGGTCGTGCGCGCCGTCATCGCGCACGCCGAGCAGTGGCTGCCGATCCCGGCCTGGCTGATGCTCGGCGTCGAGCCGCTGCTCTCGCTGACCGTCGTCACGCTGCTGTTCGCCGCGATCTTCCGGATTCTTCCGGATGTCGTGCTGACCTGGAAGGACGTGCTGGCCGGTGCGTTCATCACCGCGCTGCTGTTCACTGTCGGGAAATCCCTGATTGCCTGGTACCTGGCCAACACCGCCGCGGCCTCGGCCTACGGCGCGGCCGGATCGCTGGTGCTGCTGCTGTTGTGGGTCAACTACTCGTCGCTGATCCTGTTGATCGGCGCGTCGATCTGTCGGGCCAGGCTCGAGCAGCGCGGGCACCGCATCCGGCCCCGCAACACCGCGGTCCGGGTCCACCGGGAATTGCTCGAAGACGCCCCGGGCTCCAACGCATGAACCGCATCCACCCGAAGAAACTCCGCAACAGCAAGTGGACCGCGGTCGAACCGGTGAACCGCGAGAAGCACTTCCTGGTCACCGAGGTCGAATACGACGAGGAGCAGAACGTCGTGGCCTGTACGCTGCAGGCCGTGCTCTCGAAGCGCGAGACGGCGATCGACTGGCGCGAGCTCACCGACCGCTCGCGCTGGCGGCAGGGTTGGGAGTAGGCTGGACCCGTGCGCCGCATCCCGTCGGCGCGCAGAGAGCGGGAACACGGTCATGAACACCTGGAACCGGATCGGCATCATCGCCGCCGTGCTGCTGCTTGCCGCAGCCGCCCCGGCCGACGCCAGCGAGGACGACGCCATGCAGAACCTGAACGAATGGGCCGCGGCCCGGGCCGGCAGCGAGTGGTCGGGCCGCGCCGAACTCTGGGTCGACCCCAGCGGCAACGAGGGCGAGACCAGCGACGCGACGCTGCAGGTCGGCAACGACCGCATGACCTACACCTGGGTCTACAAGGGCACGCCCCATTCCGGCGAACTGACCTGGGCCGACGACGGCCTGCGCTGGCACGACAGCTGGCACCAGCCCGAAGGCGTAGCGCTGACCCCCGTCGCCGCCCACGGCGCGTTGCTGGCCGCTGAATACAGCTACCCCGCCGGCACCGGTCCCGACTGGCACTGGCGCATCAAGCTCAGCCAGCGTCCCGACGACACGCTGGTGCTGCAGATGACCAACATCGCGCCGTGGGGCGAAGAGGCCCGCGCGGTGCGGATGGTGCTTCGCGAAGACGATTAGCCCGCGGGATCGTTCTTCGATCCGCCGTCGATCAACCGTCGAAGGGACTCCGCGCCCCCAGCGCGCCGCGCTGGACGACGTGGGTGTAGATCATCGTCGTGCGCACGTCGGAATGGCCCAGTAGTTGTTGGATCGTTCGGATGTCGGCGCCGGATTCCAGCAGGTGGGTCGCGAAGCTGTGGCGGAACGCGTGGCTGGTCACCGGCTTGCGAATGCCGGCGCGTTGCGCCGCCTTCTTGATCGCGCGCTGAATCGTACCGGTCAGCACGTGATAGCGAGCGATTCGTCCGCTTCGCGGTTCCCGGCTGAGCCGGCGCGCGGGGAAGACGAACATCCAGGCCTCGTCGAACTGCGCGTTCGGGTATTTCCGGGCCAGCGCGAAGGGCAGGATCACGCCGCCTTCGCCCCGATCGCGGTCCCGCCTGGCCAGCGTGGCGGCCCGTTCGATCTGTCGGCCGATGGGCTCGATGCAGCGATCGGCCAGCACCGTGATGCGGTCCTTGGCACCCTTGCCGTCCCGGACCGTGATCGACCGGCGGTCCGTATCCACGTCCTTGATCCGGAGCGCGGCGGCCTCGCCCACACGCAGGCCCGAGCCGTAGAGCAGTTGCGCAATCAGATCGTGGGGCGGCGGCAGCTGTGCAAGAACGGCCCGAACCTCCGACGCCGTCAGCACCACCGGCACCCGCTGCGGCCGCTTGGCCCGGACCACCTCGTCGAGCCAGGGCAGTTCGATCTCCAGTACTCGGCGGTACAGGAAGAGAATCGCGTTCAGTGCCTGGTTCTGGGTCGCAGCCGCGCAGCCCCGCTCGACGGCCAGGTGGCTCAGAAAGGCCGTGACCTCCTCGGCCCCCATCGTCTTCGGGTGACGCTTCCCGTGAAACAGGATGAATCGCCGAACCCAGCGCAGGTACGCCTGCTCGGTCTTTCTGCTGTAGTGCCGGACCCGGATGATCCGGCGCATTCGATCGAGAAGCTTCTCGGCCATCGGGGCTGCCGCGTGAGGACTGGATCCCATTCCGCCACGAAGAAACGCGACGCACCATCGGAAAATCACCCGGAATCGCGTAGGAAACTTGCGCGCTAAGCGGCGTTCGTGCAGGATATCTCCGAACGAACTGTGGGGCAGGGCGTTGAAAATCAGATACTTGGCAATTCCTGACTGCGGAAACACGCGTACTAACGAGCATTTTTGCACGCCTACTCGCTACACAGCCTTTTCGCCACATATTTTCTAGTTATGCGGAACAGGTTATGGGTGACATAGATAAATACACTATCGCAGAGCTGGAGCAAGCTTTGTCCAGTATTGATAGAGCAGCATACCCCGAGCGAGCTAAGAAGCTCTCAGACGCAATGGAACAGAAATCGCAACGTGCTGCCAGTCTGGAGGGCGAGCTGAACGCCATAAAGGGCGTGCAACACAAGCCATTACAAGCCGGCGCCGATTTTCTGGATTTCGTCGGCAGTTTTCTCTGTAGCTGGGGCTTGTTGATTGGGCTTTTAGGCTTGGCGGGAGTCTTTGGTGCGGGAACAGTTACCTGGAACGGCAGCACCGTTCATGGTTTCGGGGCGCTGTTTGCCACACTTTTTGTTTTGGCAATTTTCGCGGTAATTGTGGCTGGTGGTATGTTCCTGGGGTACCTTTTATTCAATAAGTTGCGGCGAGGGTAAGATGCCGCATAACAAGTCGCTCAATTGCGTTCCGGCCCTCTGGGCCTCCACCGGACGCGGCTAAAGCCGCGCCGCTTAGCTCAGACGGTTAGGCATCATGAGGATAACTGAGGCGCAGTTGATTAGGGCAATCTACGCATCATGGGATCTGCAGCAGGCGTTGTCCGCGCTGACATTTCTTCTTGAGGAGTGTGACTTCGAAGAAAGGTATAGTCGGGTCGATTTGAGGAAGTTCCGTTGCTTCGAAACAACGCTGATTATCTCTATGGCTAGACCACTTGAGAATTCGCGAGCCGGATCTCAGCTTAGCTTGCGCGCTCTGGGAATCAAACTCAATCAGGGACATCGAGAGCTTCTTGACCGCATTATGCATCTGAGAAGGAAAATTATTGCGCATTCTGACGAAGAAGAAATGCACTTTCGTACGAGCACATTTCCTGTTCTAGATGGCGAGTACAATTTTCCGCACTTCCAATTCAACGAGGGTTTGCATCTGGAGAAATCCGAGTTATTGGCGCTTGAGCAGATGTTGCGGTGGCTGCTACAAAAAATGAGCAAGTTCTTCTTTCAGGTCGCGCAGAACAATCCCGAAATGTTGGAGCGGTACAAGTCCCCCCATAGTTCGGAAGCCGAAGGCAATGATGCCTAACAAGTCGCTCAAGTACGTTCCGGCCCTTCGGGCCTCCACCGGACGCGGCTAAAGCCGCGCCGCTTAGCTCAGACGTTATGTGATAAGGGGTTTCCAGCTAGGAGCCGCTAGTGCCGCCCAAAGTCCGTGAACTCGTCAAGAGCCTCGAAAAGGCAGGCTTCCGGAACCGGGGTGGAAAGGGTTGCCACCGGAATTTCGTCCACCCGAATGTGTCGAAACCTGTGACGATTTCCGGCAAACTCGGAGATGACGCCAGGAAATACCAGATTCGGGCGGTAGAAAAGGCCGTCCAGGAGGCGAAGAAATGAAGGAAAGTGCCCTCTACGCCAAGATTGTGGAGTGGTCGGAGGAAGACCAGTGTTTTGTGGGTAGCGCACCCGGCCTCGTCTATGGCGGCTGCCACGGCGACGACGAGAAGGAGGTCTTCGACCAACTCTGTCAGATCGTGGACGATATCATCGATCTTTACCACAAGGAGGGGAAGCCCCTCCCGCCACCGACAGCTGGCCGAGATCTTGCCAACTCGCTACAGCAAATCGCATAAGCAAGTCGCTCAAGTACGTTCCGGCCCTTCGGACCTCCACCGGACGCGGCTAGAACCGCGCCGCTGAGTTAAGACTTCAGCTGGACATGCGCAGTCGCCTCGATCGATTCGTAGAAGATGCCCTGGAGGATTTCTCGCACTGGTTTCTCAGCGCGAGTTGGCAGGGAAAGGAGCGCGATTGCGTCAATCTCTTTGCGCACAGGTTCCTGGCCGCGCAAATTCAGCCAGGTGCAGCGGTATCCGATCTCGCTCAGGTTCGAATCGAAGGGGCTGTTCCCCAGCCTCGAGCCTGTTCCCGGCAGTCGGCTCCGAAAGACCTGGTGATCTGGAACGACGCTCTTGCAACGGCGTGGGATGAAAACTGGCGCGCCGCTCATCACCCGCGGTTGGTGATGGAGTGGAAGCTCAGTCGGTCCGGGCGAAGCCCGAAAAGCTTCAGCCAGCATGACGTATCCTGGTTGACCGCATTCACCGCTGAATACCCCGATACTTTCGGTTATCTCGTCCGCGTTCATGCCGCTTCCGGCGTTCGCACCGTGGACTGGGCGAAAGTACGTTGTGGTGCGATCAATGAAACCAACAGGCGTTCGTGAGGAGCTGCCGATTCGCACAGGGTTTCGCTTTTCTAATGCAATTGGATCCGAGTTCGCCCGTTCACGCGGTCGATCGATGCGTTCGGCTCCTTACTCCACCCGCTCGTTGATCCGTACCGCGATCTCGCCGTCCTCGACGGTCACCGACTCGCGCACGCCTTGAAGATCACCCGGCGACGCGGTGGCGTTGCCGCTGGCGCTGATGCGGGCGACGACGTCCCAGGTGTCGAAGGTCGACAGGGTCATGTTGGGTGCCATGGCGTCGGCGTCGGTCAGGGTGACGGTGCGGGGCAGGTCGCCGGCGGTGAAGCGCGCGATGGCCAGCGGGAGCGGCGGGCCACTGCTGGCGCGGGCGAAGACGAACACGGTCTCGCTGCCGGTGACGGCGCCGGCGATTTCAGGTGCGAGTTCGACGGTGACGGTCAGTTCGATGCCGTCTTCGGCGGCCACCGGCCCGGTTGTCGGCTCGGCGCTGCCCGGGTCGGTCGGGGCCATCATGCCGTTATGGGCTTCGTTGGCCAGTGCGGCGCGGGCGCGGTCGATCTGCTGGCGGACCTGGTCCTTGACGTTACCTTCTGGCAGCAGGGTATCGAGGCGTTCCCAGTCGGCCACGGCGTCGGCGAAGCGGCCCTGCTGGAACGCACCCATGCCGGACAGCCACAGCGCCTTCTGGTTGTTCGGGTCGAGCAGCACGGCCTCGGTCAGCAGCAGCAGGGCCTCGTCGGGCATCTCGGGCCGGCCGGAGGCGAACAGCAGCGTCTCGGCCAGTTCGACGCGGGCCATGGCGCTGTTCTCGTCGAGGAACAGCACGCGGCGCCACGCGCCTTCTGCGGCCGGCCACTGCTGCAGTGTCTTCCAGATCATGCCCATGCGGGTCCAGGCCTCGACGTTGTCGGGATCGTCGTTGACCGTGGCGGCCAGTTCGCCCAGCGCGCCGCGGATCTCGCTGGCCTGCGGGTCGGTCGGCCCCATGGCCTCCGGCGTGCCGGCAATCCGATAGAACAGCACGACCAGCACCGGCAGCAGCACGGCGATGAAGACCGCGGTGACGCCGTGGCGTGACGGGCCGACGTGCTGAGCCCGCTCCGCCTCCAGTGCTTCGCGGCGGCGCTGCCACTCGTCGTCGGGCAGGTCGCCCCTCAGTTCATCGAGTGCGTCGAGACGGCGCTGGACAGCGCGCGCTTCCGGGGTCGAACGGAACAGCGGCACCAGCGCGAAGATCAGGGCGAGAAGACAGGCGAGCGCACTCAGGAACAGGAACACGGGTCAGGACTCTCCGGGGTTGAGCGGACCATGCGGCGGCTTGACGGCCGCGGCTAGGACTCTGCGGGCGGTTCGGCCGGGGCGCGCTCGGCCATGCGGCGGCGCTGGTTGCGCACGATGACGACCGACAGCACGGCCCCGATGATCAGCAGCAGCGGCGGACCGGCCCACAGCAGCAGGGTGTGGCCGGCCAGGGGCGGGTCGTACAGCACGAAGTCACCGTAGCGCTCGCGCATGAACTGGCGGATCTCGAAGTCGGTGCGGCCGTCGCGGATCAGGCGGTAGACGGTGTTGCGCAGGTCGGCGGCCAGCGGCACGTCGGAGCTCGACAGCGCCTGGTTCTGGCAGACCGTGCAGCGCAGTTCACCGATCAGCGAGTGGTAGCGCTCGCGCTCGGTCTCGCTGGTGAAGTCCAGCGGCTGGATCGGGTTGGTGTTCTGGCCCTCGGGCATGCTCTGTGCCGAGACCGCGGTGGCCATGACGATCAGCAGTGTTGCGGCCAGGGTCCGGACGGTCATGGCGTGTCTCCCGCGCTTACCTGCGCTGTCTGTGGGGCGGCGGCCTGGTCGGCAAGGGCGGCCAGCCCGCCAGCGCGTTCCATCAGGTCGTCGAACACGGGCTGGTCGATCGGGCCGATGTGCTTGTGGCGAATGACGCCGTTGTGGTCGACCAGAAAGGTCTCCGGCGCGCCGTAGACGCCCAGGTCGATGGCCAGCACGCCCTCGAAATCGACGATCTGCAGGTCCCAGCCGTCGCCGAACTGCTCGAGCCAGCGCAGCGCATCGCGGCGCTCGTCCTTCCAGTTCAGGCCGACCAGCGGCACCGGCGCTTCTTCGCCGAGACGGACGATGTAGGGGTGCTCGACCCGGCAGGCCGGGCACCAGCTGCCCCAGACGTTGAGCAGGTACGGCTCGCCGGCCAGGTCGGCGTTGGTGATCATGCGCCCGGGCTCGGCCAGCGACGGCAGTTCGAAGGCCGGCACCGGCTTGCCGATCATCGGGCTGCGTATGGTCTGGCGCTGGTCGGCGGTCTTCAGCCCGGCGAACAGCAACAGCAGCAGCACGCCGAACAGCAGCAGTGGAATGGCCACCAGCCGCGTCACGCCGGCGCGACCTCGCCCTGCAGCCGTTCGCGCTCGGCCTTGTTCGCCGCGTGCGCGGCCAGCCGGCGGTAGCGCGGATCGGTCGCGGCCAGCAGGCCGCCGATCAGCATCAGCACCGCGCCGCCCCAGATCCAGCGGATGAAGGGCTTGACGTGGACGCGGATCGACCAGGCGCCGTTGTCCAGCGGCTGGCCCATGGCGATGTACAGGTCGCGGAACGGGCCGGGCTTGAGCGCGACCTGGGTCATGACCTGGCCGGAGCGGTAATAGCGGCGCTTCTGCGGGGCCATGGTGGTGACCGGTTCGCCGTTCTTCAGCACCGTGAAGCGGGCTTCCTCGGCGGCCCAGTTCGGGCCCTTGACGGTGACCACCTCGTCGAGGCGGAAGGCCAGGCCGGCGGTTTCGATGGTCTGGCCCGGCGTGAACGCGAAGTCGCGCTCGGAGGTGGCTGATTCGACCATGGCGACCCCGATGACGAACACGCCGACGCCGAGGTGGGCTGCGGTCATGCCCCAGTGGCCGCGCAGGAAGCCCGACGAGGACTTCAGGGCGCGGGCGACGAAGGCCAGCGCGCCGAAGATCAGCCACAGCCCGCCGATCCAGCCGGTCACGGCGCGCAGCGTGAAGGCATCGAGCAGCCAGGCGAGGACGGTGCCGGCGACCACGGCGACGACGGCCGGAATCAGCAGCGGCCTGGCGGCCCGGGCCCAGCGGTCCTGCTTCCAGCGGCTCATCGGGCCGAACGGCAGCAGCAGCACCAGCGGCGTCATCAGCAGAATGAACATGGCGCCGAAGTAGGGCGGGCCGACCGAGACCTGGCCCCAGCCCATGAAGTCGACCAGGATCGGGTACAGCGTGCCGATCAGTACCATCGCCGCCGAGACCACCAGCAGCAGGTTGTTCGACAGCAGCAGGGATTCGCGCGAGAACCAGTCGAAGCCCTCGCCGTGGGCCAGCTTCGGCGCGCGCAGCAGGAACAGCAGCAGGGCGCCGCCGGTGACGATGCCGAGGAAGGCCAGGATGAACAGGCCGCGTTCGGGATCGTTGGCGAAGGCATGGACCGAGGTCAGCACGCCGGAGCGGACCAGGAAGGTCCCCAGCAGCGACAGCGAGAAGGCGGCAATGGCCAGCAGCACGGTCCAGGCCGGGAAGGCGTTGCGCTTTTCCGTGACCAGCTGCGAGTGGATCAGCGCGGTGCCGACCAGCCACGGCATGAACGAGGCGTTCTCGACCGGATCCCAGAACCACCAGCCGCCCCAGCCCAGCTCGTAGTAGGCCCACCACGAACCCAGTGCGATGCCGCCGGTCAGGAACGACCAGGCCGCCAGCGTCCACGGCCGCATCCAGCGCACCCAGTCGCGCTCGACCCGACCGCCGAGCAGGCCGGCGATGGCAAAGGCGAAGGCCACCGCGAAGCCGACGTAGCCCATGTAGAGCAGCGGCGGGTGGAAGATCATGCCCGGGTCCTGCAGCAGCGGGTTCAGATCGGCGCCGTCGGGCGGCGTGGGCAGCAGGCGCTGGAACGGGTTGGAGGTCAGGATCGTGAACAGCAGGAAGCCGATCACGATCCAGCTCATCACGGCCAGTACGCGGGCCAGGAACGGCCGCGACAGCGAGCGCGAGAACATCACCACGGCGATCATCCAGCCGGCCAGCATCATCACCCACAGCAGCAGCGAGCCTTCGTGCCCGCCCCAGACGGCGGTCACGCGGTAGTACACCGGCAGCAGCAGGTTGGAGTTGGTGGCGACGTAGGCGATCGTGAAGTCGTTGATGACGAAGGCCGTGACCAGGATGCCGAAGGCCAGCGTGACGAACACGAACAGGCCGAGGGTCAGCGACGGCGCCAGCGCCATCAGCTTCGAATCGTTGCGCCAGGCGCCGATCAGCGGCAGCGTGGCGAGCAGGAAGGCGATCGCCAGCGAGGTGATCATCGCCACCTGGCCGAGTTCGCCGAGCAGGCCGTGCGGCAGGCCGCTCATGCGTCGGCTCCGTAGGCTGGCTTGCTTTCGCCGCCGGCGGCCGGGTGGCCGGCTTCTTCCAGCGCGCGCTGGACTTCCGGCGGCATGTAGGTCTCATCGTGCCGGGCCAGCACTTCGTAGGCCTCGAAGCGGCCGTTGCGAAGGTAGCCGTGGGCGATCACGCCCTGGCCCTCGCGGAACAGGTCGGGCAGGATGCCGGTATAGACGACGGTCACGTTGTGGTTGCCGTCGGTGACGTCGAACTGCACGTCCAGGCTGTCGCCGGACTGGACGACGGTGCCGTCGGCGACCAGGCCGCCGAGCCGGAACTTGCGGTCGGGGGCCAGTTCCTGCTCGGCCACGTTGGTCGGGCTGACGAAGAACATCACGTTGCTCTGCATCGCGGTGATGGCCACGGCCGTGGCCACCGACATGCCGGTGAGGATCAGCAGCACGATCATCATGCGGCGCTTGCGGGTGCGGGTCATGGACGAAGCCTCCTTATGACCGGGGCGCGGGGCGACCGACGGCCGCCGCGGCGCGTTCTTCTTCGAGCTGTTCCCGGATCTGGCGGGTCAGGCGCCGGCGGCGGATCAGCGGGGCCAGGAACTGCCACGCGCATACGGCCGCGAACACTCCATAACTGGACCAGACGAACGGCGCATAGTTCAGCTCGGGGATCATCGGAAATCCACCTCGAAATCGATTGTTGCTGCGCTCGGACGGGCGCGGTTCATGCCGGCTGTTTCCTGTCGTCGAGCGCCGGGGCCAGTTCGCGCCTGACCCAGGCCTTGTGCTGGTCCTGGGCCAGCAGCAGGTTGCGGGCGCGGTCGAGCAGCGCGGCGCCGAACAGGAACTTGGTGCCCAGCGTGGTCCAGATCAGCGGCGGGATCATCGACGGGTCCATCTTCGACTCGCCGAAGATCCGGATCGTCTGGCCCTGGTGCAGCGTGGTCCACCACTCGACCGAGAAGTGGATGATCGGCAGGTTGACCAGCCCGGCGATGACCAGCACCGAGGCCACACGCGCGCCCTTGCGCGGGTCGTCGTAGGCGGCATACAGGGCCATGATGCCGACGTAGATGAACAGCAGCACCAGCATCGAGGTCAGCCGCGCGTCCCATTCCCACCAGGTGCCCCACATCGGCTTGCCCCACAGCGAGCCGGTGACCAGGCAGATCAGGGTCAGCGCCGCGCCGATCGGGGCGGCGGCCATGGCCATGATCTCGGCGGTGCGGATCCGCCAGATCAGCGCGATCGCGGCCAGCACGGCCATGATCACGTAGGCCAGCATGGCCTGCCAGGCGGCCGGCACGTGGATGTACAGGATGCGGGCCGAATCGCTCTGCTGGTAGTCGGGTGGTGCGACGTACAGCGCCAGGTACACCCCGTACAGGGTGCAGGCGAAGAACGCGGCCCACAACCAGGGCGCGACGCGGCGCGCGAACACGCTGAAGATGGGCGGCGAGCCGAGCTTGTGGAACCAGAGCTTGAGGGTGGACCAGATCATTCGAGATTCGTCTTCAGCGCGGCGCGGATGCCGATCGGCGCCAGGGTCAGACACAGTATTGTAAAGGCAGCCAGCAAACCCAGGTGAGCGGCCGGACTGAAGCCGTCGGCGGCCAGGCCGACCGCACCGGCGGCGAAGATCATCAGCGGCACGACCAGCGGAAACACCAGGATGGCCAGCAGCGCGCCGGCCCCGCGCGTGGTCAGCGTCAGCGCCGCGGCCAGGCCGCCGACCAGGGTCAGCGCCGGGGTGCCGATCAGCAGCGAAAGCACCAGCGTGCCCAGGGCCTGGGTCGGCAGGTTCAGCATCATCGCGGCCAGCGGCGAGAACAGCACGATCGGAAGCCCGGTGACCAGCCAGTAGGCCAGCAGACGGACATAGACGGCCAGGTAGCCTTCGCGGCGGCCGACGAACCACTGTTCCAGCGAGCCGTCGTCGAGATCGGGCCGGAACAGGTGCTCCAGCGCCAGCAGGCTGGCCAGCAGGGCCGCGACCCACAGCATGCCGCCCGACAGCCGCGCCAGCAGGTCCGGGCCGGGGCCGACGCCGAGCGGGATCAGCACGACCACGGCGAACAGGAAGAACAGCGGCAGCAGCGTCTGGCCCAGCCGGCGAAAGGCCAGCTGCAGGTCGCGCGCCAGCAGCGCGCGGGCCTCGGTCCAGCCGCTCACGCCGCGGCCTCGGCGGCGACCACGGCCAGCCGGCGCAGCGCCGGGTGGTCGGGAAAGCGCTGGTGGGTGGCCAGGACCACTGCGCCGCCGGCATCGACCTGGCCGGCAATCAGCGCATCGACGATCGCGCAGCCGTCATCGTCGAGGCTGGCGTAGGGTTCGTCGAGCAGCCACAGCGGGGTGCGCCGGACCAGCAGCCGGGCCAGGCCCAGCCGGCGGCGCTGACCGGCCGACAGTGCGCGGGCCGGACGCCGGCCGAGGCCGGCCAGGCCGACCCGCGCCAGCGCCTCGGCCTCGGTCAGCCCGGCCGGGCCCAGGCCGCGCTCGAAGGCCAGGTTCTCGCGGCAGCTCAGGTCGTGCTTGACCGCCGGCAGGTGGCCGAGGAACGCGCAGTCGGCGTGTGCGGTGCGGGTGCCCGCGGCCGGTCGGAGAATGCCGGCCAGTGCGCGCAGCAGGGTGGTCTTGCCGGCGCCGTTGCGGCCGGTCAGGGCCAGGACGTCACCGGTCGACACGACCAGCGAGACCGGCTCGAACACCGCTTCGCCGGCGCGCTCGAAGACCAGGGCATCGGCGGCCAGCAGTTCGCTCATCGGCAGGCCCGGTCGTCGCGACAGACCGTGACCAGCCGGGCCGGACCGTTGCCTTCGCCGCAGACCACGGCGGCCTGGCCGAAGCGCCGGGCCAGGGCCAGCCCGTCGTCGAAGCGCAGCAGCTCGATCAGCCGGCCGCGCTCTTCCGGCCAGCGACCGTCCGGGTCGATGTGGCGGGTGATGCCGCGGACCGGCAGCCGGGCCTCGGCCAGCGCGGCGTCGAGTTCGGCGCGGGCGCTGCGGTTGGCGACCTCGTCGCGCTGCTCGGCGGCCGGGTTGTCGGCGGTCAGGATCATCCAGCGTCGGATCGATCCGGCGACTTCGTCCGGCCAGCCGGCCGGCTGATCGATGTGCAGATCGACCTCGCCGCCGCTGTTCAGGCGCACCCGGTAGATCGTCGCGCGGAACGCGTCGAGCAGCGAGCTGGGCAGCGGGGCAGCGGACATCGAGGGTTCTCCGGTCAGGCTTCGCGGGCGGTGCGGTATCATCCGGCGCGGCAAGAAACGGGCCGTTCGGACGGTCCCTGTTTGATGTTCACGTTCCAGCGCCGGATCCAACGCGCTCGATTCTACCTTCCCCAGACGTCCGGAATTCATCGATGCATTCATACGACTACGATCTCTTCGTCATCGGCGGCGGCTCCGGCGGCGTGCGCGCCGCGCGCATCTCGGCCGGCCACGGCGCGCGGGTCGGCCTGTGCGAGGAATCGCGCCTCGGCGGCACCTGCGTGATCCGTGGCTGCGTGCCGAAGAAGCTGATGGTGTTCGCCAGCCAGTTCTCCGAGGCCTTCGAAGACGCCGCCGGCTACGGCTGGACCGTCGGCGAGACGCGCTTCGACTGGAATGCGCTGGTCGAGGCCAAGGAAAGGGAGATCACCCGGCTCGAAGGTGTGTACGGGCGGATGCTCGAAGCCGCTGGCGTGACGGTTCATGAAGGCCGCGGGCGGGTCGTCGATGCGCATACCGTGCAGGTCGGCGAGCGCCGTTTCACGGCCGAGACGATCCTGGTCGCGGTCGGCGGTCGGCCGACCCGGCTCGATATCCCCGGGGCCGAGCTCGGCATCGTGTCCGACGACGCGTTCGACCTGCCGGAGCAGCCGAAGGACCTGCTGATCGTCGGCGGTGGCTACATCGCGGTCGAGTTCGCCGGCATCTTCAACGGCCTGGGCACGAAGGTGACCGTGGCCTATCGCGGCGATCGCATCCTGCGCGGCTTCGACGACGACATCCGACGGGTGGTCGATGCGGGCATGCGCCAGCGCGGCGTGGACATCCGCACCGAAGTCTGCCCGGCGCGGCTGGAGCGAGCCGACGACGGGCGGATCGAGGTGACCTACACGGATGATACGACCGGCACCTATGACCAGGTGTTCTTCGCGACCGGACGTTCGCCCTACGTCGGCGACCTGGGCCTCGAGGATGCCGGCGTGGAGCTCGGCTGGAACGGGCACGTGCAGGTCGACGGCGACAGCCGGTCTTCGGTCGACAGCATCTTCGCCGTCGGCGACGTGACCGACCGCGTCCAGCTGACCCCGGTGGCGCTGGCCGAGGGCCATGCCTTCGCCGATACGCAGTTCGGCGAGATGCCGCGCCAGGCCGACCACGAGCACGTGCCCTCGGCGGTGTTCAGCCAGCCGCCGGCAGCCAGCGTCGGCTTCGCCGAACACGAGGCGCGGGAACGCTTCGATCCGCTGCGGGTCTATCGTTCGGAGTTCACGCCGATGCGCTACACCCTGGCCGGGCGCCAGGAGAAGGCGCTGATGAAGATCCTGGTCGAAGACGCCAGCGATCGGGTGGTCGGCCTGCACGTGGTCGGCCCCGATGCCGGCGAAATCGTCCAGGGCTTCGCGGTGGCGGTGCGGGCGGGTTTGACCAAGGCCGATTTTGATCGCACCATTGGCATTCATCCGACCAGCGCCGAGGAGCTGGTCACGATGCGCGTGCCGGTCGACACCGGCCAGTGAGTTCGTGTTCGTTTCATGGCCCCGGGGGCGGGGCCGCGTTGGCAATCACAACTGGAGCAGATCCATCCATGAATCATTCTCGAATCCGAAGCCTTCTTCTTGCTGCCGCCGCGCTCGCGCTGACCGTCGGGGGGACGGTCGCCGGCGCGAAGAGCGACCTGCGACCCGAGGTCGCCAAGGGTCTCGAGGCCGGCACCTTCATCGTCCGACTCGACTCGGCGCCGACCCCGACCTTCCGCGGCGGCACCATCGACACCTTCGATGACCAGGGCCGCAAGACGGCCAAGCGCTTCGCGCCGACCGCGCCCGAAGTCACCGGCGCGCCGAAGCTCGACACCGACGTGCCGGCCGTGGTCGACTACGTCACCCACCTGGACCGCGCGCGCGCCGAGCTGCTGACGCGCGCCGAGGCCACCCTGGGCCGCGCGATCAAACCGAAGCACGTCTATCGTCACGTGCTCAACGGCTTCGCCGTCGAGCTGACGCTGGCCGAGGCCCGCGCGCTGGCCGAGCTGCCGGGCGTGCGCTCGGTCGAGCCGGAGTTCATCCACTATCCGCTCACCGACAACGGACCGGAATGGATGGGCGCCGACCGGTACTGGACCGGCCAGGGCGACATCGTTGCGCCGAACCGGGGCGAGGGCACCGTGATCGGCGTGGTCGACACCGGCATCAACTGGGAATCGACCTTCTTCGACCCGTCGCGGCCCGGTACGCCGACGATCGAGAATCCGCGCGGGCAGTTCTACGGCCTGTGCGATCAGCCGAACGTGCCGTGCAACGACAAGCTGATCGGTGTCTGGGATTTCACCGACGAAGGCACCGACGGCAAGGATCCGGACGTGCACGGGTCGCACGTGGCCAGCACCGCCGCCGGCCTGCCGTGGTCGTTCACGCTCAACTTCGGCTCGGGCGGCGAGGACATTCCGATCTTCTTCTCGACCTCCGGCGTAGCGCCGGAAGCCAGCATCATTTCCTACAAGGCCTGCGTGGACGACCCGGACGAAGGCACGTTCGTGTGCTTCGGCAGCGACACCTCCGCGGCGCTGGAGCAGGCGATCACCGATGAGGTCGATGCGCTGAACTATTCGATCGGCGGGTCGCCGACCGACCCCTGGGCCGGCATCGGCCAGTCGTTCACGACCTCGCAGGAAATCTTCCTCAATCTGCGTGCCGCCGGGGTGGTGGCGGTCACTTCGGCCGGCAACTCCGGACCGGGCGAAGGGACCGTCGGCACGCCGGCCAACGCGCCGTGGGCCTTCGCGGTGGCCAACGCAACCCACGACCGGGTGCTCGCCAACCGGCTGTTCGACGCCTCCGGCGGCAATTTCGTGCTCGGCGCCCTGACCGGCCCGGGCATTTCCGGCGGCACCGACATCCGCCCGATCGTCTACGCCGGCGACTTCGGCAACGCCTTGTGCGGCACCGGAACGGCCGAACTCGGCCCGACCTGCGCCGACAACAGCGGCGCGACCAATCCGTTCGCGCCGGGCACCTTCAACGGTGAGATCGTGGTCTGCGACCGCGGTACCTACGGGCGGATCGAAAAGGGCCGCAACGTGCTGGCCGCCGGCGCCGGTGGAATGATCCTGGCCAACACCGATGCCGAGGGCGAAAGCGTCAACAGCGATCGCCACTGCCTGCCGGCGATGCACCTCGGCGACGAGGCCGGCGATCGCATCCGCAGCTGGCTCGACGGCGGCAGCGCGCACCAGGGCCGACTGACCGGTACCCAGCGCGTCGAGAGCGGCGAGTTCGGCGGCCGACTGAACACCAGCAGTTCGCGCGGGCCGTCGATCGGCGCACCGAACGTCATGAAACCGAACATTACCGCGCCGGGCACCGATATCATCGCCGCCGGCGCGGACGGTACGAACTCCATCGCGTTCCTGACCGGCACCTCGATGTCGTCGCCGCACGTGGCCGGAGCCGCGCTGTTGCTGCGCCGCTCGCACCCGGACTGGGGGCCGGATCAGGTCTTTTCTGCGCTGATGACGACCGCCGACCCCGAGGCCGTGACGCTGGACGACGGCTCGCCGGCCAGCACCATCGAGCGCGGCGCCGGTGGGGTCCGGGTCGACCGGGCCTCGAACATCGGCCTGTACCTGCCGGTCAGCATCCAGGAGTTCGAGGACGCCAATCCCTCGCTGGGCGGTGATCCCGGCCAGCTGAACCTGCCGGGCATCGCCAGTGACGGCTGCGCCGGCAACTGCGTGTTCACCCGGACCGTGCGCGCACTCGGCGATGGCGTCTGGAGCGTGACGACCGAGGGCCCACTGGACATCGACGTGTCACCGTCGGACTTCACGCTCAGCGCGGGCCAGTCGCAGACGCTGACCGTGACCGTCTCGCCGGGCGACACCGAGATCGGTACCTGGGCCAGCGGCGCGGTCGTGCTGACCTCGGGCGGGGATGTCTGGAGCCAGCAGCGGCTGCCGGTCGGCGCGTTCATCTCGGCCGGCGTGCTGCCGGGCCAGCAGGACTACACCACCGAGACCAACCGCGGCCGCGGCGAGCTGGTCATCGAACAGCTCGGCGCGGTGTCCGAAGCGCTGTACCGAACCAGCGCGCTGACGCTGCCCGAATCGCGGGTGGTCGGTCTGTCGCAGGATACGTCCAACCAGGATCCGTTCGACGGCGGACCCGGCGTGGCCGTCGAGCTGGTCGACGTGCCGGCCGATGCGCTGCTGCTGCACGTCGAGACCTTCATTTCCGGTTCGCAGGACATCGACCTGTTCGTCGGCCGCGACGCCGACGGCGACGGCAACCCGGAACCGAGCGAACTGCTCTGCGAATCCACCACGCCGAGCGACCTCGAGAAATGCCAGATCGAGACGCCCCTGCCGGGCACCTACTGGATCGTGGTCCAGAACTGGCTGGCGTCTTCTCCGGGCGCGACCGACAACGTGCCGTTCGAGTTCGCGGTGCTCAGCGAGGACCTCGACCCGAGCCTGGTCGTATCCGGTCCGGCGGTGCACCCGGGGGGAACGCTGACGCTGCCGGTCTACTGGGACCAGCCGGCGATGCGCCGCACCGAGCGCTGGATCGGCGCGGTCGGCATCGCCTCGTCGCCGGACTTCACGGCCAATGTCGGCGTGATCCCGGTGACCGTGGATCGGACCGCGGACAATGAGCCCGAGGGCGTGGCGCTGTTCGAAGGCCAGGCCTATCCGCTGGTCATTCCGCCGCAGACGGTCCACGCGACGTCGGGCATCGCCGTGCCGCCGACTGCAACACGGCTCGACATCACCGTGGACGGGCCGATCGAGTCGCTGGAGATCCGCAGATTCGATTACGCGAACTTCGGACCGCCGGGCGGGCCGTCGATCACGCCGCCGCCGCTGCCGACGCTGGGCGAGTTCGTGACCACAGGCAGCGTGTCGGGCGGCATCTGGACGGCCAGCGTCACGCCATCGGGCGCTGCCTCCACCATCCCGTCCGGCTTGTATTTCCTGGTCATGGACAACGGCGCCAACGCCGAGGCCTCGGTCACGGTCACCGCCGAGGTGACCGAGGACGAGGGCATCCCGCCCCAGCGCGGCCTGTGGAGCCCGCGCGACCGGCTGATCAACCAGGGCATCGAGTACCAGGTGGCCGGCAACAACGCCTTCGTGACCTGGTACACCTACGACGAGGACGGCGGGGCTGCGTTCTATATCTCCAACAGCGTGTCGCCGCAGGCCGACAGCTCGTACTTCCGCCAGCCGATCTTCCGGGTGACCAGCAACGGCCTGCGCCAGACGGTCGACGTGGTCGGCGAGATCCAGCTGACCGCGCTCAGCGAGACCGAGCTGATCTTCGACTGGCGCCTGAACGGCTACCACGGATCGGAGATCTTCACCCCCGACCACGGCCTGAACTGCCCCGAGATCGACGGGCAGACCCAGCAGCTGCTCGGCCACTGGTTCCCGCAGGGCGTGACCGAAGGCGGCGTGACGCTGCTCTACACCGCCACCACCGAGGCCTGGGTGCGCTACTACTTCGACGCGGTCGGCGAGCCGCGCTGGTTGCTGGCCAGCGGTGTGCTCGGTGTCAGCGAGCCGGGCGGCGACGTCAAGGTGCTCGAGCTGCTCGAGTACCGCGGCTGGTGCATCTACTGCGAGGAGGGGCCGATCACGAACAGTCCGGTCGGAACGGTCTCGCGCTCCTTCGACGGTCTGACCAGCGCCAACGAGTCGATCGAGTTCGAGATCGGTCCGCCGATCAACACCAGTTACGCGACCGAACGGACGCTGACCCGCCTGTCCAACGTCGGCAGCTGCCCGAACTGACCGGGCAGTGCGCGTCGTTTCCATTCTGCGGCGCCGGCCTTCCGGCGCCTCGGTACGCGATTCTGCGGGTGGTCGCGCGCAGGGGTCGACGGGCGTACAATGGCATCCTCTTTCGATGAAGCGAGACGGTCCGACCTCTTGAACCCCTCCGACAATGCCGAATCCGTCCAGCGCCTGCGCGATCTTGCCGTCGCCGTGCTGGAAGACGCCAAGGCGCAGGACCTCCAGGTGTTCGACCTGCGCGAACGCAATACCTTCGCCGACTACATGATCCTGGCCAGCGGCACCTCGAGCCGCCAGGTCAAGGCCATGGCCGATCGCCTGACCATGAAGCTGAAGTCGCTGGGCCTGCCGCCGCCGCTGGGCGTGGAGGGCGAGCAGGGCGGCGAGTGGGTGCTGGTCGACCTGGCCGACGTGGTCGTTCACCTGATGCTCCCGCAGACCCGGGCCTTCTACAACCTCGAGAAGCTCTGGGACGCCTCGACCCGCGAGCGCTCGGCCGCGCCGCCCGCCCAGTCGCTGTAGTCCGACCGTCGTGCGGCTGGCCCTGATCGCGATCGGGCGGAAGATGCCCGGCTGGATCGCCGAGGGCTTCGGCGAATACCGCAAGCGCCTGCCGCCCCACCTGGACCTGGACCTGGTCGAACTCGACGCCGGGCGCGGCTCTTCGCCGGCCGACGTGCGCCGCGACGAGGGCGGAAAGCTGCTGGCGAAGATCCCCGACGGCGCCCGCGTCATCGCGCTCGATGGCCGCGGCACGCCGTGGCGCACCGAGGACGTGGCCGAGCGGCTGGAGAACTGGCAGATGGACGGCCGGACGGTCGCGCTGCTGGTCGGCGGTGCGAACGGGCTGGATGACGCCGTGCTGGCCGCCGCCGAGCAGCGCTGGTCGCTGGGGCCGCTGACGCTGCCGCACATGCTCGTCCGGGTGCTGCTGGCCGAACAGCTCTACCGGGCCTGGACGGTGACCACCGGTCACCCCTATCACAAGTGAATCCATGAACGACGCGCTGGAATCGAGCCCGACCCTGGTCCTGGCCTCCGGCTCGCCGCGCCGGCGCGAGCTGCTGGCCGTGCTGATCGAGCGCTTCGAGGTCCGGCCGGCCGATATCGATGAATCGGTCCGCGACGGTGAATCGCCGTCGCACTACGTGCAGCGGATGGCGCGCGAGAAGGCGGCCGCGCTCGATCTCGCGGCCTGGACGATCGGTGCCGATACCTCGGTGGTGCTCGACGGCTCGATACTCGGCAAGCCGAGCGACGCAGAGGACGCCGTGCGGATGCTGCGCGCTCTGGCCGGCCGCACCCATCACGTTCACTCGGCCGTGGCACTGCGCGCCCCCGATGGCCGGATCGATGTTCGCGAATCGGTCACCGCGGTCGAGTTCGCCGCGCTCGACGAGGGCTGGATGGCCCGCTACGTGGCCTCCGGCGACCCGCTGGACAAGGCCGGCGCCTACGGCATCCAGGGCGCGCCTGCGGCCTGGATCCGGACCATCGACGGCAGTCATTCCGGGGTGGTCGGCCTGCCGCTGTTCGAGACCGCCGAACTGCTGCGCGCCGCCGGCTTCGACCCGGCCTGAGCCCGGAGGGGTGCAGATCCCCCCGGATGCTATGCTTTCGGGCCGGGTCCGCGCTGCATCGGCGGTCCGGTCCGTCGTCCACCCCGCGCGAGCCCGAACCCCGTGAGCAACGAACTGCTGATCAACGTGACCCCATCGGAGCGCCGTGTCGCGCTGGTCGAGAACGGGCTGCTGCAGGAAGTCCACCTCGAGCGCGCCGACGACATCAGCTACGTCGGCAACATCTACTTCGGCAAGGTCGAGCGGGTGCTGCCGGGCATGCAGGCGGCGTTCGTCAACATCGGGCTGAGCCGGACGGCGTTCCTGCACGCCGGCGAGATCGCCCGGCCGCGCCCGGAGCTCAGCGCCGCGCTGGACGACGAGCTGGTCGAATCGACCGTGCCGCCGATCAGCGAGCTGATCCGCGAAGGTCAGAACGTGCTGGTCCAGGTGGTCAAGGATCCGATGGGCTCGAAGGGCGCGCGGCTGACCACCCAGCTGAGCCTGCCGTCGCGATTTCTGGTCTATCTGCCCGGCGTGCGCTCGGTCGGCGTTTCGCTGCGCATCGACAACGAAGAGGAGCGCTCGCGCCTGCGCGCGCTGGTCGAGGACCTGCTCGGCGCCGATGACGAAACCGGGCTGATCGTCCGGACCAACGCAGAAGGCGTCGGGCGCGAGGAGCTCGAGCGCGATCTGTTCTACCTGCGCACGCTGTGGCGGGACCTGGAGCGTCGGATGTCGGACCAGCCGAAGCCCGGCGACTGCATCTACGAGGACCTGTCGCTGCCGCTGCGCGCGATCCGCGACCTGATGCACGGCGGCATCGACCGCGTGCGCATCGACGATCCGACCACGCTGCGCCAGGCGCAGGCCTTCGCGGCCACCTTCGTCGCCGAGTGGGCCGACCGGATCGACGCCCACGCCGGCACCGGCCCGGTGTTCGACCTGTTCGGCGTCGAGGACGAGATCGAGCGGGCGCTGAAGCGCGAGGTGCCGCTGAAGTCCGGTGGCCACCTGACGATCGACCAGACCGAGGCGATGACCACCGTCGATGTCAACACCGGCGGCTACGTCGGCGTGCGCAACTTCGACGAGACGGTGTTCAAGACCAATATGGAGGCGGCCCAGGCGCTGGCCAGGCAGCTGAGGCTGCGCAACCTCGGCGGCATCGTCATCGTCGATTTCATCGACATGACCGACGAGGAGCACAAGCGCCAGGTGCTGCGCATGCTGCAGCAGGCGCTGGCCCGCGATCCGGCCCGGACCTCGGTGTCGGAGATCTCGCCGCTGGGCCTGGTCGAAATGACACGCAAGCGAACCACCGAAAGCCTGGAGCACCGCCTGTGCGAACCCTGTCCGCACTGCAACGGGCGCGGCTGGCAGAAATCGGTCGACAGCGTCTGCTCGGAGATCTTCCGCGAGATCCTGCGCGCGGTGCGCCAGTTCGAAACCGGCCGACTGATGGTGATGGCCTCCCCCCAGGTCGTCGACAAGATCCTCGAGGACCACACCCGGACCGTCGCCGAACTGACCGAGCAGCTCGGCACCAGCATCCGGTTCCAGCCCGAGGAGCAGTACGGCCAGGAGCAATTCGACGTCGTGCTGCTGTGACGGAGGCGCTGATTTGAGCCGGACGCGTTCGTCGGAACGCCGCGATCGGGCCCGCCGCCGCCTGCGTGCGCTGCGGCGGGTGTTCTGGAAGTCGCTGGCGGTGATCATCATCGTGTCGGCGGCGCTGGTCAGCCTCGGCCGGCTGCTGGCGCCGTATGCCGATGTCTCGCGCCCGCTGGTCGAGCGCCTGCTGAGCGACGCGCTGGACCAGCCGGTCCGCATCCGCGAGCTGCGCGCGCGCTGGCCGCGCATGTCGCCGGAAATCCGGTTGATCGGGCTGGAGATCGGTTCGGCCGAGGCGCCGCTGCTGCAGCTCGACCAGGCCCGGCTGCAGCTGCGCCTGTACAACCTGGCTCGCCCGGCGCGCAACACGCTGGGCCTGGCTGCGCTGGGGCTGGACGTGGCCGTGATCCAGGCCGCCGACGGGCGCTGGAGCTGGCAGCTCGAGCAGGGCCGGATCGAGCGGGGTTGGGAACGGATCCTGACCGCCGGCGACCTGACCCTGCGCGAGGTCGGCATCCGGGTCGAGCCACGCGCGCTGCCGGCGCTGGCGCTGGACGTGCCGGAAGCCGCGCTGGCCCGCGATGGCAACCGGCTCGCGCTGGAGCTGCTGGCCCGTCCGGACGGCGCGGTCGGCGATCCGATCCGGGTGGCGCTGCGGCTGGACCTCGACGACGGCCGGTTGACCGGCCTGAACGGCCATGCCCGCGTCCCGGAATTGCAGATCGATGCCGACCCGGAGGCCGGTACGGGCCTGGTCCTGGCCGGCGAAGGCTGGATCGACTGGACCGCCCGCGACGGGCTCGACGGCCTGGTCGATCTCGACCTGGTCCGACGGGTCGACGACGAGGCGGTCGAGCGGGCGCGGCTGGAATCGGCGCTGCGCGGGCAGGGCACGCGATTCGAGATCGGGTTCGAGCTTGCCGATCCCGGCACCGGCGAGGCCTGGGTCGCGCGCGCCGCGCTCGGCACCGATCGGGCGCATTACGCAATGGCTGCCGAGTTCGTCGACCTGGCCCGCCTGCACGCCTGGGTCGCCCCGTGGCGCGGACGCGGCCTGGACGTGCCGAGCGCGCTGGGCGGGACGCTGCACGACTTCGCGTTCGGCGCCGGCGCCGAGGGCCGGCCGCATGCCGCCCGGGGCCGGATCCGCGCGCTGCGGGCCGGCTTCGAAGCGCAATCGCTGGATCTCGAGCTCGACGAACTGGATTTCGGCCTCGCCGGCGACGCGCTGCGCCTGCAGCCGTCGGGCGCGCTCGCGCTCGACTGGCCGACGCTGTTCCCGGAGCCGGTCCGTTTCGATCGCAGCGACGGCGCGCTGGGCTGGCGGCCGGGTCGGATCGAATTCGACGGGCTCGAAATTGCCGATGCCGAGCGGGTCCTGCGGGTCGATGGCGGGGTGCTGACCGATCCGTCCTGGACCTCCGGCGTGATGCTGGACCTGCTGGTCGACACCCCACGCCTTGCCGCCGAGCGGCCGCAGCGCTGGCTGCCGCTGAAGGGGCTGCCGGCCGACGTGCGCCGCTGGCTGGCCCGCGCGCTGATCGCGGTCGAGCGGGTCGAGGCCCGAACCACGCTGTTCGGCGACCCGACCACCTGGAAGCGATCGATGGCGGAAGGCGCATTGAACAGCCGGATCCGGTTCGAGGGCCTGACCCTGGACTATGCGCGCGGCTGGCCGCGCGGCGAAGACCTGCACGGGCGGCTGGAGTTTCTCGGCCCGTCGATGGACGGCGCGGTCGAGGCCGGGCGCGTGGCCGGCGTGGCGCTGCGGGCCCCGACGGTCCGGATCGCCCACCTGCCCAGCGCCGAAATCGAACTGGACCTGGCCAGCGCACCGGGCGCGGGTGCGGCCGACCTGGCCCGACTGACCCGGGCGCTGCCGCTGGCCGGCGCCCGCGAGGCGCTGGACGCCGGTCGCTGGTCCGGCCCGGCCTCGGCCGAGGCCGCGGTCTGGCTGCCGATGCGCGGACTGCGCGACTGGCGGCTGGCCGGTGCGGTCCGCTTCAACGGTGCGGCGCTGGACTGGAACACGCCGCGCTACCGGCTGGACGCGATCCGCGGTGCGATCGGCTTCCAGCGCGCGGGCTTCGGCCCGGCCCGGCTCGAGGTCGAGCGCGACGGGACGCCGTTGTCGCTGGATGTTCGCGCCGACTTCGCGCCGCGCTTCGCGCTGCATCTTGCCGGACGCTGGCCGCTGGACCGCGCGCTGCCCGACGACGCCTTCGGGCTCGATCCGCAGACGCTGACCGGCTGGCTGGACCGGGTCTCCGGCACCGTGCCGCTGGCCGTCGAAGTGCTCGGCGGCGGCGCCGGCAGCCAGGGCAGCGGCAATCTGCGCGTGGCCAGCGACCTGGTCGGGCTGTCGCTGGATCTGCCCGCGCCGATGAACAAGGCGGCCGGCGCGGCCTGGCCGTTCGAGCTGGTCGTGCCGCTCGGCCGGGCCGACGCGCCGGTCCGGCTCGATCTCGTCGACCGCGCCGAGGTCCTGTGGTCGGGGTCCGAGCGGATCGGCGTCGGTCTGGGTTCGGGCGCGGCCGAACTGCCGGCCAGCGGGCGCTTCGACGTCGACGGCGAACTGCCGGTGCTGGACCTCGGCGGCTGGCTGGGCCTGGCCGCGCCGCTGCTGGAACGCGGTGCGGCCGGGGCCGCAGCCGCGGCCCGTGTCGATGGCCGCGTCGCGCTGCGGATCGAGGATGCGCGGCTCGGCCGGACTTCGCTGGGTGCGATGACGCTGGACCTGGGCCGGGAGGACGACTACTGGCGGCTCGGCGTCGACGGCCCGGCGGTGGCCGGCCGGGTCCGACTGCCGGGCGGCGGCAGCGGCATCCCGGCGATCGTCGCGGAGTTCCAGCGGGTCCACTGGCCGCGCGGGCCGGCGGTCGACGAGCCGCCCGGCCGGCCGTCGACGCTGGACCCGCGCCGGCTCCCGGAGATCGACCTGCGGATCGACGATCTGCGCTTCGGTGAGCTCGAGCTCGGTCGGCTGACGATGAATTCGCACGCCGCGCCGGACGGGCTGGAGATCGAGCAGTTCGCGACCGAGTCCGAAGCGCTGGCGCTGACCGGCAGCGGCAACTGGCGGTCCGGCGAAGACGGGCGGCCGACCGCCGGCGGGCGGTTCCGCTTCACCGCCGACGGCCTCGGCCGCGTGTTGAACGAGGCCGGCTTCGATCTGGCCCTGCAGCGCGGCCAGGCGGTGATCACGCTCGACGGTCGCTGGCCGGGCAGCCCGCTCGATTTCACGCTTCAGCGCTTCGACGGCGCGCTGGACCTGGTGATCGGCGACGGCGTGATTCCCGAAGCGCAGCCCGGCGCCGGCCGCCTGCTCGGTCTGGTCAGCCTGAACTCGATCCCGCGTCGGCTCCGGCTGGACTTCACCGACGTGTTCGCCGAGGGCCTGACCTTCGACCGCGTGGCAGGCCACTTCGAGCTGGCCGACGGCGAGGCGGTGACCGACGACCTGGTGATCGAGGCGCCGGCGGCGATCGTCCGGGTGCGCGGTCGCACCGACCTGGTCGATCGCACCTACGACCAGACCCTGATCGTCCAGCCCGGCGTCGGCTCGACCCTGCCGATCATCGGCGCGCTGACCGGCGGCCCGATCGGCGCGGCGGCCGGTGCCGCGCTGCAGCAGCTGCTCGACAAGCCGCTGCGCGGCATTTCCGAGGTCCAGTACGCGGTCACCGGCCCGTGGAGCGACCCCTCGATCGTGCCGATCAGCGCCCGCGGCGTCGAGGCCCTGCCGGGCGAAGAATCGCCCCCGGACGAAGGCGGCGGAGGTTGAATCCCGCGCCGGCGCCCGGATATCTGTTCGGGTCATGGACGCGCCTGGTTTGTTTGTCCACGGATGAACACGGATGAACACCGATAATGAGTGGACGTGAAGTTCGGCGCGGCCCGTTGCCCGGGAAACGGACGCATCACGAACGATCGCGCCCGGCGCGGTCCAAGGCGCCGTCGACGTTGCTCCGCCCTTCTACGAAACGGCGTGGTCCGACGGTGACGAATTCCTGATCTTCATCCGTGTCCATCCGTGTTCTGGTGTGGACACCTTCCCGGTTTCGACGGCGCGAACGAAGCCCTCAACGACGACTTCAAGTGAGCACGACATGCTGCAACTGGCAACCGAACATCTTCTGACCCCGGCCGAGCTCCAGCCGGACGACCTCGATCGCGTGCTCGGCCGGCTGGTCGCCGGGCGGGTCGATTTCGGCGATCTGTATTTCCAGAATCGCCAGACCGAGACCTGGAGCCTGGAAGACGGCATCGTCAAGGCCGGCGGCTTCCACATCGACCAGGGCGTCGGCGTGCGAGCGGTGGTCGGCACCGGTAGCGGGTTCGCCTATGCCGACGCGATCACGCTGCCTGCGCTGCTCGAAGCCGCCGGCAGCGCGCGCTCGATCGCCCGCAGCGGCGAGGATGGGCAGTTGCCGGTCGCGCGCCGTGTCGATACGCCGGCGCTGTATTCGGCCGACAACCCGATCGAGGCGCGCGGTTCGGCCGACAAGGTCGACCTGCTGCGTACCATCGATGCCTACGCCCGCTCGCTGGACCCGCGCATCACCCAGGTCAACGTCTCGCTGGCCTGCCAGCACGAATCGGTGCTGATCGCGGCCAGCGACGGCACCCGGGCCGGCGACGTGCGGCCGCTGGTCCGGCTCGATGTCCGGGTGATCGCCGAGGAAGGCGACCGGCGCGAGTCCGGCAACGCCGGCGGCGGCGGGCGCTACGCGCTCGATGAGCTGATGCGCCCCGAGGCCTGGCAGAAACTGGCCGGCGAGGCGGTCCGCCAGGCCACGCTGAACCTGGCCGCAGAGGACGCGCCGGCCGGGTTCATGACCGTGGTGCTCGGTCCGGGCTGGCCCGGCGTGCTGCTGCACGAGGCGATCGGCCACGGCCTGGAAGGCGATTTCCACCGCAAGGGCATTTCCGCGTTCAACGGGAAGATGGGCGAGAAGGTGGCCACCGAGCACTGCACGGTGGTCGACGACGGCACGCTGCCGGGTCGCCGCGGCTCGCTGAGCATCGACGACGAGGGCACGCCGACCCACTGCACGACGCTGATCGAGGACGGCCGGTTGGTCGGCCTGATGCAGGACAAGCTCAACGCCCGCGCGATGGGCATGCCGGCGACCGGCAACGGCCGGCGCGAGTCGTTCGCGCACCTGCCGATGCCGCGCATGACCAACACCTACATGCGGCCCGGCGAGCACGATCCGGAGGAAATCCTGGCCTCGGTCGACGACGGCATCTATGCGGTCAACTTCAACGGCGGGCAGGTCGACATCACCTCCGGCAAGTTCGTGTTCGTGGCCTCGGAGGCCTACCGGGTGAAGAACGGCAAGGTCGGCGCGCCGCTGAAGGGCGCCACGCTGATCGGCAACGGCCCGGACGTGCTGACCCGGGTGGCGATGGTCGGCAACGACCTCGAGCTCGACGCCGGGGTCGGCGTCTGCGGCAAGGACGGCCAGGGCGTGCCGGTGGGCGTCGGTCAGCCGACCCTGCGCATCGATGGCCTGACGGTCGGAGGTACGGCATGAGCGCGCTGCCCGAACCGAAGGCCCGCGGGGCCCATGAACTGCTGGTCGATCCGGACGGCGAACAGGCGATGCTGTCGGAGATTGCCCTGGGCCTGCTGCGAAAGGCGCGGGCCGGCGGCGCCGAGCAGGCCGAGGTGCGCGTCAGCTCCAGCCTGGCCCGCGAGGTCAGCGTGCGGCTCGGCGAGGTCGACACGCTGGAGGAAGCACGCGACCGCGGCGTGACGGTGACGGTGTATCGCAACAAGGCCAGCGGCACGGCAACCACCGGCGACCTGTCGCCCGAGGCGCTGGAGCGTGCCGTGGAGCAGGCACTGGCGATCGCGACCTACACCCAGCCCGACCCGGCCGGCGGGCTGGCCGATGCCGAGCGCATGGCCGAACGCATCGAGGACTTCGACTGCTGGCATCCCGCGACGCCGGACATGAACGCACTGCTCGAGCGCGCACGGGCGATCGAGACGGCCGGCCGCGAGGTCGACCCGCGGATCGACAACTCCGAGGGCGCCGGCGTTTCGACGTCGGCAGCGATCGGCGTGTATGCCAACAGCCACGGGTTTCTCGCTGCCGATCGGCACACCGGCTACGGCCAGAGCTGTGTGCTGGTGGCGCGCGATGAGCGCGGCATGCAGCGCGACTGGGACTGGGATGACCAGGGCCGCTTCGACGCCCTGGCCGCGCCCGAGCTCACCGGCCGGGGCGCTGCGGAGCGGGCCCTGAAGCGGCTCGGCGCGCGCCGCGCGCCGACCGGCCCGACGCCGGTGCTGTTCACGCCCGACACCGCGCTGGGGTTGATTCGCCACCTGGTCGGCGCGGCCTCGGGCGGCAACCTGTATCGCCGCTCGAGCTTTCTGCTCGATCGTCGCGGCGAAGCGATCTTCCCCGACTTCGTCCAGATCCACGAAGATCCGCATCGGCCGGGTGAAGCGCGGTCGAGTTCGTTCGACGCCGAAGGCGTGGCCACGAAGCCGGCGCCGCTGATCGAAGCCGGTCGGCTGGTCCGCTATCTGCTGGGCAGCTACTCGGCACGAAAACTCGGGCTGGAGACCACCGGCAACGCCGGCGGCGTGCGCAATCTGCTGGTCCGGCCGGGCAAGGCCTCGCAGGCCGAGCTGATCCGGCAGATGGGCCGCGGCCTGGTCGTGACCGAAGTGATGGGGCAGGGCGTGAACCTGGTCACCGGCGATTACTCGCGCGGCGCGTCGGGCTACTGGATCGAGGACGGGCAAGTGGCCTACCCGGTCGAGGAGATCACCATTGCCGGCAACCTGCGGGACCTGTACGCCGGAGTCGTCGCGCTCGGCAACGATGTCGAGACCCGGCGCAACGTCCAGACCCCGTCGATCCTGATCGAACGCATGACCGTCGCCGGGGAGTGACCCCGACGGCGGCCGTCCGGGTCGCGCGGGTCCGACCTGTTCAGGTCTCGCCGTCGCGGCGGATGCCTTCGATGGTCAGGGTCATCTGTACGGTTCGCGCCTCCGGACCCAGCTCGTAATCGATGCCCCAGTCGGCCAGCGTGAGCGTGGTCGTGCCCTCGAAGCCGCGCCGGAACCCGCCCCAGGGGTCTTCGCCGGCACCGGTCTGTTCGACCTCGATCGCCAGATCGCGGGTCTGCCCGAGCATCGTCAGTTCGCCCTCGAGCCGGTACCGGTCCTTGCCGGTCGGTACGAAGGCGGTCGAGCGGAAGCGCGCGACCGGGTGCTGCTCGACCTTCAGGAAGTCCTCGCCGCGCAGGTGTTCGTCGCGGCGCCGGTGGTTGCTGTCGATGCTGGCGGTGCGGATCTCGACGGCCACCGACGACGTCTCGGGGGCGTCCGGGTCGAAGGTGAATTCGCCCTCGAAGTCGTTGAAGCGGCCGTACAGCCACGAGAAGCCGAGGTGCGAAATCCTGAACTGGACGAAGGCGTGTGCGCCGCGGGTGTCGATGACGTAGGTCTCCGGCGCGGCGGCGGCCGGTGCGGGCGCAAGCGCGGTGGCCGCCAGTGCGGCGCCGGTCAGCAGGGTCGAAGTCAGCAGGCGATTCATTTCGGTTCCTCCGGATGGCCGAGTCGGGTGTGCAGGGTCGCTGGATCATCATGGTCGGGGCCTCGTGAAGAACGGGCCAAGTACGGCCGATCGGGCCGCGTGCATTGCGCGGCGCGGCGCGCGCGCCTATCCTTGACCGCCGCGCCGGTCCCCGTGCCGACGCGAGCCCGAAGCCCATGCCCATGCCGCCGACGAGGAGAGTCGACATGCACCCTGACCGCCGCCCGCTGATCGCCGGGAACTGGAAGATGAACGGATCGCAGGCCATGACCCGCGAACTGATCGCCGGCATCCTCGCCGGCCGGCCGGTCGGTCCCGAGGTGGCGGTGATGCCGCCGTTTCCCTACCTGGCCGCGGCCCGCGAGACCCTGGTCGCGGCCCACGGCTCGGCCGAGCTGGCGCTCGGTGCCCAGGATCTGAGTCCGCGCGAGTCCGGCGCCCACACCGGCGATGTGTCGGCCGCCATGCTGCGCGATTTCGGCGCCGAGTTCGTGCTGGTCGGCCACTCGGAGCGGCGCGAGGATCACGGCGAAACCGACGCAATCGTGGCCGCGAAGTTCGTCGCCGCGATCGACGGCGGGCTGATTCCGGTGCTGTGCGTCGGCGAATCCCTGGTCCAGCGCGACGCCGGCCAGGCCGAGGCGGTGATCGGCGCGCAGATCGACGCGGTGGTGCGCGAGGCCGGAATCGCGGCCTTCGAGCAGGCGGTCGTCGCCTACGAGCCGGTGTGGGCGATCGGCACCGGCCGGACCGCCACGCCGGAGCAGGCCCAGGAGATTCACGCGTTCATTCGAACCCGCCTCGCGAACGAGAGTGCTACAATAGCGGGCCGCATACGGATCCTCTACGGCGGCAGCATGAAGCCGGGGAATGCATCGGCCCTGCTGGCCTGCGAGGACATCGACGGCGGCCTGATCGGCGGTGCGTCGCTGGACGCTGCGTCGTTCCTCGGCATCGTCGAGGCCGCGGTCGCCTGAGACGCGGAATCTTCCCGCCGGAACGCGGGAGCGAGAATCAACCACGGAATCTGAGTCACGCATGTTTACGGTACTGATCGTGTTGCACGTCCTGCTGGCCGCTGGCCTGATCGCCATCGTTCTGGTCCAGCGCGGGCCCGGTGCGACCATGGGTGCGGCGTTCGGGTCCGGTGCTTCGGGCACCGTGTTCGGTTCGCGCGGCGCCGGCAACTTCCTGACCCGCACCACCGGCTGGCTGGCCGTCGGGTTCTTCGGCATCAGCCTGGCCATGGCCGTCCTCGCGGCCGGTGGCGGCGGACAGTCGGAGGACCTCGGTGTGGTCGGTGCGCTGGAGCAATCCGCGCCCGAAGACGATCCGGAAGCGGCCGTCGATGCCGTCATCGAGCAGCTCGACAGCGCGCCGTCCGGCGATGAGGCCGAGCCGCAAGCCGAGCCCGACGCGGCCGGTACGGAGATCGAATCGGACAGCGAGGCCGAGACGATTCCGGAGCCTCCGGTCGGCTGACCGGGGCAACGAGTTCAACGACTTTCGAGTTCACGTCGTGTTCCTGCCGAAGTGGTGGAATTGGTAGACACGCTGTCTTGAGGGGGCAGTGGCCTAACGGCCGTGCCGGTTCGAGTCCGGCCTTCGGCACCAGGATCACGACACGACGTGGATGACGACGAGACGCCCGGGATCACCGGGCGCTTCGCTTCTCATCCCGCCCCGTTTCCGGACGCGGTCCGGTCCGGGGCTTCGCAGGAAACGAGACGACATGCTGACCGAATACTTTCCGATCCTGATCTTCCTGGGCGTGGCGGCCGGTATGGGCGTGGCGCTGATCCTGGCCGGCGGCATCCTCGGACCGCGCCGGCCCGATGCCGAGAAGAACTCGCCGTACGAGTGCGGCTTCGAGGCCTTCGAGGACTCGCGCATGAAGTTCGACGTGCGGTTCTACCTCGTCGCCATCCTGTTCATCATCTTCGACCTGGAAATCGCCTTCCTCTTCCCGTGGGCGGTCGCGCTGGATGCGATCGGCATGACCGGGCTGGTCGCGATGGCCATCTTCCTGGCGGTGCTGGTGATCGGGTTCATCTACGAATGGAAGAAGGGTGCGCTGGAATGGGAGTGATTGCGGAACTCAACCAGGTCGACGACATTCTCCGGCCCGATGCCGACAGCAACCCGCTGCTCGCCCGGGGCATGGTCACCACGTCGGTCGATACGCTGATCAACTGGGCGCGGACCGGCAGCATGTGGCCGATGACCTTCGGCCTGGCCTGCTGCGCGGTGGAAATGATGCACGCCGGCGCATCGCGCTACGACCTCGACCGGTTCGGCGTGGTGTTCCGCCCCAGCCCGCGCCAGTCCGACGTGATGATCGTCGCCGGCACGCTGTGCAACAAGATGGCGCCGGCGCTGCGCAAGGTCTACGACCAGATGCCCGACCCGAAATGGGTGATCTCGATGGGCTCCTGCGCCAACGGCGGCGGCTACTACCACTATTCCTACGCCGTGACCCGCGGCTGCGACCGGATCGTCCCGGTCGATGTCTACGTGCCCGGCTGCCCGCCCTCGGCCGAGCAGCTGGTCTACGGAATCATCCAGCTGCAGAAGAAGATCCGCCGGACCAACACGATCATGGCGCCTGCCGCATGAGCCAGTTCACCGAACGCAACCAGAAGATCGTCAAGCGCATCGAGTCGCTGCTCGGCGACCGGGTCGTGGCCGTGCGCGAGCAGGTCCGGCAGCTGACCGTCGAAGTCCAGGCGCGTGACTGGGTCGATACCTGTACCCGCCTGCGCGACGACGCCGAGCTCGAGTTCGACATGCTGGTCGACCTCTGCGGCGTCGACTTCCTCGGCTACGGCGACGACGAATGGGAAACCGCCGAAGCCACCGGCAGCGGATTCTCGCGCGGCGTCGACCACCTCGGTCCGGGCCGCTTCGACTGGGCCAGCCGGCCCGAGGCCGAGGCGATCCCGAATCGCTTCGCCGTGGTCGTGCACCTGCTGTCGACGGTGCACAACCATCGCGTCCGGCTGCGCTGCCACCCGCAGGATGCCGGCTTTCCGACCCTGCCGTCGCTGGTCGACGTCTGGGCCTCGGCCAACTGGTACGAGCGCGAGGCCTTCGACCTGTTCGGCATCATGTTCGAAGGTCATCCGGACCTTCGCCGGCTGCTGACCGACTACGGCTTCATCGGCCACCCGTTCCGCAAGGACTTCCCGCTGATCGGCAACGTCACCGTGCGTTACGACGAAGAGAAGAAGCGCGTGGTCTACGAGCCGACCGAGATCGAGCCGCGGGTGCTGGTGCCGCGCGTGATCCGGCAGGATTCGCGCTACGTCGGCGACCAGCTCGACCGCCGCGAAGGAGGCCTGTGACATGGCCGAGATCCGCAACTACACGCTGAACTTCGGCCCGCAGCACCCGGCCGCCCACGGTGTGCTCCGCCTGATCCTCGAAATGGACGGCGAAGTCGTGCAGCGCGCCGACCCGCACGTCGGTCTGCTGCACCGCGCGACCGAGAAGCTGGCCGAGTCCAAGCCCTTCAACCAGTCGATCGGCTACATGGACCGGCTCGACTACGTGTCGATGATGTGCAACGAGCACGCCTACGTGCGGGCCATCGAGCAGCTGCTCGACATCGAGCCGCCGGAGCGCGCGCAATGGATCCGCACGCTGTTCGACGAGATCACCCGGATCCTGAACCACCTGATGTGGATCGGCGCCAACGGGCTGGACCTGGGCGCGATGACGCTGTTCCTGTATGCGTTCCGCGAGCGCGAACAGCTGATGGACTGCTATGAAGCGGTCAGCGGTGCGCGCATGCACGCCACCTATTACCGCCCCGGCGGCGTGTATCGCGACCTGCCCGACGAAATGCCCAAGGTGGCCGAAAGCCGCTTCCGCAAGGCGCCCGACGTCAAGCGCCTGAACGAGTGGCGCGAAGGCTCGATGCTGGACTTTCTCGATGCCTTCATGGCCGACTTCTTCGAGCGCGTCGACGAGTACGAAACGCTGCTGACCGACAACCGCATCTGGAAGCAGCGCAACGTCGGCATCGGCGTGGTCGGCCCGGAGCGGGCACGCCAGCTGGGTTTCACCGGCCCGATGCTGCGAGGTTCCGGCGTGGCCTGGGACCTGCGCAAGAAACAGCCCTACGCCCGCTATCGCGATGTCGACTTCGACATCCCGGTCGGCGTCAACGGCGACTGTTACGACCGCTACCTGGTGCGTGTCGAGGAAATGCGCCAGTCGGCCCGGATCTGCCAGCAGTGCATCCGCTGGTTGCGCGACAATCCGGGCCCGGTGATGGTCGGCAATTACAAGGTCGCGCCGCCCTCGCGCGAAGAGATGAAGGACGACATGGAAGCCCTCATCCACCACTTCAAGCTGTTCACCGAGGGCTATTGCGTGCCGGAAGGCGAGACCTATGCCGCGGTCGAAGCGCCGAAGGGCGAGTTCGGTTGCTACCTGATCTCCGACGGCGCGAACAAGCCGTTCCGGGTTCACCTGCGTGCGCCCGGCTTTGCTCACCTGTCGGCGATGGACGAAATGGCGCGCGGCCACATGCTGTCCGACGTCGTTGCGCTGATCGGCACCCAGGACATCGTATTCGGAGAAATCGATCGATGAGTTTCCAGGCCCACGAAAGCCCGGCGGCCGGCAAGGCCGAGCTGCTGTCGGACGACACCCGCTCGACCATCGACCACTGGAAGACCAAGTTTCCCGATTCGCTGGAAGGACGTCGTTCTGCCCTGATCCAGGCGCTGTACGCCGCCCAGGTGCAGAACGGCGGCTACCTGACCGAAGACCTGATGGACGCCGTGGCCGACTACCTCGAGCTTCCGCCGCTGTGGGTCTACGAGGTGGCGACCTTCTATTCGATGCTCGAAACCAGGCCGGTCGGTCGGAACTCGATTTCGATCTGCACCAACATCTCCTGCATGCTGTGCGGCGCCGACAAGGTCGTCGAACACGTCGAGAACAAGCTGGGCATCAGGATGGGCGAGTCCACGCCCGACGGTCGGATCTTCCTGAAGATCGAGGAGGAATGCGTCGCCGCCTGCACCGGCGCGCCGATGATGATCGTCAACGGCCACTACCACGAGAACCTGACCGAGCAGAAGATCGACGAGATCCTCGACGGACTCGAGTGACGGAACGAAATGAATTATCGCAGATGAACGCAGAACAACGCAGATGAAGTCAAAAGCGAAGACCGGTCCCGAACATGAGTTGTCGCGCTGTCCACGCGCGTTCTTCCGTTCCTGTGGTTTTCGATCTGCGTCCATCTGCGTTCATCTGCGGTTCCATTCGAATCAAGGTGATTCAAGCCATGGCTGAACACAACGTCTGTTTCACCCACCTCGACGAGCCCGAGTGCTGGTCGCTGGCCGCTTACCGCAAGCACGGTGGCTACCAGGCGTGGGAAAGGATCCTCGGCGAGAAGACGCCGCAGGAAGACATCATCGAGGAAGTCAAGAAATCGGCCCTTCGCGGGCGCGGCGGGGCCGGGTTTCCGACCGGCCTGAAATGGTCGTTCATGCCGCGTTCGGCGCCGGGGCAGAAGTACCTGCTGTGCAACTCCGATGAATCCGAGCCGGGCACCTGCCACGACCGCGACATCCTGCGCTACAACCCGCACGCGGTCATCGAAGGCATGGCGATCGGCTGTTATGCGATGGGAGCGACGATCGGCTACAACTATCTTCGCGGTGAATTCCACCACGAACCGTTCGAGCGCTTCGAGGCGGCACTGAAGGAAGCCTACGACGCCGGGCTGCTGGGCAAGGACATCAAGGGTTCCGGCATCGATGTCGACCTGTATACCGCGCTGGGCGCGGGCGCCTATATCTGCGGCGAGGAGACCGCGCTGATGGAGTCGCTGGAAGGCAAGAAGGGCCAGCCGCGCTTCAAGCCGCCGTTCCCGGCCAATTTCGGCATCTACGGCAAACCGACGACGATCAACAACACCGAGACGCTGGCCTCGGTGCCGGCGATCATCCGCAACGGCGCCGACTGGTTCCTGAACCTCGGCAAGCCGAACAACGGCGGGCCGAAGATCTTTTCCGTCTCCGGCCACGTCGAAAAGCCCGGCAACCACGAGATTCCGCTCGGCACTCCGTTTCCCGAACTGCTGGCGATGTGCGGCGGAATGCGCAACGGCCGCGATCTGAAGGGCGTGATTCCCGGAGGCTCGTCGATGCCGGTGCTGCCGGCCGACGTGATGATGGGCATCACCATGGACTACGACGCGCTGCAGAAGGCCGGCTCCGGTCTCGGCTCGGGCGCGGTGATCGTCATGGACGAGACGACCTGCATGGTGGCGGCCTGCACCCGCATCGCGCGCTTCTACTACGCCGAGTCCTGCGGCCAGTGCACGCCGTGCCGCGAGGGCACCGGCTGGATGTACCGGGTGCTCGAGCGCATCCTGAACGGCGAGGGCCGGCCGGAAGACATCGACCTGCTGGCCTCGGCCGCCGGCCAGATCGAAGGGCACACCATCTGCGCCTTCGGCGAAGCGGCGGCCTGGCCGGTGCAGGGTTTCCTGCGCCACTTCCGCCACGAGTTCGAATACATGATCGAACACAAGCGCTCGATCGTCGCCGACAAGCTCGGCGTCGCGGCCTGACCGTCGACACATATTCAACAATCGAACCGCAGATGAAGGCAGATCAACGCAGATGAAAATCGTGAAAAGAACCCCTGAAACGTCCACGACCGAGATCGAGTCGCGCCGTTCGAACGGCAAGGCTCTCGTTTGCCGGGTGTTTCATTTCAATCTGCGTTCATCCGCGTTCATCCGCGGTTAAATCGAGTCTTACTGGATTCAGTCATGGCAACTGTCGAAAACAAGCCGGTGGATACGGTGACGATCGAGGTCGATGGCCGCGAGCTTCAGGCGCGCAAGGGCCAGATGATCATCGAGATCACCGATCAGGCGGGCATCGAGATTCCGCGCTTCTGCTACCACAAGAAGCTGTCGATCGCGGCCAACTGCCGGATGTGCCTGGTCGACGTCGAGAAGGCGCCCAAGCCGCTGCCGGCCTGCGCCACGCCGGTGGCCGACGGCATGAAGGTGTTCACCCGCTCGCGCCGGGCCGTCGATGCCCAGCGCGGCGTGATGGAGTTCCTGCTGATCAACCACCCGCTGGACTGCCCGATCTGCGATCAGGGCGGCGAGTGCGAGCTGCAGGACCTGGCGATGGGCTACGGCCGCTCGATCTCGCGCTTCACCGAGCGCAAGCGCGTGGTCAAGGACAAGAACCTCGGCCCGCTGGTCGCCACCGACATGACGCGCTGCATCCACTGCACGCGCTGCGTGCGGTTCCTCGAGGAGATCGCCGGCAGTGCCGAGCTGGGTGATGTCAATCGCGGCGAGAAGACCGAGATCTCGACCTTCATCGAGCGCAACATCGAATCGGAGTTGTCCGGCAACATCATCGACCTGTGCCCGGTCGGCGCGCTGACCAACAAGCCGTTCCGGTTTTCCGCGCGCGCCTGGGAAATGTCGGCCAAGCCGTACATCGGCACACACGATTGCGTCGGTTCCAACCTCTTCTACCACGTGCGTCGCGGCGAGATCATGCGCAGCGTGCCGCGCGATGCCGAGCGCATCAACGAGTGCTGGCTGGCCGACCGCGACCGCTACAGTCACTTCGGCCTGGCCGCCGACGATCGCGTGACCGCCCCGCGCATCAAGCGCAACGGCGAATGGGAAACCGTCGACTGGCCGACCGCGCTGGCCTTCGCCGCGCAGGCCTTGAGGAACGCCACGGCGACGCACGGGGCCGACCAGCTCGGCGTCCTGGTTTCGCCGCGCGCGACCAGCGAGGAGCATCGACTGCTGCGGCAGCTGGCCGACGGCCTGGGCACGCCGAACATCGATCACCGCCTGCGTGTGAGCGATCCGCGAGATCCGAACGTCGGCCGCGCGCGGCTCGACCGGCCGATGCAGGACCTGTCCTCGGCCGACGCGGTGTTCCTGGTCGGCAGCTACCTGCGGCACGACCAGCCGATCCTGAACCATCGGGTGCGGACCGCGTGGCGCAGCCACGGCGCCCGGATCATGGACCTGAACCCGATCGCCTGGGATCTTCCGTACGACCTCACGCAGCGCCTCATCGTCCCGCCGCAGCAGATGGTCGTGACCCTGGCCCGGGTGCTGCACGCCGCCTACCAGGCCAGCGAGGTCTCGGTGCCGGACTCCGACCTCGGGCGCTTCGTCGCCGGCCATGTCCCGGACGAACCGGCCCGGGCGGTGGCCGAGACGCTGCGCGACGCCGAGCGCGCCTGCCTGCTGCTGGGCGACGTCGCATCGGCCCACCCCCAGGCCGCAGTGCTGCGCGCGCTGGCCGACGAGCTGTGCCGGGTGCTCGAGACCGCCCGCATGTTCCTGCCGGCCGCGGCCAATGCCGAGGGCGCATGGCGCGCCGGTGCGGTGCCGGGAACCGGCGGCCTGAGCGCCGCCGAGCAGATCGCCTCGCCGCGCCAGGCCTACCTGCTGTACGACCTGGAGCCGGAATTCGATCTGGCCGACCCGGCCGCGTCGCGCGCGGCTCTCGACGCTGCCGAAGTGGTGGTCGCGGTAGCCAGCTTCGCCGGCACCGATCTTCTGGATGTCGCCGACGTGCTGTTGCCGCTTTCGCCGGCCCCGGAGACCGACGGCAGCTACGTCAATGCCGACGGCACCCGCCAGTGGTTGACCGCCGCTGCACGCAGTCCGGGCGATGCGCGGCCCGGCTGGAAGATCCTGCGCGTGCTCGGTGAGCGTCTCGAACTCGACGGCTTCGAGTTCACCGGTCTGAACCAGGTCGATCCGGTGTTCGACGAGTCGCCGGCGCTGTCTCCGGAACTCGGTGCCGGCGCGTTCGAGGCCGCCGATCAGGCCGAGGCGCCGTTGTGGCGGGTCGGCGTGGTGCCGATGTTCGGTGGGGATGCGCTGCTGCGCCGGGCCGAAGCGCTGCAGGCGACCGACCATGCCGACCATGCCTACTGCGTGCTGCATCCCTCGGCGCGCGACGCGCTGGCTCTCGGCGATGCCGAACGCGTGATGATCGGCCAGGGCGATGTATCCGTGACCGCCCCGGTCCGTTACGACGACGGCGTGCCGCCGGGCGCGGCCTGGCTGCCGGTCACCAGCTGCCTGTCCAGCCGCCTGGGCGCGGCCTGGGGTCCGCTCGCGATCGAAGCCTCGAATGGAGAGTCCGCCTGATGATCGAGCAATTCACGGTACTGGCCTGGACGGTCGCCAAGGTCCTGATGATCATGGTGCCGCTGATCCTGGCAGTGGCGTACTACACCCTTGCCGAACGCAAGGTCATCGGCTACATGCAGTCGCGCGTCGGTCCGAACCGGGTGGGTCCGAAGGGCTTGTTCCAGCCGTTCGCCGATGTGTTCAAGCTGCTGCTCAAGGAGATCATTCTTCCGGCCAATTCGAACCGGTTCCTGTTCATCCTGGCGCCGATGCTGACGCTGGTGCCGGCCTTCGCGGCCTGGGCGGTGGTGCCGTTCTCGGATCGCCTGGTGCTGGCCGACATCGACGCCGGTCTGCTGTACATCCTGGCCATGACCTCGCTGGGCGTCTACGGCGTGATCGTCGGTGGCTGGGCATCGAACTCGAAGTACGCCTTTCTCGGCTGCCTTCGCTCGGCGGCCCAGATCGTGTCCTACGAGATCGCGATGGGCTTCGCGCTGGTCGGCGTCATCATCCTGTCGGGCAGCCTGAACCTGTCGACGATCGTCAACGCCCAGTCGGGCGGGCTTCTGAGCTGGTTCTGGCTGCCGTTGTTCCCGCTGTTCGTGGTCTACTTCATTTCCGGCGTGGCCGAGACCAACCGTGCGCCGTTCGACGTCGCCGAGGGCGAGTCGGAAATCGTTGCCGGGTTTCACGTCGAGTACTCGGGCAGCGCCTTCGCACTGTTCTTCCTGGCCGAATACGCCAACATGATCCTGATCTCGGCGCTGACCGCGCTGCTGTTCTTCGGTGGCTGGTTGAGTCCGTTCGCCGGCGTGCCGATCATCGGAGAGCCGGGCGCTCACTGGTTCCTGATCAAGACCGTCGGGTTCATGTTCCTTTTCCTGTGGTTCCGCGCCACGTTCCCGCGCTACCGCTACGACCAGATCATGCGGTTGGGCTGGAAGGTCTTCATCCCGATCACGATCGTCTGGATCCTGGTCGCCGCCGTGTTCCGCGTAACCGGCCTGTACGGAGGTTGAGCATGCAAGCCGTTCGACAGTATTTCCGCTCACTGATGCTGCTGGAGCTGATGAAGGGACTGAACGTCACGTTCCGGTACTTCACGCGCCCGAAATTCACGCTGAGCTACCCGGAGGAGAAGACGCCGAAGTCGCCGCGCTACCGGGGGCTGCACGCGCTGCGTCGCTATCCGAACGGCGAAGAGCGCTGCATTGCCTGCAAGCTGTGCGAAGCGGTCTGCCCGGCACTGGCGATCACCATCGATTCGACCCAGCGCGAAGACGGAACGCGCCGCACCACGCGCTACGACATCGACCTGTTCAAGTGCATCTACTGCGGGTTCTGCGAGGAAAGCTGCCCGGTCGACTCGATCGTCGAGACCGATTTCACCGAGTATCACTTCGAGAACCGGGGCGAGAACATCGTGACCAAGGATCAGCTGCTGGCCCTCGGCGACCGACTCGAGCCGCAGATTGCCGCGGCCCGGGCCAAGGACGCGCCGTACCGCTGACCGTCGCTTGAACATCATGGATGCCGTCCGGCTTCAGGGTCCGGACGGCGGTCCGCCGACTATCACGAACGAGAGGTGAACGTGCCCGAACCCGACCGACGTACCGCAGAAGCGGTGTTCGCGCACGACCGCACGTACTGAACCGAAACGACGACCATGCCCATCATCGAAATCATCTTCTACCTGTTCGGCGGCGTGCTGACGCTGTCGGCGCTCAGCGTGATCACCTCGCGCAACCCGGTCTACTCGGTGCTGTTCCTGGTGCTGTGCTTCTTCTCGGCGGCCTGCATCTGGCTGCTGCTGGAAGCGGAGTTCCTGGCCATCACGCTGGTGCTGGTCTACGTGGGGGCGGTGATGGTGCTGTTCCTGTTCGTGGTGATGATGCTCGACATCAACCTCACGAAGTTGAAGGCCGGATTCGCACGCTACCTGCCCGTCGGCATCCTGGTGGCACTGGCGATGGCGGCCCAGCTGTTCATCCTGGTATGGTCGCGCGGCCTCGACAGCCAGGTCCTGGTCCATGCCGCCGACGAGGGCAGCAACACCCGGTTGCTCGGTGAGGTGCTGTTTACCGAGTACCTGTATCCGTTCGAGATCGCCGGGTTCATCCTGCTCGTGGCGATCGTTGCGGCGATCATGCTGACCCATCGCCGCCGGCCGCAGACCAAGTACCAGGACCCGTCCCAGCAGGTGCGCATCCGCCGCGAGGACCGCGTTCGCCTGGTCCGGGTCGAGTCCGAAGGGGAGGATTCCTGACATGCTGACGCTGGCCCATTTCCTGACGCTCGGCGCGATCCTGTTCTCGATCGGGGTGGCGGGCATCTTCCTGAACCGGAAGAACATCATCATCCTGCTGATGTCGATCGAGCTGATGCTGCTCGCGGTGAACATGAACTTCATCGCGTTCTCCCGTTTCCTCGACAACATGGATGGACAGATCTTCGTGTTCTTCATCCTGACCGTTGCTGCGGCCGAAGCCGCGATCGGTCTGGCCATCCTGGTGGTGCTGTTCCGCAATCGCCAGACCATCAACGTCGAGGACATCGAGGAGCTCCGGGGTTGATGCCCGGGCTCCGGACGCCTTCGAACCGACCGCCGCGAACCGTACGGACGAACTGACACGTGGATATCAAGACGATTCTGTTGCTGATTCCGTTGCTGCCGCTGATCGGCAGTGCCATCGCGGGGCTGTTGCGCCACCCGATCGGCCGCAGCGGAGCGCATACCGTGACCATCCTGGCCGTGGCCAGCTCCTTCGGTCTGTCGGCCTGGGTGGCCTGGCAGGTCTTCATGACCGACTGGGAGGTCCTGAACTACACGGTCTACAAGTGGGCGGTGGTCGACGGCATCGAACTGGAAGTCGGCTTCCTGATCGACTCGCTGACCGCGCTGATGATGGTCGTGGTCACCTTCGTTTCGTTCATGGTGCACGTCTACACCATCGGCTACATGAAGGACGATCCGGGCTACCAGCGTTTCTTCGCCTACATCAACCTGTTCACCTTCGCCATGCTGATGCTGGTGATGGCCAACAACTTTCTCCAGCTGTTCTTCGGCTGGGAAGCGGTCGGCCTGGTCTCGTACCTGCTGATCGGCTTCTGGTTCAAGAAGGAATCGGCGGTCCGAGCGAACCTGAAGGCCTTCCTGGTCAACCGCGGCGGCGATTTCGGCCTGCTGCTCGGTGTGGCCGCGGTGCTGATGTACATGGGCTCGCTGGACTACGCCGAGGTCTTCGCCGCCGCGCCGACCGTGGCCGGACAGACGATGACGGTATTCGGCGGGGTCGAATGGTCGGTCATGACCTTCATCTGCATCTGTCTGTTCATCGGCGCGATGGGCAAGTCGGCCCAGGTTCCGCTGCACGTGTGGCTGCCGGACTCCATGGAAGGCCCGACGCCGATCTCGGCGCTGATCCACGCCGCCACCATGGTCACGGCCGGCATCTTCATGGTCGCCCGACTTTCGCCGATGTACGAGTTGTCGACCACGGCGCTGAGCTTCATCCTCATCATCGGCGCGATTACCGCGCTGTTCATGGGCCTGATCGGCATCGTCCAGAACGACATCAAGCGCGTGGTCGCCTACTCGACGCTGTCGCAGCTCGGCTACATGACCGTGGCGCTCGGCGCTTCGGCCTACTCGGTGGCGATCTTCCACCTGATGACGCACGCGTTCTTCAAGGCGCTGCTGTTCCTGGCCGCCGGTTCGGTGATCATCGCCATGCATCACAAGCAGGACATGCGCGAAATGGGCGGCCTGGGCCGGATCATGCCGATCACCGCGGTGACCGCCTGGGTCGGTTCGCTGGCCCTGATCGGGTTCCCGTTCTTCTCCGGCTTCTTCTCCAAGGACATCATCATCGAGTCGGTCAAGCAGATCGACCGGACCGGGGCGTCGTTCGCGGTGTTCGCGGTCTATGCCGGCGTCGTGGTGACCGCGCTGTACACCTTCCGGATGCTGTACCTGACCTTCCACGGCAAACCGCGTGCCGACGAGGAGATGCTGTCACACGCCCACGAGTCGCCCTGGGTAGTCACGCTGCCGCTGGTGCTGCTCGCGATCCCTTCGCTGCTGGTGGGATATTTCACCGTCGAGCCGCTGCTGTTCGGCGGCGCGTTGTCGGATGCGATCTACATCGACCCGGCGAACGACCCGGTGGCCGCTGTCGGAAGTCACTTCCACGGCCCGGCCGCGTTCGCGCTGCACGGCTTCGTCACACCGGTGTTCTGGCTGGCGATGCTCGGAGTCGGTCTGTCGACCTGGATCTACCTGTTCCAGCCCTCGGTGGCCGAGAACGTCAAACGCCGTTTCCACTGGCTGTGGACCGTCCTGGACCGCAAGTACGGCTTCGACGAGTTCTATCAGAACATCGTCACCGGGGGCGGTCTGAAGCTGGCCGGCTTCCTGTCGCGCCGCGGCGACCGGATGATCATCGACGGTTGGATCGTGCACGGATCGGCGCGCCTGGTGGGCGCCGTGGCCGCTCGCGTGCGCGGTGTCCAGACCGGTTTCCTGTATCACTACGCGTTCGCCATGATCATCGGCCTGGTGGCCCTGGTCTTCGCGTTCGTGCTGCTGAAGGGTTGATTCACGCATGGGTGTCATGAGCTGGCCGTTGCTGAGCCTGGTTGTCTGGATCCCGGTCATTACCGGTGCGATCCTGCTGTTCGTTCCGGAAGCGCGCTCGTCGTTGGGCCGCTTGATCGCGCTGGTATCGAGCCTGGGGGCGCTGGCGCTGAGCCTGGTGCTGCTGGCCGGCTTCGAACTCGGCACCGCCGCCTACCAGTTCCAGGAGAAGGTGGTCTGGATCGCCGCGTTCGATATCCACTACCACCTGGGGGTGGACGGTTTCTCTCTGCCGCTGATCGTGCTGACCGCGTTGACCACGGTGCTGGTAGTGATCGCCGCCGGCTCGGTCACGCAGCGGGTCAACCAGTATCTCGGCGCATTCCTGATCCTGTCGGGTCTGATGACCGGGATGTTCGCGGCGCTCGACGCCATGCTGTTCTACGTGTTCTTCGAAGCCATGCTGGTGCCGATGTTCCTGATCATCGGGATCTGGGGCGGGCCGAATCGGATCTTCGCCACGATCAAGTTCTTCCTGTTCACGTTCTTCGGCTCGGTGTTCATGCTGATCGCGCTGATCTGGCTGTACCTGCAGGCCGGCAGTTTCGCGATCGCCGACCTGCACTCGCTGCCGATCGGCCTGGAGGCGCAGATCTGGGTGTTCCTGGCCTTCCTGATTGCCTTCGCAGTCAAGATTCCGATGTGGCCGGTCCACACCTGGCTGCCCGATGCCCACGTCGAGGCGCCGACCGGCGGCTCGGTGGTGCTGGCCGCGGTCATGCTGAAGATCGGCGGCTACGGCCTGGTCCGGTTCTCGCTGCCGATCGCCCCCGACGCGTCCAGCGCGCTGGACTGGCTGGTGATCGGACTGTCGCTGGTCGCGATCGTCTACATCGGCTTCGTTGCGCTGGCCCAGAGCGACATGAAGAAGCTGATCGCCTACAGTTCGATCTCGCATATGGGCTTCGTCACCCTGGGTCTGTTCCTGGCCTTCGCGATCGCCCGCAATACCGGAGAGCTGAGCGGCGCCGGTCTGGGCATTTCCGGTGCGATGGTGCAGATGATTTCGCACGGCTTCATCTCCGGTGCGATGTTCCTGGCCGTCGGCGTGCTGTACGACCGGGTCCACAGCCGTGAGATCGCCGACTACGGCGGCGTGGCCAACGTGATGCCGTGGTTCGCGATGTTCGCGGTGTTCTTCTTCATGGCCAATTCGGGCCTGCCCGGCACCAGCGGTTTCGTCGGCGAGTTCATGGTGATCCTGGCCGCGTTCAAGGCCGACCCGTGGTTCGCCTTCTTCGCGGCGATGACCCTGATCCTCGGTGCCGGCTACAGCCTGTGGCTGGTCAAGCGGGTGTTCTACGGTGAAGTCGGCAACGACAAGGTCGCCGAGCTCGAGGACCTGAACGCCCGCGAGTGGGTGCTGCTGACCGTGCTGGCATTGCTCACTCTGGGCCTGGGACTGTGGCCGTATCCGCTGATCGAATTGATGGAACCCTCCGTGGCCAACCTGGTTGACCACATCATGACAACGAAGGTCGACTGATGATCGTTTCGGAACTGCAGCTCGCGCTGCCGGAAATCTTCATTGCCGCGATGGCCTGCGTGGTCCTGATCGCGGACCTGTTCGTCTCCGACGAGCGCCGCGGCCTGACGCATTCGCTGGCGCTGCTGGTGCTGGCCTTCGCCGGAATCATCACGCTGCGGCTGATGATGCCGGTCGGTGAAACGGTCACCGCATTCAGCGAGACCTTCGTGCGCGATCGCTTCGGCGATATCCTCAAGCTGTTCGCCTATCTGGTGCTGATCGGCGTATTCGTCTACGCCAAGCACTTCCTGCGCATGGCCGGACTGTACAAGGGCGAGTTCTACTCGTTGAGCCTGTTCGCATTGCTCGGCGTGATGATCATGATCTCCGCTTCGAGCCTGCTGACCGTCTATCTCGGTCTGGAACTGCTGGCGCTGTCGAGCTACGCGCTGGTCGCACTGAATCGCGATTCGGCGCGTGGCGCCGAGGCCGCGATGAAGTACTTCATTCTCGGTTCGCTGGCCTCGGGCATCCTGCTGTTCGGTATGAGCCTGATCTACGGGGCGACCGGTTCGCTGGCCCTGTCGGAGATTGCCGGCGCTCTGGGTCAGGCTGCTTCGGGTGATGCGCTGCTGGCCTTCGGGCTGGTCTTCCTGGTCGTCGGGATCGCATTCAAGCTCGGCGCGGTGCCGTTCCACATGTGGCTGCCCGACGTCTACCACGGCGCCCCGGTGGCGGTGACCCTTCTGATTGCCTCGTTGCCGAAGATCGGTTACCTGGCCCTGGCCATCCGGCTGCTCGCTGACGGCATGGGACCGATGCACGAGGACTGGCAGGCCATGCTGGCGGTGCTGGCGGCGCTGTCGCTGGTGCTGGGCAATGTCGTGGCGATCGCGCAGAGCAATATCAAGCGGATGCTGGCCTATTCGACGATTTCGCACGTCGGCTTCATCCTGCTCGGCCTGCTGGCCGCCTCGCCCGCAGGCTATGCCGCGGCCACCTTCTACACGCTGGTCTACGCGCTGATGTCGGCGGGCGCGTTCGCGATGATCATCCTGCTGTCGGCCAACGGGATCGAGGCCGAGAACCTGGACGATTTCAAAGGCCTGAACGCACGCAGCCCGTGGTTCGCGCTGATGATGCTGATGCTGATGTTCTCGCTGGCCGGAATTCCGGTGTTCGTCGGATTCTTCGCCAAGTGGCAGGTCATCGCCGCGGCGATCGACGCCGGCTTCACCGGCCTGGCCATCCTGGCCGTGGTCACTGCGGTGATCGGTGCCTTCTACTACCTGCGGGTGGTCAAGCTGATGTACTTCGACGAGCCGGAAAACACGACGCCGGTGACCGCACCGTTCGATTTCCAGACCGTGCTGTCGATCAACGGCCTGGCCATGCTCGGACTGGGCCTGTTTTCCGGCGGGCTGATCAGTCTGTGCATTAGCGCATTCAGCTAGCTCGATCCGGTGTCAATGGAGGTACTTTTGTCGAACGCCACAAACGTACCGAAAAATTCTTTTTACAAGCGCGCGCACCGGGCGGGGGTTGCCCTCCGGTGACGGTTGTGGCGCGAAGAATCGCTTCGTGCCGTGGAGTGGGAAGCGCTTGCCGGGTACAGAGGGGCTGGAACCCGAGGCGAAGCCGGATGGTTGGTTGCGGCTCGGTTGGGTGAACGGCCCTTCGGTGGGCGGATGTCTTGCGTTCGGCGGTTTGCTTGCCTCTGGGTTATTGCTTCCCTTGGCTACAAGCGTTTCGCCACGCGGACTTCGTCCGCTTTCTGGCGAGGTACTTTTGTCAAACGCCACAAAAGTACCCAAAAGGGCTTTTTTACAAGCGCGCGTACCTGTCGGGGTTTGCCCTCCGGCGAGGGTCGTGGCGCGGAAAATCGCGAAGTGCCGCGGAGATGGAAGGGCTTGCCGGGTACAGGGGCATTGGAACCCGAGGCGAAGCCGGATCATTGCCGGTGACTCGGTTCGAACACAGGCCGCTTCGGTGGACGATCGTGGCCGACCAGTGACGATCAGCCTGGCCCTGCCTTGGCTAGTGCACTCGTGGCCGCTGTGGTTCTGCTGTCTTGCTCACCTCTGGGTTGTTGCTGCCCAGGGCTACAAGCGTTTC
>NZ_JAAWWS010000156.1:19335-48082 GCF_012272825.1 Wenzhouxiangella sp. XN79A | reverse complement strand
AAAATCGCATTCGTACTTGCGAAGGCCATCGGGCCTCGAACAACGAACGAATCACCCAACAAGAAACCATTCAATAGAGGAAACGACAATGAACAAGCTCGCAATCGCAACCGCCATCGCCGCCGTCTTCGCCGGCACCTCCGCCTTCGCCGCCGTCGGTGGCCAGACCTCGGGCGAAATCGTCATCAAGGGCACCGTCGGTGACCTGTGCGAAATCGCCGTGGTCGACCTGGGCACCAACCTGAACCTGGTCGACGGCGAGCAGAACGCTCGGGTCGGTGAGATCACCGAGACCTGCAACAACCCGGAAGGCTACGAAGTCTCCTTCAGCTCCGACAACGGCGGCTACATGGCCGGCCCGCTGGACGCCCAGTCGTTCTACCGCATCAGCTACGACGACATCGAGGACGAAAGCCTGGAAGACGACCAGCGCATCGAACGCGACGAGCCGCAGTGGAACGCCGCCTACGACCTCACCGTCAACGTCGACGGCGACAGCGAACTGCCGGCCGGCAGCTACCGCGACCTGGTCACGGTGGAAATCGCAGCGCTGTAAGGCAGCGCACCCCGGCTTCGACGAGGCTCCCGCTGCGGTTCGGTGCTCCCCCGGACCGCAGTTCCCCCAGGCCGCCCGGGCATCCCGGGCGGTCTTTTTCGTTCGGTGTTGCGGGACGGACCCGTCGTCAGCCGGGATTCGAGGCCCCGGGTTCCGGAAGGTCGCGGGTCGGGGAGCGATTGCCCGACCGGGTCAGTATCCGGACCAGGACCTCCGAGCCGTTCTGGACCACGACGTACAGGCACGGAACCAGGAACAGCGTCAGCACCATGGCCGACAGCAGACCGCCGACCACGGCCACGGCCAGCGGCTGCATCAGCAGGGCGCCGGCGCCGGCCCCGATGGCCAGCGGCAGCATGCCGACCACGGTGGTCAGCGTGGTCATCAGGATGGGTCGCAGGCGGATGCCGCCGGCTTCGACCACGGCCTCGGTCAGGTCCTGGCCGGCGCGCCGCTGGCGCTCGATGTACTCGACCAGCAGGATCGCGTTGTTGACCACGATTCCGACCAGCAGCACCGTGCCGAGGAACACCGGCGCGCTGATCGGCGTGCCGGACAACCACAGCGCCACCGCCGAGCCGGCCGTGGCCAGCGGCGCCGCGGTCATGATGACCAGCGGGTTGGAGATCTTCTCGTACTGCACCGCGAGAACGACAAAGACCAGGAACACCGCCAGCGCCAGCACGATCGCCATTTCCCGATTGGTCTCTCGAATCGTCTCGAACTGGCCACCCAGCACCACGCCGTACTGCTCCGGCATGTCGATTTCGGCGACGCGACGCTCGACCTCGGCCATGATCGTGCCGACGTCGTTCTGCGACGTGTCGAAGTTGCCGACGATGCGCTGGATGCGCACCTGGTTCTCGCGGCCGATCTCGGCCGGGCCTTCCTCGAGCGTGAAGGACGCCACCTGGCGGGCCTGGATCGGCCCGTTGACGCCGTTGGCGACGATGACCTGGCCGAGGGTGTCGATATCGCGCACCTCGTCGCGCGGCAGGCGAACCCGCACGTCGTACTCGTTGACCCCGGTCGAATACCGCGTCGGCACATAGCCCGACACCGCGTAGCGCAGCGCCTGCGCAACGCTGCCGATGTCCAGGCCCAGCGCCGAGGCCCGTTCGCGGTCGACGTTGATGGACAGCAGCGGGGTGCGGTCTTCGTCCTGCATCTCCACGCCGGTCAGGCCCGGAATGGTCTCGATCGAGGCCATGATTTCGCGGGCCAGGTCCTGCAACAGACCGAGCTCCTCACCGACCACCTTCAGCTCCATGTCCTCGCCGGAAACACCGAAGGTCAGGCCGCGAATGCCCGGCGACCAGACGTACATCCGCGCCCCGGCGATGTCGAGCGCGTTCAGGCGCTGCTGCATCTCGCCGACCCAGCGGCTGGCCGGCCACTCGGGCCGATCCTCGGCATCGGCGAGCTTGACCAGCACGTAGCCACGGCCCGGCCGCTCGTTGGCTGTGCCGCCCCAGACATTTCCGCCGGCCAGCGCGAACACGCTGCGAACGTGCGGCATCTCGGCGACTTCGGCTTCGATCAACCGCGTTGCAGCATCGGTTTCCTGCGGCGTGGTGCCGGCCGGCAAGGCCAGCCGGATGCCCAGCTCGCCGTCGTCGAGCTGCGGCAGGAATTCGTTGCCCAGCTGCTGGGCCAGGCCCAGGCTGCCGACGAACACGGCGAATCCGGCAGCGATCACGGCCCAGCGCCAGCGCAGCATGACGCGCAGACTGCGACGATAGCGCTCGGCCAGCCACTCGATGAAGCCATTGAAGAGGCGATACGGGGCCAGCCGGTTGAAGCCCGATTCGAAGCGGACCTTGGCGAACTGGGCCGCCAGCATCGGCACCAGCGTCAGCGCGACGGCCAGCGAGGCGATCACCGCGAACGAGATCGTCACCAGCAGCTCCCGGAAGACCAGCGTGGCCAGGCCGGTAACCAGCAGGAACGGCACCACGGCCGCCAGGTTGGTCAGCGTACCGGCGGTAATCGCCGACATCACTTCATCGGCGCCCTCGTGCGCGGCTTGTTCGGCCGACTTGCCGAGTTTTTCGCGGTGTCGGGCGATGTTCTCGAGCATGACGATGGCGTTGTCGAGCAGCAGCCCGACGCCCAGCGCCAGGCCGCCCAGGCTCATCACGTTGAGGGTCAGTCCGGCCGCGCCCATCAGCGCGAAGGTCGCCATGACGGCCAGCGGAATCGACAGCCCGATGACGAAGCTCTTGCGCAGGCTGCCCAGGAAGGCCAGCACCACCACCATCGCCAGCACGCCGCCGAGGATGGCCGCGGCCGAAACCGACTGCACCGAGCCGCGGATGAAATAGGCCGCGTCCTCGGTGATCTTGTAGGTGATGTCCTCGGGAATGAACCCGGAAGCGGACAGGGATTCCATCCGCTCGATGACCTGGTCGACCACGCCGACGGTGTTGGCGTCGGGCTGCTTGAATACCGAGACCTGCACCGCGGGGCGATCATCGAGGCGCACGAACAGGCGCTGCTCGCGGAACCCGTCGCGAACCTCGGCGACTTCATCGAGCCGGATCCGCCGATCCGAACCGGGCACGTTCAACAGGACGTTGGCGATCTGTTCCGGGCTGGTGAAGCGCCCGTCGGTCCGGGCCATGACATCGAGGCTGCTCGAGGTGACGTTGCCGGCCGCGACATTCAGGTTTTCCCGGGCCAGCTGGTCGGCAACACCGGCCAGTGTCAGACCGTAGGAACGCAGTCGCTGCTGGTCGACGATGACTTCCAGCTCGCGTTCCTGGCCACCGATCGCTTCGACGCCGGACACGCCGGCGATCGACTGCAGCTGGGGCGCAAGCCGGTTGTCGACCCAGTCACGAACCTCGCGCGGCGTGCGCATGTCCGAGGAAAAACCGGCCTCGTAGACCGAAGACGCTCCCGGATCCCATTTGCGCAGCCGCGGCGGTTCGACATCGTCGGGCAATTGCGACCGGGCACGCTCGAGCAGTCGGGACGCATTCTGCAGCGCCACGTCCAGGTCGGTGCCGTAGTTGAAGATGAGACTGACGTCGGTGCGGCCTTCCTCGGCCTCCGAGGACATCCGGATCAGGTCCTCGGTCGACGACAGGGCCCGCTCCAGCGGACGGGTGACCTGCTCCTCGACCACTTCCGGCGCGGCCCCGGGGTAGTCGACGTTGACCCGGATCAGCGGATAGACGACCTCGGGCAACAGGTTGACCGGCAGGCGGTCGACGAAGAACAGGCCCATGACCAGCACGACGGTGGCCAGCGCCGTGGTGCCGACCGGGCGGCGGATCGCGGCGTGGGTCAGGCCGCGATAGTAGCGGGTGCCGCGGGCCGGATCCTCGTCGTCGAGCGTCCGCCGCGGATCGTCGCGCTGATCCCGGTCGCGAACGGGCCCGCTCATCCCGAAGCGCTCAGGGTATCGACGATCCGGACGCGATCGCCTTCGGCCAGCTCCAGCGGGTTCGACGAAACGATCCGGTCGCCGGGCTCGAGGCCGCCGACGATTTCGCGCCAGTCGCCGCGAATGATGCCGGTCGACACCGCGCGACGGACCAGCTCGTCGTTCTCGTCGATGACCATCACGTAGGACGGGTCGCCCATGCCGACCGAACCGGCCGGCACGGCCAGCACGTCCTGCTTGTAGTCCACGAGCAGATCGGCGCGGGCCAGGAAGCCGGGGCGCACGCCCTTCGCGTAGGCGTCCGGCAACTCGATCTCGACGGTGACCAGACGGCTTGCCCCATCGGCGGCCGGAAACACGCGGCGAACCCGACCTTCGATCGGCGGCGCGGTCTTCAGCGCATCGAAGCTCACCGGCACCGCGTCACCGGGACGGATTTCGGCCACATCGAGCTCCGACACCCCGATGCGAGCGACCAGCGCGTCGAGATCGGCCAGCACGAAGGCCGTGCCGAGACGCGTGATGGCGGCCCCGGGCTCGACCATCCGGCCGATCACGTAGCCGCTGACCGGCGCGGTGATCCGGCCGAAGTCGACCCGGGTCTGCCACAGATCGACGTCGCTGCGCGCAACGTCCAGCTCGGACTGGGCCGTGACGAAGCTGGCCTCGTCGATGTACTCGCGGTCCCTGAGGCGGCGCAGGCGCTCGAAATTGGCCTCGGCCTCGCGCAAGGCGGCCTGGGCGCGGGCCAGCTCGGCGCGCTGTTCGCTGACGTCGATCCGGGCCAGCAGCTGACCGGCTTCGACCCGGTCGCCGGTTTCGACCGCCACCGACGCGATGATGCCTTCGGTCCGGGCGGCGAGCTGGATCGTGCGCAGCGGTTCGACCGGCGAAGCGACCTGGACGTGCCGCGAAAGATCGCGCCGGGATACCTTAAACGCGCGCACCGGAAGCGAGGCACGTGCCTCGCTGCGCGCACCGGGCGCCGGCGCATCGTCGTCGCCGCCACAGCCAGCAAGCAGCGCGACCGACAGGGTCAGCAGCGCCATCCGGACCAAGCCGGAGATCGGAAGAACGTTGTTCATGGTCGAGGAGTATCGTCCAGGGGCATGAAAATGCCGCGAATTCCTGCCCGCTTCGACCGCGAAGCTCGCTTGCGGTTCGGAACCGTCGGCCCGGCCGAGCCCGGTCAGTCGGGAATCGCGCCTCGAATGAACGCCACCAGGTCGTCACGGTAGGCGCGCAGCGATTCCTCGTGCAGGTACATCATGTGCCCGGCCGGATACAGGTCATAGCGGATCCGCGCCCGTGCCTCGGCGGGAATGTCCAGCTGGCGAATGTAGTACGAAGTCGCCGAAAACGGCGTGGCCAGGTCGAAGTAGCCCTGCTGGAAATGAACGTGCAAGCCCGGGTTCATCGTCATCGCCATGGCCAGGTCCGGCAGCAGGTTCACGGCCGGCTGGCGGCCGCCCGACGGCCCGCGATGGGTCCAGTCCCAGTCCAGCGGCCAGGCGCTGGTCCTGTACTCGAGGTCACGGCCGAACTCCAGGTCGTTGTGGAGGTAATCCAGAAACGCCGCGGTGTAGGCCGGGCCCACGGCCGGGAAGAACGGATCGTAGTTCATCGTGTCGTCGAGCGGGTTCGAGGCCGGGCCGAGAAAGCGCGAGTCGATGCGGCCGGTGACGATCCGCTGGTCGCGCTGCAGCTCCTGCAGGAACTCCTGGTGATCGACGCGCAGGTCGGCCAGCATCCAGTACTGCGGGTCGGTTGCGGTATACCCGGCCAGGCGGTCGGCGACCGCGCGCTTGCGCTCCGGGTCGATCGTGAAGCCGGCCTGCAGCGCCGACAGGTACTCCCCCAGCGCGAAGGCCTCGACCTCGGCGATGAAGGCGTCGAAATCGGTCGGCTTCGGATCGAGCAGGTCGTGGTACCAGGCCGTCGCGGCGAAGGCCGGGAAGAACAGCGCGTGCGGCAGTTCCATGCCTTCGCCGTCGCGACCGGCGTGCACGGCCAGGAACGGCGAGACCAGGATCACGCCGTTGAACTGCATGCCGTGGCGGCTCTGCAGGTGATGGGCCAGGCCGGCGGCCCGGATGGCGCCGTAGCTCTCACCGAGGATGAACTTCGGCGACGCCCAGCGGCCCTGCTCGGAGATGTAGTCCCTGATGAACCGGGCCACCGATTCGATGTCCTGGTCGACGCCCCAGAAGTCCTTGCCCTCGGCCTCGCCGATCGGCCGGCTGAAGCCGGTCCCGACCGGGTCGATCATCACGAGATCGGCGACGTCGAGGATGCTGTAGGCATTGTCGACCCGCTTCGCCGGCGGTGGCGGCGCATGGCCGCCGTCGTTGACGACGACCCGCTGCGGCCCGAGCACGCCCATGTGCAGCCAGATCGACGACGAGCCCGGTCCGCCGTTGAACGCGAATACGATCGGCCGCTCGGCGGAATTCTCGACGCCCTGGCGCAGGTAGGCGGTATAGCCGAAGCGGGCGATCGGCGCGTCATCCCTGGTCTGGATCATCCAGCCGACGTGCGCTGCGTAGTCGACGCGCTGGCCGTCGATCCGGATCGAATGGTCGGTGCGCTTCGCGACATCGTGCGGCGTCTCGGTTCCGTTCGATGCATCGGCGCGCGCCGCGTCGGGCGTCCCGGCCAGCCCGAGCGACAGGCCGGCCGCGGCGGCCAGGGTGACGATGGGGTTCAGTACGTTCTTCATCGGGGCTCTCCGGTGGATTCGGGTCGCGGTCGTGCACGCCGCGGCGCGTTCGTCGGGTCACGGATCGGGACAGTCCGACGCAGCCTCCAGCATGTAGTCGACGGCTGCAGCGAGATGGCGATCCTCGCACAACTCGCACAGGCCCCGTTCGGGCATGTTGCCGATGCCCCGGACGGTGTTGGCGAGCAGGGTCTCACGGCCCTTTTCGGCCAGGCGCTGCCAGCGGCAACCCTCGTCGAGCCGGGCCGCTCCGCCGGCGCCGGCATCGTGGCAACCCGCACAGGCCATGCGGTAGACGCCTTCGCCATCGGCCGGCTGGGCCGGGACCGGCGGCTCCGGGTCCAGCCCCAGACGCCACAGGCCGGTGGTCTGGCCCAGCACCCAGACCGCGCCATCGGGGCCGACCCGGAGATCGCGGATCCGGTCGTCGATCTCCGACAGGATCGGATACTCCGAACGCACCACGTCGCCATCGAGATCGAGCCGACTGACGTGGCGGCCCTTCAGCGCGCCGACCAGCAGGTCGCCGTCCCAGTCGCCGAACAGGTCACCGCGGTAGACCGCCAGCGGCGAAATCGCCTCGGACGGAAGGTAATAGAACAAGGGCTGTTCGAACCCTTCGGCGTGGGTGCCGATGCCGATCCGGGCCGTGGAGTAGTTGCGACCGTAGGTGATCGTCGGCCAGCCGTAGTTGCGGCCGGGCCGGATCCGATTGACCTCGTCGCCGCCCAGCGGTCCGTGACTGGTGGCATAGACCCGGTCGGTCACCGGATCGCGGACCAGGCCCTGGACATTGCGCAGGCCCAAGGCCCAGATCCGGTCATCGACAGCAGGGTCGTCGACGAACGGGTTGTCCGGCGGGACCGCACCGCTGTCGGTGACTCGGAGGATCTTGCCCTGCAGCCGATCGCCGCGCTGGGCGAGCATCTGCTCGGACCGATCGCCGACCGAAACCAACAGGCTTCGATCGGCGAGAAACGCCAGCGCTCCGCCGAAATTCGACGGCGACCAGCCGTACGGGCCGGCTTCGATCACCGGCTCCAGCGCTTCGAGCCGATCGTCGGCGAGAATCGCCCGGGCCACCGCCGTCAGGTAATACCGACCGGTCTCCGGATCCGCCGATGCATAGCTGAAATAGACCCGGCGATTACGATCGAAGTCGGGATGCAGCGCGACGTCGAACAGACCGGTCTGCTGTCGGTCGTTGGCGATCGGCGGCAGACCGGTGATTTCGATCGGCGATTCACTGCCGTCGAGGCGGATTCGAAGCAGACGCCCTTTGCGTTCGGTCACCAGGACTTCGTTTTCGGACAGGAACTCGAAGGCCCACGGCTCGTCGAGCCCGGTCACGACCCGATCCAGCGTTGCGCTGCGCAGGTTCAGCGCCGACAGCGTCGGCAGCGTGCCGTCGTAGGCCGGCGGAACGCCGTAGCGCGATGGTTCTGATTCGGGTCCGGTTTCGGGCGGCGGGGTCGTTGCCGGCTGCGAGTCGACGCGCGCCACGCCGACCACGAGCGCGGCGGCGACCAGGATCAGGGCCATCCAGACGGCAAGAAAGAGGCGCATCGACACGTCCGAAGCAAGGGCGCGGTAAGCCTACCCGAATCGACGGTCCCGGGAACACACTCGACGGTGACGCCGGACGGGGCGGGGCGGCGATGGCGCTTCACGGTGGGCCCGGGAACGACCGGCGGATCAGCACCCGGAAGCGAGCCAGCGCCGATCTCGGGTCAACCGCATCACCGAACGCACCCTGGAATGCGATCGAATTCTCGAGTTCGTGAAAGCCGTAGCAAATACTCGCCAAGGAATTGATTCAGGCCAAATTCCCCTACCTCGGCCGGGCGGAGAATCCCGACTCGATCGGGGGGCTGCCGGACGTCACGGGCTCGACACTCGCCGATTCGTCCCGGCTACGAACAGGAGACCGAACCATGACGCATACCATCACCTGGACCGACGATCTTTCCGTGGGCATCGAAGAGATCGATGAGCAGCACAAGGTGCTGGTCAGGTTGCTCAATGAACTCAACGACGCGATCCATGAACACCACGGCAACGAGGCCTGCCTGGCGATTCTCGATCGACTGGTCGATTACACGCGCATTCACTTCGCCGTCGAGGAGAGCCTGATGCGCATCTTCGAATACCCCGACTACGAGAACCACAAGGCCGAGCACGAGGAGCTGGTCGAGGAGGTGCTGGAACTGCGCCGCGAGATCGTCGACAAGGAGCGGAAGATCAGCTTCAAGCTGCTGCATTTTCTCAAGATGTGGCTGACCCAGCACATCATGAGTTCCGACCAGGAGTATTCCCAGCACTTCCTGAACCAGGGCATGAAGGCCCGGGCCGGGAAGACCGCGTGGTTCAAGCGGCTCTGGCATTGAACGACGCCGAGCGCGTCGAGCGCTTCCACGCCAGCCTGGAGCGGGCCGGCGCCGATCCCGCGTTCCTGGATCGATTCTACTCGGCGTTCCAGGCGGTCTCGCCGGAGATCGAGGCGATGTTCCGCGACACCGACATGTCGCGCCTCAAGCGCAAACTCGAGGCCTCGCTGCACCTGGTGACGCTGGCGATCGACGAAGAGCCGGGTGCCCGCGACTACCTCGAGTACCTGGGCCGGGTGCATGCTCGATTCGCGCTGCAGCCGGAACATTTCCGACTGTGGATCGACGCGCTGGTCGCCACCGTCGCCGACACCGACCCCGCCTTCGACGCCGGGCTCGAGCAGGACTGGCGCGGCGTGCTCAGCGCCGCGATCCAACGCATGGACAAGGGCCTGGACCGCGGCCTCCGGCGACGGGCCTGAACACAGCGAGGCGCGCTGCGAACCGGTCGAGCTCGACGGGTCAGTCGCTCAGCGCCTCGGCCGCCGGAACGTAGTCGTAGCCCAGGTCTCGGGCCACCGCTTCGTAGGTGACCTGGCCGCGGTGCACATTGAGACCGCGCAGGAGGTGGACATCCTCCAGCATCGCCCGGGCCGCCCCCTTGTTGGCCAGCTGGATCGCACAGGCCAGCGTGGCATTGGTCAGGGCGAAGGTCGAGGTCCGCGCCACCGCACCGGGCATGTTGGCCACGCAGTAGTGGATGATGCCGTCGACTTCATAGGTCGGGGCCTGGTGGGTCGTGGCCCGGCTGGTCTCGAAACAGCCGCCCTGGTCGATGGCGACATCGACCAGCACCGAACCGGGCTCCATGATCGCGAGCTGCTCGCGGCGGATCAGCTTCGGCGCCGATGCGCCCGGGATCAGCACCGCGCCGATCACCAGGTCGACGGTGGCCAGGTGCTGGTCGATCGCTTCCTCGGTGGAGTACAGCGTGTTCAGGCGATCGCCGTACAGCTCGTCGATGTATTTCAGGCGCGGCAGCGAGCGGTCGAAGATGGTCACGTCGGCGCCCATGCCCATGGCCATTCGGGCCGCGTTCAGGCCGACCACACCACCGCCGAGAATCATCACCTCGGCCGGTCGAACCCCGGGCACACCGCCCATCAGCACGCCGGATCCGCCCTGGGCGCGTTCCAGCGCATGGGCCCCGGCCTGGATCGACATCCGACCGGCCACTTCGCTCATCGGCGCCAGCAACGGCAGGCCGCCGCGATCGTCGGTCACGGTTTCGTAGGCGATCGCAGTACACCCGGACTCGACCAGCAGCCGGGTCTGTTCCGGATCCGGCGCCAGGTGCAGGTAGGTGTAGAGCACCTGGCCTTCGCGCAGCATGCGGCACTCGTCGGGCTGCGGCTCCTTGACCTTGATGATCATCTCGGCGCGCTCGAAGATCTCCTCGGGCGTCTCGACGATCTCGGCCCCGGCGCGCTCGTAGAGATCGTCGGTCAGGCCGATCGCCCTGCCGCCGTCCCGCTGGACCATCACCGAATGGCCGTGGCCGACCAGTTCGCGAACGCCGGCCGGCGTCAGGCCGATCCGGTACTCGTGATTCTTGATTTCCTTCGGTACACCGATGCGCATGCCGTCTTCCCGTTGTGCCTTCGACGCGGTTGCGTCGTGAGTTCGTCCTGATGACCGATCCGGACCCCGGCTCTCGCTGGAGGTGGGTCCACCCGGTCGATTCATGGTTTTCGTTGACCCCGAAGCGGCCGGACTCCGTCGGCGAGAAGCGGGCGACGTGCCGGACCGCGCAATTCTAACGCTGACCGGGCCGGCGCGGTTCGAGGTCTCGGAGCAGGCGAAGTGCGATCGATCGAAAAGTTTTGGTAATGCTATTGCGAATCATTATCGTTTCTTGTATCTTGACGTCCGACACGCTGACAGTCCGGCGTGATCCCAGGCCCAGCCCGCAAGCTCGTATCGCCAGCCAGGCCTCCGCATTCAACACGAGAGTCACCAGGATCGGAGCTGCCGTGAGCCATCCATCCCCTTCATCGTCGCGCGCCCTTCGAACGTCTCGCCGAACCGGCGAGCGCACTTCGGGCGGCCCCGATGAGATCGACAGCCAGCTGCTGCTCGGCTCCGGCAAACGTGTCCTGATCCAGCACCGCGGCCAGACCTACGAGCTGCGGGAAACCCGTCAGGGAAAGTTGATCCTGACCAAATAACCACGAATCCGAGTGCGCCGCCAGGCAGCTCGGAACGAACCCGCCCACGCCTGGACGGCGGGGGCATTGCGCAATGAACGAAGAGGTAGATCCGATGCACACCACGTTCCGCCGGCCGCTTCGGGCCGCTTCCCTGCTCGCCTCCCTTTCGCTGCTCGCCACCGGATGTGCCAGCACCGTCGGCCCGTCGGCCGAACGCAGCCCGGCATCGACCGGTGCCGAGCCCCCGGAGACCGCGAACCTCAGCGCTCCGCCGACCGCAGACCGCCAGGCGATCCTGTCGATGGTCGGCGAATTCGGCGTGACCTTCGCGTTCGACGAAACCGTACCCCTGGCCCAGGGCTACGAAACACGGGAGCCGAAGCGCTCCGGCGCGGCCGAGGCCGTGATCCTGGTCGAGGATTCCGGCGACCGCATCGTGCTCCAGCACCTGCTGTTGATGGGAACCGACGGTGTGATCAAGCACTGGCGCCAGGATTGGGTCTGGCAGGCCGATTCGCGCTTCGAATTCACCGATGACCAGACCTGGACCCTGGTGCCGCTCGACGAGGACGAAACCCGCGGCCAGTGGACGCAGTGTGTCTACGAAGTGTCCGACGCACCGCGCTACTGCGGGACCGGCGACTGGAACCATCGCTACGGCAGTGCCACCTGGACGTCCGACCGGACCTGGCGCCCGCTGCCGCGACGCGAGTACACCACGCGCGAGGATTACACGGCGCTGAACGTCGAGAACCGCCACACGATCACCCCGACCGGCTGGACCCATGAGCAGGACAACAGCAAGGTCGTGCGGGTCGATGGAGAAACGCGCGACGTGCTGGTGCGCGAATTCGGCTTCAACCACTACATCCGGACCGACCGCACGGACTTCTCACCGGTCTACGACTACTGGGACGACACCGCTGCGTTCTGGGCGCAGGTTCGGAACGTCTGGTCCGACCGGCTGGGCTCCGGTGCCGTGGTGCTCGATACCGATGTCGACGGCATGCCGATCATCGAGGGCCTGTTCGAGCTCGCCGATGCCGTCCGTGACGGGCAGGCGGTGGGCCGCGACCGGATCGACGATGTGTTCGACCAGTACGTGATCGCAAGGAACACGCGCCTCGCCAACCGATAACGAACGCCGCAAACGCGATCGATCTCGCGACCGGCCGACATGCATCCACACGGCTCCGGAACGGAGCCCACAACATCCAGGGGAACCAAGCCCATGTGTATCGAGCAGCAACGAACCCTACTCTGGCGGGGACTGGCCGCAGCGCTCGCGCTCCCGATCAGTCTCGGCGCCGTTGCCGACAGCGACCCGTCCGCGATGGAACTGGACCGCGTGTCCGTGTCGGCATCGAAGACCGAACGCCCGGCGGCTGAAATCGCAGCACCCGTCACGATCATCGATGATGAGGAAATCGAACGCATCCTCGCCGAAAGCATCAGCGACATGGTTCGATACATTCCGGGGGTCACCGTGCCGTTCCAGGGCCAGCGCTTCGGCCTGGCCGGATTCAACATCCGCGGGCTGGGCGGCAACCGGGTCCAGGTGGCCGTGGACGGCGTGCGGATTCCCGACGGGTTCGCCATCGGTGATTTCACCAACGCATCGCGGAACTTCATCGATACCGACTCGCTGAAACAGGTCGAGATCGTGCGCGGACCGGCGTCCAGCCTCTTCGGCTCCGATGCGCTGGCCGGAGTGGTCGCACTGACGACCAAGGATCCGGGGGACTGGCTGGCCGATTCGGAAGGCGATTTCACGCTCCGCACCCGGGCCGGCTACTACTCCGTCGATGAAGGCTGGGTGGCCTCCGGAACCGTCGCCGGTCGGAACGAGCGGCTCTCCGGCTCGCTGCAGTGGGTCGAGCGCAGTGGAAACGCCTTCGACAACCAGGGCACGGTCGGAGGCGCCGGGCCAACGCGAACCGAACCCAACCCGCACGAGTTCGACGGCCGCAACCTCCTGGCCAAGGTGCTGCTCGACGAAGACAGCGACAACCAGTGGCGGCTCACCTTCGAGCGCAACGAGAACGAAAGCGAAACCAACGTGCTCTCGCTGGTTCGGACCCAGGACTTCTCCGCCGCCTTCGGCTTCCCGTTCGTGATCGTGACCGACGCCGTTCGCGGTGACGACGAGACCCGCCGGCAGCGAATCAGCATCGACTACGAGGCGCGCAACCCGGGCTGGGCCGACTTCTTCTCCTGGAAGGTCTACCACCAGGACGCACTGACCCGCCAGGACACCTTCGAGACCCGCAGCACCATCGTCTTCGGCGAGCCCGATCCGGTCGATCGATTCCGGCGTGCCGAGTTCGAGCAGGAAATCCTGGGCACCGAAGCCATCGCCAACTGGACCTTCGAGACCGGCTCGTTCGGCCACGACCTGGTCGCCGGCTTCGAGATCTTCGAAACACAGACGACCCAGATCCGAACCGGATTCCAGCGCAGCCTGATCGACGGCAGCGTGTCGAGCACGCTCGGACCGGACGATTTCCCGGTCCGGGACTTTCCCAACAGCACCACGCTGGAAGCCGGCCTGTATCTCGAAGATCGGATCGACATCGGCGAGCGATTCAAGCTGATTCCGGGTGTCAGGGTCGACTACTACGATCTGGAGCCCAGCCTGGATGCGATCTTCATCGAAGACAACCCCGGCTTCGAGCCGGTCGATCTCGACGAGACCAGCGTGACGCCGCGTCTCGGCGCCATCTACGCGCTGACCGACACGCTCGATGTCTTTGCCCAGTACGCCAGGGGGTTCCGTGCACCGCCCTACAATGACGTCAATGTCGGCTTCACCAACTTCCAGTTCGGCTACACCGCGATCCCGAATGCGGACCTGAAACCCGAAGAGTCCGAGGGCTGGGAAATCGGTCTCCGGGGCGGCGGTGACTGGGGGTTCTTCAACCTGACGGCGTATCGAAACGACTACGAAGACTTCATCGAGAGCTTCGTGAGTCTGGGCGTGGATCCCGACACGGGCCTGCTGGTGTTCCAGTCGCAGAACCTCACCGACGTTCGAATCGAGGGCGTCGAAGCCGCCGCGATGCTGAACCTGGGCGCACTGTCCGATCGCCTCGCCGATTTCCAACTGCGGGCATCGGCGGCATGGGCCGATGGGGAAAATCGATCGAGCGATGTAGCGCTGACCAGCATCGAGCCGCTGACCGGCGTGGTCGGCTTGCGCTGGGCACCGGCCAACCTGCCGGTGGACATGGAACTGGTCGCCACCGCCGCGGCGCGCAAGGACGATGTTGCAAGCCCGGACGATTTCGAGGCGCCCGGCTACATGACCCTTGATCTTCTCGCCGGCTGGCAGATCAACGATGCGACCCGACTCCGAGCAGGTCTGTTCAACCTGACCGACCGCAGCTACTGGGCCTGGTCGACCGTTCGCGGTCGAGCGGCCGACAACCCCGGACTGGATCGATTCACCCAGCCGGGGTTCAATGCCGGAGTGAATCTGACCTGGCAGCTCTAGTGGGCCACGCGGGAACCGCTTGCGCACGCGCCCTCGACACGTCGATCCGCCGGACTCTCCGGATTCGTCGAGGGCGCGTTTTTTTGTTACCTTTTTCAGGCGTGCGAACATCGCGACCGCACGGCCATCCTGTCTCCCATGACTCCCACGCATGAGTAACCGCCATGATTGATCGCATCCTTCGCCTGGCCCTGCTTGTTCTGCTGGTCGGCCATTCCACGCTGTCCTTGTCCTACGACGATGCCGCCGACGAGTCGATCGACTACCTGTTCGCCTGGCCGTTCGTCGAGACCGACGACATGGCGCCGCGCGGCGGCACGACGTCCGGTCCCATGCCGGAGGTGGTACGCGAACCGACGGAACGATGGCAGCACCTTCAGGCCGAAGGGCTGTCGAAGGTGGAACGCGACAGGCGCGCCATTCTCGCAATGGCCGGCGCATACCGGACCAGCTTCGACTTTCTCGAAACGATCGGCTTCGCGCCCGGATTCACCCCGGCCAAGCCCTATCGCTCGTGGGGCACCGAGTACGTCTACGTGCTGACCGACGAACCCGGCTTCATCCAGCTGCAGCACATCCTGGTCATGGTTCTCGAGCAGGACGACGGCAGCCTCAGCGACCCGATCGTCACCAAGCACTGGCGCCAGGACTGGCGCTTCGAGGACACCGACCTGCACGAGTACGTCAGCCACGGGGTCTGGGAACGAACCACGCGAAGCGAAGCCGAGGCGAGCGGCCGCTGGAGCCAGGCGGTCTGGCAGGTCGACGATTCGCCGCGGTACGAGTCGATCGGCCAGTGGCGCCACGAACCGACCCATTCGGTCTGGGAAGGGCATCCGACCCGCCGTCCGCTGCCTCGGCGCGAGTTCAGCGTACGCGACGACTACAACGTACTGCTCGGAACCAACCGGCACACCATCCTGCCGACCGGCTGGACCCACGAGCAGGACAATCTGAAGATGGTCACGGATGAAACCGGCACGCCCGACCCGGTGACACCGTTCCTGGCGCGGGAAATCGGCGTCAACCGCTACGATCGGATCACCGGATTCGATTTCAGCGCCGGCGATGCCTACTGGGAAGCCAGCGGCGAATACTGGGCAATGGTCCGGGAACGCTGGACCGAACAGTTCGAGACCTTCGACCGGGTCCGGGTCGAGGCCACGATCGACGGAACATCGATGATGATGACGGTGTTCGGCAAGGCCATGCAGATCGCGGCCGGCAGTGACTACGATGCCGAGCAGGCTGCCGCCGAGCTCGATGCGCTGTTCGAACGACACGTCAGCGGTTCGAACGCCACCGACTGAGTCGGGCATCGTTCGACCCGGGTCGAACGGCGGGCCCGGTGCAGCACAGCGGCACCGGGAGACCCGACCTCGGGTCGGTCAGTGGTGGTCGTGGTCGCCTGCGATGAAGACCCTGCCGCTGGACTCGGCCACGGCGTCGCGGTACCGCGCTTCGATCTGCGGACGGCGGATCTTCAGGGTCGGCGTGAGCAGATCGTTGTCGACCGTCCAGTGTTCGCGGATCACGATCAGTCGTTCGAGTCGCTCGTGCGGCTCCAGCTCCGCGTTGACCGCATCGAGCGTTTCGACCAATTGCGTGCGAACTTCGCGCAGCGGCACGCCGCCATGCTCGGGCAGCTGGATCAAGGCGATCGGTTGATCGCGGCCGTCGCCGAGCACGCAGGCCATCTCGATCATGGCGTTGCGCGCCAGCAGGCTTTCGATCGGCACCGGCGCGATGTACTTGCCCTTGGTGGTCTTGAAGACTTCCTTGAGTCGACCGGTGATCCGCACCCAGCCCTCGGAATCGATGGCTGCGCGGTCGCCGGTCCGGAACCAGCCGTCGACGAAGCTGGCCTGGGTCGCTTCATCGGCCTTGTAGTAGCCCTGCATCAGGCACGGGCAGCGGATCAGCAGTTCACCGTCGTCGGACGTGCGCAGCTCGACCTCGGGCAGCGCGCGGCTGATCGAACCGAAGCGCGGCGTCTCGCCCCGTCCGATCTGGGTGCCGTAGGCGAAGGTCTCGGTCATGCCCCAGCCTTCACAGATGGTCACGCCCAGCCGGTCCCACCACTCCAGCAGCGCCGGGGCGATCGGCGCCGAACCCGAAGCGAACCAGTCGGCCCGTTCGATGCCCAGGCCCTTCTTCACCTTGCGCCGGATCAGCCCGTTGACGAACGGAATGCGAAGCAGCCGATCGAGTTTTTCCTGCGGCAGTTTCTCCAGCACGCCGAGCTGGAATTTCTTCCACAAGCGCGGCACCGAGCCGAACAAGGTCGGCCGGGCGTGGGCCAGGTCGTCCATGAAGGTGTCCAGGGTCTCGACGAAGTACAGCGTCGTTCCGCCATGAAAGCTGGCCGCCTCGACGTAGGCACGTTCCGTACAGTGCGATAGGGGCAGATAGGACAGTACGCGATCGCCGTCGCGCACGCCGACGGCCTCGCCCAGGGCCTTGCCGACGAACAGGAAGTTGCCGTAGCTGTGCATGGCGCCCTTCGGTTCGCCGGTCGAGCCCGATGTATACAGCAGGGTGGCCAGATCGTCGTCGGCGCGCGGCACGGGCTGGAAGGCCGGGCCAGCGGTCTCGATCCAGTCGTTCCAGTCCCGGTCACCGGCCACTCCCGGATACGGCATGGCGATGGTCAGCACCTCGTCGGGAATACCGGTCCGCTGCTCGTCGGGGTGCTCGAGCTTGCCGATGAAGACCGCTCTGCAACCGCTGTGCTCGAGAATGCCTCGAATGGTCGAGGCGTTGGCAGTCGGGTAGATCGGCACGCTTACCAGGCCGGACAGGATCATGGCCATGTCGGCGATGATCCAGTGGGCGCAGTTCTTGGAAATCAGGCCGATGCGATCGCCCGGTTCGAACCCTTCGGCGAGCAGCATCGCGGCCACCCGCTGCGCTTCATCGACCGCCTGGGCCCAGCTCCAGGTGATCCACTCCCGGTCGATCGGTTGGCTGAGGTACAGCGCATCGGGCGTGGTCGAGGCGCGATCGAGGATCAGTTGCTGCAGCGGATGAAGCATGGCGAGGCTCCTGGCAGGCGGAGCGTCGGAGTATGGCGCTCCGGCACGAAAGCCGTCAACGCGGGCTACGGGCCGGGATCGATCGTCTCGTCCATTCGTCGCAGCGTCGGGACGTTTCCGGACGGGCGGGTTACTTGCCGATGCAGAACGACGAAAAGATCCGGCCCAGCAGCTCGTCGGAATGCAGCCGACCGGTGATCTCGCCGAGCGCATCGGCCGCTTCACGCAGCTCCTCGGCCAGAAGCTCACCGGATCCGGTTGCGAGAAGTTCGGCATGGCCGGTATCGAGGTGGCGCCGGGCCCGATCGATGCATTCGACGTGACGCGCCCGCGCCGAGACCAGCGCCGACGCTTCGAGCTCGACGCCCAGCGCATCGTTCAACGCGGCATCGAGGGCACCCAGGCCGTCGCCGGTGCGCGCCGACAATCGAACGAGCCGGCCCTGCCGGCCGGCCGATTCGACCACGCGATCGATCTTGTTGTGGACCTCGATCAGCGGCCGGTCGGTCGGTGGCCGCTGCTCGTCGTGCAGGTCGGCGGCATCGCGCACCCAGAGCACCACGTCGGCTTCGGCCAGTTCCGCTTCGGCCCGCCGGACCCCTTCGCGTTCGACCGGGTCGTCGGTCTCGCGCAATCCGGCCGTGTCGGCGAGCATCGCCGGAATGCCGTTGAAGTGCACGGTCTCGCGGAGGATGTCGCGGGTGGTGCCGGGAATCTCGGTGACGATGGCCGCATCGCGTTGCACCAGTGCATTGAACAGGCTGGACTTGCCGGCGTTGGGCCGGCCGACGATCGCGATCCGGATGCCGTCGTTGACGACCCGACCGGCGCGGGCACGCTCGAGCAGTTCGCCGGTGGATCGGAGGCAGGCCTCGGTCGCGGCCTGGACGTCACCATCGGCCAGGAAGTCGATGTCCTCGTCGGGGAAATCCAGCGCGGCCTCGACGTGTACCCGAAGCCGGGTGATCCGCTCGGCCAGCGCGTGGACCGCTTCGGAGAACTGCCCTTCCAGGCTGCGCCGGGCGGCCCGCGCGGCCTGTTCGGAGGTTGCCGCGATCAGGTCGGCGACGGCCTCGGCCTGGGCCAGGTCGAGCTTGTCGTTGAGAAAGGCCCGACGCGAGAACTCGCCGGGCTCGGCGCGCCGCGCTCCGCCGGCCACGGCTGCGCTGACGACCTGTTCGAGCACGATCGGAGAGCCGTGCAGCTGGAGTTCGAGAACGTGTTCGCCGGTAAACGAAGCCGGGGCCCGGAAGTACAGCGCCAGTCCGTCGTCCAGCCGCTGCCCGTCGGCATCGACGACCCGGGCGCGGGCAACACGGCGAGGCTTCGGGCAGGCACCGAGCAGGCGCTCGGCCAACGCGGGTACGTCGGGGCCGGAGATCCGCACGATGCCGACGCCACCCCGACCGGGCGGCGTGGCGATCGCGCAGATGGTGTCGGTCATGGCCGGGGTCGAGGAAGCGCCGCGGGCATCAGGCCCGGGCGCGCGCCTCCTCGGCGTCGATCTGGCGCAGGATGTACCACTGCTGGAGCAGCGAGATGCCGCTGTTGGCCGACCAGTACAGCACCAGTCCGGCCGGGAAGAACGCGAACAGCACCGCGAAGGTCACCGGCAGCCACTGCATGATCTTGCGCTGCATCGGGTCCATGCCGGCCATCGGCGTCAGCCGCTGGGTCACGATCATGAACAGGCCGTTGATGATCGGCAGGATGAACAGCGGGTCGGGCTTGCTGAGGTCCGGCACCCACAGGAAGCTGGCCTGGCGCAGTTCGACCGATTCCAGCAGCACCCAGTACAGCGCGATGAAGATCGGGATCTGGACCAGGATCGGGAGGCAGCCGCCGAGCGGGTTGACCTTCTCCTTCTTGTAGATGTCCATCATCGCCTGGCCGAACTTCTGGCGATCATCGCCGTAGCGTTCCTTCAGCTGCTGGATGCGCGGCTGCAGCTTGCGCAGCTTGCCCATCGAGCGGAACTGCGCCTGGGTGAGCTTGTAGAAGGCCAGCTTGATCAACAGGGTCAGCAGGATGATCGCCACACCCCAGTTGCTGACCAGTGCGTGGATCTTGTCCAGCAACCAGAACAGCGGCTTGGAGAACACGGTGAAAATGCCGTAGTCGACGGTCAGGCTCAGCCCCGGGGCCACTTCGTCCAGGCGGTTCTGCTGCTTCGGACCGGCGAACAGCTGGGCCTCGAAGCGCTGCGTGGTGCCCGGCTCGATCCGGATCGGCGTCGATGTGGCCGACAGAGCGAAGCGATTCGGCAAGACCGCATCGACCAGGCGCGTGGAGTAGCGGTGCGGCGCCTCGGCGGTCGGAATCCATGCACTGAGGAAGTAGTGCTGGACCATACCGGCCCAGCCGCCTTCGAAGGTGTTGCGATACGGCTCGTCGCCGAACTCGTCGAACGGCAGCTTGATGAACTTCTCCTGCGGGTCGTACACCGCCGCGCCGTTGAAGCTGATCCGCTCCGGGTTGGTGAAGGTCATGCCGCCGCCGGAGCGCTCCGGCGACTTCTGCAGCTGCAGGTAGCGGCTGCCCTGCCAGGCGGTTTCCCCGGCATTGGTGATTTCGACCACGTGTTCGATGACGTAATCGGCGCGATGGAAGGTCCAGCGCTGCTCGATCTCGAGTCCGTCGGGACCGCGCCAGCTCAGCGGAACGGTCAGCCGATCCTGGTCGGGCGCCATTTCATACAGCGCGCGATCGTAGTCGAAGCGGTCGGTGTGATTCGGCGCGCGGCCGTCGCTGTCGACCAGGCCGGCCTGCGCTACGTGGTAACCGGGGATGGATTCCGACAGCAGCACGAACGGGCGGTCCGGCTCATCGACGCTGACCGGATATTCGCGCAGGCGCAGGCCGACCAGGGTGCCACCGATCGGATCGATCTCGGCCAGAAGTTTGTCGGTGACCACTTCGATGCGCGTGCCCGAACGCACTTCGTCGGCCGCCGGGACCGGCGTCGATCCAGCCACCGGCTCGCCTTCGACCGGTTCCGGCAGGTCCGGCACGTCGGTCGGCACGGTCGAGGCATCGGCCGGCAAGGCGCCGTCGGCCATGCGCTCGGCGGGCAGCGGTTCGACCGGCGCCGGCGCTTCCGGCGCAAAGTCGCTCTGCCATTCCACATAGATCATGAAACCGAGGAAGGCCAGCAGCAGCAGCAAGAGGGTACGGGTACTCATGGGCGGAAATGGCTCCAGAGTTCATTGAGGGAGCGGCGCAGCTCCGGATTGTCCGCGCCGGCCGCCGAAGGCAGCGCCCGGACTACGAAATCGAGGCGCGCCAGTTCCGGCCGATGCAGGCGGAAGGACTCGCGGATCTGGCGGCGCACGCGATTGCGTTCGACCGCTCGCCGCGCAACCCGCTTCGAAACGGTCATTCCGAGACGCGGCGTGGCGACACCGGCCTCGGTCACAGTGTAGTGAATACGGAAGTGGCGGCCGGATCGGGCCGATCGGGACGCGAACACCCGATCGAACGCTCGAAGTCCGGTCAGGCGCGCGGCCCGGGGCAGGCGCAGGTCGTTCGGCATCGGGGCAGCAACGCGGTCCTGGCGCCGAGTCGAACGGGGACGATCAGGCGGACAGGCGCTTGCGGCCGCGGGCGCGACGGGCGTTGATGATGGCCCGGCCCGAACGGGTCGCCATGCGAGCGCGGAATCCGTGCCGACGGGCACGCTTGATCCGACTGGGCTGGAACGTACGCTTCATGATTGCAATCCTTGAGTGCTTGGGTTCGCTTAAGCGGCGCAGGCAGACCCGACACCGGCCAAAAAGACTGACAAGTATACCTGTTCGCAACCGATCGCAGCAAGCCGATGCTGCAATCGATCGATCGGCCCGACCGCGGCCGGTCGCGCATGGACAATTGATCGGGCCGCGCCTAGACTGACCGGCCGGCACGACCGGTATGATCCCCACGACCTGACGCTTTCGGATTCGAGAAGGAATGGACCACGACCCGGTACAACTCTGGCAGGCCTGCCTGGACCGACTCGAACGCGAAATCCCGCTGGAGGAACTCAACACCTGGGTCCGCCCGCTGCACCCGCTGCCGGGCGCTTCGCCGGGCGAGCAGATCCGGCTGCAGGCGCCGAACGACTTCGTTCGCGACCAGGTGCTCGCCCACTACATCAGCACCCTCCGCGATTTCTTCGCACTGCACGGGATCCCCCGCGATGCCGTCGTCGTCGTGGTCGGCAGCGGCGCGCCCGAGGCCGGTGGCGGAACCCGGAGAAAACGGCCGCACAGCGGCGCGACCGGGCTAGACGACCACTACCGGTTCGATAATTTCGTGCTCGGAAAGTCCAACGAGCTCGGCTTCGCGGCCGCGCAGCAGGTCGCCCAGGAACCCGGCAAGGTCTACAACCCGCTGCTGCTCTACGGCGGCACCGGTCTCGGCAAGACCCACCTGCTGCACGCGGTCGGCCACGCGCTGGTCGAACAGGACCCGTCGCGCAACGTGGTCTACCTGCACTCCGAGAAATTCGTCAGCGAGATGATCCAGGCGCTGCGGCGCGCCTCGATCGATGATTTCAAGGCCCGCTACCGCTCGGTGGACGCGCTGCTGATCGACGACATCCAGTTCTTCGCCGGCAAGGATCGCTCGCAGGAAGAGTTCTTCCACACCTTCAATGCCCTGCTGGAATCGCGTCAGCAGATCATCCTGACCTGTGACCGCTACCCCAAGGAAGTCGAGGGCATCGAAGCCCGGCTGCGCTCGCGATTCGGCTGGGGGCTGTCGGTGCCGATCGAACCGCCGGACTTCGAGACCCGCGTGGCCATCCTGATGAAGAAAGCGGCCGAGTCCGGGCTCGACCTGGACGAGTCGGTGGCGATGCTGATCGCGCGCCGGATGCGTTCGAACGTGCGCGACCTGGAGGGCGCCCTGAACTCCCTGCTCGCCAACGCGCGATTCACCGGCCGGACCATCGACGAGGCCTACACCCGCGAAGTGCTGCGCGACGTGCTTGCCGTGCACGACCGCCAGATCACGCTGGAGAACATCCAGAAGGTCGTCGCCCGCTACTACCAGCTGCGGGTTTCCGACCTGTTGTCGAAGCGGCGAACGAGGAACATCGCCCGGCCGCGGCAGATGGCGATGTTCCTTTCCAAGTCGCTGACCCAGCATTCGCTGCCGGAAATCGGCGACGCGTTCGGCGGTCGGGACCATACCACCGTGCTGCACGCCTGTCGTAAAATCGAAAGCCTCTGCGAGACCGACGCCCGGTTCAGGGAAGACCGCGCGCGATTGCTGAGGGAACTGACGGCATGATTCCTGTACAGCCTGCCGGATATCCTGTGGATGAATCCGGGACAACAGGAACGCCCGGAGTTATCCAGATTCCATCCACAGCTTGCGCAACGGACACTGCACCGAAAGAAGGTTTTCAAGTAATTGATAATAAAGGGAATTGCGGGGTTCTCACGAAACGCACAGGCCCTGTTACTACTGGTTTGAATTGATTTATCCAATAAACAGCTGAACACCGCATCGCCCACCGGGGGCGAATCGTCCGCCAAGGAGCCGTGATGAAGTTTTCCATTCAGCGAGAAGCGCTGCTCGTCCCGATCAGTCAGGTCGTCGGCGTGGTCGAACGGCGCCAGACCCTGCCGGTGCTTGCCAACTTCCTGCTGGAAGTCGACGAGGACCAGCTTCGTGTGACCGGCTCGGACATGGAGGTCGAGATGGTCGGCACCGCGTCGGCCGATGTCGCTCAGTCGGGTGCGGTGACGGTGCCGGCCCGCAAGCTGGTCGATATCTGCAAGGCCCTGCCCGAAGGCGTCAGGATCGACGTGCAGCTCAACGGCGAGAAGCTCGCGCTGCACGCCGGACGCAGCCGCTTCACGCTGGCAACGCTGCCGGCCGCCGAGTTTCCGTCCAGCGATGCCTCGGGCGATGCCGATCGGCTCGAGGTTCCCGAAGACCGGCTTCACTGGTTGATCGACAAGACCTCGTTCGCAATGGCGAACCAGGACGTTCGGCATTACCTCAACGGCCTGCTGCTCGAGTTTCGGAGTGGCCTGCTGCGAGCCGTCGCCACCGATGGCCACCGGTTGGCCCTGGCCGAAATGGAAGCCACCGTCGAGGGTGAAGGCCGGTCGCTGATCCTGCCCCGCAAGGGCGTGGTCGAGCTCTCCCGGATGTTGGGCGACGAAGAAGAACCCGCGCAGCTGGCGCTGGGACGGAACTTCGTCCAGGTGACCCGGCGGGGCCTGACCCTGACCAGCAAGCTGATCGACGGTCGCTTTCCCGACTACGAGGCAGTGATCCCGATGAGCCAGGACAAGGCCATGCAGCTCGATCGCGTGGCATTCATTCACGCCCTGCAGCGGGCGGCCATCCTGTCGAACGAAAAGTATCGAGGCGTCCGGATCGAGTCGATCGACGGCGCGATCCGCATCGTGGCCCACAACCCGCAGCAGGAAGAAGCCACCGAGGAGATCGAGGCCGAACACAATTACGACGGCCTGGTTGTCGGCTTCAACGTCAACTACCTGCTCGACGCGCTCGGCTCCATCAACGGCGAGCGCGTTCGCCTCTCGCTGAAAAGCGCCGACAGCTCGTGCCTGGTGACCGCGGTGGATTCCGAAGACGTCCGCCAGGTCGTCATGCCGCTGAAGCTCTGATTCCGCGACCCCGCAGCGAGCGGGGTCCGGCCTGCGTCCGGCGATGAGCCTGACCGCCCTCCGTCTGCACTGTTTCCGCAATATCGCGGACGCCTCGATCGAACCAGCTCCCGGCATCAACTGGCTGGCTGGCCGGAACGGGTCGGGCAAGACCTCCGTGCTCGAGGCCATTCACGTATTGGCTCGCGGGCGTTCGTTTCGCTCGGGCTCCATTCAATCGGTAATCCAGGACGGGGCGACCACGCTGCGGGTGGTCGCTCGTCGCGAGCAGCCGGACCGATTGCTCGGTGTCGAGCGAGGTCGGCGCGAGTGGCGCGGTCGGATCGACGGCAAGGAAACGCGACGGGTCAGCGAATTTGCGCGCGCCCTGCCCCTGGTGCTCGTCCAACCTGATTCACACCAGCTCGTCGACGGTGGACCGGACGTGCGCCGAGCCTTTCTGGACTGGGGATTGTTTCACGTGGAACATGACTACCTGGACCACTGGCGGCGCTACGCCCGGTTGCTGCGCCAGCGCAATGCCGCGTTGAAGCAGGGTCGAGGGGATGCCATGCTGGACGCCCTGGAGCCGGCCATGGCCGAAGCCGCCGAACGGGTCGACAGGAAACGGGAGCGCTACGTCCAGCGTCTGGCCGCCAGCGCGGCACGGGTGTTGGGTGCTGTCGATCTTCGCGTGCCCGACATCGTGCTGGAGTACCGGCCCTCGGGTGACGAACAGGAAGGCTATGCATGCGCGCTGCGGGCCTCCCGGTCGCGCGACCGGGAGCAGGGATTCACCCGGATCGGGCCGCACCGGGCAGATCTGTCGCTTCGCGCCGACGGTCGGCTGGCGGCGCCCCGGCTGTCCAGGGGGCAGCAGAAACTGGTTGCGCTGCTGTTGAAGCTGGCTGAACTCGATGCATTGCAAAGCGGCGGTGATCGGCCGCTGCTGCTATTGGACGATCCGGTGTCCGAGCTCGACCGAATGCACTTCGATCAGCTGTGGGGGTGGCTTCTCGACCAGGACCTGCAGGCCTGGATCGCGGCCGTCGAGCACCCACCGGGCGCCCCGGCCGCGATGTTCCACGTGGAACAAGGCGAAATCCGGCGAATGGTATAATCGAGCGTTGAATCTGCATCTCTGCGTCGGCCGGTCCCTGGACCGAGTCGGCCACCCACGCCGAAGGCCTGCATGAGCGAAAACTACTCTTCCGACAGCATCAAGGTTCTCAAGGGGCTGGACGCCGTCCGCAAGCGTCCCGGCATGTACATCGGCGACACCGATGACGGCACCGGTCTGCACCACATGGTGTTCGAGGTCGTCGATAACTCGATCGACGAGGCGCTGGCCGGTCACTGTGACAAGATCACGGTCCGCCTGCACGATGACGGTTCGGTCAGCGTCACCGACAACGGGCGAGGCATCCCGGTCGATCTCCACCCGGAGGAAGGCAAGTCCGCCGCTGAAGTCATCATGACCGTCCTGCACGCGGGCGGGAAATTCGACGATAACTCCTACAAGGTGTCCGGCGGCTTGCACGGGGTCGGGGTCTCGGTCGTCAACGCCCTGTCGCAGAAGCTCGAACTTGTGATCCATCGGCAGGGCAAGCGATGGGCACAGACCTACTCGATGGGGGTTCCGGACGCACCGCTGGAAGCCACCGGCGACAGCGACCGGACAGGCACCGAGATCCGGTTCCTGCCCAGCCGCGAGGTGTTCACCGACGTCGAATTCCACTACGACATCCTGGCCAAGCGCCTGCGCGAGCTGAGTTTCCTGAACTCGGGGGTCGCCATCGACCTGTCCGACGAGCGGTCGGACAAGCGGGACCGCTTCGAATACGAAGGCGGCATCCGCTCCTTCGTCGAGCACCTCAGCGCCAAGAAATCGCCGCTGCACCCGAACGCCCTGCACTTTCTGGCCGAGCATTCCGACATAACCGTCGAGGCCGCGCTGCAGTGGACCGACGCCTACCAGGAAAGCGTGTACTGCTTCACCAACACCATCCCGCAGCGCGATGGCGGAACGCACCTGGCCGGATTCCGCGCCGCCCTGACGCGGACCCTGAACAATTACATCGAAGAAAGCGGCCTGGCCAAGAAGGCCAAGGTCCAGGTCACCGGTGACGATTGTCGAGAAGGCCTGATCGCGGTCCTTTCGGTCAAGGTGCCGGATCCGAAGTTTTCCTCGCAGACCAAGGACAAGCTGGTTTCCAGCGAAGTCAAGCCCGCCGTCGAATCCACCCTGGCCGAGAAGCTGCGTGACTACCTGCTGGAGAACCCGCAGGACGCCCGAACCATCGCCTCGAAAGCGGTCGAGGCCGCCCGGGCCCGTGAAGCGGCCCGGAAGGCCCGCGACATGACGCGTCGCAAGGGTGTGCTCGACGTGGCGGGACTGCCCGGCAAGCTCGCCGATTGTCAGGAGAAGGATCCCAGCCTGTCGGAACTGTTCATCGTCGAGGGTGATTCCGCCGGTGGTTCGGCCAAGCAGGGCCGCAACCGCAGGTTCCAGGCCATCCTGCCGCTGAAGGGCAAGATTCTGAACGTCGAAAAGGCCCGCTTCGACAAGATGCTCGGCTCGGCCGAGGTCGGCACGTTGATCACCGCGCTGGGCGCCGGCATCGGCAAGGACGAGTTCGACCCCGATAAACTGCGCTACCACCGCATCATCATCATGACCGACGCAGACGTCGACGGTTCGCACATCCGTACCCTGCTGTTGACGTTCTTCTACCGGCAGATGCCGGAGTTGATCGACCGTGGTTACATCTACATCGCGCAACCGCCGCTGTTCAAGATCAAGCAAGGCAAGCAGGAGTGGTACCTGAAAGACGAGCAGGAGCTGACGCGCTATCTGATCGAGCGGGCCCTGGATGGCGCCCGGTTGCACCCGGGTGAAGACCAGCCGCCGGTTACCGGCGAATCACTCGACGCGTTGCTGACCGACTTCCACGCCGCGCGCCTGGCCGCGGACCGGCTGGAGCGCCGCCACGACGCAACCGTTATCAATCAACTCATTGATTTCGAACCGTTTTCCCTCGATCCGTCGTTCGATGTCCAGGGCTGGATCGGGCGCCTGACCGCTCGCCTGCAAGGCGCTTCACCGGCCGGCGTGCAGTGGACCCTGGAGCCCCTGGAACACGGCGGCCTGGTGATCAGCCGGCTCAGTCAGGGCATTGCGCAGGACACGGTGCTCGACCGAAGCTTCTTCGAGAGTCCCGATTACCGGGTGTTCGCTCGAATCGGTGCTGCCGTCCACGATCTGCTGAGCGAAGGCGCCCGGATCGAGCGCGGAAAACAGGTCCAGCCGGTGCGTCGTTTCGCCGATGTCTATGCCTGGCTGATGGACGAGAGCCGCAAGGGCCGGACCATCCAGCGCTTCAAGGGACTGGGTGAAATGAACCCGGACCAGCTGTGGGAAACCACCGTCAATCCCGAAACACGCCGTCTGCTGCGAGTCACCATCGAAGACGCGGTGGCCGCCGACGCGATCTTTGCGACGCTGATGGGCAACGAGGTCGAACCGCGGCGCGATTTCATCGAAAGCAACGCGCTGAACGTGTCGAATCTGGATATCTGATCACCTCGAGAGCGCGTCTTCGGCCAGCGCAATGTGGGACCGGAAGCGCGACGGACATCGTGTGATTTAGAAGACGTTCGGCGAATTTGGCGCGATCTGGTCGCACGAAGCCTGCACATCGGGGGTTTGGCTGGCGGCTGAGGCTCTGGTGTTCGGAGAGATTCTCGCCTTCGGACTGCTGCTTTTCCTGGGGGTGGTCGCTTCCCCGGGCTGCAAGCGTTTGGCCACGCGGTTTTTGCCCGCTTTCCGGCGAGGTACGTTTGTCGATCGCCACGAACGTAGCCGAAAGGGTTTTTTACAAGCGCGCGTACCGGTGGGGGGTTGCCCTCCGGCATGGAGTCGTGGCGCGAAGAATCGCGCAGTGCCGCGGAGATGGAAGGGCTTGCCGGGTACAGAGGCATTGGAAGCCGAGGCGAAGCCGGATCATTGCTGCTGGCTCGGTTCGGACACAGGCCGCTTCGGTGGACGGTTGTGGCCGACCAGCGACGGCTTGGCCTGGCCCTGGCTTCGGGCGTGCATTCGTGGCAGCTGTGGTTCTGCTGTCTTGCTCACCTCTGGGTTGTTGCTGCCCAGGGCTACAAGCGTTTCGCCACGCGGGCTTCGCCCGCTTTCTGGCGAGGTACTTTTGTCAATCGCCACAAAAGTACCCAAAAGGGCTTTTTAAAAGCGCGCGTACCGGTGGGGGTTTGCCCTCCGGTGAGGGTCGTGGCGCGAAGAATCGCGCAGTGCCGCGGAGAAGGAAGGGCTTGCCGGGGTACAGAGGCATTGGAACCCGAAGCGAAGCCGGATCATTGCCGGTGGCTCGGTTCGAACACAGGCCGCTTCGGT
>NZ_JAAWWS010000156.1:0-19285 GCF_012272825.1 Wenzhouxiangella sp. XN79A | reverse complement strand
GGGTCTATCCGAATCTCGCAACGGATTTCAGACTTGATCCGGTCTGATTTGAGAGGTCATGGGGCCTCCTGTAAAGTTTTGTTTTCCAGAACAAACAGTACAGAAAGGAACCCCCATGACCGTCTACAAGCTTATCGCAAAGCTGCTCAAGTTCAAGGATTTCCGGTGCAATGGACTGGCCTTTCGGCGCGGCAACCGGCTCGAGGTATTGGTCAAGCCCTACAAGAACGGCTGCCGCTGTCCGGAGTGCGGCCGGCGGGGACGTATCGTTCGCCAGCGCTCCGAGGTGCGCTACTGGCGTGATATTCCGGTCGGACCCTGGTCGATCTGGCTGATGTACTGGCCGCGTGAGATCTGTTGTGACACCCACGGCCGGGTGACCGAGCAGCTACCTTGGTCTGAGGCGGGCAGCCGGGTGAGTCACCGCTTTGAATACCTGATGCTGCGCTACTGCCAGATCATGCCGCAAAAGGCCGCCGCCCAGCTGCTGCGGTTGCCCGCCTCGACCCTTTCGGATCTGCTCCATCGCACCATTGGCCGGTTGCGCGAGGGCCATCGCATCCGAGGCCTCAAGACCATCGGCGTTGACGAAATCTCCTATCACAAGGGTCACAAGTACGCCACGCTGGTCTATGACCTGGAGCGCTCCTGCGTGGTCTGGATCGGCCAGGGCAAGGCCCGAGCGGCGATCGACCGGTTCTTCAACGAAGCGCTCAGCGACTACCAGAAGGCCAGGATCCAGACCGCCTGCTGCGACATGAGCCAGGCCTACATCGGGGCCATCCAGACACACTGCCCGAACGCCACCCTGGTGCTGGACCGCTTCCACATCGTTAAGGCGCTCAACGAGGCCGTCGACGAGGTTCGCAAAGAGCAGTGGCGGGAGGCTACCCGGGATGAACGCAAGGCGCTCAAAGGGCTGCGCTGGCTGCTCTCACGCCATTCGTCGACCCGAAGCCGGCGCGATACCCAAAACCTCAATGCGCTCGACAAACACAACCGGCGAATCTATCGCGCCTGGCGCCTGAAAGAAGAGTTCGAGCACTTCTGGACCTACCAGGCACCCTGGGCGGCAGAGCGGTTCCTGAAGCAGTGGACCAAAAGTGCATTGCTCAGCCGCCTGGAGCCGCTGCGAAAGTTCGTCCATACCCTCCGACGCCACCAGGATGCCGTGCTGGCCTTCATCGGCACCCGCGTGACCAACGCTATTGCTGAAGGACTCAATCGCATCGTCAAGATCGTCAAGAATCGCGCCAGTGGCTTCCGCCATCTCGATGCGTTCTCCGACATGATCTACCTGACCGTTGGAGACCTCGATCTGCCTGGGCAAATTCCAGTGCGGTTCCGCACACTATGAAAACGCCGGCAAAGACAGTCAGATCAGGCGCTGCGGGCGATCAGAGCTTTGCGAGATCCGGATATAGCCTTAAAAGAGAGGTCGACAGTCCTCAGATTGGGCAGGTTTCTCAACACCTGCAACGATCCAATTTGATTCAGTGCGAGATCAAGATACGTCAGAGCAGAAAATTGATCCAAGCCTTGCAGGGCGGTTGCCGGATCATCACTCCCGATCCCCCAGTTCCTGCAAGTAACACTCGTGATCTCTCCAACTTCGAGCGCGGCGGCCGTTTGGTCGGTCAGACACGCTCTGAGGTTGTCGTCAGTGATGTTTGCCAGCGCTAATGATATCGACAGGGTCGGAGCACCCAAAATATGAATCGGGAAGGTTTCAGACACTCCTCCACAGGATTCAGTTGATCCGGTAGGGACGCAAAGTTGCACATTGAAGTAATGCAGCCCAATGTCCAATTTCTCATTGTTCAAGTAAGGCGTATTTGGATTCAGGCTCGATACCGTACTGGTCTCCGCGTAAGTCCCTGGTCGCATTCTTTCGAGTTTCGCAAAGGCTGGTGCCGAAACCGAGCTTTCTAATTGCCATGTCAAAGAGAACCCATCGCCATACACCACGTTGCTGCCGGCTGTCAGTGAATGAGGAGCGGGCAGAGAGTCCTCACAGTTCTCGGGCTGAATTACCCCAAGATAGTCGCTAGCCCCAGGGTCAATTGCGGCACTAAGCGCAGAGATTTGCGGGCAATAGATCCAAGACAAACCGGTGAGGTCGACTTCTTTCAGCATCGATCCCGGCAATTCAGCAGTCTGGATGAGCGAATTCACGTCCCCGACCTGCGTATCGCTGAGTACGACTCGTTCTAAGGATGTGAGCCCATGAAGACCGCTGACATCATTAATGCTGGAACCTGCAAGAATCACCTCATTCAGCGGCCCACCAAAAGCTGGAAGCGGATCAAGCTGCAATCCGATCGCAATTATTTCTTCAAGGGCGGGAAGGTTTGCAAGGGGACCCAAATTCAGGGTTTGCTGAGGAGTCAGTCCTGTTATCCCTGAAACATTTACGGACTTCAGGTAGACGAGAGAGCTCAACGGACCGAAATCCGGCACCTGTGTTCCGACAAGGCTGAGTGTCTCCAGGTTTGTGAGCGCTTCTAATGGACCGATATCTGAAACAGGGTTTTGATCTAAGATGAGTATTTGAACGTTGGGAACCAGCTCTATTCCCTGTAGTGAAGATATTCCGAAGCTCGTGCAGTCGAGCGCGACGAGCTCATCGCGTTTCTTCAAATCTGCAGCATTCATGTTTGCGCTGATGCACTGGCTTAATGCTGACTTCGCGAATAAATTGCTGTTTTTTCTTTCTTGCGCGGTTCCACCTTGATTCGAATCAGGCGCAATATGAATCTCCGCAGAGGCGCTGTACGACGAGACACGACTTGTTTGCGCTCCGGAAATTCGTTCGACCGCCTCGCTCTTCGCGTTGCTTGAGACGTTTGGCAGCTGATCAAATCGCGCGACAATTTGAATGGTTCCAGCGTCGAATTGATCGAGCACGATTCGGGCGTTTCGTTGCGCTCTTCGGGGTGGTGAGTAATAACTACGTTCAGCTTCATCCGTATAGCCACGCTTCGATGAATCCACTCTGCGCCCAATCCTGGTGGGCCCGTAAGGCTCGGTCGTCTCAACTCGATAGATCGAATATCGATTCCCTGAATAGACGGAGATTTCGTATGCGTCCGGCCTATGCGCTTCTTGTCCTTCTTCGGTTTCGATTTGACTATCTTGCAGACTCCAAAATAGATTAAGTATCGTTCGGCCATCATGAGACCTTGAAATCTGATGGCGCAGAATCCTGGGAGCAGGAAGATTGAGTTGAGGTTCTGAACGCGCGCGCTCATCTGCGCAGGTCGAATCTTGGCAATCGCCACTTTCAAGCAGCTCTGCAGTCGATGTTAGAGTGCCGACGGTCGCGATTCGATGTTGGGCTCGAAGTGCGGAGAACCCACTCTGAAATGCGGGATCTTGATAAATCGAAAGAGGTTCTGCAGCCCCCCTGTCAGGAAAAGACCCGAAACTCTCTTCAAAACTTCTGAGGTCAACTGGTTTTGTATCAGCGGGCTGCTGGGCAACCGCCAGAGAAACAAAAGATAGCAGTATCAGCCCAGTGATCAAGCGGCCTCTGGCCAAATCGATAAAATCGTACACGCTTGCAACCCCGCTGCCTGGATTTAAAAGGTCCCGGGGTAGTAAAAGCCAAACGCACACGCAACCCACAACGGTCGCGCGTCAGTTGTTCAAAAACAGAATTGTTTTGCGTCAACTGCATCAAAGCCACTCCTTCCCCAGCCCTGACGCTACAACTCGGGCAGGTCGGTGTCAAGTTAAATTTTCGAAACATGGAGGGCCTACGCCGGCAACGGGCCAACAAGTCGAAACGCTTCTCAGCAATTACTCGGACATCCATCCATTTACACCCCGCGGTAATGAGCGATTACCCGGACACCCATCCAATTACATCTACGTGACCGACGGCGCGCGCGGGGGCGCACTCGCAACCTCTGCGACCTTGCTAGAGTGCACCAATGAACCCGGCCAACGTCCGCCGCGACGCTCTCACCGAACTGACCGACCTGCCCAACATCGGGCCGAGGATTGCGGCGTGCCTGCTCAGGGCCGGTGTCGAGCGGCCGGTCGACCTGGTCGGACGCGACGCCTTCGATCTGTACGGTCAGCTGTGTCGGTCGGAGGGCCAGCGACTCGATCCCTGCGTGCTCGACGTCTGCCTGTCGATCACCCGTTTCATGGACGGCGGGGAGCCCCGCGCCTGGTGGCACTACACGGCGAAGCGGAAGCAGCGGTATCCGGACGTCTGAGCCCGTGCAGGCATCGTTGTCCGAAGGCGGGTGGCCGATCCGGCTCGATGGCCGGCTCAGGGCCGGGGCGACATCGCCCCGATGACGTCCATCACCAGCCGGGCCGTGCCGCTGGAGGTGAAGTTCGTGGCGCCGAGCCGGACGATGACCAGGCCATGGGACGGGACGATGATGGCGCGCTGGGACTGGAAGCCGTCCATGTAGACGATTCCGTCGGGCGCGTCCGGGTCGGGGTGGCCGCGCCAGAAGCCCAGGCCGTAGGCGTTTTCGCGCGAGCCGGCCGTCGCGGTATCGATCCGTTCGACCCAGCCCTCGGCCAGCACGCGCCTGCCCTCCCATACGCCGTCCTGCAGCACGAGCTGGGCCAGGCGGGCCCAGTCGTGGGTGCCGGCGTAGAGGTACGACGAACCCTGGAAGGTCCCGGCCTGGTCGACTTCCAGCACCGCGGTCTGCACGCCGACCGGATCGAACAGCATCTCGCGCAGTCCACGGACCTGCTCGGGCAGTGAATCACCGAGCGCATCCTGCAGCACCCGCGCGGCCAGTACGGTGTTGCCGCTCATGTACTGCCAGTGCGTCCCGGGCGGATGCACTCGATTCCGCCGCGCGGCCCAGGCGGCCATGTCGGACTGGGTGAACAGCATGTCGGAGTTCGGGTCGAAGCCATCGGCGCGCTCGGCCATGTCCAGCCCCGAGGTCATGCGCAGCAGGTGATCGAGCGTGATCGGCGGGTCGTCGGTGGCGCTCGCGATTCCCGGTCGGGCGAGATCGATCACGCCGTCGCGGGCCAGTGCACCGGCCAGCAGGGCCATCGCGCTCTTGGTCATCGACCAGCCGTGCAACGGTGTGGCCGGGCCGACGCCCTCGGCATAGCGCTCCGCCACCAGGCGACCCTCGTGGAGCACGGCCACCGACAAGGTGTTCCGGCCGCCACGTTCGGGCTCGGCGAACGCGGACTCGATCGCCGCGGCCAGCGCGGCTTCGTCGAACCGGGCCGCGCGGTGCGCGGTGTCCAGCGGCAGCGCCTCGAACGGATCGGGGTCCGGCAGCGCCAGCGCCCGGTCGAACGCTGATTCGTCGTGGACCAGCGAACAGCCCAGTCCGGGCCGGTGCACCGCCGTCTGACGATACAGGCCGGCCAGGCTGGCGCGCACCTCGCGCCGGTCGTCATCCAGCACGACGCGCAGGACCGGAAGCGCCGGCGCCAGCAGCGGATCGATGTACATCGCCCGCGCCCGCTCGATCGAAAATCCGGACACGAAGTGCAGCGAACAGGCCTGTTTGGCCGTGAAGCCGCTGGCCGTCGGCAGATAGATCCGGTGCAGGGGCGAGACCAGGAACGCGACCAGGCCGATCGCGACCAACAGGGCGGAAACGAACAGGAGTCTGCGCATCGGGTCGAGCGAAAACCGGGAAGTGGTCCCGAGCATAGCCCACCCGGCCGGACCGCGAGTGCCCGGCGACGCTGCAGCCGGACCGGGGAACGTGCGAGACTGGAATCACGTACGCCACTCCGGATCAGGGTTCCGGGGGGGGAGGACGAATGCGCATACCGAGCCCGGTCCTGCTGATGCTGGCCGCACTGTGCTGGGGCCTGTCCGGCGGCATCGGCGGCCTGCTGGTCGACGGCGGCTGGGATCCGTTCGTGATCTCGCTGTACCGCGGCGCGATCGGCCTGGTGTTCGTCGGCGCCTGGCTGGTCACGCATCCGCATCGCACCGAACTGCGGAACCGCAGATTGTGGGGATGGTCGGCGCTGGCCGGGCTGGGCGTGGCCGGCAACTTCGCGTTCTATTTCGTTTCGGTCGAGCACGGCAGCGTCGCGGTCGCGGCCACGCTGATGTACTGCGCACCGGTGTTCGTGTTCCTGGCCTCGTTCCTGCTCGGGCTGGAGCGGCCCACCCTGTTCAAATGGATCGCGATTGCGCTGGTACTCGGCGGCATCGCGCTGCTGACCGGCGTCCACGAACTCAACGCCAGCGACATCGCGCCGATCGCGGTCGCGGCCGGCCTGGCGTCCGGCCTGTCCTACGCGCTGTTCATCTTCGGCTTCAAGTACGCCTCGCAACACGGCAGCGCGCCGGCGGTGCTGACCATCGCGTTCCTGGTGCTGATCCCCGTGCTGCTCGTGCCCAGCGAGACCGGCCAGGTCCGCGACGCGATGACCACATCGGACTGGCCGCTGTTCCTGGCCCTGGGGGTGCTGGGCGCGGGCATCTCGTTCACGTTCTACGTCGCCGGCCTGCGCGCCACCCCGCCGGCCGTCGCGTCCGTCATCGCCATGATCGAACCCGTCGCCGCGTCGCTGTTCGGTCTGACCGTCCTCGGCGAGCACCTGTCGCCGGTCCAGTACGCCGGAATGACGCTGATCCTGGTCACCGTCACGGCGCTCAGCGTGCTGACGCGCGATCGGCGCAGGCCGCACTGACGGACCGGAACCATCAGTCGCCGAACCGGACCCGTACCCCGCCGTTGACGACGAATCCGTCGTTACGCGACCAGATGTCGGTCGTCCACTGTCCGCTCGGCGCACGCGACGGCCGGACCAGCGGGTCTTCTCGGGTCTGGCGAACGTTGAGCAGGTTCTCGAAGTTGATGAACCAGCTGGCGCGGCCCCGCGTGATCTCGCCCAGCAGGCCGAGATGCCAGTACGGCTCGCTTTCGTCCCGGTACGGGTTGTCCTCCAGTCGCTGGGTGCCGGTGTAGTAGGCCTCGAAGCCGAGCCGGCCGCGCCCGTGCTGCTCCCACATGGCCACGAAACCGGCCGAGTGCTCCGGCGTCAGCGGAATCCGGCGGCGGCCTTCGCCGGCCAGGGCGGGCTCGGTCGCGTCGAGATACAGGTAGCTGCCGGTGAGCTTGAAGCTCCTCCAGTAATAGCGAACCAGGAACTCGGTACCCCGGATGCGGCTCTCGCCGGGCACATTGATCAGCCGCACCCGGTCCAGCGGGCCGCCGGCTTCGGACGAGAACGGCTGCAGCCGGGTCACGTCGTCGACGTTCGAGGCAAACAGCGTCGCGTTGGTCTCGAGCTCGCCCCACGAGTAGCCGACGTCGATCGAGGCGGTCTCGGCGGTTTCTTCCTTCAGGCCCATCAGCGGCTCCAGCCGCGACAGGCCGGCGGCCTCGATTTCCTCGACGAAGGGCGTCGGCGCGAAATAACCCTGCCCGTACGACCCGCGAATCGTCCAGTCGCCGGGCCGGTAGAGCACCGACAGCCGCGGGCTGAACTGCGACCCGTACTCGCTGTGCTCGTCGAGCCTCGCGCTGATCGACGTCGACAATGCCTCGGTCAGGTCGTAGTCGAGCTGGCCGAACAGGCCCGGCACCTCGTAGCTGTAGTCGAAGGCCGGAAAATCGTCCGAGTCGAACACGTCCGACTGCAGCGCGATGCCGGCCACCCAGTTCGAACGAAGCGTGTAGCCGGTCAGCGAACTTTCAACCAGGTAGCTCTCGTGACGATCGCTCTCGATGACCGCACCGAAGCGCTTGTCGTGGTCCTGGATCATCGCCGAGCCCCGAACGCTCCAGCCCAGCACGTCGCCGAACGGACCATCGGCGATGAAGCCGGCGTCGAAGCGCTGCGTATCCTGGGTCTGCGGGAAGGTGCTTCCGTCGGGCACCGTGCGCCCGGGCAAGGTGCCGCCGGTGCGCTCCTCGGCCATGAACCCGGTGGTCGCATAGACCCGGGCGCCGCCGTCGGCGGTCCAGAACAGGCGCGGCCGTGCGGTCACGCGCTCGTACTCGGCGATGTCGATCCAGCCGTCGTCATCGAGGTCCTTCGCGTCCTGCCGATGCGCGCCCGCCGTCAGCGAAGCGCTGAACGATGGATTCAGCGGCGCGGCCACATAGGTCGTCAGATCCTGCCCGTCGCGGGTCGTCAGGTTGACCAGCGCCTCGCCCTCGAACGCATTGCCGGGGCGGCGTGAAACCAGGTTGATCACGCCGCCCAGCGCCGAACCTCCGTACAGCGACGAGGCCGAGCCCTTGATCACCTCGACGTGCGCCAGGTCGGTCGGCGGAATCTGCAGCAACCCGATCGACGCCGCCTGCCCGCCGTACAGCGGCAGCCCGTCGGCCAGCAGCTGCGTGTACCGCCCGTAGAGCCCCTGCAGCCGGATGTTGGCGCTGCCCAGTGCCGGCGACGTGGTCTGTACACGCACGCCTCCGGTCTCGGCCACCAGCATCGAGATGTTGCCGGGCCGCATGATCGCCTTTTCCTCGATCTCCTCGCGCACGATCACCTCGACGCGGATCGGTTCGTCGCTGGCGGAGCGTCCGATCCGTGTGGCCACGACCTCGACCGGCTCGAGAGAATGACCGTGCGCGTGGGCCTCGTCATCATGATCACCATGCGCATGGCCCTCCTCCGGGTCATGGCCAGGATGCTCGTCGTGCCCGTGATCGGAATGCTCGTCGTGCGACGGTTCCTCGCGCGCGACCCGGCGTTTCTCCAAGCCGTTCGAAGCGGCCGGATCGACCGAACGCTCGGCCGTTCCATGACCAGCGGCAGAACCCCAGAGCCCGAGCGAGCACGCGAGGAAAAGCAGTGCGGAAACCGACCGGACAGGCGTTGGTGAAGACATCAGCGGGATGATCCTTGCTCGAGGCGATTCAAAGGGGGCGCCGAGCAACGACCGAACGTCGAAGCCGGCGGCCCGAAGGGTACTTCAAACCGCGCTTTCCGAGCGTGAGACAGCCGTCCCGAAACCGGCTTCGCCAACGTCGACATGTCCGAACGGCGCCGGGACGGGAGGACTGCTCCCGCCCGGTCTCCGGCGCGGCCGCGGCGCCGCCGCTACCGCTCGTACTTCACGACCTTCTGCTCGATCGAGCCGAAGTAGCTGTTGCCGTCCGGGTCGGTCATGTCGATGTGCACGCTGTCGCCGAACTGCATAAACGGGGTCTCGGGCTTGCCGTTCGCGATGATCTCGAGCATGCGCTTTTCGGCCAGGCAGCTGGCGCCGCGGCTGGTGTCCTGGTTGGCGATGGTGCCGGAGCCGAGGATGGTGCCGGCGGCCAGCGGCCGTGACTTGGCGGCGTGGGCCAGCAGCTCGGCGAAGCTGAACTGCATGTCCTCGCCGGCCTCGGGCTGGCCGAACAGCTCGCCGTTGTAGTGCGTGACCAGCGGACGGTGCAGCTTGGCGTCCTTCCACGCATCACCGAGCTCGTCCGGCGTGGCGACGACCGGCGCCAGCGCCGAGCGCGGCTTGGACTGCAGGAAGCCGAAGCCCTTGGCCAGCTCGCCCGGGATCAGGTTGCGCAGCGAGACGTCGTTGAGGATGGTGACCAGCTGGACGTGGTCGGCGCACTCGTCCGCGCTCGCGCCCATCGGCACGTCGTCGCAGATCACACCGATCTCGGACTCGAAGTCGATGCCCCACTCGGTGCTCTCCATCACGATGTCGTCTCTTGGGCCCAGGAAGCCGTCGCTGACGGCCTGGTACATCAGCGGATCGGTGAAGAAGCTCTCCGGAACCTCGGCGCCGCGCGCCTTGCGCACGCGTTCGACGTGCGGCAGGTAGGCCGAGCCGTCGACGAACTGGTAGGCGCGCGGCAGCGGCGAGGCCAGCGCATTGATGTCGAGGTCGAAGGCGCCTTCGACACGGCCTTCCTGCAGGTCCTCGAACAGCGAGTTCAGCCGCGGCGCGGCGTTCGACCAGTCGTCCAGCGCGGCCTGCAGCGTCGGCGCGATGCCGTCGGCCTTCACGGCGCGGGTCAGGTCACGCGAGACGACGATCAGCGTCCCGTCGCGGCCGCCTTCCTTCAGCGTGGCGAGTTTCATGATGTTCGTTCCTGATGGTTTGAAAAAGAAGTGATCAGTTTTCAGTTCTCAGTTTTCAGTGAAACCCAATCGGACCATCCGGCAAACGCTGCATCCTGACAACTGACAACTGACAACTGACAACTGTTTACTGAAAACTGATGACTGTAGTCACCCCTTCCAACTATCCACGTATCCCGTCCACTCGATCCTTTCCGCATCGGTGGTTACGTCCAGCGCATCGCGGGTGTCGATCATGACCGCGACCTCCTCGGTGGCCTCGGCCTTCGGCGTGAACGCGTTCTTCAGCGCTTTCGGGTGCGGGCCGTGGGTGAAGCCGCAGGGGTGCAACGTCATCATGCCGGGGTGGATGTTGTCGCGCGAGAAGAACTCGCCGGCGTGGTAGAAGATCAGCTCGTCGAAGTCGTCGTTGTTGTGGAAGAACGGCACTTTCAGCGCGTCCGGATCGGTCTCGAAGGGACGCGGCACGAAGGTGCAGATCACGAAGCGGTTGGCCAGGAAGGTCGTGTGCGCCGACGGCGGCAGGTGGTAGCGGTGGCTCATCAACGGCCGAATGTCGCGCCAGTTGATCTTCACCGGCATCAGGTCGCCGTGCCAGCCGACCGCGTCGAGGGGATTGAAGGGATAGGTGATCGTCGAGATCGCGTTGCGGCGCTTGACGCGGACCTTCCATTCGCCCTCGCCCTGCTGGGCCTTGAAGGCGTCGTCGATCTGCGGCGTGTCGAGCATGGCCGCATCGAAGATCGCGTGCGGGCCGACCAGGCCCTTGTCCGGCAGCATGTAGCTGGCGTTGGTCGCCTCGATCAGCAGCAGTTCGACGGCATCGTCACTTTCGATCCGCCACATCGTGCCGCGCGGCAGCATGATGTAGTCGCCGTCGCGAAATGCCATCCGGCCGTAGTCGCAGAACAGATCGCCGCTTCCTGCATGGATGAACAGCATCTCGTCGCCGTCGGAATTGCGGACCAGGTGGTCCATCGTTCCATCGCTCTTCCACTGGCGGATGCGCGTGTGCGCGTTGTGCATCAGCTCGGTGGCGTCCCACGGTGAGGCGGTTGCGGTGCCGAGCTTCGTGGTGTCGAAGGCGCGCGGCTTCAGTGGGCCTTCGAAGTCGGTCCAGCCGGTCGGCGCGTTCGGGTGGTACATGTGCGAGGCGGGACCGAAGAACCCTTCCTTGCCCAGCTCGCGCTCGTAGGTGCCTTCGGGCAGGTCGCAATGTGCCTGGCGGGACGCCTTGCCCTCGACCTTCGGATGCGTGATCCAGTTTTTCATAAGAAAGTTTTCAGTGGGAAGTTGTCGGTTTTCAGTGGCCGGCGAATCGGGTTTCAGGTTTCAGGTTTCAGGTTTCAGGTTTCCGGTTTCCGGTTCTCGGCTCTTGGCTTACGCGAATCATGCCGAGCACTATTCCGATCAAGCCCGGATTCAGGCGTTGCCGCAAGACCGCCTTTCCTGAAACCGGAAACCCGAAACCGGCTTTTCATCATCGACGCCTGATTCAAAGCACGCCGCGCTTTTCCTGGTCGCGCTCGATGGCTTCGAACAGGGCCTGGAAGTTGCCTTCGCCGAAGCCTTCGTTGCCCTTGCGCTGGATGATCTCGAAGAAGATCGGACCGATGTTGGTCTGGGTGAAGATCTGCAGCAGCTGCTTGTTCGTCTCGTTCGGGTCGGCGTCGATCAGGATCCTGTTCTTCCGCATCCGTTCCACGTCCTCGCCGTGGTCCGGGATGCGCTGGTCGATCACCTCGTAGTAGGTCTCCGGCGTGTCGAGGAACTCGATACCGTTGGCGTGCAACTGCTCGACGGTGTCGTAGATCGAGTCGGTATACAGCGCGATGTGCTGGACGCCCTCGCCCTTGTATTCATCGAGGTATTCGTTGATCTGGCTCTTCGGGTCTTCCGACTCGTTGATCGGGATCGAGATCGACCCGGTCGGCGCGGTCATGGCCTTGGAGCGCAGGCCGGTCTGCTGGCCCTTGATGTCGAAGTACTTGACCTCGAAGAAGCCGAACAGGTCTTCGTAGAAACTGGCCCACTGGCCCATGTTGCCGTTGTAGACGTTGTGGGTCAGGTGATCGACGAAGGTCAGCCCCGCGCCTTTCGGGTTCCGCTCGACGCCCTCGATGAAATCGAAGTGCTGCTCGACGTCCTCGACACCGCCGGTCAGGTAGAGCACGCTGCCGCCGATGCCGGCGATCTTCGGGCAGTCCAGCGGCATCGTGTCGACATCGCCGTCGACGTCCTTGCCGCCGTTGGCGACGATCGTCTCGTAGGCCGATTCCGGGTCGGTCACGCGAATGCCGAACCCGGTGCAGCACGGCCCGTGCTCGGCTGCGAATTGGCTGGCGAAGGAGTCCGGCGTCTCGTTGACCATGAAATCGATGCGTCCCTGGCGGTACAGCGTGACCGGCTGGTCCTTGTGCACGGCCACCTTGACGAAGCCCAGCGCCTCGAACAGCGCGTGCAGCTTCTCGGGCTCCGGCGAGGCGAACTCGATGACTTCGAAATTCTGGACACCCAGCGGGTTCGGTCGGGACTCGTTCATGACGGACACTCCTTCGGATACGGATCAGCTGCAGCACGACGACCGCGAAGCGGATCGGCGACTGCGCCGGAATGATTGATTGCTGATGTGATTTTAGTTACATTTGAAACTATTGGCAACCATGGCCGACGCATGCTCGATCTCGAACACTTCCTGCCCTATCGCCTTTCGGTGTTGTCCAACCGGATCAGCGAAGGCATCGCGCTGACCTACCGCAACCGCTTCGGCCTGAGCGTCACCGAGTGGCGCGCGATCGCCATCGTCGGCCGCTACCCGCGCATTTCGGCCACCGAGGTCGCGCAGCGCTCTGCGATGGACAAGGTAGCGGTCAGTCGCGCGGTGAAGAACCTGCTGGCCCGCGGGCTGCTGGAGCGCGAGGCCAGCGACAGCGACCGCCGCGCCAAGCACCTGAGCCTGAGCCGTGAAGGCCAGACCGTGCACGACCGCATCGTGCCCGAGGCCCGCGCCTTCGAGCGCCGGCTGCTGGCTGCGCTGGACCCCGACGACCGCGCCGCACTGGATCGCGCGATCGACCGGCTGGCCGCCGCGGCCGAGCCGGCCCACGACCATCCTGCCCAGAACCCGCCCCCGGAGACGGCATGACCACCGAACCGAACCGCTCGCGCGGCGCCCGCCCTCGACGCCCGGACCCGATCCTGTACGGCTACTGGCGCTCCTCGGCCAGCTACCGCGTCCGGATGGCCCTGAACCTCAAGGCCGTGGCCTACCAGCAACGCCCGGTTCACCTGGTCCGCGACGGCGGCCAGCAGCACGCGCCCGACTACGTCGCGCTGAACCCCCAGGGTCAGGTGCCTACACTGGTCCACGGCGACCACGTGCTGACCCAGTCGCTGGCCATCCTGGAATACCTCGAAGAGATGTTCCCCGAGCCCGCACTGCTGCCCGGCGATCCGGACGGCCGTGCGCGGGTTCGCGCGCTGTGCGGCGTGATTGCCTGCGACACCCACCCGCTGAACAACCTCGGCGTGCTGAAGTACCTGGTCGCTACCCTCGGCGTGGGCGAAGACGCCAAGCTCACCTGGTACCGCCACTGGATCTCTCGCGGTCTCGATGCCTTCGAGCGCCTGCTGGCCGACTCCGACGACACCGGCCGTTTCTGTCACGGCGACGCCCCCACCTTGGCCGACTGCTGCCTGCTGCCACAGGTCTATAATGCGCGCAGGTTCAACTGCGATGAGTCGAACTGGCCGGAAATCGGGCGCATCTGCGCCGAACTGGGCTCGATTTCCGCCATCCGCGACGCCGCCCCGGAAAATCAGCCCGATGCCGACTGAATACCGCCGACACTCCGCCACCGCGGCCGTGCTTTCCCTGCTGGCCGTGCTGTTGTTGACCGCCTGCGCCACCACCCCGCCCGACCCGGCCCTGCTGCGGCCGGCAGAGGACGCGCTGGCCCTGGCCGAGCAGGCCGGCGCGGTCGAACACGCACCGCTCGAACTCGAAGAGGCCCGCGAATACTACGAGCAGGCCGTAGCCGCGCTCGAGGCCGAGGAACTCGCGGCCGTGACTCGGCACGTGGAAATGACCGAAGTCCAGGCGCGGTTGGCCATCGTTCGCAGCCGTGGTGCAAGAGCCCGCGAGCTGCTGGCCGAGCGACGCGCCGAGTACGATTCGCTGCGTGCGGAGCTGGTCGATATCTACGGCGAGCGGATTCAGCCGGAGGACACGCCATGACGGCTGCAGCGATGCACCGACACGGTCACCTGGTTGTGCTGCTGGCGCTGGTCCTCGCGCTGGCCGGCTGCGCCACGCCGACCCCGCCACCCGGCCTGATCGAGAACCTGCAGGCGGATCTCCAGAACCTGCTGGACGACGAGGAAACCGTCGCGCTGGCGCCGGTGGCCGTGGCCGAAGCCCGCACCGCCGTGCGCCAGGCGAGCATCGACGAGCTCGACGCCGATGCCCGCTTGCACCGCGTCCGCGTGGCCCGCAAGCACATCGAGATCGCCCGCGCCGAGGCCTTTGCCGAACGCGCCCGCCGCGAGGCCGAAACCGTCGAGCAGCGTCGCACCGGGCTGATCCTGCAGGCCGGCCGGCTGGAAGTCGAGCGGGCCCGGCGCCAGGCCGAGGAAGCGCTGCTCGAAAGCACGGCCACCCGCGAGGAAATGCAGCGGGCCCAGAGCGAGGCGTTGAGCGCCGAAGAGCGTCGTCAGCGCGCCGCCGAAGAAGCCCGGCGTGCCCGCAGCGAAGCCGAGCAGGCCCGCCGACTGGCCGAGGCGCAGTCCGAGGAAATCGAGCTGGCCCGGCGCGAGGCCGAACTGGCCACCCAGACCGCCGACAGCCTTCGCCGTCGCCTGGAATACATGGAGTATCGCGAGACCGACCGCGGCGTCGTCATCACCCTCGGCGACGTGCTGTTCGAAATCGGCGAAGCCGACCTCCTTCCGGCCGCGCAGCAGAACCTCGGCGACGTGATCGAACTGCTGAACACCGAGCCCGATGCAGCCATCCGCATCGAAGGCCACACCGACGCAACCGGACCCGCCCAACTCAACCTGCGGCTGTCCGAACAACGGGCAATGGCCGTCCGCGACGCCCTGATCGACCTCGGTGTCGACGGCTCACGGATGAATGCCGTGGTCGGAATGGGAGAGGATTTCCCGATCGCGACCAACGAGACCGCCGAGGGACGGGCGCGCAACCGCCGGGTGGACGTGATCCTGCTCAACGAGTAGACGACCCCGGGCGCACTCGACAGTGCGCCGAGGTTCCCTGCTCGAGCGGCACTCGCCCGAAACCTCTGCGGGCATCGAGTCGAAGGTCGATTCGAACTGGCCAGCACCGCAAGCTCTTCACGACGACGGGCGAGCGGTCGCAAGCGGCGCAGCGCTCGGTCGCCATCGAACCTCGAACCGCACTCTACCCACCGGCCCGCGGACAGGCCTACTCCAACCAGCCCAACTCCCGTGCCGTCACCGGCCCGACGATGACATGATTCAGGCTGGGCGCCTGCACGATCCGCCGCTCGTTGACGGGGATCCGCCCGGCCATGATCTCGGCCCGCTGCTGCGGATACAAGGGGCGACGGTCGGGCTCGGCATAGCCGTGGGGGTAGAGCGGGCGGCCGCTGCCGAGGTCGTACTTGTCGGTGGCGCCGACGGTGTGCAGCAGCTCGTGCAACAGGACAACCCGGTTGGCACCGGCCTGGGCGCGCGAAGCGAACAGGTGGGCCGAGGCGACGCGAATGCGCTCCAGGCCGGTCGAGTGCGGCAGGCGCACGCTGCGATTGGGGTCGTGGTAGCGGGCGATGACCACAATGTCGGGCTGCTGGCCCTGTTCGTCGAAGCGGAACCGCCACCAGCGCAGGGCCGCCACCCAGCGCATGCGCTGCCACAGGCTGCCGTTGACCGGCTGCTGCGGCGGCGGATCGGCGATCTGCCGGCCGAACCGGATGTAGATCGGCGTGGCCAGCTCGACGCCGTATCGACGGGCCTCGCCGGCCATCCAGTCGGCGATGGGCTGCAGGTCGCTGTCGTCCAGCGATTCGATGTAGCGCTGGGCCTGCGCGCTGTTGTCCTGGTTGACCGGATAGACGCTGACGAACAGCGGGGCGTTCCAGCTGGCAATGCGCCGGGCATCGCTGAACACGTTGTGGACGACCAGCAGCAGCAGGATGAGCAGCAGCGCGATGCGAAACTGCTTGAACGTCATCTGCCGGGTCCCCGGTGCACGTTCCGCGTCACCGATCGGTGCGCCGGCGCAGGTAGTTCAACAGGTCGACGCGAGTGATCAGGCCGAGGAAGCGATCGCCGTCGAGCACGATCGCGACGCGGTCGGCATTGAAGATCGGCAGCAGCGCATCGATCTCGGCATCGACCTGGACCGACTCCAGCTCGGTGACCATGGCCGAGGCGATCGGGTCGTTGAAGCGGTCTTCCCGGTTGTAGATCGCCATCAGCAGGTCGGATTCGTCGATCAGTCCGACGATCCGATCGCCGTCGAGCACCGGCAGCTGCGAGACGTCGTAGAGCTTCATCCGCTTGTAGGCGTTCGACAGCGGTTCGTCGGGCCGGACCACGATGGCATCGTGGGTCCGGACCGGGCGGGCGATCAGATCGCGCAGATCACCGTGGTTTTCGATATCCAGGAACCCCTGCTCGCGCATCCAGTAGTCGTTGTAGACCTTCGACAGATACTTGTTGCCGGTGTCGCAGACCAGCGTCAGCACGCGCTTCGGTTCGGTCTGCTCGCGGCAGTAGCGCAGCGCGGCGGCCATCAGCGTGCCGGACGACGAGCCGCCGAGCAGGCCCTCGCGATCGAGCAGCTCGCGGGCGGTCAGGAAGCTCTCACGGTCGGAAATCGAGTAGGCCTTGTGGACCCGGCTGAAGTCGCTGATGCTGGGCAGGAAATCCTCGCCGATCCCCTCGACCAGCCAGCCGCCGGCATCGTCGCGGACATGGCCGGTGGCGATGTAGTCGGCCAGGATCGAGCCCTCGGGATCGGCAAGCACGATCTCGAGGTCCGGCGCGGCCTCGGCGAAGAAGCGCGACAAGCCGGTGACCGTGCCGCTGGAGCCGACGCCGATCACGATCGCGTCGAGGTCGTGGTTCATCTGCTCCCAGATCTCCGGCCCGGTGTACTTCTCGTGGGCCAGCGGATTGTCGGGGTTGCCGAACTGGTTGATGAAGTACGAGCCCGGCGTTTCGTCGGCGATCTTCCTGGCCAGGTCCTGGTAGTACTCCGGATGGCCCTTGCCGACGTCGGAGCGAGTGATCACGACCTCCGCGCCCATCGCCTTGAGGTTCGAGATCTTCTCGCGGCTCATCTTGTCGGGGATGACCAGAATCATCCGGTAGCCCTTCTGCGCCGCGACCAGCGCAAGGCCCAGTCCGGTGTTGCCGGCCGTACCCTCGACCAGCGTCGCGCCCGGCTTCAGATCGCCGCGTTTCTCGGCCTCCTCGATCATGACCAGCGCAATGCGGTCCTTGATCGAGCCGCCGGGATTGTTGCTTTCCAGCTTGGCGAACAGCGTGCACGGGCCGGTATCGAGATGGTTGATGCGGACGACCGGCGTATTGCCGATCAGGTCGAGCACGTTATCGTGAACGTTCATGGGAAGCGCGGTGTGAGAAGGCCCGCCTAGTGTACCCCGCCGCTCATTCGCTCACGTCCGGTCAGCCGCCGAAGCGCTCGGATCGCAAGGGACGAATTTCCGATGAAACCGCCGCGGGTCGCACGGCGCGTGCCGACGGAACGTGGACGGGATCGGGGTGAAGGGTCTCGAACTTCGAGCCGAAAAAGGCGGCCGGCCAGGGAACGGCCGGCCGCCGGATGCGGAGGCGGTCAGGCCGCGCGGGCCCGATCCATCATGCGGGCCAGCTGATCCTTGGTGCGGAGCTTTTCACGCTTCATCTGGTTCAAGGCCAGGTCTTCCATCGGTGCGGTGTTGTTCTCGGCCGCGGTCACGCGCTTTTCGAGCTTCTGATGGTGGTTGTACAGCTTGCGGAACTCTTCGCTTTCCTTCAGCAGCGTTTCCATCTGATCGCGACGGTTCTCGAACATGGCACTTCTCCTTTCGTGGTCATGACACCGGCCCCGTCGACGCACCGTCGCAGGACGACGGAGCGGCAGGCAGGGCGCCGGAAGATGAGTTTCGGGAGGAGACGGTCGACCAGTGCACATCGCACGCGAAAGGCGCGGGCAACGAAACCTTGCACTGGACATCAGGCGGGGTGGAGCGCGGGAACGGCTGCGACCGTGCGCTCGAAGTGGAAATGACGGATTCGAATACTTCGGAGTCTTCCACGTCCTGTCCCGACCGGCTCGGGTATCTGTTGTATCGCAATCCGACCGGGTTTGGCAAGCCGGAGTTCCTTCAGCCGCGACCGGCTCACACGATCGCGGCTCAACGCATTGTTCCTGATAGATTTTTCTCGCCATCGGAAGTGGTGAGTATTTGTTCAGCGGCGCCGCCACCACCGCGCCTTGCAGGGTGCCGCGCAGTCGGGGTCGGGCTTTTTCCGGCACGACAGAAGTGCCTGAAAAGCGCTTTTGGCAGGCACGTGTACCGGTGGGCCTGGCCTTCCGGCATGGGATTGTGGCGCGGAAAATCGCGTAGTGCCGCGGAGATGGAAGGGCTTGCCAGGTACAGAGGGGTCGGAGCCCGAGGCGTAGCCGGATGGTTGTTTCCGGCTTGGTTCGGTGAACGGCCCTTCGGTGGGCGGTTGTGGCCGACCAGCGCCTCGTCGGCCTGGCCCTGCCTTGGCTAGTGCACTCGTGGTCGCTGTGGTTCTGGTGTCTTGCTCGCCTTCGGGTTGTTGCTTCCCTTGGCTACAAGCCGTTTCGCCACGCGGGCTGCGCCCGCTTTCTGGCGAGGTACTTTTGTCAATCGCCACAAAAGTACCCAAAAGGGCTTTTTTTACAAGCGCGCGTACCGGGCGGGGTTTGCCCTCCGGTGAGGGTCGTGGCGCGAAAAATCGCGCAGTGCCGCGGAGATGGAAGGGCTTGCCGGGGTACAGAGGGGTTGGAACCCGAAGCGAAGCCGGATCGTTGCTGCTGGCTCGGTTCGAACACAGGCCGCTTCGGTCGACGGTTGTGGCCGACCAACGCCTCGTCGGCCTGGCCCTGCCTTGGCTAGTGCACTCGTGGTCGCTGTGGTTCTGGTGTCTTGCTCGCCTTCGGGTTGTTGCTTCCCGGGGCTACAAGCGTTTCGCCACGCGGGCTGCGCCCGCTTTCTGGCGAGGTACTTTTGTCAATCGCCACAAAAGTACCCAA
>NZ_JAAWWS010000155.1:6761-49516 GCF_012272825.1 Wenzhouxiangella sp. XN79A | reverse complement strand
CGGCGGTCCGGGCCGCCCCGCCGCGTTCGAGCAGCCGGACGGAGTCGCGCAACAGCGGCGGCGCTCGCGACCGGCTGCGCAGCCGGCGTGACTCCGGCGGGCGCGGAGGGCGGTAGAATCGCATTCGGTTCAACTGCTTGCCGCCGAACGCGGTGATTCGACATGCGCCATCCAGAGACCCATGACGTGATCGTCATCGGTGGCGGCCACGCCGGCACCGAGGCGGCACTGGCTGCCGCGCGCTGCGGCGCCGATACCCTGCTGATCACGCACAACATCGAGACCATCGGCCAGATGAGCTGCAATCCCGCGATCGGCGGGATCGGCAAGGGGCACCTGGTGCGCGAGATCGACGCGCTGGGCGGGGTCATGGCGCAGGCCGCCGATGCGGCCGGCATCCAGTGGCGACGGCTCAATGCCAGCAAGGGGCCGGCGGTGCGCGCGACCCGGGCGCAGTGCGATCGCTCGCTGTACCGTGCCGCGATCCGTCGCGCGGTCGAGCACCAGCCGAACCTCACCCTGTTCCAGGCCGCCGTCGACGACCTGGTCGTCGACAACGACCGGGTGGTCGGTTGTCGCACCGCGATCGGCATCGAGTTCATGGCCGAGGCCGTGGTCCTGACCACCGGCACCTTCCTCGGCGGCATCATCCACATGGGCGAGGCGCGCTCGGCCGGTGGCCGGGCCGGTGACGCGCCGGCCAATCGGCTGGCCGAACGGCTGCGTGCGCTGCCGCTCAGGATCGGGCGACTCAAGACCGGCACGCCGCCGCGGATCGACGGCCGCAGCATCGATTTCGAGCAGCTGGTCGAGCAGCCCGGCGACGACCCCCGGCCGGTGTTCTCGTTCCTGGGCTCGAGCGACGACCACCCGGCGCAGCGTTCCTGCTGGATCACCCGGACGGGCCCTGCGACGCACGACATCATCCGCGCCGCGCTGGACCGCTCGCCGATGTACTCCGGCGCGATCGAGGGCGTCGGTCCGCGCTACTGCCCGTCGATCGAGGACAAGGTCGTGCGCTTCGCCGAGCGCGACTCGCACCAGATCTTCCTCGAACCGGAAGGCCTGGACCTGAACGAGTGGTACCCGAACGGCATCTCGACCAGTCTGCCGTTCGAGGTTCAGCTCGAGTTCCTGCACACCATTCCCGGCCTGGAGCGGGCGCGAATCACCCGCCCGGGCTATGCCATCGAGTACGACTTCCTCGATCCGCGCGACCTGAGTCCGGGGTTGGCCTCCAAGGTCCTGGACGGGCTGTTCCTGGCCGGCCAGATCAACGGCACGACAGGCTACGAGGAGGCCGGTGCGCAGGGCCTCGTCGCCGGCCTGAACGCGGCGCGACGTGCCGCCGGCCAGGCGGAATGGAGCCCGGCGCGTTCGGAGGCCTACATCGGCGTGATGGTCGACGACCTGATCACCCGCGGCACCGCCGAGCCGTACCGCATGTTCACCAGCCGGGCCGAATACCGGCTGATGCTGCGCGAGGACAATGCCGACCTGCGCCTGACCGAGACCGGCCGGGCGCTTGGCCTGGTCGATCAGGCCCGCCTGGCCGCCTTCCTCGAGCGCCGCGATGCGATCGACGCCGAGCGCCGCCGGCTGGACGATCTGCGCGTGGTCGCCGGCTCCGCGCGGGCCGCGGCGGTGGAAGCCGCCTTCGCCAGCCCGGTGCGCAAGGACGTGACCGCCGCGGAGCTGCTGAAGCGCCCGGAAATCGACTACGCCGGCCTGGTCGCGCTGCCGGAGTTCGGTCCGGGCGTGGAGCGTGCCGACATCGCCGAGCAGGTCGAGACCGGCATTCGCTACGCCGGGTACCTGGCCCGACAGGCGGCCGACATCGAGCGGGTCCGTTGCTCGGATTCGAGGCGCATTCCGCCGGAATTCGACTACGCGCAGGTGCGTGGCCTGTCGGCCGAGGTGCTCGAGACGCTCCAGCGCCAGCGGCCGACGACGGTCGGTGAGGCTTCCAGGATCCCGGGCGTCACCCCGGCAGCGGTCTCGCAGCTGCTGGTCTGGCTGAAGCGGGCAGCGAACGCGGCCTGAGCGGCCCACGCACTCCGGCGCTCGATTGTTCACCCCGGGTTCACGGCCGCCGTGGAGACTGGCCTCGTTGGTGGCGGGTTACCTCTCGGTACCCTGACTCCCTCCCCCCGCTACCAACGCTTCGCACGAACCCCGGCCACGGCTCCCGGCCGGGGTTTTTTTTGCCCCGCGATTCCGGGCACGAGGCTGCGGTAGAGTGCCGGCAACGCCCGAGTCCGGGGCGAAGACCAAGGAGGATCGAGTCATGCAGAATCGTCAACAGGCCGCCCGCGTTCTCGGTGCCGCCGGCGTCGCGCCGTTCGTCGCCTTGCTGGTCGTCGTCGCGCTTGGCGGTCCGGCCTGGATCATCGACCTGCTGCGCGGCTACGCGCTGCTGATTCTCGCGTTCCTGTGCGGCAGCCTCTGGGCCGATGCGCTGAACCGGCCGGCCGACGGGCCGGCGCCGTTGATCCTGAGCAACCTGATCGTGCTGGCCGCGCTGGTCGCGCTGCTGCTGCCGCTGGGCTGGGCGTTTGCCTGGCTGGCGGCGCTGTTCGCGCTGCATGCGCTGACCGAGTGGCGCTGGACCCGGGCCGGCCAGCCGGGCTGGTACCGGCGGCTGCGCTGGATGCTGAGCATTGCCGTGACCGTCCTGCTGGCCGCGACCGCGGCCGTGGCCGCCCGCGGTGGCTGACCCATCCCCGGTCCTCGGCCTGCGTGGGCTGGTCCGCCGCTACGGCGAGGGCCCGCGTGCGGTCCGGGTCCTCGACGGCGTCGATCTCGACGTCCGGCCCGGCGAAACCGTCGCGATCATGGGCGCCTCGGGCTGCGGCAAGTCGACCCTGCTGCACCTGGCCGCCGGCATGGACCGGCCCGACGCCGGCGAAGTCCGGATCGCCGGCGTCGAGGTCCACGGCCGGCCCGAGCCGGCCCGCACCCGCGAACGGGCCCGGCGGGTCGGGCTGGTGTTCCAGGACTTCAACCTGATCGAATCGCTGACCGCGCGCGAGAACGTCGAACTGGCCGTCTGGCTGTCCGGAGCCGCCGTTGCCGCCGACCGGATCGACGCACTGGCCGGCGAGCTCGGCATCGGCGAGCTGCTGGAACGCCGTCCCGACCAGCTCTCGGGCGGCCAGCAGCAGCGCGTCGCGATCGCTCGTGCGCTGATCCACGGGCCGGCCGTGCTGCTGGCCGACGAACCGACCGGCAGCCTGGATCGCGTGGCCGGCGAGCAGGTCCTCGATGTGTTGTTCGACGCCGCCCGTGCCCGCGATTGCGCGCTGGTGCTGGTGACCCACAGCGATCAGGCCGCGGCGCGCTGCGACCGGGTCCTGGCGCTGCGCGACGGGCGCCTGGTGCCGGCCTGACCCGATGCGCGCGCGGCTGTCGCACGGCTTCTTCCGTCGTCACCCCGGTCAGTGGCTGCTGGCGCTGGTCGGTATCGCCGCCGGCATGGCGGTGGTCACCGGCGTGGCGCTGCTGCGCGGCGCGCTGGTCGATTCGCTCGATGCCGCCGCCGACGAACTGGCCGGCCGGGACTCGATCGTGGTCCGCCCGCTCGGCGAGTCGATCTCGCCGGAGCGTTTCGCCGAGCTGGCCCGGCTGCCCGGGGCGCCGGACTGGGTGCCGGTGGTCCGGATTCCGGTCCGGGTCGGCGACGTCCAGCTCGAGGTCATCGGCCTGGATGGCTTCAGCGCGGTCCGCGACGTGACCGCCGACAGCGCGCTGGCCGGCGACGCCGACCGGCTGGAATGGACCGGCGACGGCCCGCCGCCGGCGGCGATCGGCCGGGAGACGGCCGCCCTGCTCGGCGTCGAACCGGGCGAGACGCTGACGCTGGAAGGTCCGAACGGCCCGGCCGACCTGGCCCTGGTCGGCACGCGCGGCGCCGGCCTCGACCGCCGGCTGGTCATGGACATTGCCGTGGCCCAGCACGCCTTCGACCTGCCCACGGCGATCTCCGAACTGCTCGCGCCGGGCTCGGCCGCGGCCTGGATCGAGCGCAACCTGCCCGCCGACCTGCAGGCGCGCACGCTCGACCAGCAGCGCGCCTCGGCCCGCGAGCTGACCGCCGGTCTGCGCGCCAACCTCACGGCGATGAGCCTGTTGGCCCTGGCCACCGGCCTGTTCGTCGTCTACAGCGTGCTCAGTTTCCTGATGGTCCAGCGCCGGCGCAGTTTCGGCGTGCTGCGCGCGATCGGGCTGACGCCGGGCGACCTGGCCCGGATGCTGGCCCAGGAGGGCCTGGTTCTCGGCGCGCTCGGCACCCTGGCCGGACTGGTCGTCGGCACCCTGTTGGCCGATCTTCTGCTGGCGTTGATCGCCGATCCGGTGCGCAGCATCTACGGCCAGCTGGCGCTGGCCCGGACCGCGCCGTCGCTGGGCCTGTACGGGACCCTGTTCGGACTGGGTGTGCTGGCGGCCACCGCGGTCACGCTGCCGGTGGTGCGCGAGGCGCTGCGGGTGCCGCCCGGGCGCCTGGTGCGGGCGGCCGAGGCCCCGGCGCCGGATCGCGTGGGCTGGGCGCTGGCCGGGCTGCCGGTCGCGCTGGGCCTGGCCTGGCTGGCGCTGGATCCCGGGCTGATCGCGGCACTGGGCGGTTTGTTCCTGGTCCTGGCCGGCCTGGCCACGCTGATTCCGCGGACCGGCTTCGGGCTGCTCGCCGTGCTTGCCCGGCTCGCCGGCGGCGGCCTGACGGGACGCGCGATCCGACTGCTGGGCGGTTCACGCCGGCGGCTCGCCCCGGCCCTGTCGGCCCTGTCGCTCGCGCTGGCCCTGGCGATGGGCATGGGCATGATGATCCTGGGCTTCCGGGCCTCGGTCGACGACTGGGTCCAGCGGCTGTTGCAGGCCGACCTGTATGTTTCGGCGACCGAGCGCAGGTTGACCGTCGATGAGGTCGACCGGCTGGCAGCGCTCGATGCCGTGGCAGCGATCTCGACGGTCTCGGTGCAGCGGCTGGCCGACCAAACCCGGCTGACCGCCTATCGGCTGCCGGACGCGGCCTGGTCGGGCTTCGAGTGGCTGGCCGGCGATCCGGAACGCGTCCGGGCCGGTTTCGTCGCCGGGCGCGGCGTGGCGGTGTCGGAGCCGCTGGCGCGGGCGCGTGGCCTGGCGCCCGGCGACCTGCTCGAACTGCCGCTGGCCGGCGGCCCACGGCGCTTCGAGGTGCTCGGCGTGTTCCGCGACTACTCCAGCGACGCCGGCTTCGTCGCGATCGACGCCGACCAGCTGACCGGTCCGGACGCTCGCGAGGTCGACAGCGTCGGCCTGTACGCAACACCCGGCGGCGATCGCGCGGCGCTGGAGGCGGATCTGCGCGCCGCCTTCGGCGCGGCCGGTGAGCTGCAGTGGATCGGCCCGGCCGAGATCCGCGACCAGAGCCTGAGCGTGTTCGACCGCACCTTCCGGATCAGCTGGGCGATGGCGGTGCTGGTCGGCGGCATCGCGCTGGTCGCGCTGGTCAGCGCCCTGCTCGCCCACGGTTTCGAGCGCGCGCGCGAGTACGCGACGCTGCGCGCGCTCGGCCTGTCGCCGGCCGCGCTGTTCCGGCTGGTCGTGGCCCAGACCCTGGCCCTGACCCTGGCCGCGGCGCTGCTGGCCGTGCCGATCGCGGTGGTGGTGCACTACGCGCTGGCGCTGTTCATCCAGCCGCGGGCGTTCGGCTGGAGCGTGCCGGCCGGGCTGCCGCCGCTCGGGCCGGTCGTGGTGGTGGTGCCGCTGGCGCTGCTGCTGGGGGCGCTGGCCGGCCTGATTCCGGCCGCCCGGATCGGTCGCCGGGCGCCGGTTTCCGCGCTGAGGGCCGGCTGATGCGGCGTGACCTTCTCATCGTCATGCTGCTGGTCGCGCTGGCCGCGACCTGGCTGGTACTGCGCAGCGATCCGCCCGAAGTCGTCTCGGGGCCGCTCGACACCACCGCGCTACTGGCCGAAGCGCCGGAGGCCTTCGAGCGGATCACCGGGCCGCGTCCGCTGGACTTCCCGGCCGACCATGCCGCGCATCCCGGCTACCGCAGCGAATGGTGGTATTTCACCGGCAACCTGTTCGACCGCGACGGCCGTCGCTTCGGCATGCAGTTCACGCTGTTCCGGTTCGGCCTCGGTACCGAGGCGTCGCGGCCGTCGCTGGACAGCGTGTTCGCCGCCGATGCCGTCTGGATGGCCCACCTGGCGGTCAGCGATATCGAGAACCGCCGGTTCCTGAACCGCGAGCGCTTCGCACGCGGCGCGCTCGGCCTGGCCGGCGCGACCGCGGACCGCTGGTGGCTGCGCGACTGGACGGTCACCCGGACCGAGGCCGGCTGGCGGCTCAACGCCGATGCCGGCGAGTTCGCACTGGACCTGGCGCTGGACGCGGTCAAGCCGGTGGTGCTGCAGGGCGACCGCGGCTACAGCCAGAAGGGTCCGGCCGCCGGCAACGCGTCGCGGTACTACACCTATTCGCGGCTGGCCGCCGACGGCCGGGTGCGGATCGACGGCCGGGCGTACGCGGTCGAGGGCACCGCCTGGCTGGACCGCGAATGGGGCTCCAGCCAGCTCGGCCCGGGCATCGAGGGCTGGGACTGGTTCGCCCTGCAGCTCGACGACGGGCGCGACCTGATGCTCTACCGCCTGCGCACCGAGGCCGGCGAGGCCTCGCCGTTCTCGGCCGGCGCGCTGGTCCAGAGCGATGGTGCGACGACGATCCTGGGCCGGGACGAGTTTTCGCTGGAACCGGTCCGTCGCTGGCGCGATCCCGACGGCGTGGACTGGCCGGTGGCCTGGCGCGCGCGCGTCCCGTCGGCCGGGCTGGACCTGTCGATCGTGCCGACCTTCGACGACCAGCAGTGGCGGACCGGCGTACGCTACTGGGAGGGTGCGATCGACGTGCGGGCGAGCGACTCCGAGATCCCGCTGGGCCGCGGCTACCTCGAGCTCAGCGGGTATTCGGCGGCGTCGGCGCGCGGCCGGCGCTGAGCCGGGCGAATCGTCTCAGGGTTCGACCAGCGGATCGCGAAGCCGCGCGTCGGGGATCTCGATGCAGCCGGGAGTGGTGGGCTCCGCCGCGATCGCCGGCGAGGTCGGGGCGATGCCGAGCAGCATTTCCACCCGTGCCACCGGCAGGCCCTGCTCGATCAGGTGGATCGCATAACTGTTGCGCAGCACGTGGCCGGTCACCCGGCGATGGATGCCGGCGGCGTGGGCGGCCTGTTCGATCGCGCGGTGCATCCGGGCCGGGGCCAGGTGATGGATCGGCCGGCGCTCGGTGTCGGCCGTGAACCGGGCCGCGCCGGGCCGGGCCGGAAACAGGTACTGCCAGCGCCAGGCCAGGGCCGCGTCGGGCCGGCGCTCGGCGATCTCCGGCGGCAGCGTGACCGCGCCGCCGCCGTTGCCGATGTCCTGGATGTGCTGCTGCTTGAGATCGTCGAGCCGCGGCACCAGCGCCCGCGCCACGGCCGCCGGCAACGGGAGTTCGCGCTGTACGGTGTCGGCCGGGTCGCGGACGATCAGCCGGCGGGCGTCGGGATCGACGTCACGGACCCTGAGCCGCATGCATTCGAGCAGTCGGATTCCGGTGCCGTAGACCAGGGCGGCGGCCAGCCATTCGCTGCCGGCCAGTCGGGCCAGCAGCTGGCGGGCTTCTTCGCGCGACAGGATGTTCGGTCCGACCACGCGGCGGCGCTGGTCGAGCAGCACCTGCAGCCAGGGCGGCGTGCCGCCCGGGCTGCTGCGGTAGAGCGCGTGGACTGCATCGAGCGCGCGGTCCTGGGTCGGGCGCCCGGCGTAGCGTTCGTGCGCGATGTGCTCGAGGAAGCGATCGACCGCGTCGCGGTCGAGCTGCGTCGGGTCGTCCTGGCCGCCGTGCTCGAGGAAACCGCGCGCCCAGAACAGCAGGTGCCGGGTCCGCGCCTCGTCGACGCCTTCCCGGCGGAGCATCTGCTGCATGCGCTCCAGCGATCGGTTCATGGACGCTCCCGGCGGCGGCTCTTGAATGTGACGGACTTCACTATACGAGCGCAGCCGACCGGGATCAATTACCGGCGGCCTGATCCAGGGAGCCGGGTCGGATCGGGAATGCAGCCGCTCGAACGCCGCTCGGTGCCCGCAGTGCGCTCCGGTCAGCGCGTAGCGCGTCCCGGCACATAGACGGTGCCCGCCTTCATCACGAAGCGCACGTCCATCAGCGTGTCGACCGATTCCAGCGGATCGTCCGGCACCGCGATGATGTCGGCCCAGTAACCCTCGGCCAGCCGGCCGGCGTCGCGTTCGATGCCGAGCAGTTCGGCGGCGTTCAGCGTTGCGGTGCGCAGCGCGTCGGCCGGCGACATGCCGGCCTCGACCATGAAGCCGAACTCGGCGGCGTTGTCGCCGTGATAGCAGACCCCGCAATCGGTGCCGAAGGCGATCGGAACCCCGGCGGCGTGGGCGCGGGCGAAGGTCTCCTGGATCAGTGGTCCGATCAGCGCGGCCTTGGGCCGGACCAGCTCCGGGTAGTAGCCGTCGATTTCGGACTTCTCGGCGACGAAGCGGCCGGCCGAGATGGTCGGCACGTACCAGGTGCCGTTCTCGACCATCATCGCCATGACCTCGTCGTCCATGAAGGTGCCGTGTTCGATCGAGTGAATGCCGGCGCGGATGGCCCGCTTCATGCCCTCGGCGCCGTGTGCATGGGCCGCCACGTGCATCTCGTAGTCGGCGGCGGTCTCGATCACGGCCTGGATCTCCTCGGGCCGGAACTGCGGGTTCATGCCGCTCTTGGCCACGCTGAGCACCCCGCCGGTGATCGTCACCTTGATCAGGTCGGCGCCGTCCTTGTAGCGCTGGCGCACGGCCTCGCGCGCTTCGGCCACGCCGTTGAGCACGCCCTCGCGCGGGCCGGGCGAACCCATCAGGTCGGCGCGCCAGCCGTTGGTCGGATCGGCGTGGCCGCCGGTGGTGGCCAGCGACTTGCCGGAGGTGTAGATGCGCGGCCCGGGGATCACGTCGCGGTCGATCGCGTCGCGCAGCGCGATGCTGGCGTTGTAGGAATCGCCGAGGTCGCGCACGGTGGTGAAGCCGGCGGCCAGCGTTTCGCGCGCGTATTCGACCGACTGCAGCGCGACGTCGGCTTCGTTGTCGGTGAACTGATCGGCGTAGCGGGTCGGGCTGGATTCGGACGTCAGGTGGGTGTGCATGTCCATCAGGCCGGGCAGACAGGTCAACCCGGTCAGGTCGATCAACTCGACGCCGTCCGGCGCCGACCGGTGACCGGATTCGATCCGTTCGATCCGGTCGTCGACGACCACCAGCGTCTTCGCGCCGGTGCGCTCGCCGGCCACGACATCGATCGTCGCACCGCAGTGCAGCCAGGTCTCGGCGGCGGCCGGGCCGGCGAGGAGCAACAGGGACAACAGCAAGGAACAGCGCATCGGCATCTCCGGTCTTGATCGCAGACCGGCGATTGTGCGTGATGCGGGCGGCGAACGCAAAGCCGACGCCGAGCCGGGGTCGCTCAGGCCAGCACGCCGATCAACAGCAGCACCGCGACGACCACCAGCCACAGCATCAGGACGCGACGGGCCAGTTGACGTCCGGCCTCCAGCCCGGCGGCCAGGCCGCCGTCGGTCGTGCACAGCGCGCCGGCGAGGTCGTCGAGCAGGCGGGCCGGGAACCGCCACCGATCGGCGCGCGCATCGAAGCGGTCGAGCGCCCGGTCGAAGTCGGTCATCAGCGCGATCGACAGCGTCATCAGTCCGACCACCGGCCAGTTCAGTACGCCGAGGATGGCGTCGAAGGCGCGGCGCTCGTCGCGGCCGGGCGGGAACGCGCGCCGGGACACGCGCACCGCGCGATACAGCAGCGCACCGGGAATTCCGGCGACGGCAAACCAGAACAGCACGCCGAACCAGCGCGCCAGGCCGCCGTGCAGCGCAGCCGCTGCGCCGTCGGTGGCCGACGCACCCACCGGAAGACACAGCCGCTGGCGCGCGGCCGCTGCCTCTTCTTCGCCGGCCGCGGCCGCCTCGATATCGCGGTCGAGGTCGCGCGGACCGAGCACGAACAGCAGCACGACGATGCCGGCCAGCAGCATGCCGACGTCGCCGAGCAGCCGTTCGGCCAGCACGGAGAGCAGGCCGCCGGCGAGCAGGGCCAGGGCGAGTGTGGCGATGGCTGGAAGCGCCCCCCGGCCGCGCAGCCGCCGGGCCGGCTCGGCCAGCAGCTCGTGGCGGCGCCAGCCTTCGATATCGCGCCAGGCATGACTGATGCCCAGCGCGCAGAGCAGGGCCAGAAGCGTCATGGGCGGGGCCGGTCCACGGGGTGGGGCTCGGCGTCAGCCCATCGCGAACGATGAGCCGCAGCCGCAGGTCGTGGCTGCGTTCGGGTTGCGGATCACGAACCGGGCGCCCTGCAGGTTCTCGCTGTAGTCGACTTCCGCGCCTTCGAGGTACTGGAAGCTCAGCGGATCGACCAGCAGGGTCACCCCGTCGCGTTCGACCCGGACGTCGTCCTCGTCGGCCGCTTCGTCGAAGGTGAATCCGTACTGGAAGCCGGAGCAGCCGCCGCCGGTGATGTACACCCGCAGCTTGAGTTCCGGGTTGCCGTCGGCCAGGATCAGTTCACGCACCTTGCGGGCGGCCGAAGCGGTGAATTCGAGCGGATTCGTGGCATCCATGACGGTCTCCGTGAAGCGATTCGTGGCACCGGACGAGCGCCTTGATTCAAGGTGGGGGCCGTCTCCAGCATACCCAAGCCCGACGCTCGCCGCAGCAGCGGGACCGGACGGGACGGGTGGATAAAAAAAGCGGTCCGAAGACCGCTTTTGCCCCAAACCGGATGCTGCTCGGTACGTGCAGGAACCCTTGATCGGGTTCTGCTGTGCTGTTGTTAATATTATGTTTGCACGCCGAAGTTATACCGTCCCGCAGCCTGCCAAGTCAAGTCGATCCATGACGTCCGGCAGGGGTCGGGTTGAGGGACGGTGGCGAAGCGGTCACAATACGGGGTCCGCGACGTTCCGCGCCCCGATTGCTCGCCCATGCTCTGGCTCAAGGCCTTCCACATCATCTTCGTCGTGACCTGGTTCGCCGGCCTGTTCTACCTGCCCCGCCTGTTCGTCTATGCCGCCCAGCATCCCGAAGCGGAGCTCCAGCCGGTGTTCCGGACCATGCAGCGCAAACTGCTCGGGATCACCCACGTCGGCGGTGCGCTGGCGGTCGGCTTCGGCCTGGCGCTGATCCTGCTTGCCCCCAGCGTCTATCTGGCGATGGGCTGGCTGCACGCGAAGCTGGCGCTGGTCGCGGTGCTGATCGGCTACCACGTCTGGTGCGCCCGGCTGGTCGCGGCGTTCCGCGAGGGCCGGAACCGCCATTCGCATGTCTGGTACCGCTGGTTCAATGAAGCCCCCGCGCTGCTGCTTGTGGCGATCGTGCTGCTGGCCATCCTCAAACCGTTCTGACCCGGAGTTTCCCGATGCGCGCTCGACTCGTTTTCCTGTCTGCCTGGTGGCTGCTGCCGGTTCTGCTGGCCGCGGTGCCGGCACGCGCCGACATCACCGGCATCGTCGTCGACGACCTGACCGGCGACCCGGTCGCCGGCGCGCGCGTGCGCGTGCAGACCACCACCGACGCACCGGCGACCACCGGTGCCGACGGTTCGTTCGCGCTGCCCGATCCGAGCGGCCCGGTGACCGTGACCGCGGTTCCGCCCTACGACGGCGCGCGGGCGGTCAACTACATCACCGGCTCGGTCTCCGCCGGCCCCGGCGACGATGTCGAGATCCGGCTGACGCCGCTGCCGATCAACGATCGCATGCCCTACGATCCCGGCACGGCGACCGACTGCGCGAGTTGTCATTTCGACCAGTTCGTCGAATGGAACGCTTCGCGGCATGCCGGCGCCGGCGTCAATCCCTGGGTGCTGGACCTGTATTCCGGCGACGGCACGCCGGACGGCGGAAACGGCTACGTGTTCCTCGACGATCGCGACCCCGGCCAGACCGGCTTCTGCGCGACCTGCCACACGCCGCTGGTCGACGCCCAGGATCCCGGCAACGTGTTCCTCAACGAGGTCACCCTGCCCGGCGGCCTCGACGGCGTGAACTGCCTGGCCTGCCACCAGATGGCCGAGGTCAACGACAATACCGACGCGCTGCATCACCTCGGCAACACCGAGTACCGTTTCCCGGACGATCCGTCGACGCCGCTGTGGGTCTGGGGCCCGCTCGACGATGTTTCGTTCTCGGTGATGCGCGCGTCCTACCAGCCCGGGTTTTCCGAGTCGAAGTTCTGCGCCTCCTGCCACCAGTACAACAACCCCGACACCGGTGCCCCGGGCCAGACCACCTACGACGAATGGCTGGCCTCGCCGTTCTCGGTGCCGGGCCCGGACTTCATGGCCTGCCAGGACTGCCACATGCCCCCGGCCGACGAACCCGGCCCGATTTCCTCGCTCGGCGGTCAGCCGATCCGGCCGGCCGAGCAGCGCCGCTCGCACGCCTTCATCGGCGCCACGCCGGACACCCTGGCCGACGCGGTCACGCTGGACCTGGACGCCTGGGTCGACGGCGCCGAGCTGGCCGTCGAGGCGCGGGTGGCCAACGTCGGCGCCGGTCACGCCTTCCCGACCGGCGTGTCGATCCGCAACGCGGTGCTGGTCATCGAGGCCACGGTCAACGGCCAGCCGCTGGCCCAGGTCGCCGGCCCGGTCGTGCCGTTCTACGGTTCGGCGAGCGGTTCGAACACCCCCGACGACGTGGCCGGACGGCCCGGACGCGGCTTCGCGCGCGTGCTGGAAGGGCGGATCAACGGCACCGGTCCGGTCGTTGCGCCGGTCCTGTTCATCGATGCCGAGGCAGTCCAGTCCGACACCCGGATCCTGGCCGGTGAGGACGATGTATCGAGTTATCGCTTCTCGCTCGATGGCGTGCTGGTGCCCGAGGCCGAGGTCACGGCCCGGCTGTTCTATCGCCGGGCCTGGCGCGACCTGGCGGTGACCAAGAACTGGACCGAGACGCCATCGGGCGATCCGGTCCAGACCGAGGTCCGATCGGCGGCGCGGACCGTGGACCTGTCGGGCGTGATCGGCGATGCGGTCGCGATTCCGACCCTCGGCGGCCTGGCGATGCTGCTGCTGATCAGTCTGCTGCTGGCGGCGGCGTGGGCCAGTTCGCCTGCGGGTCGCCGCTGACCAGGAAGTCGCCGTTGAGCGTGGTGGCGCGCGCGTTGTACAGCAGCGCGCGACCGTCCGGCAGCCCGACGCGACCGCCGGCGGCCTGCACGATGGCATCGCCGGCCGCAGTGTCCCATTCGCTGGTCGGACCCAGCCGGGGATAGAAGTCGGCTTCGCCTTCGGCCACTGCGCAGAACTTCAAAGCGCTGCCGCGGGCCAGCCGTTCGTGTCGACCGATGGCTTCGAAATACGCCTCGCTGCGCGGGTTGCCGTGCGAGCGGCTGCCGAGGACGACCGGTGGGTCGGCCGGCGGGCGCCGCGTCCGGATCGGCCGCGCTGGGCCATCGGCAGCGTGGCGGAACGCGCCGTGACCCGGAATGCCGCTGTAGCTCAACGCCAGCGCCGGCACCGCGATCACGCCCAGCACCGGTCGATGGTCCTCGACCAGCGCGACGTTGATCGTGAATTCGCCGTTGCGCTTGATGAACTCGCGGGTGCCGTCCAGCGGGTCGACCACCCACAGCCGCGGCCAGCCGCGACGCGCCGCGAAGGCGGTCGCCGCCGACTCCTCGCTGAGCACCGGGATGTCGGGGGTCAGCCGTTCCAGCGCCTCGACGAGGATGCGATGGCTGGCCAGGTCGGCCCGGGTCAGCGGGCTGTCATCGGCCTTCATTTCCACGCTGAAGTCGTCGTTTTCGTAGATCTCGAGAATCGCGGTGCTGGCGGTGCGGCAGGCCGCGAGCACGCCGTCGACCCAGCCGGCCAGGGTCGCGCTGTCCAGTCGGCTCATGCCCCGGCCCCGGCGTCCTGGGCCAGCAGGTCGCGGGCCATGTAGAGCGCGGCGATCGTTCTTCCCTCGCTGCAGTCGTCGCGCCGGATCAGCGAGACCAGGTCGTCGATGGGCCACTCGATGACCTGCAGCTCTTCCGGCTCGTCGCCGGGCAGCCGCGATTCGTAGAGGTCGCGGGCCAGCACCACATGGGTGGCGTGGGTCATGTAGCCGGGCGCCAGTGACAGCTGGCCGAGGACCTGCAGGTCGCGCGCGGCGAAGCCGACTTCTTCCTGCAGCTCGCGGTTGGCGCCGTCGATGTGGCTCTCGCCGGGCTCCAGCCGGCCCTTCGGCAGCCCGAGCTCGTAGCGATGGACGCCGCAGGCGTATTCACGCACCAGCAGCACGGTCCCGGGATCCGGCATCGCGACGATGATCACGGCGCCGACGCCGCGGCTGATCAGCCGCTCGTAGACCCGCCGCTCGCCGTTGGAGAATTCCAGGTCCAGCGTTTCGACCCGGAACAGGCTGCGGTCCTTGCGCTCCTCGCGCTTGTGTACGGTCGGAAGGTCGGGTGGATCGTCAATCATCGAGAAAGGATACCAGCCGCCGATGCAGGGCCGCCGAAGCGGCGATGATCGACGTGGTGCCGAGGTCGATGGCCTCGCCCGAAAGCGTCGTGCAGATGCCGCCGGCCTCGCGCACGATCACGGTCAGCGCCGCGATGTCGAGGATATTGACATCGCTTTCGATGACCGCGTCGAGCCCGCCGGCGGCCAGCCGGTGGTAGGGGTAGAAGTCGCCGTAGCCGCGGGTACGGCGGGCCCGCTCGACCAGCTGCCCGATCCGCGCCCAGCCGGGCCCGCGGGCCAGCGAGCGGACGTTGCCCAGCGACAGGTCCATCGCGTCGATCGAATCGGCCTCGGCGACCTGCAGCCGCTGCTTGCCACCGCCGGCTCGCGCCAGCCACGCGCCGCGGCCACGAACCGCCCACGCGGTCTCGTCGAACGGCGGGGCGGCCGATACCCCGAGCACCAGCTCGCCGTCGATCATCAGCGCGATCTGGACCGACCAGAACTCCAGCCCGCGGATGAAACTGCGGGTGCCGTCGATCGGATCGATCAGCCACAGGCAGCGATGCTCGCCGTCGCGGCCGTATTCCTCGCCGAAGACCGCGTGGTCGGGAAACGCCGCGGCGATGCGCTCGCGGATCGCGCGCTCGCAGGCCCGGTCGGCCACGGTCACCGGGCTGTCGTCGGCCTTGGTCTCGACGTCGAGCGGGGCGTGGAAATGCGCCATCGCGATGCGCGCGGCGTCGGCCGCCGCGGCGCGGGCGACGTCGAGTGCGTGATCCAGGTCCACGGCGGTGGAAGAAGCGTCGTTCACACGGGGCTCCGGCGGCGCGAGATGAAGAGAAACGGTATCAGATCACGCGCCGCCGGGCGGGCGTCCGGATCGTGCGACTCAGCGCTGCTCGAGCAGCACCGTGGCATCGACCCGGCCGGACTCGACCCGGTCGGCCCGCACCGAAACGACCCGGAACGGCCTTTCCCCGACCAGGCCGGACAGCCAGCGCATCATCGCCGGGAACTCGGCGCGTTCGAGCGTCACCCGGATCTCGCCGGTGCTGCCCGGCTCGATGCGCTGCAGCGCGCCGGCCAGGCCCGCGGCGCGCGCCGATTGATCGACGACGGCCAGCGGCGAGCGGCCGCCGAGCGAGGTCGCGGGCGTCTCGGTGACGCCGGCCGGCAGTTGCTGCTCCAGCCCGGCCAGCCAGTCGGCCAGCGCCTGCTGGGCCGCGGCGCGTTCGGACAGGGCGTCACGATGGCGGTCCAGTGGCTCCCAGACCGCAACCCACAGCACGACCACCAGCACAACGGCGCCGGCGCTTGCGACCAGCATCCGTTCGCGCTCGGACAGCGCGTTCCATCGATTCCTCATGGCGCCTCCCTCAGCACCAGCCGGCCGCGCACGCCGCCGGATTCGATCGCGACATCGTCGACCCGGGCCGAGAGTCCGCGCGCGACCAGCTGGGCCTGCAGGGCTTCGAGGTCGGGCAGACCGGGCGCGCGCACGCCCAGTTCGAGTTGCTCACTGTCCCACAGCAGCGATTCCACGATCACCGCATCGAGGCCGCCGAACAGCGGGCTGGCCCGGCGCAGGGTGCGGACGAAGGTGTCGCCGGTCTCGCCGCGACCGGCCAGTGCCCGCTCGATCTGCAGCCGCTCGCGGCCCGGCAGCAGCGTCAGGTCCGGAAACAACCGGGCCGTGCGGGCTTCGATTTCTTCGGCCAGCGCATCGGCCCGGGCGTCGAGCTGGACGACTTCCAGCGCGGCGTCGCCGAGCCACAGCAGCACGGCCAGTGCAACCAACGCGGCGGTCCAGCCCGGCCGCGGCGCCGGCCTGCGGGCGGCGGGCGCGAACTCGCCGTAGAGCAGGTCGACATCGGGCGGGTCGGCCTGCGCGGCCAGCCAATCGGCCAGCACGCTCGGCGCGGGATGGCGCTGCGGGTCGAGCATGGCGATGCGGTCGGGCGGCTTGCCGCCGTACCAGCGGATCCGTTCCGGGGCGGCCTGTTCGACCAGTTCGGGCAGCAGCACGTCGAGCAGCGCGGCGTCGAGCCGGTCGAAGGCGTGTCGGCCCCAGCGAGCCAGCACCGCCTCGCCGTCTTCGGCCAGCACGAGGTCACCGGGCTGCCAGGGCAGCAGCGCGGCGTCGGGGACCAGCGCGGTCAGCGCCGGATCGTCAGCGCGCCAGCGGCGCATGTCCTCGCGCGAAGCCACCGCGCAGACCATGCGGCCGTCGTCGCGGCGGCCCAGCGGCACCACGTGCTGGTTCTCGGCGTCACCGGCCAGCGCGTCCTCGGCGGCCCAGCGCAGTGCCTGTTCCAGGCGTGCGCCGCGCAGTTCGGGCAATTCGACCGCGACCACGCTGACCCGGTCGGCCGGCACCAGGCCGACGAAGGGTCGGTCCTCGGCGGGCGGCGACTCGTCGGCGCGGTCCCGGAAAACCAGGGCAGGCGGCGGGGTACGGGGCATGTCAGGGCAGGCCGGTGCTGACGTAGCGCGCATCATACCCCGCGCCCGCGATGTCGAGCAGGCGGACCTGCTCGTGCAACCGGCCGTTCAGGACGATTTCGGCATGGGCCAGGTACCAGCGTCCGCCGAGCCGGATCCGGTCGTCGAGATCGACCGCCGCCAGCGCCTGGAGATCGGGATGGGCGCGCAGGTCCTCGATCCGCGCATAGGGTCGCTGGGCATGGATCCGTCGGGCGGCGTCCAGGCCCAGCGACGGCAGCCGCGCGGCCAGCACCTCCGGCGGCGCGCTGTTGATGTCGACCCGGCTTGCCGGGTCCGGCAGCACGGTGACGAACGGCGCCAGTCGGGCCTCGACCGACGGGGTCCAGCCGGGCACGGCGCGCGCCTCGCTGAGGTGGATCATCCGCAGCGGTCGGCCGCCGGCGTGCAGCCGCGCAAACAGCGCGTCGGCCAGGTCGGGATCGAGGTCCAGCGTGGCCAGCAGCCGGGCCAGGCCGAGCCGGGCGGCGTCGGCCTCGACCGGGTCGCGCGCGGCCAGCGCGTTCAGGTTGAATCGGTCGCTGCGCGCCAGCAGCCGGACCCGTACGCTGCCGCCGGGCACCGCGAACGGCGCCGACCAGCGGCCGTCGAGCAGCGCGTCGGGCACCTCACCGCGCCGCGCGCGCCGGATCCAGTCGGCGGCCAGTCCTTCGAGCCCGCGCGCGAACTGCCAGCTGCGCTCGGCGTCGGCCAGCGCCTGGGTCCGCGCCAGCGTGCCGCGCTGGTCTTCGATCAGGCCCACCGCCAGCGTCGCGGCCAGCGCCACGGCGAGCAGCGCGATCAGCAGTGCCGCGCCGCGCTGGGTTCGAGGCGGCCGGGTCACAGCACCACCAGCCGGCGGATCGTGCCGAAGGCATCGCTTTCGAACGCGTACTCGACGGCGGCCGGCAGGCCGGCCGGTTCGGCGTCGACCGGCCATCGCTCGTGCCACTGGCCCAGCGCGTCGCGGTAGCGCAGCCGGAAAGCACGGCAGCCGACCGCGAACCGCTGGGCGCGCGGATCGGGCCCGACCGGCAGCGCAGCGGCCGCGTCCGGTGCTGCGCGCCGCTCCAGGCGGCCGTCGCCGGTGCACGACCAGGCCACTGTCTGCAGTACGCTGCCGCGCTCGTCGGCCAACCAGCGGCCGCTGCGGTGGCCGACCCAGCCGTCGACGCTGCCGGCCAGCGCCGGCCGGGTCCGGCCGTCCGGGCCCGGTGCGGCGCGGCTGACCAACTGGCGCAGGTCCTGGTCCAGGGTGGCCACGGCCCGCTGCAGCCCGGCCAGCCGTTCGGCCCGGCCATCGAGCTGTCCGGCGCCCTCGGCCATCCGGCTCAGCCCCGTGTAGGTGGCCGCTGCGAGCAGGCCGAAGGCCAGCACCGCGACCAGCACTTCGATCAGCGTGAAGCCGTTCGCCCGCCGGCCGAGCGGGGCGCGTGCGCAGCTCATCGCGGCAGGTACCCGGTGTGGACCGCGACCGTGGCGTTGCGGCCCTCGCCGAGCGCGGTTCCGGCCACCGTCACGTCGATCCGCCACAGCTCGCCACCGGGCGCGGCGCTGATGTCGGTCTGCCAGCGCCAGTCGCGCCCGCCCATCCGGGTCCGGCCGCTGCTGCGGCCGGCCTCGAGGCCGGCCGCCAGGCTCAGTTCGGCGAGCCGGTTCGAGGCGACCCACAGCGCCAGCGTTCGCTGTTCGGCCTCGTACTGCGTATCGGCGGCCTGGCCGGTGGTCCGGATCAAGGCACCCAGCGCCAGCGCGACGACGGCCAGTGCGACCAGCACTTCGACCAGCGTGAAGCCGGTCGATCGACGCGGGGCGGACGAGCCTGGACGGTTCATCGATCGGGATCCGGGACGCGCAGTTCGGCGCGATGGCCCGCGAGGACGAGCTGCCACTCGAAGGCCTCGAACGGCGTCAGCGCGGTGCAGACCAGCTGCGGCCGCTCGGCGGTGGTCGGCGCCACGGCCCGGCCGCCGACGACCAGACGGGCCCGCAGCTCGTCCGGCCAGGTCGCCGGGGCCGGGCGATCGCTGGCCGGCAGCGCGACCCACTGCCGGCGCTGGCGAACCCAGAAGTCGTAGCCGCGGGCCGTGGCGCGCACGCCGTGCGGTCGACCGGTCAGCAGGGCCCGGTCGCACAGCGCGGTCAGCCGCGTGTCGAGTCGCTCGAGCTCGCCGGCCAGGCGCTGTTCGGGCCGGTCGCCGCCGAGCCGCAGGATCGCCACGCCGGTCAGCACCCCGGCGATGACGACCACGACCAGCAGCTCGATCAGCGTGTAGCCGCCGACGCGCCGCTCAGTCCATCCAGTTGCCGATCTCGGCATTCGCGCCCTCGCCGCCGGGCTGGCCGTTGGCGCCGTTCGACCAGACGTCGATATCGCCGTGCACACCCGGATTCAGGTACAGGTAGGGACGGCCCCAGGGATCGTTCGGCAGCCGTTCGAGGTAACCGCCTTCCTTCCAGTTCAGCGCTTCGGGCCGCCCGCTCGGCCGGTCGACCAGGGCGTCCAGGCCCTGCTGGGTCGACGGGTAGACGTGGTTGTCGAGCCGGTAGAGGTTCAGCGCCGTGACGATCGCCTCGATGTCCTGGCGGGCCTTGACCGCACGGGCCCGGTCGGGTTCGTCCATGAACCGCGGCACCACCACCGCGGCGAGGATGCCGATGATCACGACCACCACCAGGATCTCGATCAGCGTGAAGCCGCCGATCGAGCGGGGCCGGGACATCGAAGGTCGGGTCGAAGCCTGCATGGAATGGAACCTCGCGGGTGGTCGCCGCGCAGCGCGGCCGATTGCGGGCGTCGCGCTCGAGTCTGCGACGCGGAACTCAGGGCGGACGATCATAGCAAATGGCGGGCCTGCCTCCGCTATGCTCGGGTCCGGACTCCCCGGCCGGACCCCGAGACCATGAACAACGCCGAATGGCGCCGCCGCGACCTCGACGTACTGTGGCACCCCTGCTCGCAGATGAAGGACCACGAGGACGTGTTCCCGCTGATCCCGATCCGGCGCGGTCGGGGCGTCTGGCTCGAGGACTTCGACGGCAACCGCTACATCGACGCGATCAGCTCCTGGTGGGTCAACCTGTTCGGTCACGCCCATCCCCACATCAACACCCGTCTGCGCGAGCAGGCCGAGACGCTGGAGCACGTGATCCTGGCCGGCCTGACCCACCCGGCCGCGACCCGGCTGGCCGAGCAGCTGGTCGCGCTGACCCCGCCCGGGCTGGATCGGGTGTTCTATGCCGATTCCGGCTCGGCGGCGGTCGAGATCGCGCTGAAGATGTCGTTCCATCACTGGAAGAACCGCGGCCAGGACCGCACCCGCTTCGCCTGCCTTTCGGGCAGCTACCACGGCGAAACGCTGGGGGCGCTGGCGGTCAGCGATGTCGGGCTGTACCGCGACACCTACGCGCCGCTGCTGCTCGAACCGCTGGTAATGCCGTCGCCCGACGCCTTCGACCGGGTCCCCGGCGCCAGCTGGGCCCAGCATGCCGAGGCGAAGTTCGCCGAGACCGAGCGGCTGCTCGCCGAGCACCACCACGAGCTCTGCGCGGTGATCGTCGAGCCGCTGGTCCAGTGCGCCGGCGGCATGCGGATGTACGACCCGGTCTACCTGAAGATGCTCAGACAGGCCTGCGACCACTACGAAGTGCACCTGATCGCCGATGAGATCGCGGTCGGCTTCGGCCGCACCGGCACGCTGTTCGCCTGTGAGCAGGCCGGCATCGCGCCGGACCTGATGTGCCTGTCCAAGGGCCTGACCGGCGGGTACCTGCCACTGTCGGCGGTGCTCACCTCCGAGGCCATCTACCAGTCGTTCTACGACGACTATGCGACGTTCAGGGCCTTCCTGCATTCGCACAGCTACACCGGCAACGCACTGTGCTGCGCGGCCGCGCTGGCGGTGCTCGAGCTGTTCGCCGAACACGACGTGCTGGGCGACAACCGGGCCCGGGCCCTGCGCATGCGCGAGGCGGTGGCGCCGCTGGCCGATCATCCGAACGTCGCCGAGATCCGCCAGACCGGGATGATCCTGGCCATGGAAATGGTCGACGACGACGGCAGCGCCTACCCGCTCGAGCAGCGGCGCGGCATTCGGGTCTACCGGCACGCGCTCGAGCACCAGGCGCTGTTGCGCCCGCTCGGCAACGTCGTCTATTTCATGCCGCCCTACGTGATTTCCGACGCGGAGATCGATCAGCTCGGCCGGGTCGCGATTGCCGGCATCGAGCACGCCACCGGGCGCCGTCTCTGATGCGCACGATCCGGATCCACACGCCGGTGGCGCTGGTCGTCGGCCACGAGGTCACGCTCGATGAACGCGCCTCGCATCGGCTCGGCCGAGTGCTGCGTCGGCGGGTCGGTGACCCGGTGACGCTGTTCAACGGCGACGGCCACGAGGCCCGCGCCGAGTTGCTGGCGGTCGATGCGCGCGCCTGCCGGGTCCGGATCGATGCGCGGGTGGCGGTCGACCGCGAATCGCCGCTGGTCCTGCACCTGGTCCAGGCCGTGGCCAAGGGCGACAAGATGGACTGGGTGATCCAGAAGGCCGTCGAACTCGGCGTGGCCGCGCTGCACCCGGTGCTGACCGAGCACGGCGACGTACGGCTGGACGCTGCGCGCGCCGACAAGCGCCGGGCTCGCTGGCAGGAGATCGTCGTCGGGGCCTGCGAGCAGTGCGGACGGGCGGTGATTCCCGAGGTTCACACGCCGGTTGCGCTGTCGGAATGGAGGCCGCCGGAGGCGACCGGCTGGATGCTCGAGCCCGACGCCGCCGAAGCGCTCGGTGCCATGGCCCCGGACGGTCCGGTTGCGCTGGCGATCGGGCCGGAAGGCGGCTTCGGCAGCAACGATCGACGGCTGCTGGTCGAGGCCGGCTACCATGCGGTGCGGTTCGGGCCCCGGGTGCTTCGCACCGAGACCGCCGGCGCAGCGGCGCTGGCCGTGCTGCAGGCGCGCTACGGCGATCTGGGGCGCTGACGGGTCCGTGGATGGTTGGCCGGCGGCGGTCGCCGCCGGTCGGACGAGGCTCAGCGAGTGACCGGCAGAGCGCCGTAGGCGGCATGAGCGACCAGCTGGGCGATCCGGTCGAGGTCGGGCACCCAGGCCTGGCGGTCGCCGACCACGGCCGCGCCGGCAATCGCGATGTGCCGACTGCTGTCGGGCACCTCGCTCAGGGTCGACTCGGTGATCGTGACCAGCCGCGGAAAGCCCTGCGCCAGCAGCGCGATGTACGGCAACCGGTCGTTGTGGACCAGTGACTTGGTGATGCAGAGCTTGGCCTGCTCGGTCGGCTCGACCTCCTGTTGCTCGGTCAACGCGCCGAACGAGACCACCGGCACCTGCCAGCCGTGCCAGAGCACGTTGCCGAGCAGCCAGGCCGGCCCCTGGTCGAAGGGCTCCGGCTCGGCGTACGCGACCACCTCGGCGATGCTGGCGTTGGGCACCAGCAGTTCGCCTTCGGTGATCGGGATCAGGACGCTGCGAATCTCGGCTTCGTTCATCGTCAGGCCTCCGGATCCGGCATGTCGAGCATCTCGAACACGTTACGCATCAGGTTGGTTTCCTGGTAAGGCTTGATCAGGTAGCGATTCACGCCCAGCTGCTTGGCCCGATCGCGATGCTTGTCGCCCGAGCGCGAGGTGATCATCATGATCGGCACGTCCTTCAGGCGCGCGTCGTCGCGCACGTAGGCGGCCAGTTCGAAGCCGTCCATGCGCGGCATCTCGATGTCGAGCAGCATCAGGTCGGGCACGCGCTCGAACAGAAGGTCGACGGCCTCGACGCCGTCGCGGGCGGTGACCACTTCCATCCCGTTGTGTTCGAGGATGCGCGAGGTCACGCGGCGCATCGTGATCGAGTCGTCGACCACCATGACCAGCGGCGCGCGCTTGACTTCCTCGGTTTCCACGGCCGTGACATCGTGCCGTTCGACCATGCCGGGCAGCCGCTGTTCGCGGATCGCGCGCTCGATCAGCGGCGCCATGTCGAGCAGCACGACGACGTTGCCGTCGCCCATGATGGTGCCGCCGAGAATGCCCGGAATCGAGCTGATCTGCGGGCCGACCGGTTTGAGCACGATCTCGCGGTGGCCCTGGATCTCGGTGACCCGGATCGCGGCGCGCTGATCACCGGTGGCGATCATCAGCAGCGACAGGCTCACGCCTTCTTCCTGTTCGTCGGGTTCGAAGCCCAGCTGCGGCTCGAGCTCGAGCAGCGGATAGTCCTGGCCACCGTAGCGGAACAGGCCGTCGCCCTCCAGCGCGTCCTGCCACTCGTCGTGACGGATGCGCGCCACGCCGCGCACGGCCTGAAGCGGAATCGCGAACAGGCGTTCGGCGGCCTGGACGAAGATCGCCTGCATGACCGCGAGGCTGAGCGGAATGCGCAGCGTGAACCGGGTGCCCTGGCCGCTTTCGCTGTGTACGCTGATGCGACCGCCCACCTGCCGGACCTCCGAGCTCACGACGTCCATGCCGACCCCACGACCGGCCAGCTCGCTGACTTCATGCGCGGTCGAAAAGCCGGGCCGCAGGATGACCTGCGAGAGTTCTTCCGGATCGTCGGCCTGCTCTTCGGTCAGCAGGCCCTGGGCCAGCGCCCGCTCGCGGATCCGCTCGAGGTTCAGCCCGGCGCCGTCGTCGGACACGCGGATCAGCAGCTCGGTCGCTTCGCGGTCGATCTCGATGCGGATGCGGCCGGTCTCGGGCTTGCCGGCAGCGCGCCGGTCGGCCGGTGACTCGATGCCGTGGGCGATCGCGTTGCGCAGGATATGTTCGATCGGCGCGGTCATGCGGTCGAGCACGTTGCGGTCCAGCTCGCCCTCGCCCTCGGCGCGGATTTCCAGCTCGGCCTTGCGCTCGGCGTCGCGGGCCGCGTTGCGGACCACCCGGCGCAGACGCGGCGCCAAGGTGGTGAACGCCACCATGCGGGCCTGCATCAGCCCTTCCTGCAGCTCGGTGGTCACCCGGGCCTGCTGCATCAGCAGCGTCTCCGCCTGGCGACCGGTGTTGTCCATCAGCTCGGTCAGCGAGTTGAGGTCCGACACCGACTCGGCCAGTGCGCGCGACAGCTGCTGGATGGTCGAGTAGCGGTCGAGCTCCAGCGGATCGAATTCTTCCTCGCCGGGACCGTGCTCGCGCTCGTAGCGCGACAGGATCTGGGCCTCGGTTTCGGCCTCGAGCTTGCGCAGCTGCTCGCGCAGGCGGGCGACCGTCTGCTCGATTTCACTGATGTTGCCGCGGTAGCTGCCGAACTCCTGTTCGATCCGCGAGCGGAAGATACTGATCTCGCCGGCGAAGTTGAGCAGTTCCTCGACCCGCTCGGAGGCCAGTCGAATGGTGCTCGCGCGCTGGGTTGCCGCCTCGTCGGTGGATTCGGCGGCCGTCTCGGCCGCGGCTTCCATCGCGTCGACCTGCGGATCCTCCGACGCCAGCGTCTCGCCGGCCGGCCGGGCCGGCAGCGGATCGCGCCGGGTCACGGCGTCGACCATGCCGTGCAGGTGATCGCAGCCGGTTTCCAGCGTGTCGATGCGCTCGCTGGTGGCCTGCTCCTGGCCACCGGCGATGCTTTCGAGCAGGTCTTCGAGCACGTGCGCGACTTCACCGATCGGGTTCAGCCCGGCCATGCGGGCGCTGCCCTTGATCGTATGGACATCGCGCTGCAGCGCCGTGACCAGCGCCCGATCTTCCGGCTTCTCGCGCCATTGCTGAAGCAGTTCGTCGGCGTGCTCGAGCAGTTCCTGGCCTTCTTCGGCGAACAGGTCGACCAGCTCGTCGTCGAGGCTGGCGTAGTCCACCGCGATCGTCGCGCCGCGGCCGGCAGCGGCGGACGGTTCGGCTGCCTCGACGACTTCGCGGCGTTCTTCCGGCCGGTCGAGTTCGCCGACCTGCTCCTCCGGCCAGCTTTCGAATTCGAGTTCCGCCGGACGGCGGATTTCGATCGGTGCTTCGGGTTGTTCTGCTTCGGCGTATGCTTCTGCTTCTGCTTCTGCTTCGGCTTCGAACTCGTGTTCGGGCTCGGGCCGCTCCTCGATGGCGTCTTCGGCCGTTTCCGCAGCGTCGGCCGACGATTCGATGTCGTGGTCGAAGGCCTCGATCGGCTCATCGGATTCGGCCGTTTCGTCGTCTTCGGCCTCGGTCTCGAACGGCGGCTCGGTCGGGCGGTCTTCGCCACCGAGCCCGGTTGCTTCGTGGTCCGGCTCGCCGGCGTCCGCGCCGTGTTCGGCCGTGACGGGCTCGCCCTCGATGGCCTCGAATCCGGCCTCCAGATCGTCTTCTTCGTCGAGCTCGATCGGCTCGCCGAAGTCGTCGATGTCCTCGATCGCTGTCGTGGTATCGGTCGGCGCGATCCTGTCCTCGACCGGCTCTTCGGTCGGCTCTTCGGTCGGCTCTTCGGCCAGTTCTTCGGTCGGCGCTCCGGATTCGTCCGTACCGACCTCGAGCGCAGTTTCGCCCGGGTCGTCGACCCGTGTCGCCTCCGGTTCTTCCGGCAGCTCCTGATCGGTGCTCTGCTGCTCCGGGGTTTCCGCGTCGGGCGTTTCGAGCTCGCTCGCTCCGGTCTCGTCGGTGGGCGCCGGGGCCGCTTCGTCGGCGCCGGTCGCTGCATCGGCGCTTTCGTCCTCGAACGCCGCGTGTTCTTCCGACCAGGCCGCGTCGTCGGCATCGCGTCGACGATGCAGCGCGCTGATCAGCCCGCGCGCCTGCTCGGCCAGATGACCGGTCTGGAAATGGTCGGTCGAAACGGCCTGTTGATTGAGGCGGTCCAGGCGCTTGCCGAGCATTGCCCGCATGTCTTCGATCAGCGCGATCGCGTCGTCGCGGGCCTCGGCTTCCGTGTCGGCCAGTTCCTGGAGGTATTCCTCGATCAGCTGCATGCTGTCGGCTTCATCGCCGATCGGCGCGAGTCGCAGCGTGCCCTTGATCGTATGCACCGCGCGGATCAGGTCGCGATGGACCGGCGCCGCCCAGCCCTGCTGACGGCTTTCGTTGATCCAGCCGTCGATGGTCTCGACGTGGTCGCCGATCTCCTTGATCATCAGCTGGACCAGCTGATCGTCCAGGCCTTCGAGTTCGGGCAGGGCCTGCGCGGAGCCGAGTCGTTCGGCGCGCCGGACCAGCGCCTGCGCGCCGGCCTCGTCGAGCGCCGCGGCTTCGCCGACCAGGCGGTTGCGCAGTTCGGGCAGCGCCTCGATCGCTTCACCGATCAGGTCGACGACGTCCTCGGCCCGGAACTGGTCGTCCAGGGTGCGGTTGAGCACCTGCTCGAAGGCCCAGGAAAACTCGCCGATTTCCTCGGCTCCGGCCATCCGGCCGGACCCCTTGAGGGTATGGAAGGAACGCCGGATGTCGCCCAGCGTGACGCGGTCGTTCAGGCTCTCGCGCCAGCGCGGGTAGCTTTCGTTGAGCGTTTCGAGAACTTCGTCGAACTCCTCGAGGAAGATCTCGGTGAGGTCGAAGTCGTCTCCGCCGAGCGCGGTCTCGGCCGGCTCGGGTTCAGGCTCGGGCTCGAGCGCTGCTTCCGGCTCGGTCTCCGGCTCCGTCTCCGTCTCCGTCTCCGGCTCCGTCTCCGGCTCCGGCTCCGGCTCCGGCCGGTCCGTCGATGCCGGCTCGCTGTCACCCGGCGCTTCGCTGGAATCGAACTCCAGGCTCGGGCCCTCGAAGGCCGGCGCATCGTCCTCGGTGGTCGTTTCGGCGTCGAACTCGAAGCCCTCGAATTCCAGGCCGCCCGGCTCGTCGTCCGGGGTTTCGGCCGCCGCCGGGTCGGTCGATGCCGGTTCGGATTCGATCTCGAAATGCTCGAATTCGAAGCCGGCGTCGTCGGTCGTGGTTTCGCTGTCGGCCGCGTCCTCGTCGGTCGGCGCTTCGCTGGCGCTGTCTTCGGGCGAGGGCAGCGCGCCGAAGTCGAACTCGAACTCGGACTCGGACTCGGACTCGGACTCGGACTCGGACTCGGACTCGGGCTCGGGCTCGGACTCGGACTCGGACTCGGACTCGGACTCGGACTCGGACTCGGACTCGGACTCGGACTCGGACTCGAACGTCGAGTCGGCTTGCTCGACGGATCCGGGCGCTTCGGTGTCGGTCGTTGCGCGCTCGATGTCTTCGGCGCTCGTTTCGGTGTCGAGACCCTCGAAGGTGAGCTCGTCGTCGCCAGGCGCCTCGCCCGAGGCTTCGGCGGCTTCGATGGTCGGCGCTTGCGGGCTTTCCGGCGGCTCCAGCGTCGGGGCGTCGGACTCGAGCTCGGCCTCGGTCGGTGCCGCCGGTTCGGCCTCGTCCGCTGCGGGTCCGCTCGAAAGGTAGCCGAGTTCGACCAGGTTGCGGCGCGCAGCCTGAAGGTAGTCCGGGCCGCGGTCGTCGAGCCGGGTCAGGCTGTCGAGATAGAACTCGGTGACGATCAGCGCCTCGGCCAGCGCATCCAGACGCTGGCGGTCCGCCCGGGCGGCCGGTTGGTCGACCAGTTCTTCGCGCACCGAGCGGGCACTGGCCTCGATCAGTTCGGCGGCTTCGTCCAGCCCGGCCATGCGCAGCACGCCGGCCAGTCGCTCCAGTGTGTGGCAGGCCTGTTCGGGTGATTCCGGGTCACCCTGGCCGCGGTGGAGCTGGTCCAGCAGGTGCTTGGCCTGGCTCAGGTCGTCCAGGGTCTCGTTGAGCAGTTGACGCATCACGCGGCGATGCTCGGCCTTCGGCAGGTGTTCGCCGTCGCCCTCCAGCAGTTCGCTATGGGGCGCTTCGCCGAGGTAGAGCACCGCTTCTTCCAGCTCCGAGTCGACCAGCAGCAGTTCGCGGGCGACATCAAGAAGCGCAGGGCTGTCCGGGTCGCCGGTAAGCTCGCCCAGCCGTCCGGCCTGGGTGCTGACGCGCTCGGCGAGCCGGCTCAGGCCGAGCATGCCGAGGCTCTGCGATACCGACTGCAGCAACGCAGTCTGGATTTCGATGTCGGGCGCGTCGCCCGAGCTGCCCAGCAGGGTCGCGTTCAGCGCGTCCTTGGCCTGGTTCAGCTCGCCGCGAGCGGCTTCGGCCACGGCCGTGAACAACTCGCGGTTGCGGCCGGACAGTACGCTGCGCGCGCGTTCGAGTTCTTCCTCGTCACCGCTGGCCGAGTCGCCCGCCGATGCCGCCACCAGGCGGTCGACGATCTCCAGCCCGGGTCGGGCTCGCTGCAGGTGTCCGAGCAGATCGGCGGCGGTGGCGTCTGCGGCCTGATCGAGCGCCCGGACCGGGCCCTCCGCCGCCCACTGACGCAGCAGGCCGTCGATGCCGGCCAGCCGCTTGTTGATGTCGGCCGACGCGTCGACCTTGTCGGCGTCCAGCGCTGCGAATACCGCGCCGGCGGCGGTGCCGACCCGCCGGATCGATGGAATGTCGGTGCGCGCCATTTCCTCGGTGACGGCGACCAGCCCGGCCGATTCGGTCGGGTTCATCAGCCAGTCGCGCAGGGCGCGCTGCCAGGCGCGCCGCAACGCATCGGGTTCGGCCGCCGACGGAGCAGGCGGTGGACCGGGATCGAGGACGTCGAGCGCGCGCGCGCCGGAGGCGGCCGCTTCGGGCGCGTCCCGGCCGGCAATGCGATACAGCTCGGCGATTCGATCGGCCAGCACGTCCGGGGTGTCGGGCGCGCCGGTCTCGAGCCGCTCGAGGTAGTTCGGAAGGATGGCCACGGCTTCGAGCACCGTGGTTGCCTGGTCTTCGTCGAGCGTGTCGGTCAGGCGATCGAGGGCGGCGGCCAGTGCATGGGCCAGGCGCGCGGCACCCACGGCGTTCAGGGTGTCGAGCGTGTGGGCGATCTGGTGGCCACTGGCGCGCGCCGTGTCCAGCGTCGGCGCGTCGGCCCTGCCGTCTTCACCGGCCAGCGCCTCGATGGCCTGACGGATCGAATCGCACAGTTCGGCCAGGTGCGGTCGCGTCCACAGGATGCCCTGGGCGCGCGCCGCTGCGGACGGATTCAACATGGCTGCCTCATTCGCTCAGATTGCCGCTCGTTGCAACGCAGGGACACGCTCAGCCCTGGTCCTCGGGCAGCTTGAAGTCGGACACCGAGTCACGGAGGTCGCGGACCACGTTGGCCAGGCTGACCACCGACTTCGCCGTCTGGTTCGTGCCTTCCGTCGTCTGTACGGAAATGTCCCGAATCGAGTTCATCAGGGTGGCGATCTTGCCGGCGTTCTGCGACTGTTGCTGGGCCTGGGTGGAAATGTCCTGAATCAGCCGGGACAGATCGTTGGAGACCTTCTCGATGGACTCCAGTGCTTCACCGGCGTCCTCGGCGGTGCGGGCCCCGCTGACCACCTGCGAGGTGGTGGCTTCCATCGAAGTGACCGCCTCGGAGGTGTCGGACTGAATCGTCTGGACCAGCGTTTCGATTCGACGGGTGGCGTTGGTGGCGCGTTCTGCAAGGCGCTGGACTTCGTCGGCAACCACGGCGAAACCGCGGCCTGCGCCGCCGGCCGATGCGGCCTGGATGGCGGCGTTCAGGGCCAGCACGTTGGTCTGTTCGGAAATGCCGTTGATCAGCTCGACGATGTCGCCGATTTCCTGCGAGGACTCACCGAGTCGCTTGATTCGCTTGGAGGTTTCCTGGATCTGGTCGCGGATCGAGTCCATGCCGGCGATGGTCTGGCGCACCATGTCGGCGCCGCGGTTGGCGATCTCGACGGAGCTCTGCGCGACTTCCGCGGATTCGCTGGATCGCCGAGCCATGTCGTCGAACGACTTGGCCATTTCGTTGATGGTGTCGGTGGCGGTTCGGATCTCGCGGGCCTGGTATTCCGACGCCTCGGCCAGCTGGGTCGTCGTGGCCTCGGTCTCCTGGGCCTGGGCGGCCACCTGGCGGGCCGTCGAGTTGACGCCCGAGACCAGGTCGCGCAAGGCCTCCACGGCGAAGTTCACCGAGTCGGCGATAGCGCCGGTGACATCCTCGGTCACCGTGGTCTCGACCGTCAGGTCACCGTCGGCCAGCGACGACATCTCGTCGAGCAGGCGCAGAATGGCTTCCTGGTTCCGCTGGTTGAGCTCGGCGGTCTCGACCGCCCGGCGGCGCTGGGCGATGTAGAGGTTCAGGCCGACCAGGAACAGCACCAGCAGCGCGCCGGCGGCCAGGGCGATCCCTGCGGTCAGCGATGGCCACAGCCGACCCTCGCCGAGGGTGGCGTACTCGTTGGCCAGCGTGGCGGCCTGGTCGGTCAGGTCCTGCGAGTCGAGGAAGATCTCGTCGGCGGCTTCGCGCACGTCGAACAGGTCGGAGGAGCCGGACAGGATGGTGTCGACGTCGATCTTGACTTCCTCGAACACCGGCTGGATGGCGACCAGTGCGGCCAGCACGTCGGGGTTGCGCACGGCCGGCAGGTTCAGCTCTTCGTTGCCGCTCAGGAGGCCCTGGAGCACCTGGTCGAAGAGCACGGCGTCCCGGCTGAACGCGTCGGCTGCGGTGATCGCGCCGGCGCCGCCGCCGAGGATTTCGTTGACGCGGCGCAGCATGCGGTCGGCAAGCACCAGCTGCCTGGACGCAACGTAGATCTGGCCGACCGGCGTGCCGGTCTGGATCATCAGGCGCACCGCTTCGTCGGACAGGGCCTGGAGCTGCGGAATGTTGGTTCCGAACGCGGCCGCGGAGTCGGCGAGGTCCAGGACGAGCTCGGAGCGGCTCAGGATCCGTTCGGCTTCGACCTCGATGCGCTGCCAGATCTGCTCCAGCGTGGCGAGGTTGTCGTTGACGCTGGCCGGCGATGGCGGAAGGCCGGTCTCCGGATTGCCGTTTCGCAGCTGGTCGATCGCGTCGGCGATGATCTCACGGGTCAGGGCCAGTTCGTCGAAGGCGTCGAAGTTGCCGATGGCGGCCTCACCGGCGGCCTTGGCGAGCTGCTGGGCGCGCACCTGGACCTCCGTCGTCAGCGCCAGGTACTGCGTTTCCTGCTGGGTGCGCTGGTTGAGGAGGAAGAAATTGACCGACACGGCGGCCACAAGACCGACCAGCACCAGGAACAACAGGACCTGTGCTGGGGAAAGTCGGCGCTCGGTGATGGGGGTTTTGCTGCTCATGCCTGGGCCTCTTGATTCGATTCAGTCGTTCTGTCGTTTCTTCGGGTCGGTCGGTGCATCGATACAGGGGACGCCCGCCTCAGGCGGAGCCGTCCAGGAAACGGGGTTCGGTCATCAGTTGCCGGATCTGCAGTCGGCCCCAGCGATCCTCGCCCTGCGGGAACTGGTCCTGGACCAGGCCCTGCAGCGCGTCCGGCGGATCGTCCACCGGCGCGATGTCGTTGCGATTGAAGTGACGCTGGCCGAAGACCTCGTCGACGATCAGCCCGACATAGCGCCCCTGCAGGCGGGTCAGGATCAGCCTCGTACGCATCGTGATCGGCGTGCGACTGCCGAACAGGAACCAGCCCAGATCGACGATGGTGACGAGGTTGCCGCGCACGTTGGCCATGCCGATCAGCCAGTCCCGGGCACCCGGAACGGGCGTCGAGGACGGCAGCGGCAGGATTTCATCGACGTCGGTGATGCCGATCGTCAGCCGGTGCTCGCCGAGCCGGAACACGACGCCGTCCCAGTTGGTTTCGCTGTCGCGCTGGCTGGACGTGCTGACGTCGTGCGCGATGCTGCGCGCCTCGAAGTCGAGGAGCTTCTCGAACAGAGCGCGGTTTTCGATTGCGGACTTGGATTCCATGAATCCGGTCACTCCTCCCTTTCTTCAGCCCGGCTCGATGGCGGGCCGGGCCAGGATCTCCCCGGGGACGACGGCCAGGCGTCTCGCCGGCCCGTCACGCCGCCTGCTTGCCCGGCGCCTTCTCCCGAACGGCCGACAGCAGCTCGTCCTTGGTGAACGGCTTGGTCAGGTAATGGTCCGAGCCGACGATGCGACCGCGCGCCTTGTCGAACAGGCCGTCCTTGCTGGTCAGCATGATGACCGGCGTATCCCGGAACTGGTCGTTGTTCTTGATGATCGCGCAGGTCTGGTACCCGTCCAGGCGCGGCATCATGATGTCGACGAAGATCAGGTCCGGCTGATGCTTGTGGATCAGCGACAGCGCTTCGAATCCATCATCGGCGGTGATCACTTCGCAGCCTTCGCGGCTGAGCATGGTCTCGGCCGATTTCCGGATTGTCCGGCTGTCGTCGATGACCATCACCTTGAGGCCGTCAAGGTCCGTCGAGGCGGAATCGTTGGGGTGCTCTGCGTCGCTCATCGGGTACGCTCAATCAATGCTTACAGGCGGTTATAGTACATTCTTTTCTCGGAAGTCTAAACCGTTGAAACTTTTGATTCCAGCGCAGTTCGATATTTTCGTTGTGCGCTCTGTCAATCGACGCGCTCTGTGGCTTGAGCCAGTTCTCAATTCTTCGGAGGAGCAGCCGCGATGAACCAGGCCGTGTTCGTGATGGACGCGCTCGAGGCGATCAAGCCGGTCAAGGACACCACGTTCGCGCTGATGCTCGAAGCGCAGCGGCGCGGCCTGCCGGTCTGGTACGCCAACGAGCGCGACCTGACGCTGGACGGCGGGCGGTGCACCGCGCGGCTTCGGCGCGTCGAGCTGGTCGATCGGGCCGATGATTTCTTCGCCGTCGTCGAGGAAACGCACCGGCCGCTCGGCGCCGATGACCTCGTATTCATGCGCTCCGATCCGCCGGTCGATGATACTTATATATATGCGACGCTCCTGCTCGATCGCGTCGTGGCCGCAGGCGGGCGAGTGATCAATCGACCCGATGCGTTGCGCGGTTTCAACGAGAAGCTGGCGATCGCACGCTTCCCCGAGTGGATTCCCGACACCCTGGTCAGCGCCGACATGCAGGCGCTGCGTGGCTTTGTCGAAGCGCGCGAGCGGGCCGTGATCAAGCCGCTGGACGGCATGGGCGGGCACAGCATCTTCGTGGTCTCGTCGAGTGATCCCAACCTTTCGGTCATTCTCGAAACGCTGACCGACCAGGGGCGGAAGCTGGCCATGATCCAGCAGTACCTGCCGGGCATCGCGGATGGCGACAAGCGGATCCTGCTGGTGGCCGGCGAGCCGGTGCCCTACATGCTGGCCCGGATTCCCGGGGAGAAGGACTTCCGCGGCAACCTGGCTCGTGGCGGCCGCGGCGAAGGGCGCCCGCTGACCGCCGCCGAGCGAGCGATCGCCGAGGTGGTCGGTCCGGTGCTGGTGGAACACGGTATCGATTTCGCCGGACTGGACGTGATCGACGGCAAGCTCACGGAGATCAACGTGACCAGCCCGACCTGCGTCCGCGAGCTGGATGCGCAGTTCGGCATCAATATCGCCGGACAGCTGTTCGACGCGCTGGAACGCTGACGCCGACGATGGCCGAGGCCCGGGAACGCGCCAACCCCGAAGTGCTGACCCTGGCGCTGCTGCTGGCCGTGGCGGCGCACGCGCTGGTGCTGACCCAGCTGCATTTCGACTGGCTCGACGCCAGCCGTGGCGAGCAGGCGCCCAGTCTCGACGTCATCCTGGTCGACTCGGCCAGCGAAACCGCACCCGAGGAGGCCGATTTCCTGGCCCAGGCGAACCAGGTCGGCGGCGGCGACAACCCGGATCTCGAGCGCCCGTCGGCGCCGCCGCCGAGCGAACCGGCCGGCCCGCCGCCGGAGCCCACGCCCGAGCCGGCACAAGCCGAGGCGCCGGCCGAAACCCCGGCCGACGAAATCGTCGCCGTCGATGATCCCGATGTTGCGCAGCCGCAAGCGCCGGCCGAGGAGCCGGTCGAGGAAACCCTGCCCGACACTCAGGACCTGCTGGCCCAGACCCGGGAGCTGGCGACCGCAGCACCGGATCCGCTGGCCGAGCGACGCGTCACCCCGAGGCGGCCGCGCCGGAAGTTCATCACCGCCAGCACCCGCGAGCACCTCTATGCGGCCTACATGCGCTCCTGGGTGGCCAAGGTCGAGCGCGTCGGCAACATGAACTATCCGGAGCAGGCGCGGCGCCAGGGCCTCGAAGGCAGCCTGGTGCTCAGTGTCGACGTGCTGCCGGACGGTTCGATCGAGCGGGTCCAGGTGCTGCGGTCGTCGGGGCACGAGATGCTCGACGAAGCCGCGGTGCGGATCGTCCGGCTTTCCGCGCCGTTCTCGGCCCTGCCGCCCGATATCCTGGCCGAAACCGACATCCTCACGATCACGCGCACCTGGCAGTTCTCGGCCAGCGGCGGGCTGGACTGACCGCTGCGAACTTGCAACCGGCCGTCGTCGTCCCGACATCGACGACAGGCTCCTGCTATTCTGATCCCGTGAGTTATTTCAACCAGCAACTACTGATCGCGATGCCCGGACTCGACGATCCCAACTTCGATCATGGCGTCACGCTGATGTGCCAGCACAATGACGAAGGCGCGCTGGGGATCACGATCAACCGTCATTCCGACCTGACGCTGAAGGACGTGCTCGCGCAGCTCGATATTCCGTGCGAGGACGCATCCATCGGTGACCGGCCGGTGCTGGCCGGCGGGCCGGTCCAGCAGGAGCGCGGATTCGTGCTGCATACCCCTGACGGTGCCTGGGAATCGACCACCGAGGTGGCCCCCGGCATCATGGTGACCACCTCGCGCGACGTGCTCGAAGCGATCGCCGAGCATCGCGGCCCCGAGAAGTTCGTCGTTGCGCTCGGCTATGCCGGCTGGTCGGCGGGGCAGCTCGAAGAAGAGCTGCGCGATAACGCCTGGCTGAACACCAACGCCCGCTCCGAGATCGTCTTCGATCTGCCGATCGACGACCGTTGGATGCGTGCCGTGGCCACGCTGGGCATCGATGCAGCAACTCTGCAACCCGTCGGTGGCCATGCCTGAAGTCGGCCGGGTCTGGCTCGGCCTGGACTTCGGCGAACGCCGCATCGGCGTGGCGACCGGCCAGCCGCTGACCGGCACCGCACAGCCGCTTCGCACCCTCCGACACACCGGCGACCCGATGCCGGACCTGGCCGTCATCGTTCGTGAGTGGAGGCCGGCCGGCGTGGTCGTCGGCCTGCCGCTGGCCGCCGACGGAACCGAGTCGCCGATGAGTCGGGCGGCCCGCGCTTTCGCCGAGCGGCTACGAGCCGCCCATCCCGACCTCCGGGTGGTGATGCACGACGAGCGATTCTCGTCGCGCGAAGCCGACGCCCGGTTCCGCGCCGCGCGGCGCGACGGCCGCGCGCGTCGGCGCGACGCCGCCGAGCTCGACAGCCACGCCGCCGCCGTCATTCTCGAATCGTGGCTGGCCGAAACCGCTGGGGCGTCCGCATGACCGGCAGACACCTGCTCGACATCGCAAGCCTGGCACCCGGCGAGGCCGAGGCGCTGATCGGCCGCGCCGTGGCCCTGGCCGGCGGTGCTGCGCCGCGCCGTCTCGACGGAGAGGTCGCCCAGCTGTTCTGGGAACCGAGCACGCGGACCCGCGTCTCGTTCGAGCTCGCCGCGCGGCGGGTCGGTCTGCATTCGATCACCGTCGACCCCGATCGATCGTCGTCGGTCAAGGGCGAGACCGTCGACGACACCGTCGGCACGCTTGCGGCGATGGGAATCGCGGCGCTGGTGGTCCGCCACGCCGAGGCCGGCATCCCGGAACGCGCAGCCGCTGTCCTTGCCGCTTCCGGTGTCGCCGTCATCAATGCCGGTGATGGAACGCACGCCCATCCCAGCCAGGCCCTGCTGGATGCGGCCACCCTGCTCGAAGAGGGCATCGACTGGCCCACGGCGCGGATCGTGCTGCTTGGCGACCTCCGCCATTCACGAGTCGCGCGCTCGGCGTTCGCTCTGTATCGCCGGCTGGGCGTCGGCGAGCTGCGGATGGCCGGCCCCCCGGAGCTTCTGCCGGACCCGGGCGATCCGGCCTTCGCTGAAGTGCGTCGCTACGACGATCCGGATGCCGCGCTCGACGGCGTCGACGTGGTCGGTTGCCTGCGGATCCAGCGCGAACGCATCGACGCCCTCGATCTGCCCGACGTGGCGACCTACCACGCCTCCTGGGGGTTGACCGCCGCACGCGCCGAACGACTGTCGCCCGGCGTGCGGGTGCTCCATCCCGGGCCGGTCAATCGCGGCATCGAGCTCGACCCCGAGGTCGCCGACGGGCCGCGCTCGCGCATCCTCCATCAGGTCCGAATGGGCGTGTTCCTCCGGATGGCGGTGTATGAACGTGCACTGGCTGCCTTCGACCGATGAGCGGCCCGCCGGAGGAACAGCCGATGAGCAACCGATCGAGCAGCGGAAAGTGAGCGAGGAGCAGGAACAGCGTCGCCGCGTGCGCAGTTTCGTACGCCGACCCGGCCGCCTGACGCCGGCGCAGCAACGTGCGCTCGAGGATCTGCTTCCGATCTATGCCGTCCCCGACGACGCGGACACCCTGGACGAGCTGTTCGAGCGGCCGGCCCCGCTGATCGTCGAGATCGGCTGCGGCAACGGCGAAGCGCTGTGCTGGATGGCCGCGCGTGAACCGCACGCCAATTTCGTCGGGATCGAAGTCCACGAGCCCGGCGTCGGACGGCTGTTGCGCGGGCTCGAAGCTGCCGGTCTGGGCAATGTCCGGGTCGCGATGCGCGACGCCGTCGAGGTGCTCCAGCAGCAGCCCGAGGCGTCGATCGACATGTTGAGGGTCTACTTTCCGGATCCATGGCCGAAGAAGCGGCACCACAAGCGCAGGCTGGTCTCGCCGGCGTTCGCGGCACTGGCCGCGCGGGTGCTGCGGCCCGGAGGTCGGCTGCACCTGGCCACCGACTGGGTGCCTTACGCCGAGTGGATGCACGACGTGCTGGCCGAACAACCGGCGCTGGAGAACCTCGGCGGCCCGGACGTGGTCAAGCCGGACTGGCGCCCGGAGACGCATTTCGAGCGCCGCGGCCTGAAACGGGGGCACGAAGTGCGCGACCTGCTCTACCGCCGCCGCCCGGACGTCGAGTGCGTTGGACCGCCAGGTTGCTGATTCTGGACGGTTTCCATCGCGCCCTCGCCGGCGGGGCGAAAAAACTTCGTGAAAGTGGTTGACACCCCCGAAATCGTCTCTATAATTCGTCGGCTCGTCGGGTTGGAACGCGACTTCGACGGCGGCACCGCCCGGAAAAATTTTTCCACAAGGTGTTGACCGAAACGGAAATCGCGTTATACTGCTCGGCCTGCTTCGGCGAAATGCCAAAGCGCGAACGAAACGTTCATTTACAATTGATGCAGATAACTTGTGTGGGCGTCCCGATTGGACCATCAGTGGTGCCAAATCGGTTCGTCCCGCCCTGAAAGAAATTTCAGAGTGGGGATCGTTCCGAAGTTCGAAGACATTTGCTTTTGAACTGAAGAGTTTGATCCTGGCTCAGATTGAACGCTGGCGGCATGCTTAACACATGCAAGTCGAACGGTAACAGGCAAGAGCTTGCTCTTGTGCTGACGAGTGGCGGACGGGTGAGTAATGCGTAGGAATCTGCCCTGCAGCGGGGGATAGCCCGGGGAAACTCGGATTAATACCGCATACGCTCTACGGAGGAAAGTGGGCCTCTTCTTGAAAGCTCACACTGCAGGATGAGCCTACGTCCGATTAGCTTGTTGGTGGGGTAAAAGCCTACCAAGGCGACGATCGGTAGCTGGTCTGAGAGGATGATCAGCCACACCGGGACTGAGACACGGCCCGGACTCCTACGGGAGGCAGCAGTGGGGAATATTGGACAATGGGCGAAAGCCTGATCCAGCAATGCCGCGTGTGTGAAGAAGGCCTGCGGGTTGTAAAGCACTTTTATTAGGGAAGAAACGGCCTGGCCTAATACGCCATGGCAATTGACGGTACCTAAGGAATAAGCACCGGCTAACTCCGTGCCAGCAGCCGCGGTAATACGGAGGGTGCAAGCGTTAATCGGAATTACTGGGCGTAAAGCGTGCGCAGGCGGCTTGCTAAGTCGGATGTGAAAGCCCCGGGCTTAACCTGGGAATTGCATTCGATACTGGCAAGCTAGAGTCTGGTAGAGGTAAGCGGAATTCCGGGTGTAGCGGTGAAATGCGTAGATATCCGGAGGAACATCAGTGGCGAAGGCGGCTTACTGGACCAAGACTGACGCTCATGTACGAAAGCGTGGGTAGCAAACAGGATTAGATACCCTGGTAGTCCACGCCCTAAACGATGTCAACTAGCCGTTGGGTCCCCTTAATAGGACTTAGTGGCGAAGCTAACGCGTTAAGTTGACCGCCTGGGGAGTACGGCCGCAAGGTTGAAACTCAAAGGAATTGACGGGGGCCCGCACAAGCGGTGGAGCATGTGGTTTAATTCGATGCAACGCGAAGAACCTTACCAGCCCTTGACATCCTCGGAACTTACTAGAGATAGTTTGGTGCCTTCGGGAGCCGAGTGACAGGTGCTGCATGGCTGTCGTCAGCTCGTGTCGTGAGATGTTGGGTTAAGTCCCGCAACGAGCGCAACCCTTGTCCTTAGTTGCCAGCGAGTAATGTCGGGAACTCTAAGGAGACTGCCGGTGATAAACCGGAGGAAGGTGGGGATGACGTCAAGTCATCATGGCCCTTACGGGCTGGGCTACACACGTGCTACAATGGTCGGTACAGAGGGCAGCGAACTCGCGAGAGCAAGCCAATCCCACAAAGCCGATCCTAGTCCGGATCGCAGTCTGCAACTCGACTGCGTGAAGTCGGAATCGCTAGTAATCGCAGATCAGCACTGCTGCGGTGAATACGTTCCCGGGCCTTGTACACACCGCCCGTCACACCATGGGAGTTGGCTGCACCAGAAGTAGTTAGTCTAACCTTCGGGAGGACGATTACCACGGTGTGGTCAATGACTGGGGTGAAGTCGTAACAAGGTAGCCGTAGGGGAACCTGCGGCTGGATCACCTCCTTTAAAGAGAATGCACCCGGTTCTCTCGGGACGTCCAACACAAGTTATCTGCAGCAAGAACTGCACCATGCCGGCTCTTGAGATTCATCGTTTTCGATGGGTCTGTAGCTCAGTTGGTTAGAGCGCACCCCTGATAAGGGTGAGGTCGGAAGTTCAAATCTTCCCAGACCCACCATCCTTGTGGGGCCATAGCTCAGCTGGGAGAGCGCCTGCCTTGCACGCAGGAGGTCGGCGGTTCGATCCCGCCTGGCTCCACCATTCTTGATGGGCCGGCTGGATCAAGTTCTTTAACAATCAGGAATTCTGTTCAAGAGCGTCTTGGATGGATCGAGAAACGAACGCGTAGCCGCTGTTCGTATTCGAGGTCCGTTCAGTCGTGTCAGCGATCAAATCTTGGCGCGAAGTCATGGCGCCCATAGCGAAGTTGGCTTTGGGTTATATGACCAAGTGACCAAGCGCACACGGTGGATGCCTTGGCGGCAGAAGGCGATGAAGGACGTAGTAGTCTGCGATAAGCCACGGGGAGCTGACAACAAGCTTTGATCCGTGGATTTCCGAATGGGGAAACCCACCTGCTTGCAGGTATCCCTACCTGAATACATAGGGTAGGGAAGCGAACCCGGAGAACTGAAATATCTAAGTACCCGGAGGAAAAGAAATCAACCGAGATTCCCTCAGTAGCGACGAGCGAAAGGGGACTAGCCCTTAAGCTTTCTTTGTTTTAGCAGAACGGCCTGGGAAGGCCGGCCATAGACGGTGATAGCCCGGTATGCGAAAAGGCATTGAAAGTGAAATCGAGTAGGGCGGGGCACGTGAAACCCTGTCTGAATATGGGAGGACCATCTTCCAAGGCTAAATACTCTCTGCCGACCGATAGTGAACCAGTACCGTGAGGGAAAGGCGAAAAGAACCCCGGAGAGGGGAGTGAAATAGAACCTGAAACCGTGTGCGTACAAGCAGTCGGAGCCACTTCGGTGGTGACGGCGTACCTTTTGTATTATGGGTCAGCGACTTACTTTTAGTGGCAAGCTTAACCATTTAGGGAAGGCGAAGGGAAACCGAGTCTTAATAGGGCGTGCAGTCGCTAGGAGTAGACCCGAAACCGAGTGATCTAGCCATGGGCAGGGTGAAAGTGAGGTAACACTCACTGGAGGCCCGAACCCACTAATGTTGAAAAATTAGGGGATGACCTGTGGCTAGGAGTGAAAGGCTAAACAAACTCGGAGATAGCTGGTTCTCCTCGAAAGCTATTTAGGTAGCGCCTCGTGTCTCACTCCTGGGGGTAGAGCACTGTTATGGCTAGGGGGTCATACCGACTTACCAAACCATTGCAAACTCCGAATACCAGGAAGTGCAATCACGGGAGACACACGGCGGGTGCTAACGTCCGTCGTGGAAAGGGAAACAACCCAGACCGCCAGCTAAGGTCCCCAAATCACAGCTAAGTGGGAAACGATGTGGGAAGGCACAGACAGCCAGGAGGTTGGCTTAGAAGCAGCCACCCTTTAAAGAAAGCGTAATAGCTCACTGGTCGAGTCGGCCCGCGCGGAAGATTTAACGGGGCTCAAGCTGTGTACCGAAGCTGCGGATGCAAGTTTACTTGCATGGTAGAGGAGCGTTCCGTAGGCCTGCGAAGGTGAATCGAGAGGTTTGCTGGAGGTATCGGAAGTGCGAATGCTGACATGAGTAACGATAAGGAGGGTGAAAAACCCTCCCGCCGAAAGCCCAAGGTTTCCTCGCGCAACGTTAATCGGCGCAGGGTGAGTCGGCCCCTAAGGCGAGGCCGAAAGGCGTAGTCGATGGGAAGCAGGTTAATATTCCTGCACCAAATGTTACTGCGATGGAGAGACGGAGAAGGCTAGGTGCGCCGGGCGTTGGTTGTCCCGGTCCAAGCATGTAGGGAGAACTCCTTGGCAAATCCGGGGGTTCAATCCTGAGGTGTGATGGGGAGTGCCCATGTGGCGCGAAGGTATTGATGCCAGGCTTCCAGGAAAATCTTCTAAGCTTCAGGTAACAATTGACCGTACCGTAAACCGACACAGGTAGGCAGGGTGAGAATCCCAAGGCGCTTGAGAGAACTCGGGTGAAGGAACTAGGCAAAATGGTACCGTAACTTCGGGAGAAGGTACGCCCTTGCTGGTGAAGAGACTTGCTCTCGGAGCTGGTGGGGGTTGCAGTGACCAGGTGGCTGCGACTGTTTATTAAAAACACAGCACTCTGCAAACACGTAAGTGGACGTATAGGGTGTGACGCCTGCCCGGTGCCGGAAGGTTAAGTGATGGGGTTAGCTTCGGCGAAGCTCTTGATCGAAGCCCCGGTAAACGGCGGCCGTAACTATAACGGTCCTAAGGTAGCGAAATTCCTTGTCGGGTAAGTTCCGACCTGCACGAATGGCGTAACGATGGCCACACTGTCTCCACCCGAGACTCAGTGAAATTGAAATCGCTGTGAAGATGCAGTGTACCCGCGGCTAGACGGAAAGACCCCGTGAACCTTTACTATAGCTTCACACTGAACTTCGGTTATTCCTGTGTAGGATAGGTGGGAGGCTTCGAAGCGTGGACGCCAGTCTGCGTGGAGCCAACCTTGAAATACCACCCTGGTGTAATTGGAGTTCTAACCCAGGCCCGTTATCCGGGTCGGGGACAGTGTGTGGTGGGTAGTTTGACTGGGGCGGTCTCCTCCCAAAGAGTAACGGAGGAGCACGAAGGTACCCTCAGCACGGTCGGACATCGTGCGCTGAGTGCAAAGGCACAAGGGTGCTTGACTGCGAGATCGACGGATCAAGCAGGTGCGAAAGCAGGTCTTAGTGATCCGGTGGTTCTGTATGGAAGGGCCATCGCTCAACGGATAAAAGGTACTCCGGGGATAACAGGCTGATACCGCCCAAGAGTTCATATCGACGGCGGTGTTTGGCACCTCGATGTCGGCTCATCACATCCTGGGGCTGTAGCCGGTCCCAAGGGTATGGCTGTTCGCCATTTAAAGTGGTACGCGAGCTGGGTTTAGAACGTCGTGAGACAGTTCGGTCCCTATCTGCCGTGGGCGCTTGAAACTTGAGGGAATCTGCTCCTAGTACGAGAGGACCGGAGTGGACGATCCGCTGGTGTTCCGGTTGTATCGCCAGATGCATTGCCGGGTAGCTACGATCGGACGGGATAACCGCTGAAAGCATCTAAGCGGGAAGCCCCTCCCAAGATGAGGTTTCACTGGACCCTTGAGGTCCCTGTAGGGCCCTGGAAGACGACCAGGTTGATAGGCTGGGTGTGGAAGTGCAGTAATGCATGAAGCTAACCAGTACTAATTGCCCGTGAGGCTTGGTCATATAACGCCAAAGCCAACTTTGCGCTGGACTTGATCGGCGCGACACGACACGCTCTTGAACAGAATTCCGCTGTGTGGTCCGAAGAGGCCATGCGGTTACAAGTTCGCTTTGCCTGGTGGCAATAGCGCTGTGGAACCACCCGATCCCATCCCGAACTCGGAAGTGAAACGCAGTAGCGCCGATGGTAGTGTGGGGTTTCCCATGTGAGAGTAGGTCACCGCCAGGCATTTATTCGAAAGCCCAGATGCATTCCGCGTCTGGGCTTTTTTCTTCGTTTCGCCGGGCGGTGGATCTTCATTCGCGCTTCGCCCCGCTGCGCGCGAAGGCCCTGACGGGCCAATTCGACCGGCCTTCGGCCGAACGATCGATTTGCGGAGACACGCCCCCGCAAGCGGGTCACCGCCAGGCATTTATTCGAAAGCCCAGATGCATTCCGCGTCTGGGCTTTTTTCTTCGTTCCGCCGGGCGGTGGATCTTCATTCGCGCTTCGCCCCGCTGCGCGCGAAGGCCCTGACGGGCCAATTCGACCGGCCTTCGGCCGAACGATCGATTTGCGGAGACACGCACCCGCAAGCGGGTCACCGCCAGGCATTTATTCGAAAGCCCAGATGCATTCCGCGTCTGGGCTTTTTTCTTCGTTCCGCCGGGCGGTGGATCTTCA